>CAZUMA010000008.1:0-80597 GCA_964621835.1 uncultured Anaerolineales bacterium | reverse complement strand
CTTTCTTATCAATAGATGGCTGTAATTTAAAGGAGCATTTTGTATGAAATGGTTTCATTTTGAAGTAGGCTGGCTCAATCTGTGGATTCTCGCATTGATCATATTTTCAACGCCGGTCATCCTAAATGTTATTAGGGGAGAACGCGGAAAAATAGGGCTAAGACGTGCAACGAATCTTCCGCCAATGTCTAGGGCAGAACGGATTGTCTATATGTTTGTCATGGCCCCTCAATTCCTGCTACCTCTTTATGCGATTGTTGTCCCTTTTAGTGAAAATTCAGCATTGCTCATTGCAGGTTTGAGCCTTTTTGCTGTAGGGCAAGCAATTCGGCTGAAAAGTATGTGGGATTACACCAATGCACCCCCTGGGAAATTGATTGAACAGGGTGTTTACCGGATCTCACGAAACCCCGGATATTTTGGGGCTACATTGGTCTACTTAGGTATGGGAATTGCAGGCGGTTCATGGATGATATTAACGGTAGCGTTATATTGGCTAATTGGATATCAATGGATAGCGACTATAGAAGAGCGCTTCTGTATGGAACAGTGGCCTAAGGAATTTCCAGCCTACAAGAAGAAAGTAGCTAAGAACTTTATGTTTTTCTAGGTTTTTACACAACCTGAGCACGCTAACCCCCGCTCCACCCGATAGCCTGCCACGCCTGGCTATCATTACTCTTTTCTCCTTATTGGTTTTGGTTCTATAATCATTAAAAGCAAACCCGGCTGCGGGTGAGCTCATCCGTTAGCTGAACCGTATAAATCGCCGAATACAAAATGCCGCCAGATTGTATATCGCGGCATATTATGGAGGGCTAATAATGTCGAACGTGGAGAAACTAGTGCGGGGATATCTCGCGTCTGGCGATGCAGGTGACCTCGATAGACTGGGCGATTACCTTCATGAGAATGTCGTTCTTCATGACCCGGGTGGATCCATCACAAGCGGTCTTGCACACGACATGCAGACTTGGCGGAGAGCCAGGAAAGCTATCTCAGGTCTTCGCCATGAAGTAAAAGAGGTTATCGTTGATGGTTCCTCGGTCGCTGCGCGAGTTGAGATAGCAGGCACCTTAATCGGCGATTTCGCCGGTGTCTCTGGTGAAGGACAGGAGTTCGCAGTTGATCAAGCGATTTTCATGCACATCAGCGAGGGGAAAGCTGATGAGTTGTGGGCGATCGTGGATTCGGATGGCTTCAGGGCACAAGTCGGCGCCACCTAGCCGTGGCCGGTGCTGGGCCAGCTCTCCACCTGACCGCCTCCGGCGTAGGGAAGCGGCGGAAATTTGCAAGTAATGGCTCTGGTTTTTGTATAAATAAGACAGTATCGGCGGCAGGTGAGCTTTTACGTTGGGCAACAAAATAAAATTTGCCGATTCTGACATACTTGTTGTGAGAGGTGAAACGATGAGAAAGCGTACTCTTTTGTTAAGCATGGTGTTTTCCATCTTAATTATCGGAATTTCAGCATGCGATGGATTAAAAACCCCACCACAGCCCGATCACACAGAGACCCAATCCCCAACGGAAACATCATCCCCAACTGTTACTGCTTCTCCAACAGCTGTTCCTACCACCGCTGTTCCCGCAGCTGAAGAGCCAGCCGAGTTCATCTTTCACCACGGAAACATCATCACCATGGAAGAGAACCAGCCTTTGGTGGAGGCGGTCGCCCTGCGCAATGGTCTAATTCAAGCTAGTGGGACAAATCAAGAAATTTTAACCTTGCAAGGCCCGCAAACCAGGATGATAGACCTGCAAGGTCATACAATGATGCCGGGATTCATAGATGGCCATACTCATATCTTGGCTTTCTCAGACCGGATGGGAAAGTCACTGAACGAGGCTCAACACACTGCTCTACGATACGGATTCACAACCGTGAATGAAATGTGGGCCGATGAGGGGCACATTGACTCCTTGATGCAAGCTGAACAACATGGGGAATTGCTTTTGCGTGTCAATGTATTTGCCAGTTATAACGATGGCATACTGGATGAAAACCGCAACCGGGTGGTACTGGAAACTTGGTATCCCGATCATTCCCCAATTACCAGTCCGGAGCGTTTATTGCGCATCCCAGGCATCAAGATTTTCGTGGATGGGGATAACTATAGTTTTGAGCGAGGCTGCTGGGCACTCACTGAGCCCTTTGAACCCGACGCACCGATCCTCTCCAGAGGTGTATGTGGATCTGATCGCGGTGATCTCTACTGGACGCAGAATGAGCTGAACCAGGTGGTCTCTCAGGCGCAAAATGCGGGTTTCCGAGTGGCATTTCACGCCATGGGTGACCGGGCAGTCGAAACCGCCCTCAATGCGATTGAATTTGCTCTTGACGGTCAGCCCAATGCGAATGTGCGACACCAAATAGAACACAATAGCATGGTCCGCCCAGACCTACTTGAGCGCTATGAGGTTCTCGATGTTTCCACCTCAATTCGCGGATACGGCGTTACTTGGTGTGATGCGGAATATCTTAAGCGACCCTTTGGTGATCGTTATCTTTGGTATTTCAATCGTTTTGCATTAGCCAGCATGGATATCCATGCCTACATCGAGACCGACTTTGGCTGGACTGTAGACCCGGATGATCGGTTTGCCGGCCGCAGCCTTGATCCGATAGTGCAACTCTACGGGATTGTCACCCACAAATTCATAATGCCGGACGGGACAATGTGCGAGCCAAGCCCGCCGGCACCGGAACTGCCTGTCAGCGTAGAACGGGCCCTGCAGATGCTGACGATCGAACCAGCATGGGCCATTTCAATGGAGGATTACATCGGCAGCATCAAACCCGGTAAATATGCAGATCTCATCATATTATCCGGCAATCCGTTGACTGTTGCTCCTGATGACCTCAAGGATCTGGAAGTCTGGATGACCATGATTGCAGGTGAAGTAAAATATTGTGATGATGGTCATAACACATTGTGTCCATAAGTTGCTGCGTCATTGTTCGTAATCGCACATTGTAAGGTAGCCCAACAACCGCTGCACGCGACGCGGCATTTAGTTGTGCATTATATCGGGGCTCACTTCAACATCTATCTGTAGTCTGGTGGATATTTCTGATAACACGCCGCGCGCGTGAGCTCATCCGTTAGCAAGTTTGAGTTTTTGTTTTCAAACGGGACCCATAAATTGGAGTAAATTTGAATATCTTGCATCGAATCACATTCGGTCATAAAGATAATGTAGAGTCATCATTGAGAAATCTGAATATTGATTTCACAAAAAGTGATTTACCAGGGGATGGCTACCTAATCCATCTCAATATATATGAATCCAATCCCATATGGCCGAAACTTGAAAAAATAGTCCAAATGAAAAATGCTTTGGATATCTATGATACGGAGTTTTCCGACTCAGAGATATTATCCTCAGAGTGGGTTCGTTTAATTCCTACTTACGAATACGGATATCCTTTTCCCAGCAATAAATGGCAGCTAAACCACCCAAACTATGCTACCTATTGTCCGGATTGTGGCTCTTTCAAACAAATAAAACCATTCACCATAGAGAAAAAATTTGATCCAAATAAATATCACTTTGTATGCCTTTATTGGACTTACACTCTTTTCACAAACGCAGAAGTTCTCGATACTTTATCTTCAAACAATATCATTGGATTCGAGAAATGGGACGCACTAATCGGAATAAACAAAACCTCATCTCAATCGATAAGACAAATGTATATCCCGTACTTTCTGAAACCAGGAATTGTTTTTGACAAGGGCCATAAAAGTGTCAATTGTTCTTCATGCAGCACTCAAAAATATTTTCCTCATCGCAAAGGAAGAATGAGAATCCTCAGGGATTCCTTGGATCAAAGTGTAGATATATTGAAGTCGTCTGAGTGGTTTGGTTCCGGTCATGCAGCATACCAAGAAATATTCATTTCAAACAAACTAGCTAGACTGATCATCGAAAATGGTTGGTCTGGGGTCAGGATGAAATCAGTTAACCTTGTTTGATTTTTTGAAAATAACTTGCTAACCCCGCTCCACCTGACCGCCTACGGTGGAGGACGGTGGTGGAAAATTGCAGGAGCGATCTCTTCAACCTCGGGGAAATCTGCCTCCAGCAAGGTCTGCACAACCCCAACTAAATCCAAACCCAGCCGGGTTTGGATTTCCCGATCGAAGCTGCCAATCTGGATGCCGGGATGGTTGGGCAGATAAAGATAGATCGCCAGGGCCAGGATCAAAAAATAAATTGAGCGTCTTGGAAGTATTTTTTCAAGGTCTTATGCCTCCTGCCTGGTGAGACGGGCATTAGGTCTGGCAAATCAATATCAGCTGAGGGACCTCCCAGAGCTGACAGCGGCACTATACTCCCGGATTCTTGAATTGTCCATTTTGTGTCCAGCTGCCCCTTTCTTAAGTGAAAACTGTTTTAATCTTTCCTGGGCTGTTTTGTGGATAAAATAGGCATATCTGCCTGGAAAAAACCTGCCCCGGGGAAGACAACGATGCTGAGACTGAAAAGCTGGCTGATGGTTGGCATGCTGTGCGCCGCGCTGATTTCCTGCGTGGAACTGAACAGCTCCGCTCAGAGCCCCCTGGTTGGGACGGAGGCAGGAGAGGGGGAGCTGGCTGTCACGGCAACCCTGACGCCCACAATGACCCCCACACCCCGACCCACGATCACCAATACCCCCACGATGACCCCCACCGTGGTGCTGGCACCGGATCCAATCGTCATCGAATTCGAGGCGGAGGACGGGCAGCAGTTATCCGGCCTGTATTATCCGGCAGCAGACAATCCGGCGCCGGTGATGGTCCTGTTTCATTGGGCCAGGGGGGACCAGCAGGATTGGCGGGTGATCGCCTCCTGGATCCAGGATCGCCAGCTATCCGTGGAGGCGGATCCTGCCAGGCCCTGGCTGGATCCCAGCTGGTTTCCGGAGCGCAGTCCGCAACCTTCCCTGGGGGTGTTCACATTTTCCTTCCGGGAATGCCAGGAGGGCTGCGCAGCCTGGCTCACCGTGGATTGGTTGAAGGATGTTCAAGCAGCCATGGAGGCAGTAACCAGGGTGCACGGCGTGGATCCGCAGGTGATCCTGACTATGGGAGCCTCCATTGGGGCTGATGGGGCAGTCAACGGCTGCGAATGGATCAACAATACGGACCTGGGCCGCTGTCGGGGTGCCTTGGCCCTTTCACCGGCATCGTACCTGACCGTGCCGTTTGAGGAGACTGCCCTGGCGCTGCTGCAGGATAACCCCCGGGTGAACCTGGTTTGTGCTTTTGCCCGCCGGGATGACGCTGTCTGGGAGACCTGTTCGGCTCTGCCTGAGAGCACCCAGGTGGATTATGGCTATGTCGATGATCACGGGATGGAGATCTTTCAGCCGCAGAGGGATCCCAACATCCTCCGTGTGCTGGATCAATTCATACAGGATAGCCTGCGCTGACGGGCTGGGAGAGGTCAATGGGGATGGTTGTTGAAAAAAAGAGCACCTGGAGACGAATTCTTTTCCTGCTGGTCCTGCTGATCTCCTGTAGTTGGGGGGAACCAGCCCTTGCCGCCGGAAAGGACCAGCGGGAGGGGCAGGACGGGGATGACCCGATGATGATCCTGGTGGTTGGGGTGGACACGCGCACCCGCGGGTACCTCTACGGCTTAGGGGACACGGTGATGGTGCTCCGGGTGGATGCCAAAAATCAGCGGGTGGATATTCTGGGTTTTCCACGGGACTTGTGGGTAAAAATCCCCGATGTGGAAGAGGATAACGGAAGAACCCATGGCAAGCTCAATCAAGCCTATTTCTTCGGCACCGAGGGGATGGGCTACTATTCAGGTTCGGGATACGGCGCGGGGTTGATGCAGGCCACGTTCAAAGAGAATTGGGATTTTGACATTGATCACTACATTGTGGTGAATATGCGGATCTTCCGGGAGATCATCGATGCCCTGGGCGGGATTGAAGTGTACAACCCGGCTCATGTCTACTCTTTCCATCAAAACCAGCCAAAATTTCTCCAGGGGGGATATTATTTCATGGGGCAGGATGCCCTGATGTATGCCCGCTGGCGCGATCCCCGCAATTCCTACGACCGCGTGGATCGGCAGAGCATTATTCTCCAGGCAGTTTTTGAAAAAACCTTCCAGGTAGAAACCATTCCCAAGATTCCCGAAATTGTCTCCTCGTTTAAGGGAAATGTGCTGACGGATTTACATCTGGCTGAGATCAGCCGCTTGCTGTACCTGGCTGCGACTCTCCCGGAGGAGGAGATCCGGTATTCCCGGATTCCCAAGCAGGAGCTGTATTGGAGTGGGCAAGTCTGGCTTGAGAAAAGGACGGGGACCATCCAATCCATCCTGGATCAGTTCCAGGCGGGGGAGTGGGAATGGGAAGGCAACTGATCCAGGCGCACCCTCCAAAATAAAACCCCCCGGAGCAGTGCTGCTCAGGGGGGTCAGATTGGTTGGATAGATGGGGAGGGTTTATCCATATTCTTCGAGCTGGTCATCGGAGCAGGGGGTGAAATTGAGAAATTCTACCGTGCCCATCTTTTCAATTTCTGCCCGCATGGCATCTTCATCCCCTCCGCGTTCTTTCATATCAATGAAGAAATAATCTCCGGAATCATCGTAGGTGAGGGCCAGAGAGACAATCCAGGCGCCAGCTTCGGTGGCAGCTTTGGTGAAGGCTGCCAGTTGACCCATGACATTGGGCAGCTTGGCTTCGATGCGGGTCCCAGCCTCCCCGCCGCCGGTCACTTCCACGAAAGTTTTGAAGATATCCGTATCGGTGATGATCCCCACCAGCTCTTTCCCATCCAGCACTGGAAGGCAGCCGATCTGTTCCTCGAGCATGTAATGAGCGGCTTCGGAAATGCTGCAGTTCTCCTGGATGGCCTTGACAGGATGGCTCATGATCTGATCCATGGTGACTTTTTCCAGGAGGGAGGCAATCTCATAGACGCTCAATGTGCTGACCCGGGAGGGTTCGGCTTCCAGCATATCGCTGTGGGAGACGATGCCGATCAGCTCCTCTTTTTTATTGAGGATAGGAAGGTGATGGATTTCGTTGTTCTCCATCAACCGCATTGCTTCATTGAAGGTTGTTTTTGGAGACGCTGTAATAGGACTTCGGGTCATGCGATTTTTGACTCTCATAGAACCATTTACTCCTTTCTGGTGCAAGCGATCCTCGATCTCGCTGGCTTTGACCAACCACTGTCCGCGGTATTTGCCTCCCAGCTTTTGGCCCGTCAGGCGGCCTTCAGCGACGAGCTGGCGGATCCGGGCTGGGGTGACCCCCAGGCGGCTGGCAGCTTCTTTGGTGACAATCCACGCTCGATCTTCCATTCCAGATACCCTTGCGCTAGCGTAAGCCTTTACGTCATTATATAGCTAACGCTAGCAAAAGTCAAGGATTTTCTGTAAAAAACCTGTTAACGTTTTCTAAAAAAACCGGGGCTGAACACCCAGGCATGCCCCGGGGCAGCCGATCACCAGAGGGCTAGCTGCTGCGCCAGGCTCCTGCCGTCCAGGAGGAGGTAGGGGAGGGCTCTGGGGGAAAACGCGCCAATTGCTTTCAGGTGGGGGATGGACCGGATTGTTGCCAGGCGGCGGTTGGCGAGGATGGCGGCAGTGCGCCGGGGGCCGAGACCGGGGACCCGCAGCAGGGCAGCCCGTCTGGCCGTGTTGACCTCCAGCGGGTTGTCCTTGAGATGGATCTCCGCCCAGGCCTGTTTTGGATCCTGCTCGAGAGGGAGAAACCCATCCTGTTGGAAGGGGAGTTCCTCGAGGTCGAAGCCGTAATCCCGCAGCAGGAACGAGGACTGATACAGACGGAACTCCCGCAGCGGAGGGGAGGGGGGCCGGTTTTGAAAGCTGGTTCCCGGGATCGGGTTGAAGCTGGAGAAATAGGCCCGGGTGATCCCGGTCGAGCGCGTCAGGTGCACGGTCCTGGCCAGCAGATCCAGGTCAGTTTCCCCCACGGCTCCGACGACAAACTGGGTGGTGGAGGAGGGCCAGGCTGCCTTCCAGGCCAGATGGGCGCTCTGCTGGCGGCGGATTTCCTCCATCCAGCGGAGCGGCTGCAGCAAATCCTGCTGGAAATCCTTTCCAGGAGCCAGGGCGCTGAGTGCCTTCGAATGGGGTGCCTCGAGGTTCACAGAAAGCCTGTCTGCCAGCCTCATGGCCTCTTCAACGTGCGCTCGAGTGGCCCCCGGCATGATTTTTAGATGCAGATAGCCCTGGTAATGGAATTTCCGGCGCAGGATCGCCGCGGTGTCCAGGAGCTGATCCTGGGTGGCAGCGGGGCTCTGAAAGACACCGGAACTGAGAAAGATTCCCTCCACGAACCCGGCCCGGTGCAGCTGGATGAATAAGCGGGCAAATTCATCGGGGGTAAAGGCGGTCCGGGGGAGATCGTTTTGGGTCTGAAAGGGGCAGTACCGGCAGCTGTTCTCGCAGTAGGAGCTCAGGAGGGTTTTCAGGAGCCGGATCCTGCCGCCGTTGGGCAGCACGGCGGTGCTGACAGCCAGGGCTTCCCGCCGGGGGCGGGAGCGGGGCAGGTCAACCACCAGCGGATGGGCATCCTCTGCCGCCTCCAGGTGCATCTGCCCGCTCAGCTGCTGGAGCCGTTCCAGGTCGGTCATAGGGTATATTGTAGCACAAATGTTCGGGTTTAAGGCGATTTTTCAAGCCAGGCAGGGCTCCAGGGCTGGGAGGATCCGGGGGAATCCAGCGGGGGAAGGCGGCAAGGCAACCAAGATCATCCCAGGCCCAGAAAGCAGACCAGGCTGCAGCAGGGGAGATCAAACTCTACCTTGACAGGCCCCGGAATCCCGGTAAAATATAAACGGTTGTGATAAGTAACATTATCGCAAACATAGGTAGAGAGCCAAAACCTCCGAGGAGGAATCCTTTTGACCCCGTCCAGGTCCAGCAGCCCATCTCTCCTGCAGGCTATCCACCAGTACCTGCGCACCGTGGAGCTGTCACGCAGTGAGAACACCGCCCGCACTTACAGCAATGCCATGCAGTCCTTCTGCGACTGCCTGGAGAAAGCCGGCCTTTCCCCCGAGGAAACCCCCACAGAGCAGCTCAGTGAGGATTTTATCACCCGCTTTACCGCTGACCTGAAGCGCTATGCTGCCAACACAGAGCAGCTCTATCTAACTGCGGTCACCGGCTTCTATGAGTACCTGGCAGCCGAAAATCTCTCCGAGGTCAACCTTCCCCGGCTGAGGATGCTGATCAAGCGCCGGGCCAGAAGAAGCGGGAAACGTCTGCCCCAATTTCCCAAGCAGGATATCCTCACCCTGATAGACTATGCGAAAAAACTCAATCAGCAGCCGTATGAAAATAACCGCCAGCGGCTGCAGCTGCTGCGGGATCGGGCGTTCATCCTCACTCTCGCCGATACCGGGCTGCGCGTTCACGAAGCCTGTGAACTGCGCCGGGGAGATCTGGATTGGCATGAGGCCCGGGCGATCGTGATCGGCAAGGGCGACCGGGAAGCCGTGGTCCGTTTTTCCAGCCGCTCCCTGGAGGCCCTCCGGGACTACCTGAATGCCCGGGCTGAAATCGACGGTGCGTTCGGGAGGGCCCTGACCTCCCTGCCGGTCTTTGCCCGCCATGATCGGGGCGCCGGGGACCGGGTTGAACCAATCAGCACCACCACCGGAAGAAATATCATCAACCAGCGGGTCCGGGAAGCGCTGGGAGAAAAAGCGGAAGGAACGATTACCCCCCACTCCTTCCGTCATTTCTTTGTCACCGAGGTTCTGCAGGGCTCTGGGGGAAATATCAAACTGGCCCAGAGACTGGCCCGTCATAAGAACATCCAGGTCACCCAGCGCTATGCCCATCTGAGCGACGATGAGCTTGACCGCGGCTACTGGGAGATATTTGAAGACTCCTAAAGGAATTCACTGATGCAGTTCCGACCCTTTGGCACCCTGTCCTGGAAACCCTCCGCGCTGGGTTTTGGCTGTATGCGCCTGCCTGTTATTGACGGAAACCCGGCAGCCATTGATGAAACGGCTGCCCGGGAAATGATCGAATATGCCGTGGACCAGGGTGTCAACTACCTCGACACAGCCTACCCTTATCACCAGCAGCACAGCGAGCCTTTTATCGGTCGCATGCTGCAGTGCGGACTGGCTGAGAGAGTGAAAATCGCCACAAAACTACCCTGCTGGAAGGTGGAGAAAAAGCAGGACTTTGACCGTCTGCTGGCCGAGCAGCTGGAGCGGCTGCAGAGTGAGCGGGTTGATTTTTATCTGCTGCATGCCCTAAAGAAAGACAGCTGGGAAAAGATGCGGCAGCTTGAGGTGCTGGACTGGCTGGAGCGGGTTCAATCTGAGGGCAGGATTGATCAAATTGGATTCTCTTTCCACGATGATTATGCCACCTTCCAGGAAATTGTCGATGCCTATCAGGGCTGGTCATTCTGCCAGATTCAATATAATTATATGGATCTGGAGTACCAGGCTGGCAGGAAAGGACTTCATTATGCTGCAGCCCGGAACCTGGCGGTTGTGATCATGGAGCCCATCCGCGGCGGCCGGCTGGTGGATCCACCTCAGAAGATCCAGGAAATCTGGGATTCCGCCCCGGTAAAACGTTCTCCAGCAGCCTGGGCCCTGCTCTGGCTGTGGAATCAGCCCGAAGTGTCCTTGGTGCTCAGCGGTATGAGCACCCTGGACCAGGTAAAAGAGAATACAGCCACTGCCGCGAAATCCGGTGTCAGCATTCTCACGCAGCAGGAGCTTGCTCTTATCCACCGCGTCCGGGAGGCCTACGAGAGCTTGACCACGATCCCCTGTACCCAGTGTGGATACTGCCTGCCGTGCCCCCATGGGGTGAATATCCCCCGGATTTTCAGCATTTATAATGATATGGTTATGTATGAGAAACCTGAGGTTGCCAGGCTGGAATACAACCAGTATATTTCCCCCTCCTCACGCGCGGATCTCTGCCAGGATTGCGGTGAATGCGAGGAGCAATGCCCCCAGGCTATCCCGATCCGGGAATGGCTGGGGCGGATTCACGAGGAGCTGGACGAGGGGTGATCTTGACCCCTCCCCTGCTCTTGAAGGGATCAGAGGCAGCCCTAAATAATACTATACGAAATTTATCGAGCAAATACCAGGAAAGGAACAAACTGTATGACCGCTCAGCAAACCCCTGCGAACATTAACTCCCCGGCTGCCCTGACCGGGATCCCGGCAGCCCCGGGGCTGGCGTCCGGGCCGCTGATCCACAAAACCGTCCATGAAATCCAGCTGCCAGCATCCTACCCCTGCCGCGATCCAGAAGCAGCCTGGCAGCGGGTCTCCACCGCGATCGGGGAAGTTAAAACTAACCTGAAAGAAATGGAGGAAAAAGTCTCCCGGGAAATCGGACCCGAGGAGGCAGGTATTTTCAAGGCACATCAGTCCATCGTCGAAGATGTTGCCCTGAAAGACAAGGTTATCGATCTGCTGCAGCAAGGGGTGAATCCTGAAGCCGCCTGGCATGAAGCCGTGGAGGCGTTTGCCAGCATGCTGGAAAATTTGCCCGATCCCACTCTGCAGGCAAGGGCTGTGGATGTGCGGGATGTGGGTCGGCAGGTGCTGATCCGCCTCCTGGGACTTTCTGAACAGGAACTGACCCTGACAAAGCCTGCCGTGATCGGCGCCCGGGATTTATCCCCGGCGGAAACTGCGAAGCTGGATAAAGAGCTTGTGCTTGCTTTCTGCACTGCAGAGGGGGGAAAAACATCCCATACGGCGATTCTGGCCAAAGCCCTGGGGATCCCGGCAGTCGTCGGCCTGGGCGAGGAAATATTCGAAATTGAGGACGACACAGTGGTCCTGGTAGATGGAGACCAGGGTCTGCTTTATCTCCAACCCACAGAGGAGGAGAAGACCCGATTTCTCGCCCGCCAGGAAGAAATCCAGCAGCAGCTGGAGCAGGATCTGGCCCATGCGGATGAGATCGCGATCACGCAGGACGGGGTCCGGGTGGAGATCGCGGCCAATATTGGCGGCCTGGAGGATGCTCACCAGGCAGTGAAATACGGCGCTGAGGCGGTGGGTTTATTCCGAACGGAATTCTTCTATCTGGATCGCAGTACCTCACCGAGCATCGAGGAACAAATCGAGCTCTACCGCGCGGTCATCCAGGCGCTGGACGGCCGTCCACTGGTCGTTCGTACGCTGGACATCGGGGGCGATAAGCAGGTAGATTATCTGGGCATCCAGGAAGAACCCAACCCGTTCTTAGGTTGGCGGGCCGTCCGGATGATCACGGAACGCCCGGAGGTGATGGAGGAGCAGCTGTCCGCCTTGCTGATCGCGGGAGAAGGGGCTGATCTGCGGATTATGATCCCCCTGGTCTCCCGGGTTGAAGAAGTCAAACAGGCCCGGGACCTGCTTGGTAAAGCACTCTCCCGAATTCAGGAAGGCCGAGAGAATTTTCAAATCAACCTTCAATTTGGGGTGATGGTTGAGGTTCCCTCTGCGGCCCTGATCATCCCTCAGATTTCTCCACTGGTGGATTTTTTCAGCATCGGAACCAACGACCTCACCCAGTACACCCTGGCGGTTGATCGTATGAACAGCAGGGTATCCAGGTTGGCAAGTCCGTTTCATCCAGCGGTCCTGCAGCTGATCTCTCGAACTGTGCAAGATGCTCACGAGGCCGGGAAATGGGTAGGGATGTGCGGGGAGTTCGCCGGAGAACCCCTGGCGGTTCCATTCCTGCTGGGGGTTGGGTTAGATGAGTTCAGCATGGCCCCAAGGTCCATCCCCGGCATTAAACGGTTGATCCGCGGTCTTTCTGCGGTGAACTGCCAGGAGGTGGTTGATCCCCTTCTGGGCATGCCTGGCGAGAAGGAAGTCATTGGATTTTTAGAGGAGTTCCTGGACAAATACACTTCCCATCAAGAGATGGATTGAAAGCAGAGGATGGTTCAACCAGCCCACGGATCAGAAGGAGTTTTAATGAACGACCAAAAGAAATCCACTGCCTCATTGACCCCTTATCTGGGGTACTACGGATTGCTGCAAATCAGCCATCTGGTCTTCCTGGTTCGGGCCGGGATCATCTACGGAACCGGCGGGGAAATTCCCTTCCCGGCGCCGCCTCCCCCGGGTGGTTGGACCAGCGAAGTGATCCCATTTCTGCTGGCGATGGGAGCGCTGGACGGGATCGCTGCATTCCTGGGAATTTATACAGCATATTTTTCTGTGTTTCGGGATAAGCTGCTTTCCAAACCCCTGCTGGTCTCCCTGGTCATGGCCTTGACGTCAGCCGGTGTGTTCGCTGTTGGGACGATTGCCAGCGGCGCCTGGGCAGCGCATCCCCTGGCCTACGGCCTCCTGATCGTTTTCTTTTCCCCCCTCTTTCCCCTTGCCTACCGGCTCCTTTTCGGGGCAGACGAACCCCCGGCAGTCTGACCAAGGGAAAAACGGTCCGAAAGGTTTATCCCCGGAGCGAGCCGCCTTTTTATTCGGGAAGCGGTTTTTGGATCTGGGCCCACACGAAATGGTCCTCTTGGAACCCATCCACTGCCCCCTCCCTGCCAGCAAATAACCCCTGAATTTCCCCTAAAGAAAGAAAATGGCTGCGCATCAGGGCCAGCTTCTCCATCCAGGCAACCATCTTGACGATGATTTTCTGGATATCCGGCTCCTCAATGATTATTTTCCCCCCCGGTTTGAGAACCCGCCAGAGCTCGTCCGCTGTTTTTTGCTGATCACAGACATGGTGGAGCGCATCGATCATCAGGATCCGATCAAAAACATTGGCTGGAAACGGAAGCAGTTCAGAATGGGAGTTGACAGCGATCAATCCCGGCTTGCTTTGAGCCTGCCGGAGCATTTTCAATGAAAGATCCGCGATAACCATCCCACCAGCCTGCTCCAAGAAATATTGGGAGATCCTTCCTGTCCCACCCCCGACGTCCAGCACGATGTGCTGGTCTTGGATATCCGCGAGTTTGACTAAGGTATCCTGCGGTCCCGCAGAGATGAAAATCTCATAGATGGGAGCTAGCAGATTAAAATGGTCGATCATGGTTTTACTCCATACGAAGCTCCCGGGCGGTCGTCCCTGGGCTGGTTAATAAAAGTATTATAGTGGATTTATTGACGGGTGCTGGGCTGTGGCGTATAATTTTTGACAACTTTGCTCCGGGGAAGTGCTGGAACTGGCAGACAGGCATGACTTAGGATCATGTGCCCTCAAGGCGTGTGGGTTCGACCCCCACCTTCCCCATTCAAGATCAGAATCTTTGTCAGGGGCCTTTACGGGGACGGCCCCTTTTCAATGCAGAAATCATAAGCGAGGTCCATTTTGAAGATTGAAAAAAACTACTTGGAAAATCATCAGCTGGAGCTGCGAGTTGAAACAGACCCGGAAGCGTTTGAGAAAACAAAACATCAAACTGCGAAACGGATGGCGAAAAACACGAAAATCCCCGGGTACCGACCGGGAAAAGCTCCCTACCAGCTGATTGTGAATCATTTTGGCGAAGGAGCGATCCTGGATCGGGCCCTGGATAATTTTCTGGATGAGATCTACCCGGATATTCTCGATCAGGCCGATCTCAAACCGTACGGCCCCGGATCGGTAAAAGAAATCCCCTCCCTGGACCCCCCCACGTTTGTATTTGAAATACCTCTCCAACCCGTAGTGGAGCTGGGAGATTACCAGGAGATACGCATCCCCTATCAGCCGGGGACCGTGGATGAGGAGGAAGTGGATCAGGTCATTGAGCGTTTAAGGACCCAACAAGCTGCCATCGAACCAGTCGATCATCCCGCAGAAGTCGGTTGCCTGGTGGATACCAGCCTCAGCGGGTACCCGGCGGACGCGGATCCCGAGGATGAATCTAATTTGCTGCTCAACCAGCAGCCCCTGCCAGTCATGATTAAAGAGGAGGCTGCTGATACTAAAAAGGAGTGGCCGTTTCCGGGATTTTCCCGCCAGCTGCTCGGTGTTTCAGCCGGGGATGTCCTGGACTTATCGCATGAGTACCCGGATGAGGAAAGCGTCGACGAGGCGTACCGGGGAAAAGATGTCTTATTTAAAGTCGAAGTCGAAGGCATCCGCCAGCGGGTCCTTCCAGAGCTTGACAGCGAGTTCATCAAATCCATCTCTGATGCTGAAACCCTGGAGGAGTTCAAAACCCAGATCCGCCAGGATCTTGAAAATCGCCAGAATATTGAAGAAGAGGAAAAATATCTCAATCAAATCTTTGAGGAAATCATGGAGATTTCCGAAGTAAAATATCCTTCCCAAATGCTGGAGGATGAGATCCAGGGGGAAATTAAGGAGATTGAAGCCCGACTGCAGAACCAGGGAATGGATCTGGAGACATACCTGGCTGCCCAGGATCAAGATCAGGAAAGCCTGCGGGAAGATCTCCGTCCCCGGGCGGAGCTCCGGATTGAGCGTGGGCTGCTGATAGGGAAAATATCTGAGGAAGCGGAGCTGGATATCACCACCGAGGAGATCACCTCCGAGTATCAGCGGGTCCTTGATGAACATTTTGGGGAAGAAGAGGATCAGAAAGAAGCCTTCCAAAAAAGTCAGGAGTCTCTTTCCCTGTTAAATCAGATCAGCTCTCAAATCATCTCCAGGAAGACAGTCGATTACCTGATTACCCTTGCCAAAGGGGAGGATGTAACGCCCTTCTTGAAATCGGATGCTGAGCAGGAAGAGAAAGAAGGCGGAGAACAGGAAGAAACCAAAGACCAAGAAGTTGATAGCAATCCAACTACCCAGGAAGCTTCCTCAGAGGAATAGCAAACAGGGAGGGTCTACTGGCGTGGTTAACAGAAGATGAACATGGAGGCACAATGAGCAAGTTTACCCCTCAATCTCTCATTCCCATGGTGATTGAGAAATCCGGAAGAATGGAAAGAGCCTATGATATTTATTCATTGCTCTTAAAAAATCGGATTGTCTTTGTCGGCACCCCGATTACAGATCAAACGGCAAATTTGATCGTTGCCCAGCTGCTCTATCTCAGCAATGAGGATACCGAGTCACCTATTCAAATGTATATCAATTCCCCGGGGGGACAGGTGTATGCTGGTTTAGCGATCTATGACACGATGCAGATGATCCCTAACCCGATTAATACCGTTGCTGTGGGCGTGACTGCTTCATTTGGAACCATACTGCTGACAGCAGGGACCCCGGGCCAGCGGTTTGCGCTGCCGAATGCCACAGTGCATATGCACCAGCCGTTAGGCGGGGCCCAGGGTCAGGCGACGGATATTGAGATCCAGGCAAATGAGATCCTGCGGCTGAGAAAGCAGCTGAACCAGATCCTGGCCTCCCACACCGGGCAGCCGGAAGAAAAAGTTCGCGATGATACCGAACGTGATTATTGGCTGACTGCTGAGGATGCTGTGGGGTATGGCTTAATTGACAAAGTGTTGGATGTCAAAAAAAAGGATCTGATCACACCTGAGAAGAAGGAAGACACTGAGTCCGAGGATTAACATCCATCGGATGATTGCCCGGATTTCTCTGAATCCGGGCTTTTTTTTAGGAGTATGCCAGACTATGAACCAAAAAACACCGCCGAAAGACGTTCAAGCTGTCCTGCTGGACATGGATGGGGTGTTGTGGCGGGAAAGTCAGCCTATTGTGGATCTGGTGGATGTCTTCTCCCGGATAGATCAATTGGGATGGCCGGTGATCTGCCTGACAAACAACTCCACAAAACATCCCCGGCAGTACCTGGCTCTGCTGAAGGAGTTTGGTGTCGATCTGGAAGAGTGGCAGGTTATTAGCAGCTCCGAGGCCGCGGCAGTGTATCTGCAGGAAAAAATACCGGAGGAAAGCCGGGTTCATGTCGTGGGCGAGCATGGATTGGTTGAGGCAGTCAAAATGAAAGGTTTCCGGATTCATCAAGGCAAGAGGGATGACAGGGAAGTCGCTGCTGTGGTTGTGGGTCTGGATCGAAAACTGACCTATCAAAAGATTGCCAGGGCAGCAGACCATATCCGCTCCGGGGCACTTTTTGTGGGGACAAACCCTGATAAAACCTTTCCCGCCAGATCCGGGGTGATGCCCGGAGCGGGCACGGTAGTGGTCGCGGTAGAGACTGCCGCCGAGCAGGACGCAGTGATGATTGGCAAACCGGAAAAACCGTTTTTCCAAACCGCATTGGAAAGGCTGGCATGTGATCCCCAGCATGTACTCATGATCGGGGATCGTCTGGAAACTGATATCCTCGGCGCTCAGAAAATGGGAATTCAAACTGCGGTTGTGCTTTCCGGGATCGTCTCTGAGGAAGAAGCCAAACAATGGCAACCGGCCCCCAATTACATCGCAGAGGACATCGCTGCCCTGCTGGATCCATGGATCTCATAACCCCGACATCAGTATTTGAATTTGACCATTCCTCAGCTGTGGATTTTTTCCGCTCGCTGGATCAACCCGCCTACAGGGCAGATCAGCTCTGGAAAGGGATCTATCAGCATTACTGGCATTCTCCGGATGACTTTTCCACGTTCCCGGTGAAGCTGCGGGAGATCCTGGATCAAATCCTCTTGTTTTCATCCCTGGCGGAAGAAAAGACCATTCACTCCACCGATGGTCAGACAGAAAAGAAACTTTACCGCCTGGTCGATGATCTGGCGATTGAGACGGTCCTGATGCGGTATCAGGGCCGGAATACCGCCTGCATATCCAGTCAAGTAGGTTGCGGGATGGGCTGTGAATTTTGTGCAACTGGCAGCATGGGTTTTGTCCGGAACCTAACCAAGGGGGAGATCGTCGAGCAGGTTGTCAGGGTTGCCAAACAGCTTGCCGGGGAAAACCAGGAACTGACCAATGTTGTTTTTATGGGCATGGGAGAACCGTTTCATAACTTTGACGCGGTCATGGCGGCAATCGGGATTTTGAATGATCCAAAAGGAATGAATTATGGAGCCAGGCGGTTCACCATCTCCACCGTGGGGTTGGTTCCCGAAATCTACCAGTTCACGGAAGAAAACTCCCAGGTAAATTTAGCAGTCTCCTTGCATGCGGCTGAGGATACCCTGCGGTCCTCCCTGATGGCCATCAACCGGCGTTACCCCCTGGCGGAACTCATGACCGCCTGCAAACACTATACCAAAACGACCAGGCGCCGGATCACTTTTGAATGGGCCCTGATTGCTGGTGTGAATGACAGCGTTGATCAGGCAAAGAAGCTGGTGGATCTCATTGGGGGGATGCTAGCCCATGTAAACATCATTCCCCTCAATCCAATCGCTCAATATGCAGGGGAACCAGCTGCTGATCAGCAGGTCCAGCTGTTCCAGCAGGTGTTAACGAAAGCCCATATTTCCTGCACGATCCGACTCAGGCGGGGGATTGACATCCAGGCTGGTTGTGGGCAATTAGCGAGCGAAGCTGAAGCTCGCTAAGATTTTGACAAAGAAAGGATTCTGCTTTTGTCAGGCACCGGGGAAAGCCCCGGTGTTTTTTCATGTTAAAATAGAATCAGGAGAAAGGAGGCAATATGCCGAGCCAATCTGTTCGCTTGATCTTTCCTCCCAGACTGCATGATGAGCCGATCATCAACCGTCTGCTGCGAAAATACTCCTTTACGGTGAACATCATTCGTGCCAACGTCACGGCTGATAAAGGCTGGATGGATGTTCAGATTTCTGGGAAAGCTGCGGAAATCGAGGATTCGCTGCTCTGGCTGCGAGAACAGGGAGTGGAGGTTGTCCTGCTGACCACCTGACTCCCTGTTTCGCTTTTTTCAGCATTTTCACCCATCTGGTAGGCCAAGAGGACTCTGCCAGTTTTTCCACTTTTAAAGGGGATATTTTATGAAAATATACGAGCACACCAATCCGGAAAGGATCCAGGAATTGGAGGATCAGCTTTCACTGGGAAACCTTCCGGGAGCTGCTGCCATTCTGCGGACCCTCCACCCTGCGGACCAGGCCAGGCTGTTCAAAGATCTAAAACCAGAAGTTCAGGAAGGCCTTCTGAGGGAAATGAAGATTTCTGAAATTGCAGACATCTTTGATGAACTGGATGATCGCCAGACACTGGATGCTGCCCAGAATCTGCCCCTCCCCTTTCTGGCTGATATTCTGGATGATATGGATCCGGATGAGGCTGCTGACCTCCTGGGAGATCTCTCCGGAAAGAAGGTCCGCCAAACCATTTCGTACATGGAAGAGGCGGATGAAGTCCTTCCCCTCCTGAAATATCCAGATGAGACAGCTGGTGGAAGGATGACCACGGATTTCCTGTCCCTTTCTCCAAGCAACACCACCGAATCTGTCATCCAGCATCTCCGCAAGACAGGGTATGAGAGCGATATCCCCTATTATTTATTCGTCGTGGATGAGCAAAAACAACTGGTTGGTGTAGTTGGTTTGCGAGAATTGGTCTGCGCTGAACCAGATCAACCGATGAGAGAAATCCTGGACCCTCATGTCATCCGGATCCAGGCAATGCAGGATCAGGAGGAGGCAGCCCGGCTGATGAAGCATTATGACCTCTCCGCACTGCCGGTTGTGGATAGCAAGCAGAACCTGGTGGGTGTGATCTCTCATGACGATATCCTTGATGTTTTCATTGATGAGTCTACTGAGGACATCTACCGGCTGGCGAGTGTCTCTGATTCTGCCTTGGAACCCGAAAGTGCGATCACCCAGCAGCTGAAAGGCAGACTGCCGTGGCTGCTGTTGAACACACTCACTGCCTTGATTGCCTCCTGGGTAATCAGCAATTTTAGTGATCTGTTTCTCAAGGTCGCAGTCCTGGCTTTCTTCCAGTCTGTGGTTGCAGCCCAGGGTGGGAATGCGGCCAGTCAGAATGTGGCCATGATTGTACGGTCCCTGGCCTTGGGGAAGGTGAATCTGTCGAAAATCTGGCCTATCCTCTATCGCCAGCTGGTCGTGGGGATCCTGCTGGGGATCCTCATCGGGGTCATTGTGGGGGCAGGCGTAGGTTTCTGGCAGTCAAATCCACCGCTTGGAATGGTGCTTGGATTGGCTTTATTGGGCAATTTACTGGTTGCCAGCATCGTTGGCACCCTTGCTCCTCTCCTGCTGAAGGCTCTCGGACAGGACCCGGCCATGGCCGGGTCCGTGTTGGTCACTGCGATAACTGATATTATTGGTTTTTTAATTTTTTTAAGTCTGGCAAGCATGTTCCTGCCATTGCTTGAGAAGTATGTATAATCAGGGAAAGAGGCATCCTCTTTCGATATGAATCAGAGGTTAAGATCCGGATGGTTGGCTACCCATTTTAAACAGGATCATGTAAAATTTGACCATGGAAGTCCAAATTGCAATCTCCAAGATCAAGAAATATGCTACCTCATCCAGTGGGGATACTGCTGAGGTCATTGAGCGGCCTAATGGCGGAATGTCTGTTGTGCTGGCTGATGGTCAGAGTTCTGGCAAAGGGGCGAAATGGGTCTCCAGTATGGTCGTTCGCAAAGTGATTCAATTACTTGCTGATGGTGTGCGGGACGGCGCTGCTGCCAGGGCCGCTTCTGATGCTCTGTTCACCGAGCGGGGTGGTCGGGTTTCAGCAACTCTAAACATCCTCTCTGCGGATTTACAGACAGGCACACTGGTGATTACCAGGAATAATCCAGCACCAGTTGTGATCTCTTATGGAAATCATATTAAACTCCTATCCGGGGAATCAAGCCCGGTTGGATTAAGGAGGGACACACGTCCAATGATTTCGGAAATTCCCCTGGATGTAGGCCTGACGGTCGTGGCTTACACAGATGGGCTGGTTCATGCCGGGACCTATTACGGGGATTCCATGGATGTCAGCACATGTTTAAAGGTGGAGCTGGAGGAGGAGAATCCCTCTCCCCAAAAAATTGCAGATTCATTGATGTACCATGCTTTGAAATTGGACCGCGGTCGACCACGGGATGATATCAGCATCGTGGTTCTCAGGGTGATCCCTGGAGGAGAGGACCTGGTCCGCAGATTAACCGTCCAGCTGCCGGTGAATCATCTCGGAATATGAACTTAAAAAGGCCGCTGATTGCAATCGTCGGCCCATGTGCAGCAGGGAAAACAACTCTCGCAGCGTTCCTGGAAAAATGTGGGTTTCAGGTGCGGCAAATTGCCCAGGAACACTCCTATGTCCCGGATATGTGGCGGCTTATCACCAATCCTGATTTCTTGATTTTCCTGGATGTCTCCTACCAGGTTTCGATCCACAGGACCGGCAATACCTGGAAGGAAACTATTTTTCACAAACAAACCCAACGGCTGCTGCACGCAAAAGAACATGCCGATCTTTATCTCCATACCGACTCGATGACTCCCCATGAGGTCCAGGAGCAGGTAATTAAGGTTTTACAGCCGCTGTACCCTCTTCCAGCGGAAAGAGACTGATGCCCAGCAACCCTCCTCATTCAAACCCTACGAATGGTGCGCAGGATGCTCAGCTATTGAAACAGCAGCTGCAGGAGCTGGCTGAGCTGAAAAACACGTTTGTTGCCCTGGTCAGTCATGAACTAAGAACACCGTTGAATTTGCTCTCGGGATACCTGAACTTGAGCTTGGAGGAAATCGATGAAAATCCTGGCCAGGCTAAAGAATACTTGCAGGAAGTTGAAAAAAATGTCCAAAGAATCACCAGAATTGTTCAGGAATTAACCGATTTCGCCCGTTTGCAGCGCGAGAAAGAAATCACCCACATGAACCCGATTCCGCTTCAAGATTCTTACCAGCAAACCTACCAATTGCTTAGACCAAACCTGGAGAAAAAGAATATTCAGCTGAATGTCCGTATCCCAGATGAGCTGCAAAAGCTGGAATATGATGGCGAGAGTATGATTATCCTTTTCAAGAATATCCTTTCCAATGCCGCCAAGTTTTCTCCCCGGGATGCCGATGTGGTCATCGAGGGATCTCTGGCGGGTCAGGAGGTCCTGCTTGCCTTTCATGATCACGCGGATCCGATCCCTGAAAACAAGCAGGAACTGATTTTTCGGGATTTTCGTCAGCTGGAGAATTACCTGACCAGGCGGTATGAGGGCATGGGTTTGGGATTAGCGGTCGCCCGCCGCACTGCCCGGCTGCTAGGGGGCGATATTGAGCTCAACGTTCGCGAAGACGGCAATACCTTCTTACTCAGACTGCCCAGGCAGCCCATCCTGGATCAATCGTAACCTGGGGGAATCAAGAGAAAAGGTTTTGCTTTCAAGGACGGGAAGACCTTGTTTTAATCCTGGGATGCCTCGGTTGTCAGAACATCGAGAAACTGGTCCAGAATATTTCTGAGGATTGGTTCCGGAAGTGCTCCCACCTCCTGGTGAATCACTTTTCCATCGGAGAAAAACAGCATGGTTGGGATACTTTGCACCCCAAAGTGATTGGCCCACTTGCTGTGTTTATCTGTGTTGACTTTGGCAACTTTTACTTTTCCGGCATATTCCCTGGCTATTTTCTCCAGGATGGGAGCGACCATTTTACAGGGTCCACACCATGGGGCCCAGAAATCAACAACAACTGGCAGCTGTGATTTAATTACAGCTTTCTCAAAGGCTTCATCCGTTACATGAATCGGCTCGTCAATCATGATGGCTCCTTTTTTTGCTCCCTGATCGATAATAGCGCTTATATCTTGATGCGAAACCAATCCCGGGTTGAGTTTATTATGCCATATCTCCTGCCATTCAGGAAAGATGGATGAAAACTGACCTGCCCCGGATCGAGTGAGGCTGGTGTTGTCGAGTATAATGTGGGCATGAATTTGCGGTTTGCGACCAATGAAGTCAATAATTACCAGATCAACACCCCTGTCTACCAGGGGCCATTGGATTTACTGCTCCAGTTGATTGAGAATGCTGAGCTGGATATCACCAAGCTATCGCTGGCAAAGGTGACCAATCAATACCTTCTCCACCTTAAAGAAATGGAATCCTCCCCTCCAGATGAGATATCCGCGTTCTTGGTGATTGCGGCAAAACTGCTTCTGATCAAATCCAACGCCTTACTGCCCCATTCCTCTCAAACAGAAGATCAAGAAGAAGATGTCGGGGATGATCTGGCCCGGCAGCTGCTTGCCTATAAACGGTATAAAGAGATTGCTGAACTGCTTGCAGATCGCAAAATGCAGGGGTATCAATCTTATGTGCGGATCTCATCTGACCTGGATCTCAACAGTCAGGTAGATTTTGGGGATTTTGATATTCTGGCGTTGTATGAGATGGCCCGCCAGGTTTTCCAAACAGACCTGGATCGAAAATCTATTGATACTGTAGTGGAACGCCCCAAGGTATTGCTTAAAGATAAATTGGCAAAAATCTCAACCATGCTGAAGCGGGCAGAACAAATTACCTTTCGAGCGATTTTAGGGGATCATTATTCAAAAATGGACGTGGTAATTAGTTTTTTGGCAGTGCTGGAACTGGTCAAAAGAAGACAGGTGGTGGTGAGGCAGGAAAGTTTGTTTCATGAGATCATGATTTTAAAAATTGAAGGAAGTTTGGATTTGCATGATTTAGATATTAATGGCGAGTCATTATAATTAAAATGATATATTGCCTATGCGAAATAATTATCGTACTGGATAGTATAAACCGCCCGGACAGTTCTCACTTGAAAGTTTTTGTCCTACCTTCCAAAGGACTCTGTTAATTTTGAGCGCCCACCCCACACACCCCCTCACCCGCAATGCCCTGCTCCGAGCAAGTGTCCCGCCTGAGTTTGATTACACTCCCATTCGAAACGCCCGCCTTCTTGTCAGCCGCCTTCAGCCTCATATCCCGTTTTCCGCAAGTGAGATTGCAGCATTCGGCCTGATTGGCAAAATTACCCAGCACCTGCTGCAAAGATATCGGCGGGTTATCCGCCCGGACCTGTTCCAGGAGGCAGACCAGTATGTCGCAGGAGAGCTCGGCCCCCAGAGCTACTACCGGCTCCTCCGCCAATTCATGACTGCCTACCCGTCTTCACCGTCTCAAACTGCAGGAGATCTGGATCCGTCAGAAAAAAAGTTTCGACTTGCCTATTTCCCCTCCCTGGTCCTGATCCTCCTCTCCCACGAAAACCCGGCATTATCCCAGGACGAGGTGCTTTTTAGATTTTCCGAGCTTGCAGAATCCAAGGCCTATCAGGAGTTCGTTTCCGTTTTGGAAAAGTACTTTGAAGGGAGCCCTTCACTGCCCTCAACTTCCCAATCCCTTCTTGATCTGCTGCGCAGTCCATTTCGCTTCTCTCCGGATTCCCTTGCCGGTCAGCTTGATTACATCCTCACACACTGGCGGGCCATCCTCCCCCCTGCCCTGCTGGACGACCTGATTCTTTCCCTGGACCAACTTGCAGAGGAACATAGATTTCGGGGATTGGGCCCTGGCGATGCTGAGGGTTCGGATTTTTCTTCAGCCGGTTCGCTTCCTGCTGAGGATCCAGTTCAATTCAGCGAAGACAAAAACTGGATGCCAAGGGTTGTCCTGCTTGCAAAAAATGTATTCGTCTGGTTGGACCAGCTCTCCAAGAAATACCAACGCCCCATATACCGCCTGGACCAGATTCCCCCAGAGGAATTGATCAAATTGTCCAGCTGGGGAATTAACTGCCTGTGGCTGATTGGCCTCTGGGAGCGGAGTCCAGCATCTCAACGGATCAAGCAGCTCACCGGCAACCCGGATGCTATCCCCTCTGCTTACTCCCTGTACGATTATGTGATCTCTGAGTCCCTTGGAGGGGACCCAGCCTTTCAGCAGCTCTCAAGCACAGCGAGGGCAGCGGGAATCCGGCTGGCTGCTGACATGGTGCCAAATCACGTGGGCATCTTCTCTCAATGGATCCTGGACCATCCAGAATGGTTTATCTCCGCTGCTCATCCACCCTTCCCCGGCTATACCTTTCAGGGCCCAGATCTTGCTGATCATCCGGACGTTGAAATATACCTTGAAGATGGTTACTATACCAAAACTGATGCAGCAGTGGTATTTAAACGGGTCGACCCATCCTCCGGCGCTGCCCAGTATATTTATCACGGGAACGACGGCACTGCGATGCCCTGGAACGACACCGCGCAGCTCAACTATCTCAACCCCGCTGTCCGGGAAGCAGTCATCCAGACCATCCTCCATGTGGCCCGCAAATTCTCTGTCATCCGTTTTGACGCTGCCATGACCTTGACCAAGCGCCATTATCAGCGCTTGTGGTTTCCAGAACCGGGATCGGGGGGGGCGATCCCAACTCGCGCCGAATATTCCTTGACCCAAGAAGAATTCAACCAGCGAATGCCCAAGGAGTTCTGGCGGGAGGTAGTGGATCGGATCGCCAGAGAAGCCCCGGACACCCTGCTTCTCGCCGAAGCTTTCTGGATGATGGAAGGATTTTTTGTCCGCTCCCTTGGAATGCACCGGGTATACAACAGCGCTTTTATGCACATGCTTCGTGATGAGCAGAACGCAAAATATCGAAACCTGATTATCAAAACCCTGGAGTTTGATCCTGAAATCCTGAAACGATTCGTAAATTTCATGAACAACCCCGATGAGGAAACGGCGCTGTCCCAGTTTGGCAAGGGTGGGAAGTACTTCGGGGTTTGTACATTAATGGCAACCTTGCCAGGCCTTCCCATGTTCGGTCACGGCCAAATTGAAGGGTTTACCGAAAAATATGGCATGGAGTATCAACGGGCTTATTACAACGAATCTCCCGATGAGGAATTGATCGCCCGTCATCAAAAAGAGATTTTCCCCCTTCTGAAAAAGCGTTACTTGTTTGCTGGGGTTCAGAACTTTTTCCTATTTGACTTTTTCACCACAGCACAAAAACTCAACCAGGATGTGTTTGCCTATGCGAATCGCTTCCAGGATGAGCGCGCGCTGGTTCTCTATCATAATGCCTGGGCTGAAACCCAAGGATGGATCCGCCAATCAACCAATATCAATCAAAACCAGATTGACCTGGCAGATTATCTTGGTATCCCACCCGGGGGAAATGGTTTTCTTGTCTATAAAGATCACATCACCGGGCTGGAATATATACGCCCCTTCCAGGAACTGATCTCCCAGGGACTGTTTTTTGAACTGGGTGCATATGAATACCATGTTTTTTGGGATTTTGTATCCATTACAGAAAACCTTGATGATTACTCGAAATTGCATGAGGTATTGGACGGAGAGGGGGTTCCTGATCTTTCTGAAAAACTGACTGAAATCCGGTTTGCCCCGGCGGCATCCGCAATTGCACGATCGCTGCATCTGCTCGTCCCAACCTGGCTGCACCCCCCATCCTCCTCTGCTGCTATCCCTGAGGGGCCTCCTGGATCTGAGTTTAGTGATTTCCTGACCAGATTTGATCAGGGCATCGACCAAGCAGTTTCAAGCCTTGGCGTGGTTCTGGAGAGAGGTCCGGGGCTCCCCCGCCAGGATTTTTCAAACAGCAAGGGCTTTCTCCATAAGCTTGCAGCTCTTCCGGCCATGATCGAGGATTGGGATGTTGTTGACAAAATAGAAATCATGATTGCCCTGTTCTTCTACGGATTACTGCTCCCATTTGAAGACGATCTTGCATCAGCTGCCTTGCAAGACCTCCTGCGCATAACCCTTTCAGATGAGAGCAAATTTTCTGATGATCCTGATCTTCAGGATCTCATAACCAGGGTCGATCCACACCAAGTATCTGCCTTCGTTCTGATTCTTTTCCACTCCGGGCAGCCATCAATCCGGTCCCTGCTCAAGGACTTCAAGCCTGTCATAATGGATTGGTTTTCCCAATCCCGCACCCGTGAGCTTCTTCAAGTTCATGACCACCAATCAATCACCTGGTTCAATAAGGAAGCCTTTGAGGATCTAGCCGCTTTATTCCTTGCAGCCTCTGTGATCTTGAGCCTTAACGAATCTGCCCTATCTGCCGCTGAGGCGCAGGTTGCAAAATTTCATAAGCGCCACCAGGAGATCTGTTCCCTGTTGGAGACTTCCGGCTTTCAGGTCAATCAGTTGCTGTCCCAGCTACAATCTTAACCAACCCGATCATCCCATGGAACTTACTAAGCCTCAATTATCCCTGATCGAAAGTCCCATTTCATCAAAAATCTTTCTTTCAGGACCTGCCGGTTCTGGAAAAACCACCACAGGTGTGGAACGGGTTCAATTTCTTTCTGAAAATCATGTTCCAGCAAATCAAATCCTGATCCTTCTTCCCCAACGGTCCCTTGCAGCCCCATATCAAGAATCCCTGGCTCTGCCCTCTTTTCCCCCCGGAGGGATTCCAGTTATTGCCACCATCGGGGGGCTGGCACACCGGCTGATCGAACTGTTTTGGCCCTTGATCGCCGAGGAAGCAGGATTTGAAAAACCTACCAACCCTCCTACGTTTCTGACATTGGAGAGCGCGCAGTATTTCATGGCCTCCCTGGTTCGGCCCCTGATTGAGGAAAAAGGCTACTTTTCTTCAGTTTCCATTCAGAGAAATCGCCTTTACAGCCAGATCCTTGACAACCTGAACAAAGCTGCGATCCATGGCTTTTCCTATCAGGAAATCTCCCAGCGATTGATCTCGGCCTGGATTGGAGATCCTGGGCAGCACAGCATTTTCGATAACGCCCAGGAGTGCGCAACACTGTTTCGCATGTTCTGCCTCCGCCATAATTTACTGGATTTCTCGCTGCAGATTGAGCTCTTCCGGGACACTCTCTGGCCCCGTGAAAAGATCAAAGACTACCTCCACTCAAGATACCAGCATCTGATTTTTGACAATCTGGAGGAGGATATCCCGGTATGCCATCAATTTGTTGCAGAGCTCCTTCCCTCCCTGGATTCCGCCCTGCTGATTTATGATGAGAACGGCGGATACCGGCGATTTCTTGGCGCAGATCCTGTGTCCGGTAAACAGCTTCAAACCCTGTGCAAAGACTCTGTCCAATTCAAATCCAGCTTTGTGACTCCCTCAGAATTAACGAAGTTTGAAATCCTGCTCAGCCGGACGATCACCTCTTCTGCTCCCCAGGTGCGACCAGCTGAACCTCCCCCAGCCTATGAATTTATCAGGTTTAGCTATCAGCAGTATTACCCAGAGATGATTTCCTGGGTTGGGGAGGAGATTTCCAGACTCCTGCAGCATGATGCGGCCCCGGATGAAATTGTCATTATCGCACCTTTTCTGAGTGATTCCCTGCGTTTTTTACTCACTGAAGAGCTGACCCAGCGCGGAATTCAACCTTTTTCGCATCGCCCGTCCCGGGCTTTAAGGGAAGAACCAGCCTCACGCTGTCTGCTGACTCTTGCAGCCACTGCTTACCCTCACTGGAAGATTGTCCCAACAACCTATCAACTCCTCTATGCGCTTTTACTGGCCATAGAGGATCTTGACCTGACCAGAGCTGCTCTTCTCGCAGAGCATGGCTCTGGCCGCTCAGATGGGGTCTGTCATTGGAGAGATTTCGAGCAATTCCCACAGACCATCCGGGGTCGAATTACCTATGCGGTCGGTAATCGCTATCAAAATCTCATTACCTGGATCCAATCGGCCGCTCAGGACGCTCCCCAGCCCCTGGATGATTTTTTTCAGCGCTTATTTGGTGAAATTCTCTCCCAGCCTGGTTTTGGATTTCATGGGAATTTTGACCGGGCTCAAGTTGCTTCCAATCTGATCGAGTCCTCAAAAAGCTTCCGCAGATCTGTGATGGGGCCCCTGAAACTCGATGTCATGGAAGCTGGCAGGCAGTATTATCAAATGGTTGAGGAAGGGATTATCTCCGCTCAATATCTCTCTGCCTGGCAGCGTCATCCCCCTGACGCGGTATTTTTGGCCCCTTCAACCACTTTTCTGGTCAATAATTTCCCGGTAAAATATCAATTCTGGCTGGATGTCGGCTCAACCGGCTGGTACGAAAGAATCTATCAGCCATTAACCCATCCCTATGTTCTGAACCAAGCCTGGGAAGTTGGGCAAACCTGGACTGATGCTGACGAACTGTCCTACAGCAAGCATGCTCTCTCCCGGTTGGTGAAAGGCTTGATACGGCGCTGCAGCAAGACTATTTATTTTTGCCTTACCGAGGTTGATGAACAGGGGTATGATCAAAAAGGCCTTTTAGCCCAGGCACTTTACCAAATCCAGCCTTACCTCAGCGGAGGTAATCAATATTGATCCATCCCAGCACCGCTTTTCTTCCCCTGATCGCTTCTCAAAAATACCATGATTAAAAAAATTGCACCCAGGCCAGCTCAGGAGGAAATCCTCAGATACCGCCAGGGAACCATGGGCGTTTCAGCGGTTCCCGGCAGTGGTAAAACCTGGACCCTGTCTTTGATGGCCGCTGTGCTGATTGAGCATGTCTCTCTTGAGATGGACCAGGAAATCCTGATTGTTACCCTTGTCAATGCTGCTGTAAATCATTTTTCCCAGCAAATTCGACAGTTCCTCTCTGCAAGAGACCTGATTCCCTCCCTTGGATATCGGGTCCGTACACTGCACGGCCTGGCTCATGATATCGTCAGGAAGCGCCCAGAACTGGTCGGGTTAGATACCAGGTTTCAAATTATTGACGAACGCGAGGCTATCCGGATCCGGAGAGGGGCAGTCGCAGAGTGGCTCAGAAGCCATCCCCAAACTTTTGAGGAGTACTTATCTGTTGATCTTAACCCCAAAAAACGGGAGCGATTATACCGCAGAGAGATTCCAGATATCCTGGATCAAATCGCACTGCAATTTATCAGGTCTGCAAAAAACTATCAGCTTTCCCCGGAGGACATTTTCCAGCGTTTATCCGGTCATGACCTCCCGCTTGCCGTGATGGGCGCTGAGATGTATGCCGCCTATCAGCGCGATCTATCCTATCGCGGAGCTGTTGATTTCGATGACTTGATCCGGTTCGCCCTGGACATCCTCCAGCTGGATGAAGACTTACTGGAACGGCTTCGTTATCAGTGGCCGTACATCCTGGAGGATGAGGCCCAGGACAGCAGCAGAATGCAGGAAAATATCCTTGATCTCCTGGCGGGGCCTCCCCAGGAACAAAACTGGGTCAGAGTTGGCGATCCTAACCAAGCCATCTATGAAACCTTTACGACTGCGGATCCGCAATATCTGCTTGATTTTATTCAGGACGCGGATCGCTCTCATACTCTGCCTAATTCAGGCCGCAGCACGCAAAGTATCATGGATCTGGCGAATTACTTGGCCCGCTGGACTCACCAGTCCCACCCCGAGAAAGCAGTCCGAGATGCCCTTGTCCCCGTCAGAATCCTCCCTACCCCAGCGGGCGATTTACAGGGAAATCCAGCGGATGATCCCGACAGTATATATCTATACGAAAAAGACTTCAGTCCTGCTGAAGAGCTCCACGCGGTTGCGCTCTCCGTCAACCGCTGGATTGAGGAAAACCCGCAGAGCACTGTTGCTATCCTGGTCCCCAGAAACTTTCGGGGAAAAGCCCTCACCGACCACCTTCGCGATCATTTTGATCTTGAGGTGATTGAATATCTGAATTCTACAATCACCACAAGAAAGACATCCGGAGCCCTGGTAATCGTCCTGGGATACCTTGCTGATCCTACGGCGCCTGAAAAGCTGGCCAAGGTTTACCAGGTCTGGCGGAAAGAAGATCAGGAGGATGAAGCACTGTGGCAGGAAGTGCTGGAGATCTCCGAGACAATTTCCCAAATTGCATTTCCAGAATCATTTCTTTCTCCGAAGGGAGAGCTCGATTGGCAGGATGACATCACCCTGCAGCAACCCGCGCATGCCCACTCTCTGGATGACTTCCGGCAAATTGTCTTCCGCTGGCAAAGAGCGGTCCTGCTGCCCATTGACCAGCTCATCCTGATCCTGGCCCGGGACTTATTTCAAATCCCCTCGGAACTTGCCATTGCCCATAAGCTGGCAAATTTTCTCCGGGATCTATCCAACCAGCATCCCTCCTGGTCGCTTGTTGACCTGACTGACGAGCTGCGTGTGCTTGCCCGCAATGAGCGCCGCTTCTTCACTTTCGCATCCGACCAGGAGTTTCACCCTGACCATCATCGGGGAAAAGTTGTCGTTACCACCGTCCACAAGTCTAAGGGCCTGGAATGGGACCGGGTTTACTTGATCTCTGCGAACAATTTCAACTTCCCAGCCAACCAGCCTGATGATTGGTTCTTTGGGGAAAAATGGTTTCTAAAAAACCAGTTGAATGCAGCTGCGGAATCTCAGGCGCAGTTTGAGACCCTTCTTGAAAACATTGAAGCCAAGGAGTATATTCCCGGGGAAGCAACCCTGGAATCTCGTTTAGAATTTGTCCGGGAGCGGCTTCGGCTGTTCTATGTGGCAATTACCCGGGCCCGGAAGGAGCTCATCGTCACCTGGAACACGGGAAAAAGGCAGCAAGCCAAACCATCCGCTGCTCTCCTTGCTCTGCAGGACTTTTGGAACTCAAGGCAACATCAATCAAACAGCTAGGGAACAAATCCACCCTCCAAACCATGAACAAGCCCCTCTCCCTCTCCCAGAGCAGCCTGCAAGCCTTTGTTGATTGTCCGCGGCTTTTTCAATTGAAATACCTTGAGAACATTTCCTGGCCGGCTTCCCAGGTAGGCCCCTTCCTTGCTTTTGAGCAGAAAATCCAGCTGGGGATTGATTTTCACCGACTCTGCCAGCAGTACTTCTCAGGGATCGACCCTGATCTTTTACAAAGTTCAATCCTGGGAGAAGAACTTACCCAGCTGTTTGAACGGTTTCACCTGTTTGCTGACAATCTTGAATTCAGCAAACACTGGACTGAATTTGTGCTGGCCATGCCCTTCCAGGACCAACGTCTGGTGATAAAAATTGACCTGCTTATCAAAAACAGCCAAGGCCATTTTCAAATCTTCGATTGGAAAACTTCACACCACAAACCGGATCGGACTGCCCTTTCCAAGCGAATCCAGACTATTCTTTACCCTTATTTATTCCTGAAAGCATCGAAAAATCTATTTCCAGATCAAATAATTTCGCCAGATGCCGTGGAGATGATTTACTGGTACGGCTTTGACGCGGAACCCCTGGAAGTCTATCAGTATTCTGAAGGGGCGAGAGAGCATTCAGAAATAGTTCTGCTGGGGTTGATCGAGCAAATTATAGATTTCTCGCGCCAGGAAAGCATTTTCCCACTCACCAACGACCGCCGGCGCTGTCAGATTTGCCCCTACCGATCGCTTTGTAAACGAGGGAAAGAAGCGGGCATCCTCGAGCTTGCTCCTTTTCTGGAGGATGAAATCGAGATTAGGATTGTTGAAGATATTGATCAGATTATGGAAATCGAGTTTTAAAGGTATCCTTAAATGCCTATGCGCAATATTCAGAAGCGATGGATATTTCCGGACCCAGTCGAAGTTCCAGATAAGCTGGAAAAAAGCGTCGCGGGAGATCCCCTGGTGTCTTCTCTCCTCGTTCGGAGAGGAGTCACCTCGCCCTCCCAGGCGGCCGCTTTCCTGGATCCCGCCTGCTATAATCCCACGCCTGGTTCTTCCCTTCCGGGGCTTGTTCAGGCTGTTGAGAGGCTTTCTACCGCCCTTAACCGCGGTCAGCGAATCCTGATCTGGGGGGATTTCGATGTCGACGGGCAGACTTCCACCGCACTCCTGGTATCTGCGCTGCGGGAGCTCGGTTGTTTGGTAGACTTCTACATCCCCCACCGGCTGCGCGAGTCTCACGGCCTGGATCCAGGGAAATTGCTGAGACTCATCCATGAGAAAAACCCCCAGGTGATTCTCACCTGTGATACCGGGATCGATGCCCATGATGCAGTCGAGGCTGCGAATGCCCAAAACATTGATGTGCTGATTACTGATCACCACCAGCTACCCGTGCAGCTTCCTCCGGCACACTCGATTATCAACCCCAATCTGACAGGCTCGGATCATCCCCTCGCCACCCTCCCGGGTGTGGGGGTCGCCTATAAGCTCATTGAGTCTTTGTTCAATCAGCTTGGGGTTGTCCCTGAAAAATATCTGGACCTGGTTGCCTTAGGGATCGTCGCTGATGTTGCCACTTTATCTGGAGATACACGCTTCCTTTTGCAGCGCGGTCTCCCCGTCTTGAAAACAACAAACCGTCCCGGCTTGCAAGCCCTCTATCAAAATGCCGGGCTGAATCCTGATCAGATTACAGAGGATGTGATAGGTTTTCAAATTGCCCCTCGTTTGAACGCCCTTGGCAGATTGTCTGATGCGAACTCCTGTGTTGATTTTTTCACCACCAACCGTCCGGATCAAGCCCGTAAGCTGGCAAACACCCTGGAGCAGCTGAACGCCAGGCGTCAGCAATTAACCGACGAGATCTATTCCTCTGCCCTGGAAAAAATTCACCAGGCCCCCGATCTGCTGCTGGAACACCAGGCCCTGGTCCTCCTGGATCCCGGCTGGCATCCCGGGGTCATTGGGATCGTCGCCAGCCGCCTGGTGGATAAATTCTATAAGCCAGTGATTCTGCTGACAACCGCTGGAAATTCAGCCCGGGGATCTGCCCGATCTATTCCTGGGGTGCCAATTGCCTCTTTGATTGCCAGCCAGGATGAGCTTCTCACCGCCCATGGCGGACATCCCATGGCAGCTGGTTTGTCACTTCCGTTGGAAAAAGTTCCTGAATTTCGTAGGAACCTCTCCAATGAAATCCATCACGAGTTGGGAGACGAGCTTCCCCAGCCCACCCTCAATATAGATGCAGAGATTGATTTTTCGAAAATCACAATTCCGTTTATTGAGGACATTTCCCGGCTTGCTCCGTTTGGCCCTGGTAACCCAGCCCTTTTATTTGCCACACGCAAACTGACGATAACAGACAGCCAACTGATTGGGAAAAATAAAGAACATCGCAAGCTCCTGGCTGTTGATTCGAACAACACCGTGCTCCCCCTGCTGTGGTGGCGAAGTGCTGAGAGGAGTCTCCCCAAAGGAAGCTTTGATGCCGCATACACCCTGCAGATTTCGACATTTCACGGCAAATCCTCCCCCCAGATTACAATTCAAGATCTGCGTGTTTCCCCTGAGACACCATCCCGAATCAGCCCGCCAATCAAAAAAACTTTGGAAATTATCGACTATCGTGCCGACCCTGCTCCGTTGCCTGCAGTAAGCAGCGCCGCCCATGAATACCCAGATTCAGTCATCTGGGTCGAAGCCCATCAAACCGGGGCGCCAACCGGCCTGGATCGAACCCAGCTTTCTCGGGCCAGCACCCTGATTATCTGGACAACCCCACCAAGCGCAAGGCTTCTTCAGGAAGCAGTCCAGGATGTGAGTCCAGACCGCATTCTGCTGTTTGCGATTGACCCGCCGACCGCTTCCCCGTCGGCCTTCATGGACCATCTTCAAAGCCTATCTAAGTATGCCCTCACGAACAGAAAATCGTTTCAGATTGAGACTTTCGCAGCGAAAACCGCTCAAACAGCCACAGCTGTCCGCCTGGGACTTGCCTGCATTGAGAATGCCGGTTTATTTGATTATTCACCCCAAGGGGATCTACTCACCGTCCAGCCTGGCGCGCAAACCCGTTCCGCTGACTTCCCATCTGACAAACGGAAGCTTCTTGACATCCTGCAGGAGACCATGAATTACCGATATTATCTCCGTTCCGCAAAGATCCATTCCTTGTTTTAATCCCAGCTGGCTGAGTCAGGATAGTACAATCCAAATATGAAATCTTTAGCGGAAAAGCTGCAATCCCTTGGGGTTCAGATTGGGCCACAAGGCCTCACTCAAAAACCACGCCAAAAAAAGCCAGCCCCCCTGGATGCTGTTCTTCCAGGAAGCTGGGAGGCGACCCCCCATGGGGATGTCTTTGTGGTTCACAAAACCTATCCGCTTGGCACCCCTCACGGCGATCTCCAAATCACCCCGGCAGTGGATTTATCCTGGTTGGAGAGGGATCCTGCCCTATCCGGCATCACTTCCATCCCTTACGAACAGATTGCCTTCATCGACACGGAAACAACCGGTTTATCCGGTGGGACCGGCACATATACCTTTATCGTCGGAGCGGGAAAATTTGAGGAAAACCGTTTTCATGTAGCGCAGTTTTTTCTCCATGATCCTGGGGCGGAAACAGCCCAATTGTGGGCGCTTGAAAAATTCCTCTGTGCAGCCCAAGCAGTGGTTTCCTATAACGGGAAGTCTTTCGATCTTCCGCGCCTGATCACCCGTTACAAAATCCACGGCTGGCCTCCCCCGCTGCTTGATGCCCACCATATAGACCTGCTCCATATTGTCCGCCGCATCTGGTCATCCGTTCTTCCCACCTGCTCCCTGGGCGACATTGAATATCACCTATTCCATCTGGAGCGTGATTCTACGGACATCCCGGGCTGGCAGATCCCGGAAAAATTTTTCGAATTCCTGCACTCCAAGGACCCCCTCCCCCTCCAAAGGATCTTTTACCATAACGAGATGGACGTGATCTCCCTTGCAGCCCTGCTGAGGTATATCTCCGCAAGGATCTCAACACCGCTTGCTCCCGGGTATTCGAAGCTCTCGGATTTAGCTGCCATTGGCTCCTATTTCTATTCAGTTCATCGCTACCAACAGGCTCTCATAATCCATGAGCACATCCTGCAGCATCTTCAGCTTCCTGTCAAGGAAAAGATATCCGTGCAGAAAGAGCTGGCCATGACTTATAAAAGGCTTGACCTGCTGGATCAGGCCCTACCATTGTGGGAAGCGGTCGCCAGGCACGGGGATCTTGATGCCCATATTGAATTGGCTAAGGCCTACGAGCATTCATTCAGACAATATCAGGAAGCACTGCATTGGACCCTCTCTGCGATTGAACAGCTGGAAAATACCTCCCTGGAGCCAGCAAAGCACCCTGCTGAAAAAGATTTATTTCACAGGTTGGATCGTTTAAAGAAAAAATTCCAGCATCACCAGCCCAAGGAAAGCTAAACGATGAATATCCTCATCTCCGGTGGAACAGGGTTGATTGGATCCTCACTGATCGCTGAACTTGCTCCAGCAGGTCATCGCATCTTTGTGCTAAGTCGTTCTAAATCCGGCCCTTCCTCCCGTCATTCTGCCCTGGAGTACATCCAATGGGATGCAAAAAGCCCTGGCCCCTGGACAGAAGTCGTGGATCAATCAGAGGTTGTCATCAACCTGGCAGGGGAAAACATTGCTGGAAAAGGGTTTTTCCCCGAACGCTGGACCCCGGACAAACGTCAAAAAATCATCCAAAGCCGGGTCCGTGCCGGGCAGGTACTTTCCGAGGCGATCGCCTCATCATCGTCCAGGCCCCAACTGTTGGTTCAAGCCTCAGGGATCAGCTATTATCCATTTCACCAGGATGACCGCTTGATCACTGAAAGCCATCCACCCGGGGAGGGTTATCTATCCAAGGTTGCCCTTGCCTGGGAGAAGTCAACTGAGGGAGTTCTCTCCCTGGGGGTTAGCAGGGTCGTGATCCGAATTGGCATGGTGCTCAGCACGGAAGGCGGCGCCCTGCCCCGGATGCTGCTCACGCATCGATTGTTTGTCGGAGGCCCATTTGGAACCGGACAGCAGTGGTATTCCTGGATCCACATCCAGGACCTCTGCAGAGCAATTCACCACCTCATTGGACAGCCAGGCAGCTCAGGGGTATACAATTTCACAGCACCGAGTCCGGTTAGAAATCGGACCTTCTCCCGCACCTTGGGAGAAGTGCTTTCCCGCCCCTCCTATCTTCCCCTACCGGGTTTTGTTCTCCGCATCCCTTTTGGAGAAGTTGCCGATGTCGTCCTATTAGGACAGCGGGTTTATCCAGACCGCCTGATCGGGTCAGGCTTTCCATTTCTGTTTCCGGAACTTGTTTCTGCCCTCGAGGAACTCATCAGTCATTCCTGAGCCGTCCCTAATCCTGGGATCTCTTGCGGACAAGAATAGCCCAACTTCCATTCTGCACCATGTCCCCGCTCTGGTTTTGGACTACGACTTTCATCTCCACATATCCCCCCGCACCGCTCTTTAATTCCCGCTTTCGACAGACCTCAAACCCCGCTGTAATCGTATCTCCAAATTTTATCGGCTCTCGAAATTTCCACCGAATGCTCCTCAGCGCCAGCGCGGTTCCCTCTGCCAGCCCCAACCGGGCAGCCAATCCGCTGACCACGGCAATACCCAACAATCCATGGGCAATCCTCGTCTGGTATATTGACTGCGCAGCGTACTGCTGATCCGTATGAAGCTGATTGTAATCCCCGGATATCCCCGCAAAAGCCATCACATCATATTCAGTGATCGTCCGTCCAGGACTCAAAAAACGATCTCCTACCTGAAAATCCTCAAAAAAATATCCATGCAGATTTTTCGTTTCCATTTCTGCCTCCTCCCTGGAACTGTGATTAAATCCAGCTGCTTGCTTGATTTCCCCCTGCTTCCTCCAGCTGGTAATAACCCTTCAAGCCCCTATTCTATCTCATCTCCGAAACCCATAAGAGCGCAGCACCCTGATAATGGGTCTGCGCTCTTATGAGTCCGCTATGCAGTCACTCCCCCGGTCAGTTATCGTCCAGAGCTCTCAACCCGGGGAGCTCCTCGCCGGAGAGCATTTGCAGGGAAGCCCCACCCCCAGTTGAGACGTGGGTAATTTGATCCGCCAGCCCGGCTTTTTCTACGGCTGCCGCTGAATCTCCCCCGCCAATGATTGAAAGGACATCCGCTTCAGCGATGACCCTTGCTAATTGAAAGGTTCCTGCTGCAAATTTTTCGAATTCAAACACGCCCATGGGTCCATTCCAGACCACGGTTTTTGCCTTCTTGATATACTTTCCAAAGTGCTCTACCGTGTCGGCCCCAATATCCATGATCCGCCAGCCTTCGGGAATATTCCCGATCGGGATTTCCTTTTTTTGAGCCTGGGGGCTGAAATCATTGGCAATCACGACATCTATTGGGAGAACCAGTTTTTCACCGGCCGCCTCCAGCAGTTCTTTTGCAGTCTCCACCGCCTCGTTCTCGACAAGGGAATCAGCCAGCTGATAGTTTTGGGCTTTGAAAAAAGTATTGGCCATCCCTCCCCCGATCAGGATTGAATCCGATTTGGAAAGCAGGTTCTTGATTACCTGGATTTTTCCGCTCACTTTTGCCCCGCCGAGAATGGCCACAAATGGCCGATCTGGGTTCGCAATTGCCGATCCCAGATAGCGGATTTCCTTTTCCAGCAAATATCCAGCACACGATGGCAAATGTGCCGCCACACCTACATTGGAAGCATGAGCTCTGTGGGCTGTTCCGAACGCGTCATTGACAAACAGGTCCGCAAGGGACGCAAACTGCTTGGCCATCTCGGGATCATTGGCTTTTTCTCCCGGGTGAAATCGAGTATTTTCGAGCAGGATGACCTCTCCGCTCCCTAACTTCTCCGCTGCAGCTGCTGCTTTCTTTCCAATGCAGTCCTCAATAAATCCTACAGGCTGATCAATCAGTTCTTGCAGGCGGGCTGCTACTGGCTCTAAAGACAAAGCAGGATCCGGTTTCCCTCCCGGCCTGCCAAGATGGGAGGCCAAGATGACCGCAGCTTGTTGATCCAATAAATATTGGATGGTGGGCAGCGCCGCTCGTATCCGGGTATCATCTTCCACCTTTCCGTCTTGGAGAGGGACGTTAAAATCCACCCGGACAAATACTTTCTTTCCTTCAACCTCAACATTTTCAAGAGTTTTTTTATCAAACATGTCCACACAACCTCCTGTTTGCTGCATTTTCCTGTGCTGGCAGAAAAAAACGCCCCTGATCCTTGCTCAGGGGCGTTTTATCATCCCGGCTTATAGTTTTCCGGCAATCAATGCAGCCATATCGGCAGTACGGGAGGAATATCCCCATTCGTTGTCATACCAGGAGACGATTTTCACCATGGTTCCGCCGACAACATTGGTAAGATCGGAATCCACGATCGACGAAAGGGGATTGCCCTTGTAATCCATCGAAACGAGAAGTTCTTCCGTGTACCCCATGATTCCATTCAGGTCGCCCTCTGCTGCACTCTTCAGGGTGGCGTTTACTTCCTCAATGGTCACTTCCTTTTCAAGCTCAATAACCATATCCACGATGGATACCGTTGGCGTGGGGACCCTCATCGCAAACCCATCGAACTTACCAGCCATCTCTGGAATCACCTCAGAAAGGGCCACGGCCGCTCCCGTCGTTGTGGGAATGATATTTAAGGCTGCAGCTCGTGCTCTTCGCGGCTTGCTGTGGGCCAGGTCCAGGATTCTTTGAGAGGTGGTATAGGAGTGGATGGTGGTCATCAAGCCTTTGACAATCCCAAAAGTTTCATGCATTACCTTGACCGGGGGGGCCAGGCAGTTTGTCGTACAGGAGGCATTTGAAATAATATGGTGGTTTTTGGGATCATATTTTTCATCGTTCACCCCCATGACGACAGTGAGGTCCTCCCCCTTTGCAGGGGCGGAGATAATCACTTTCTTCGCGCCAGCCGCAAGGTGTGATTGGGGTCCAGGGTCTTTGCTTGTGTCCCGGAACACGCCAGTAGCTTCTATGACGATGTCCACATCAAGCTCTTTCCAGGGAAGGGCGCCGGGGTCTCGTTCCTGAAATACCTTGATGACATCACCATCGATGACCAGGTTTCCATCTTTGACCTCGACGTTCCCATCATAAATCCCATAATTTGAGTCGTATTTAAACAACCTGGCATTATCTTCCGCAGGAAATAAATCGTTGATCGCCACAACTTCCAGTTTATCACCCTGGTATTTTCTTACTGCTTTGAGTACCTGCCGCCCAATTCTTCCAAATCCATTGATTCCAATCCGAGTCGTCATTTTTTTCCTCCGTATCTATGTGGGTAAATTCATTCAAACCATTTTGAATGTTACAAGCAAATTATACTGTTAAAGGACCCGTCCGTTCCCTGAATAAATCCAGCAATGCCTGGGCCAGTTTTAGAGAATCATGCCGCCAGGGATGCTCCCGATCTATCAGGTCTCTGGCATATACATGATACCTCATGGCCAAGCTGTCTTCCACAATAACCGGTTTTACACGGGGATTAAACTGTTCCGGGGAGAGATTATTCGCAACCACTATATCAAAGAGATTTGTACCCACATGCTCTTCCAGAACCCGGATGTGATCCCCGCAGGTATATCCTTCTGTCTCCCCAAGCTGAGTAGCGACATTGCACACATATATTCTTAAAGCCTGGCTGGTTCTGATAGCCGAGGTGATGTCATTCACCAATAAATTAGGGAGGATGCTGGTATAGAGACTGCCCGGTCCGATCACAATCAAGTCTGCTGAGAGGATCGCCCGAATCACATCTGGATAGGGTGCCGGTTTCTCTGGTTTGAGCATCACTCGTTGTATGCTGCCGGTTGTCTTAGGAATCTTGCTCTCTCCCTCCACCCGGATGATCTCCTGATCCTCAGCCCCCACTACATCGGCAACCAGGGTGACATTTTCCAATGTTGACGGAAATACTCTACCGCTGACAGCCAAAACCCGCCCTGATTCCGCTATGGCCTGCTCAAAGCTTCCAGTTACTTCTACCATAGAGCTGATAAACAAGTTCCCAAAGGAATGCCCTTTCAAGCTTCCATTCGCATTGGCAAATCGGTATTGAAAAAGGTGTGTTAGCAAATCCTCATCGTCCGATAGGGCTGCCAGGCAGTTCCGAACATCACCGGGGGGGAGAATTCCCAGGCTGTCTCTCAGCCTCCCAGAAGATCCGCCATCATCCGCAACTGTGACAACTGCATACAAATTGTGGGACAATGTTTTTAATCCCCGAAGCAGCGCCGCCAATCCGTGGCCCCCACCAATCGCAACAATTTTTGGTCCGTGCTTTCTGCTTTGATGCCTCTCTAGCCGATCAACGATCCGGTGTCCCGGTCTGAGAAACGGTCCGAGCAGGGACCGGTTCAACCCGACCACCCCCCAAATGACGGTTCCCACCCCGATTGCTGAAAAGACCAGCACCCGGAGAAGCCGAGGCAGCGGCCGCAAGGAAGCAAAGGTGATGATCGGCAGCCACCAGGATTCGGGAGCTCGCCTGTAAATATCCAGCAAGAACATCGCGAATCCAACTGCCAGAAAGGTTGTGCCGAAAAAGATCACCAGAAACCAGCGTTTGACACCTAATCCGGGTCTCATCCATCTCATTAACCCCTGGATGCCTTCTTGAATTTTTAGTTTCAACTCTTTTTGCATAGACATCTCCTAGCGTTTGAATCATAGCAATGGATTTGCCTTCCGTCAACATGGAAATTGCTTCCGCTTGAAAAGATCTAAAAAACCGCGAGGAGCTTTCCAGCTGAAAATCAATTTTAACTTTTAGGAACATTTGTGCTATACTGATCCCTATGAAATCCTACCTGGCAATTGATATTGGCGGTACCAATATGCGGGCAGCTTCATACCCAGAAGACGGTCAGGATGCCCTCAAGTACAACCGCATCAGCACTCGATCTGAAGGGATGAATATTGAGGACCGTTTAATCCACCTGATCGAAACAATCTGGCCTGAGGACGCGGACCCCTGCGCAGTCGGGATCGCCTGCCCAGGCCCCCTGGACTCGGATAATGGGATTGTGATCCAGCCACCAAATATCCCGGAATGGGAATATTTCCCGCTGGAAGAGTTTCTTGAAGACAAGCTGTCTCTCCCGGTGGTGATCGAGAAAGATGCCAATTTAGCAGCCTTCGGGGAGTGGCAGTTTGGAGCAGGCCAGGGTTATCACCATTTGATCTATCTCACAATCAGCACAGGCGTGGGTGGTGGGATAATTATTAATGACCAGCTGCTGCTCGGAAGTCACGGCTTTGCTGGCGAAATCGGCCATATCACCGTTTCTCCTGAGGGTCCCGAATGCTCCTGCGGTCGTAAAGGTCATTTGGAAGCATACTCGTCCGGCCCCTCGATCGTCCGATGGGTTTCTTCACAGCTGGAAGACGAAAAACTTCAGGACATCTTCCCCGAAGTGGAGCTTACAGCAAAAATTCTCCAGGAAGCAGCCGAACAGGGCAATCAGCTGGCCAGAGCAGCCTTTGAACGTGCTGGCAGGCACATCGGTTTTGTGCTGGCAGATCTGCTTCACATTTTTAATCCTGAAATAATTGTCATTGGCGGGGGAGTGTCAAAGGCAGGGGATGTCCTGTTTGCCGCCATTCGGGAAACGGTTGCAAGCTCAGTCCTTTCACAGGCGTTCCTGGATGAATTCCAAATTGTCCCGGCAGCATTAGGGGATAACTCTGGTCTCCTGGGAGCTCTCGCATTTGCCCGGAAAGCTTTCGCCTGATTCAGCCCACCCGCCTAATATGACCCTGACTAAAACCCACTGGACGTATCCCGCGCCTGTTCCGGATTCCTTTCGCAGTCTATGCTCAGTCTTTTCCCCTGCCTTTCAGTCCATTCTTTATCAAAGGGGATTTCGAACCTCAACGCAGATCCAACGCTTTTTACAGCGTGATCTTCCCACTGATGTTGCCGGAAAAGAACTAAAAGATCTCGAGAAAGCGGCCGCTTTGCTTGCCAGAGCGATCCAGTCCGAGAAAAAGATCGCCGTCATTGGAGATTACGACACCGACGGGATCACTGCCACTGCGCTGATCGTTGGCGCACTGCGCTCCCTGGAATGTGACGTCCAGCCGTTCCTCCCTCACCGTACTGAGGATGGCTATGGAGTCTCCGAAACGTCAATCCATCAATGCCATCAGGATGATATTGATCTAATCATTACGGTGGATTGCGGTATTCGTGATCTTGATGAAATCGATCTAGCCAAGCAGTTTCAAATGCAGGTAATCCTCACGGACCACCATCTTCCAAATAAAAGCTTGCCGCAGGCAGATGTCATCCTGAATCCGAACAGGCGGGATGATCCTTATCCGAATAAAGACCTCGCCGGAGTTGGTGTAGCGTATAAACTGGTCGAAAAACTCTCCACATATTTTTCTGATCTTGAGCCAGATAACTATTTAGACCTTGTGGCAATCGGCACCGTGGGGGATGTCGTTCCCCTGCTGGGAGAGAACCGTTTTCTAGTTTCCCGGGGACTGAGCCGCCTTAATCAGAACCACCGCCAGGGCTTGCTCTCGCTTATTCTTGCAGCTGGACTCACCCCAACGAAGGTCTCCACAGCTGACATCGCTTACCAGATCAGTCCCCGGCTAAATGCCCCGGGCAGGTTGGATTCAGCAGACCTGTCCCTGGAGTTGATCACCAATCCCGACCCTCAGCAAACCGGGTACCTCGCCCAGAAGCTGGAAATTCTCAATCAGCGGCGAAAAGAAAAAACAGGCCTTGTCATTCACGCAGTCAGCAAAAAGCTGCCAGAAAAAAGCAGCCTCCCTCCCCTTCTTTTTGCCGCTGATGAGGCCTATCATCCCGGGATTATTGGTATTGCCGCGGGTCACTTTACCAATCGCTATCATCGCCCAACCATTATTGGCACCATCCAGGGGCCAGAAACCACTGCGTCTTGCAGAAGCATCCCGGGCTTTAATATTCTCGAGGCGTTGCACAGATTCCAGGACCACCTGATCCGATATGGCGGTCATTCACTGGCGGCTGGCTTCACCGTTCCAACCGCAAAGCTGGCAACATTAAGATCCGGGCTGATCGAGACTGCGGCTGCTGCCCTGGATGATGATATGTTACTTGCCCAAACCCGGATTGATGCCCAGGTGCCTCTTGATTGGCTGGGTGAGGATCTTTTTGAGGAAATCAAACAGCTGGAACCTACAGGAGAATCGAATCCTGAGGTGAAACTGCTCACAAGGAATCTTGATATTATTCAGAAACGTCAGGTGGGCAAGGACAAATCCCACCTCAAACTGGTCGTCTCCGATGGGCAGGTCTCCTTCCCTGCCATCGGCTTTGGGTTTGGAGAGATCTGTTCCCGGCTGCCAAAGAAAGTTGATTTAGTGTATTCATTTGAAGAAAACTTCTACCGCGGAAAACGATCTTTGCAGTTGAGAATTATTGATATCAGTGCCCCGACCCTCTAAAAATTATTGTTTGATCTCCGAAATCTGCCTCCTGAACCATTCCGGAATCAATAAAATGCTCAATTTCAGGGCAACCACCAATTTCCACCTTTTACAGGATTGTTTGGTGACCATTCCCGCAGGCGTGCTATAATAACTTTCGGAAATTTTTTTTGGTGATTATCCCTCTACCGCTGGAGCTGCATTTTATGAATGTTCCTCGCTCGCAAACTACCACCCAAAGCGCAGAATTCCAACATACCGGGACAAAACCGTTCGGCCCCCATCCCATCACCCAGATCAGCGACACCGGATTATCTAAATTATGGCTCCAGGATCTGGCCTTGAAAATCCTCTATTTTCAAGGATATCTCACAGGGTATGAAATCGCGGAAAAAATCACCCTGCCCTATACAACGATCGTCGATAAAATTGTTGATTCCCTGAAACGGGAGAAATTTATCGAAGTCAAAGCTTCAACCATGGGTCTCGGGGAAGGATCCTATCAATATGGGATCACCGAAGCTGGAATCAGCCGTGCCAGAGAGGCAATTGAACGCAGCCAATATGCAGGTCCTGCACCCGTCCCTCTTTCAGACTATAACTATGCGATCCGCAAACAAAGCCTCGGGAAACTGAATGTTTCCCCGCGAGCGCTGCGTCACTATCTCGCAGAACTAACCCTGTCAGAGGATATCATCAACCGGGTTGGTCCAGCAATCAATTCCGGAACATCGGTGTTCATTTACGGCCCCCCTGGAAATGGAAAGACCAGTATTGCCCGGGCAATCGGCAGCATGATTCTCAAAGAATCCATCTACATCCCTTATGCCCTGTATATCGAGGGGCAGGTGGTAAAACTGTACGATTCAGTTAACCATGAAATCATCCCCGAGCATGATGTCAATGAAACCGGGACCGGTTCATTAAAAACCGGCATGCGCCGGGATCCTCGCTGGGTTAGGATTAAACGACCATTTATCATTGTCGGTGGTGAGCTGACTTTAACTGACCTGGACCTTGTCTTTAATCCTGTAACAAAATTCTATGAAGCACCTTTCCAGCTCAAAGCAGCCGGGGGGCTGCTGCTGGTAGATGACTTTGGGCGCCAGCAGGTTCGCCCAACAGACCTCCTCAACCGGTGGATCATCCCATTGGAAAACCAGATTGACTTTCTAACGCTTCACACGGGACGGAAGGTCGAAGTCCCCTTTAATGAACTGATTGTCTTTTCAACAAACCTCCCTCCCCGGGATCTTGTCGATGAAGCTTTCCTCCGCCGTCTCCGCCACAAAATCAGAGTTGGAGATCCCTCTTTTGAGGATTATCGCAGGATCTTCAAACAGGTCGCGGACTCCAAGGGGATTCCCTTCAACGAAGAAAACCTGGCCTATTTGATTAAGAAGTGGTACATCAAGCCTGAGAGAAATTTACGTGGCTCCCACCCCCGGGAAATCTGCAACCAGATCATCGACATCTCGAAATTCCTGGGGTGTAAAGCTGAGATGACCCAGGAGCTTCTTGACCAGGCAGCGGACGCCTTCTTCGTGGACCTCTAGCGATGGATGCAACTCTCATTCTCTCTACTTCCCATGCTTGAATTGCTCCCAAAACCAGCTGTGATTGCCCACCGTGGCGCGAGCGCCCACGCACCGGAAAATACCCTGTCCTCCTTTCATTTGGCCTTATCACATCAAGCCCATGCTATTGAATTTGACGTCCAGCTGACCCGGGACCACCAGGTGATCGTTTTCCATGATCGGACCCTTGACAGGACGACCAACGGCAATGGCCCCGTAAGCAAACAATCCTGGTCAGAAATTCAGTCCCTGAATGCTGGTGCTGCCTATGGATCAGCCTTTCGCGGAGAGCGCATCCCCTCTCTTGCCCAGGTACTGGATCAATTCTCGGACTCCTTTTTATACAATATTGAGCTCAAAGAGTATTCCAGCCCCTGGGGGATTCTTCCCATCAAAGTGATCAATCTGGTTCAGGAAAAGGGATTGGAAGCAGCTGTATTGCTCTCCTCATTCAACCCGTTTACGATCCTTGAAACCCATAAACTATCTACCAGCATTCAAAAAGGGTACATCATTCATGGGCTGCCATTGTTAATCTGGTTCCAGCTTGGCATCGCGGCACTGCTGCCTGTTGACTCCGTCCACCTTTCCGCGAATTTTCTTAAACCGTCTATCCTTCGCACCCTTAGAAGCATAGATAAAAAAGTATTTTTTTACACCTTGAATCACCCCGGTGAGATCAAAAAAGCGCTTTCTCTGAAGATTGACGGCTTCTTCACTGACGACCCTGCCTTGGCCCGCAGAACAATCACCGAGATGAATTGACAGCTCTTTACCCCTGCCGAGCCTGGGCCAGGATCCGATTTAAGTATGCTATCCAAGATGAAACCTATCTTTTCCCGCCTGTTTCTTGCCTTTTTATTTATCAGCTTCCTTCTAGCTGCTTTTTTCCCTGCCTCCCTGGCGCAGGGCGAATCCACTCCGGCTGCTGAAAAGAAAGCGCTGGACCAGCTTGCGAATCTGAGCGCAAAGGAAAAAGTGGGGCAGCTTTTCCTGGTCACTTTCGCTGGGCCCAGCGGGGATCCTGATAGCGAGATCTACAATCTGGTTGCCAATTACCATATTGGTGGGGTGATCTTGAAGCGGGATAATGACAATTTCAGATCGGCCTCTTCTTTGCCTGAGGACTGCCGAAACCTTGCCAATGAGCTTCAGCTGGCAGAATTCAATTCATCCCCGGCAAATGACAGTTCAGAAAATCCGCTTATGGATCAGTCTGATCCTTCTTCCTTTATTCCGCTGTTTATCGGCCTATCCCACGAAGGCGATCAATCAGACTATACAGAAATATTCGATGGACTCAGCCCGCTTCCAAGTCAGCTTTCGATCGGTGCCACCTGGGATGCTGCTCTTGCTGAAGAAACTGGTGAAACTGCCGGGAAAGAGCTCTCGAATCTTGGTGTCAACCTGCTGCTTGGCCCCTCGCTCGATGTATACGTGGACCCTGCCCCAGGACAAAGCGATCTAGGTGTCCGCTCCTTTGGCGGGGATCCTTACTGGGCTGGCAAGATGGGTCAGGCCTATATCCGGGGGGTCCATCAAGGCAGCAACAATAAACTGGCTGTGATCGGGAAATACTTCCCGGGGCTTGGTTCTGCTGACCGTCTCCCCGAGGAAGAAATCGCCACAGTTAGGAAATCCCTGGAGCAGCTTCAGCAAATTGACCTCGCCCCCTTTTTTGCGGTGACCGGAGAGGCCCCCGATGCTTCGGCAACAGTGGATGGATTGCTTAATTCTCATATTCGCTACCAGGGATTGCAGGGAAATATTCGCTCCACCACCCGCCCAATCAGTCTTGACCCTCAGGCTTTCAACCTGCTGATGGGGCTGGACCCGTTTGATAAATGGCGCGCCAGCGGGGGCGTGGTCATCAGTGACAACCTGGGGAGCCAGGCTCTCCGCCAGCTATATGACCCCACCGGCAGCGCTTTCAATATTCGACAGGTGGCCCTGGATGCTATCATCGCTGGAAATGACATTCTCTACCTGGGGGACACGGGGATGGATCAAAAACCCATCCTCAGCTCAGATATTGCTGCAGCCCTGGACTTTTTTGCTCAAAAATATAAGGAAGATGAAACCTTTGCGGCCCGCGTTGACGAATCAGTGGCCAGGATTCTTGCCCTGAAATATTCACTTTACCCGGACTTTGATATCAGCGCTGTTTCCGGCCCATTTTCCATCCCCGAGACGCTTGGCGAGAGCGATATCGCATCCATTGTTGCTCGGAACAGCGCAACCCTGATCAATCCAGAAATCACTGAGCTGGATTCGATCCTCCCGGAACCACCCTCCACCAACGACCGCCTGGTGATCATCACGGATGTCCTGACCCAGAAGGCTTGCAGTGAATGCCCTGAGCTGCCCACACTGGGAAAAACAGACCTTGAAAACGCCATCCTGGGCCTTTATGGCCCGCTTTCAGGAGGCCAACTTGTCCGGGCGAATATCACCTCTTATTCATACAAAGAAGTGATCACATTGTTAGATTTCCCCTCGGATGTGGGTCATCTTGAAAAGGATCTCTTTAATGCGGACTGGATTTTGGTTGCAGCGCTTGACCTCAGCGACAGTCGGCCTACTTCCCAGGCACTCCATCGACTGCTCTCTGAAAGGCAGGATTTGCTTCGAGAGAAGAAAATTGTGGTCTTTGCATTTGGGGCTCCATTTTATTTAGATGCCACCAACATATCAAAAATCTCTGCCTTCTACGGGCTGTACAATCAACTTCCTTCTTCAGTTGAAATTGCCGCCCGACTGCTCTTTAAAGAAATCCCCTCCCCACGAGGCCGCCTTCCGGTCTCTGTACCGGGGATTGCCTATGACCTGATCTCGGCCACCTCTCCAGACCCGGATCGCCCCTTTAATATCTTTGTCAGCAATATCTCAGATCCAGAGATCCCTCAAACCGCTCAAACTGAAACCCCTACGGTTCCAGTCTTCAACACCTCAGAGGTTCTTGAAATCCAAACCGGTGTGATCCTTGACCACAACGGCAACCCGGTGCCGGATGGCACCCCGGTTGATTTTGTGATTACCGCCCAGGGTGTTGAGACCTATCTCCCTGAGGTAACGACTGTCGATGGATCAGCATCATCAACATATTTGATCGATCGTGCCGTAAATTTCACTGTGCAGGCGATCAGTGCTTCTGCGCGCTCAAACGTCATCCAAATCAATGTGATTGGCAGTGAGGATGGAGAGGAAACTGGCTCCACGTCAACTCCCCCGCCGGATGCTTTTTCCACCCCCAGCCAGACTCTTCCAACTACCGAAACCCCAACTCCGGCTGTACCCGGTGATGGATCTGATTCTTCCGACACGATTTGGCGCTACTGGCTGCTATCAATCCTGGCGACGGGGACTGTCGCCATGATCGCCTACCAGGTTGGCGCTTCCTTCGGATTGGTCCGCTGGGGTATTCGGTGGAGTTTTTCTGCGTTGATCGGGGGATTGTTTTTGTATAACTATCTGATGTTCAATTTGCCCGGTTCTGCCTGGATACTGGGCCGAGAGTCTCTTCTGCTCCGCTGGGGCGCATCCTCTGCTGTCGGGGCATTGCTGGGCTGGATCATATCCTATCTCATCCAAAGGATCCATGCCGTCAGGACATCTGCATCAAAGTCACAATCAAGCTGACGATTAACATTAAGGCGGCCCCCCAGGCCAGAACCTGCTCACCGGATGCCTCCAACAGCTCACTCATTTTTGGAGCCGGCAGCGGAGCTCCGGGGTTTCTGCGGGGGTCCCAATTGCCAAGGAGGGCCTGCTTAAACTCCTGAACACTCTGAATCCTCTGATCCGGATGGATATTCATCGCCATTTGAATGGCCTTCTCCGTCCTGGGACTGATGGATGGATTGATCTCCAGCATCTGCGTTTCCACAGCAGGATTCAGAAAACGCTGCCGGGCCTCCTGGGGAGCGGTGTTGGTTAACAAATGGTATAAAGTGGCCCCAAATGAGTAGACATCGCTGCGTGGATCTGTGTGGCCTGTGTCTCCCCCGTATTGCTCTAAGGGTGTGTAATATGCAGATCCATGCCCATGCACAACGGTGATTGTTTTTTCACCGGAAACAAGCAGCTTGACCAACCCGAAATCAACCAGTTTTATCAAGCCATTCGGGGTAAGTTTAATATTGCTGGGTTTGATATCCCGGTGCAGGATTATCGGATCCTGCTGATGAAGGTAAATCAGCGCGTCTGCAATTTGACTGGCCCAGTTCAGGACATCCCGTTCAGCGAGAAATTCCCCTTTTTCTCTTGCTTCCAGCATCAAGTCCCGGAGGTCTTTTCCTGGGACATAGTCCATCACCAGATAATCCCGATCCTCTTCAGAAAAAAAATCTGAGACTTTTGGCAGATTGGGATGATCCAATCGTGCCAGGATCGTCGCTTCTCTTTTGAATTGATCTCTGGATTGGCGGATGACATCCTCGGGAAGACTTTTTTCATAGAAGACAGCTTTTAAAGCACAAAGCCTGCCTGCCAAACGGAGATCATCCGCCAGGTACACTCTGCCCATTCCGCCCTGCCCAATCACATTGCGGATCTGGTACCTTTCCCGGATGATGTCTTGAATCTGATGAGGTTCTGCCATCACATGTTCCCTGTCGTTTCTGCCAAAATCCTGACGCTTCTATTATAATCTATACACACTGTGATTTTTTTCATCAAACTGCCAGGGATATGACCGAACGCAACCAACCCCAACCAGTAATCGTTGGCCAAGAAGGTAATCTAAACGGGCATCGGTGGACCATCGAAGGCCAGATTACCATTGGCCGATCCGCGTCCAATGAAGTTGTGGTGTCCAATCATCAGGTATCCAGAAAGCATGCCCAGATCTCACTCACTGATCGAGGCGCTGTCCTGAAAGACCTCCACAGCAAAAATGGAACCTTCCTGAACGGGAAGCCGGTCACGGATCCCGTTCTCATCGAGGACGGAGATATGATCCAGATTGCTCTCGCGCAGAAATTTGTCTACTTAGGTCAGGACGCAACGGTGCCCCTCTCTCCGGGCGACTTTGAGGATTCAGTTCTCTCTTATTTTCGACGGATCCGGCTGGACAAGGATGCTCACCGCGTTTTTATTCAGGATAAAGAGGTCAATCCCCACCTATCAGCACTGCAGTACCAGCTCCTAAAACACCTTTATGAAGCAGAAGGGAAAGTACTTTCCAGATCTGAAATCATCCGCAAGGTATGGGGGTCTCAAGAATCTGCCGGGGTCACAGACCAGGCTCTGGATGCATTAATTCGCCGCCTGAGAGACCGCCTGTCCTCTGCGGATCCAGACCACGAATATATTGTTACCGTTCGTGGGCAGGGATTCCGGCTGGACAACCCCCCATTTAAGTCTGACTTCAGTTAACCCCGGGGAGGCAGGCATCACCCCTGATCTTGCTTGCCGCTCTCCGTCATCTTTTTTCGCATTGATCTGCGTATAACCGCATTGTGAACCTTCTGGAGAAGCTGAAAACTTTCCTGGAGCTCCTCTTCCTGATCCCCCTGGCTCTGTTCAATTTGCTGCTGATAATTGTTGAGGATCGAAGTCAGGTAGGAGACCAGATCTGAGTTGATGTCTTGATCCAGCTCATCGATCTTCTTGATCAGCTCTTCTTCCTCTTCCGCGGCAGCCAGCAGCTGATCAATAATTTTCAATTCAGGGGGCGTGGTGATCGCTTCAATTTCGTGTAAAATCTGCTCCAGCTTTCGGGTCCGATCAGGGTCCTGGTCCTGCTTTGCTTGCTCCATTTCTTGCCCTAATGCCTGTAGGAAATATTCATCAATGCTCGCCAGGTTTTTTCGGAGCGCTTCCCCAGGTTCGTCTTCCTCCAGGATGGTTTGAAGCACCCCTCTTGCTGCATTGACCCGCTGATTGATTGCTTGATCAATTTCCTGGGTCCATTTTAAGATTTTATTCCGCCTCTCAACGAGCTGGTTGCGCCTGGTACCTTCGGCGGCTTCAATTAGCTCCGTGAACAGTTCAAAGAAGTTATAATCCATCGCCGGCCTGGCCAGGCTGGTAAGCGCTTTCACCTGGCCTTCGCTGGGGGCGTTGATCACCAGATCCAGCAAACTTGAACGGGAAAGGTTCTCCCCCAATTTTTCTAACTTTTCTTGCGCAGCCTGGAGATCTTTTCTTTCCAGGTCGATCTTCCGCCCCAGCTCAGTTTCTTCGAGGAGCTTTTCCTGGATAAGCCGGATCTTTTGAATCGCGTTCTGATCCTGGCTGGCCAGGATTCGCTGGGCAATTTCTGTAAATAAGGCAAAAAATTCCTGATCAATCATTTCCTCATTGCTGCGAACAGTCTCAACCAGCTGCTCCTGATTTTGGGTAAACAACTTTTCCAGAAGCGCCATTTTCTTCTGCTGCTGTTCAATCATCTCCTCAGTGATCCCGTCTTCCTTCAAGACCGTCTTGACCAAACTATTCATTGTCAGCATTTCTTGCGGTTGGAACAAATACCCTTTACGCTGTTCCGGGGGAAGCGCATCCACAACTCGCTGCAGCAGTGGTGCCAGGGCCCCTTGTTTTTCTTCCATTGATTTTCCCGCCCCCGCAGGTGAAAAAGTGAGCAGGATTTCCTTATCAGGATCATGGTAAACCAATGGGACCGGGATCTGCCCCTGGAATCCACAGACCTGGCATTGAGCGGTATTCAGCTGCCCAGACAGCAGCGCTTGTTTCAATTCAGGATTGATACCCACGTCCACTACTTGCGTTAATTCCGCAATCATGGGCTGATTGCAATTCGGACAAATCGTCTGTACTTTCGGCATTGATGTCTCCCAATCTTATGATATTTATTCTTCTATGCGGCCTCTTGCCTCACGGGGCAATGAAAAACAAAATCTTGCTCCAACCCCAGGTTTTGGCTCTACCCAGATCCTTCCATAATGCGCTTCGATGATCGCCCGGGCCAGGTACAATCCCAATCCTGCCCCCTGGGTCTTTTTCGCCGCTTCATCTGCCCGGTAGAAGCGATCGAACACATAGGGTACATCCTCCTGGGCCACCCCAACCCCTTCGTCCTGCACACAAATAATGATTTGCTCTGCCCGGATTTGGCCGTTTATGCGGATCTCTCCTCCTTCCGGGGAATACTTAATGGCGTTTGAAATCAGATTTGTAAATACCTGGCTCAGGCGCTTTTTATCCCCTACGATCATCGGAAAGTTTTCTGGAAATTTCGCTACAATCCTGTGTTGATCCGTTTGCGTTTGAAATCGCTGTGCGATCTCTTCAGCCAATTCATCCACTTTGAATTCTGCTTGATTTAATCGAAAACCGCCGGCCTGCAGTCTTGAAGCATCCAGAAGATTTTCGATCAAATCAGTCAGGTGATCTGCTTCTTCCTCAATGACCTCCAGGCTGTCCTGAACAATTTCGCTCTCCCAAGACACATCTTTCCGCCTCAGTGTCCCCACATACCCTTTGATCAAGGCAACCGGGGTTTTCAGTTCATGACTGACCACAGAGACAAAGATGCTTTTCAGCTCTTCGGTTTCGCGGAAATGTGTGATATCCCGGATTGAGGCAATTATATTGATCAGCGTTCCTTCTCCAGAGATTAGAGGAGCGTAGGTAATCCCCACGGGGATCACATCTCCCCCCTCGCGCCGTAAATTACCCTCGACATAAAGATTTGCCCGGGCAGTCAGCGGCCACCCACTTAATTCTGCTTCTTCCAGTGTGCTTCCCTGCTGAATATTTTCCCAGTTAATAATCTCCTCATGGGTTTTCCCACGGATCTCCTTGATCTCGGAGTTGAATAAACGTGCGAATGCCTGGTTGCAGCGTTCGATCTTGTGGTCAGGCGCCATGATGATGATCCCATCGGCGACGGAATCCAGCAGCGCATCCAGGCGGCTTTTTTCCCGGGTAACCTGTGTGTAAAGCTGGGCATTCTTTACTGCGATGGCCGCTTGATCCGCAAAACTTTGCAATATGGCCCGGTCGTTGTTTGAGAAGGTCCCCTGGTACCCTCTGAAGATGAAAATCAACCCGATCACCCGGTTCTCTGAGATCAATGGCAGGCCCACGCCTGTCAACAGGTTCATGGAGGCCCGCTGGGTGAGCAGCTGCAGCAGTCTGTTTACCTCAGGAAGTTCGCTCTTCGCCTCCTCATCCCGGTCCGGAACTTCCGCGAGGAGCGGTTCGACGTGCTTCAAGAACGTAGGCGGGATGCCGTAAGCTGCCCCAATCGTCCATCCGCCATGGTCCCCCCGCAGCGCAATCAGTCCCGCTTTCCCTGCAAGCATCTCCGCAGCCAGCTCCAGAATCCTCTGCAGCAGCTTGTCAAGATTGAGCTCCTGGGTCAGTCGGCGCGCGATATCCAACAAATAATCCCGCTGCCGTATCCTGTGATCAGGTAGCATCATGGCTCAGGTCCTTCCTCCCTTATAACACTGACATTTGGAGACTGGTTGGCTGCGACAGCCAATCATTGGACCGCTTTTTCAGCTGCATTCACGGCCTGCTGGAAGATCAGGAGTCCTTCGTCAATCTCTTTTTTTGAAATTAACAGCGGCGGCGCAAACCGTATTGTGCTTAATCCACAGCCAAGGGTAATCAAGCCATACTCAAATGCGGTCTTTACCACATCATCTCGGAGTTCTTTTGCCGGGGATTTTTTCTCTCTGTCCTTGACAAAATCCACGCCCAGCATCAGGCCAATGCCCCGGACATCGCCGATACTGTTCTGGGCAGTCTGGATTTCCTCCAGCGCGCTTTTCATATATTCGCCCATCACCGCCGCGTTCTCAAGATATTCTTTTTCAATCAAATCAATGGTTGCCAGGGCAGCCGCTGAGGCAATTGGATTGCCTCCATAGGTATTCCCGTGAGCTCCCTTCGGCCAGGTCATAAGGCTATTTTTAGCAATCATCGCCCCAAGGGGGATGCCCGAAGCAATTCCTTTTGCAGCACAGATAATATCTGGTTCAATTCCAAAATTTTCTATTGACCACCATTTTCCAGTCCGACCCATCCCGGCTTGCACTTCGTCCACAATCAGCAATATTCCAAACTCATCGCACAGTTCACGGAGAGCTGGAAAGAACCCCTCGGCAGGGACAACATACCCACCCTCTCCCTGGATGGGTTCAACCAGTATTCCTGCTACATCTTCAGCGGGAACCACCTTTTCCAACAGCTGTTCGCGGATATACCTGACTACCGTCACTCCGTACTTCTCGCCAGGATTTGATTCCAGCAGCCGGCGATATGGATCTGGATACGGTGCGTGAACCACCCCGTTCATGAGTGGAAAAAATCCCCTTCGATAGACTGCCTTGCTGGCGGTCAGGGAAAGCGATCCGAATGTTCTGCCGTGAAACGCGCCTAAAAACCCGATAAATTGGCTTCTTCCTGTGTGGTACCTGGCAAGCTTTAAAGCGGCCTCAATACTTTCTGTACCTGAATTTGTCAGGAAAGAAACAGCTTTTTCGTCAAAAGGCGCTATGCTGTCCAGCCGCTCTGCCAGATCCACCCAGACCGGATTGTAAAAATCAGAAGAGATATGGAGAAATCTATCTGCCTGCTGTTTGATTGCTTTTACTACCGCAGGATGGCTGTGCCCTGTACCGGTAACGGCGATCCCAGCTGCAAAATCAAGGTAGCGGTTCCCATCCACATCCCAGACCTCCATCCCTTTCCCATGATCCATCACAAACGGGTATGCGCGGGGATAGGAATTAGATACGTATTGATCATCCCGCTGGATAATTTTCCTTGCCTTCGGCCCCGGTACCTGTCGTTTGTTCATCCAGATCTCCTTTAACTGCCGCTTTTTTTATCGGGCAGGCTCAAAAAATCGCTCTGTTTTTGCCCGTCAATTATATCACGCTGTGCCAGATCAGTTCCGGCTCACCCTGACGCCAAATTCGATTATAATCGGGGGGAATGGGCTCTAATTTTTCCTTCCAGCTTGACGCAACATCCGGGAAAGGTCGAGCAGGCAGTCTGCAAACTCCCCATGGAGAAGTGCTTACTCCCGCCTTTGCTCCTGTTGGGACCCAGGCGACCGTCAAATCCCTCACCCCGGTGCAGCTACATGAACTTGGCGCACAATTCCTGCTGGCAAACACCTATCATCTTTACCTCCGACCTGGGGACGAAACGATCGCTGAGCTGGGCGGCCTCCATCAGTTTATGAGCTGGAAAGGTCCCCTCCTGACCGATTCCGGCGGCTACCAGGTGTTTTCCCTGGGGGACATCAATGAAATAAATCAGGAGGGGGTCATCTTCCAAAGCCACCTCGATGGATCTACTCATCAATTTACCCCGGAAAAAGCGATCCGAATCCAGGAAAATCTTGGGGCAGATATGATCATGTGCTTTGACGAATGCCCAGAGCCATACCACCGGGGCTATAATGAGGCTGCCTTGCAGCGAACGCATCGCTGGGCTGAACAATGCAAGACATCCCACTCACGATCTGACCAGGCCTTATTTGGCATCGTCCAGGGAGGAATTTTTCCAGATCTACGGGAGGAATCAGCCCGGTTTATCCGTGATTTGAATTTTCCCGGTAACGCAATTGGAGGATTGTCTGTCGGAGAAACAAAACCTGAACTCCATCAGATCCTTGAGATTGTGACCGATATCCTCCCTCCGGATAAACCTCGTTATCTGATGGGAGTTGGAACCCCAAAGGATCTGGTAAACGGCGTGTTGAGGGGGATCGATTTTTTCGATTGTGTCCAACCAACCCGCCTGGCCAGGCATCAGGCTGCTTTTAGCCCTACCGGCCGAATGAATATCGGCAGAGCTGAATACGCCAAGGACCCGAGACCCATTGTGCCTGGCTGCGCCTGCTATACCTGCCAGAATTTTTCCAGAGCCTACCTCCGGCACCTTGTCAAGCAGAAGGAAATGCTTTCGGGGACGCTGCTCTCTATTCACAATCTCCATACCCTGCTTCAATTATGCCGGGATCTCCGTGAAGCGATTCTGAGCGACACCCTGATCGACTTTGCCGAATCATTCCTCAACAGGCCGGGGTAACAGGAGATTTACCATGACCCTCACACAATCGATTCTCCTGGGTGTCATCCAGGGTGCAACCGAATTCATCCCCATCTCCAGTTCTGGGCACCTCGTGGTGGCTCCGCTGGTGCTCGGATGGAGCTTTCAACCTCAAGAGGCTTTCATCTTTGATGTCCTGGTTCAGGTGGCAACTCTCCTTGCTGTGATTGTGTATTTCTGGAAAGATCTCCATGCCATTGCGGACCGCTTTCTTCATGATCTGGCCTGTGGAAAACCATTCCAAAGTGCCCAGGCCAGGTTAGGCTGGTATCTGATCCTGGCAACCATCCCTGCGGGAGCCGCGGCTTTGGCTTTCAAAGAAACCTTCGAAAAGGCCTTCAGTGATCCCAGGGCCGCCGCGTTCTTTCTGTTCGGAACCAGCGCCCTGCTCCTGGCCGCGGAGTTGGTAAAAAAACGCCTGCGTGGCGTCGAGGATATAGGATGGGCTGACGCCCTGGTGATAGGATGCTTTCAGGTGATTGCTTTATTTCCCGGGATTTCTCGCTCGGGTGCCACAATCAGCGCAGGGATGTTCAGGGGCTTGAAGCGACCTGCGGCTGCCAGGTTTTCTTTCCTGATGGCTGTCCCGGTGATGACCGCTGCCGGCGTGTTGGCTGCTGCCGACTTAGCAAAATACCCCCAACTTTGGGAACGGATCCCTGTTTATTCAGCTGGTTTCCTCGCGGCTGCCGTGGTCGGTTACCTGGCGATTCACTGGTTGATCCGCTTTCTTTCGAGAAAATCTCTGCTGATTTTCGCCCTGTACTGCGCAGTCCTGGGCGGATCGATTTTGTTTTTTTATTATTAAATTTCGCCATGAAAAATTCTCATTACCTTCTTCTATTCGCAGGAATTGTAGTCCTTGCCGGCTGTGCAGCACCGCCGCCTGAGCCCTCTCCGATTCCCCCAGATGTTCTCCGCGTTTGGATCTCCTCTGTAATTGCGCCAGAACTGCAAACGGAAGTATTTTCATGCCTTCCCCAGCAGGCCAGATTGGCTCTACAATTCTCCTCCCTTCCTGACCCGTACCCTCCCCTGGATGAGTATGACCTTCTTCTCTGGTGGGGTGACCCCCTTATGTATGACGCCCTCCAAAGTGAAGAGGCAATCAGTTATGAAATCAAAACAGGGGAGATCCTGATTATTACTTCTCAAGATCTCAAACTTACCCGGCTTTCTGCAGCAGAAATTCAGCGCATTTTCTCGGGAACCATCCAGAACTGGGCTGACCTTGGCGAAGGAGGACTGTCCGGCCCAATTCAGGTGTATACCCTACCACCAGCCACCCCACTTCGAGAAGTTTTTGATAGGCATGTCCTTCAGGGGCAGGGATTTAGCACGCTTTCGCGAATTTCTCCCTCCCCAGAAGAGCTGCTCAGGCTGGTGAGCGCTGATACCCGGTCGATTGGATACACGCTCTCTTGGTACCTGGATGACTCTAAAGAGAATCTGGAAATTGTGCAGTATGGTCAGAAGCAGGCTTTTCCTGTCCTGGCGATCCTCCCTGACCAGAACCCACGGCTTCTTCCGTTAATCCAATGCCTGCAGCGAGAATTTAAGGCGGAGAATTAAAGCTTAGAAAAGAACGTCTTTGATTGATTTAACCAGCAGCTCTGGCGTTGTGGGCTTGGTGAGATATTTGGACACGCCCAGATCGCGGGCTTCTACCTTCTTTTTAATATCGGTAATCGCACTCAAGACAATCACCGGGGGCATCGGCGATAAGACAATCTGCAGAGATCGGAGGATTTCAAACCCAGAACGCTCAGGCATCATTAAATCCAAGACCACCAACTCGAAGGGATCCTTGACACGATAACTTTTTTTTACCTGTTCCTCAACCGCTTTCCAGGAGCTTGCTGTGGTGACCCGAAACCCGGCTCTTTCCAGGGCCAATTTCAAAACGTCGAGTGTTTTTTCGTTATCATCAATCACAAGGATATGATATTTCATTCCCACAATCTCCCCTTTCTGATGGCGTGATTTTTCCCATGATCTTATTCCAAAAAAGCTGTTTCTCTGTTGCTTCCTTTTCCCCGATGATATCAGTTTACCATAATTTCCTTCTGCAGCCTTTTCTCCTGCCCGGTTGGAAATTTTTCCCCATTCTTGTTATAAAACTAACCTTGAGATATTTGTTATACTAGTGGCTTAGAAATCACGGAAAATATTGTCTATATATTGCCTATACGCAATCCTGTCATTTGTTCTCACCCTGGAGGAATTATGGTTAAAATCGTTGCTGACACCACTTCATGCCTGCCGGAGGACATTCAGCAAGACTTTCAGATTCCAGTCGCCCCGCAGCTGATTCATTTCGGGGATCAGACCTTCATAGAGGGCCGGGACATGGACAGCATAACTTTTCTGGACCGCCTCCAAAACGCCAGTGAACTTCCTAAAACTGCTGCCCCTCCCCCTGAGATATTTCGGGAAATATTTGAGAAGCTCCTCCTTTCCGGGGAACCCATCCTGTGCATTCACCCCTCTACTGACCTCAGCGGCACAGTGCGGTCAGCCTCAGTTGCAAGCCAGGACTTCCCCGATGCTCAGATCCGGGTCATTGACACGCGGCTGGTAGCCAGCCCTTTAGGCGTTGTGGTCCATCAAGCAGCCCAGGCTGCCCGGGATGGGGCGGACATCGACGCCCTTGAAGCGCTCGTAAAAACGCTCTCCAGCCGCTGCCAGCTGTATTTCCTGGTCTCCACCCTTGACTACCTCGCCAGGGGCGGGAGAATTGGCGGTGCCTCCGCCCTGCTGGGAAATGCGCTGCGCGTAAAACCTATTCTCAGCCTATCCGACGGCAGGGTGGAACCTTTCCTCAAGGAAAGAACTTTCCCAAAAGCCCTGCAGCGGCTGCGTCAGCTTGTGGTCGACAGCTATCCAGCGGACAAAGACGGCCACCTCACCATCATGCATGCCGCGGTGCCAGATCAGGCTCAAGCGCTGCGGGATTACTTTTCAGATCAGCTGGGGATTTCTTCCCCTCTAATTAGCGATCTTCCCCCCGCCATCGTGACCCATGCCGGACCCGGCGCCATTGCAGTGGGTTTTTTCAGCTGAAAACCGACCCCTGGTCCTGCTTTCCTTCCGCTGTTCACAAAACAGGTTTGCAGGGTATAATCCACCTAATTAATCATCCCCTCATGACGGAGCCTGCAGATGCGAATCCGGAAACTCAATCTCTCCAATCGCCAGGATGTCAAACAATTTATTCAGTTTCCTTTTGACTTGTACGGCAGACACCCTTACTGGGTGCCGCCGCTTCGCTCCGATATGCGCTTCGTGCTGGATCGCGATCGGTACCCATTTTTTCAACATTCCACGGCAGATTTTTTCGTTGCAGAGCACAAGCAGGAAACACTCGGCCGAATTGCTGCAATCTCAAACAACCGCTACAATGAATTCAATCAATCGAGGACCGCTTTTTTCTATTTCTTTGAGTGTGTAGAGGACCCGGATGTCTCCTCTGCTCTCTTCGAGGCAGTTTCCGAGTGGGCAGTTTCCCGCAATCACAACCAGATCTATGGTCCGAAAGGCATGCTTCAGGGGGACGGCATCGGTTTGCTGGTGGACGGGTTCAACTATCTCCCCGCGATGGGCATAGCTTACAACTTTCCTTACTATGACCGCCTGGTCAAATCGGCAGGATTTACCAAAAAAGCCGATTATCTCTCAGCGCGTCTCACCACCATTGACGATGTTTCGGAGAAAGTCCGCCGGATCGCAGAAAAAGTTAAACAGCGCAGTGGATTCTGGGTCAGGAAGTTTTCCACAAAAAAGGAGCTCCTGGAAACCGCCCCAGAAATTCGCGAAGTGTACAATCAAGCCTTCGGCAGCGGAGAAGGTTTCAGCCCAATCACAGAAGATGAGATCCTGGTGATTGCCAACAGAATTGCTTCCATTGCTGATCCCCGGCTGATCAAGCTCGTCTATCACGGGGAGAAAATCATTGGTTTTCTTTTTGCCTATCCGAACATCGGCCGGGGTCTCCAGAAAGCCAGGGGACGGCTGTTCCCGCTGGGCTGGTTCCATCTTATGCGCGCCTTTAAAACTACAAAAATGCTGGACGCGAATGGAATCGGGGTTCATCCCGATTATCAAGGCCTCGGCGCTACCGCGGTGCTGTATACAGAGATGGCAAATTCACTCGAGGAGTTTGAGTTTAAGCATGTGGAAACGGTGCAGACCAGAGAGGACAACCTTGCCAGCCTGGGAGAATCGAGCAATTTTGAATACGAATGGTACAAAACCCATCGAATCTATACGAAATCCCTGTAACGAAAATCTCCCACAGCGGTTAACTTAGATAGCTATCCCAAGGAATCCTATGCAAACCCGGACACCCAGCCATATGCCGCTCTCCAGGTTCACGAAAATCATCTACGGCACCGGGGATCTGGGCCTGGCAAGCTGGGGGACACTCCGGCAGATTTTTTACGCGATCTATTTGACCGATGTAGTCGGAATCGAAGCCAGGTTAGCGTCCATAGCTGCCCTGATCGGGGTGATCTGGGATTCGATCAATGATCCGCTGGTGGGGATGATCAGCGACCGCGTCCACAGCCGCTGGGGCCGCCGACGCCCCTTTTTACTCCTCTTTTCAATTCCATTTGGCCTGGCATTTCTGCTGATGTGGTGGGCACCCCCCTGGGAAAATCAGCTGCTGTTAGCTTTTCACGTGATGATGGCCTACATCATCAGCGATACACTGCAAACCCTCGTAGCTGTTCCATTTTATACGCTCACCCCGGAGATGACACCGGATTACGACGAGCGTACTGAACTGACCACCTACCGAATGTTTTTCAATCTGGTCGCCTCCCTGGTTGTCGCTGTGGCCGCCCCAATGATCCGCAGCAGCGCCGTACAGGCAGGGCTGACTGCCCAGCAAAGCTACCTGGTGATTTCAGGCCTCTTCGGTTTTCTGGGGATGATCCCCTTCATCCCGATGTTTTTTGTTGTCCGGGAACGTTTTCCCCAACCTTCCCGGCAGTCTCCCTCTCTGAAAGAAATCATCCAAACTGCCTGGGAGAACATCCCCTTCCGGTTTGCGACCGGTCTCTACATGCTAAACTGGATGACCGTTGACCTGGTCGCCCTGATGCTTCCTTTTTTCATAACCTACTGGGTCGCCCAGGGGAATCTGACAGCCCGGCTTTCCGTTTTCGGTGAGCAAATCGCCCTGGAATCCGTCATTCTCGGGGTCATGTTCATCACAGCCATCGCGGCCCTTCCCTTATGGAACTGGGTTTCACGAAAAACCAGTAAAAGGAAAGCTTATATCACCGGGATGACATTCTGGATGGTCGTCCAGACGCTGATCATCCTCATTCAGCCGGGCCAGATCCTTCTGATCCTTTTCCTGACTGTCCTGGCCGGGATAAGCATCTCGACGGCGCATGTTCTACCCGAAGCAATCTTTCCGGATGTCATCGAATGGGAAGAGCTCAAATCCCGCAAGCGTCATGAAGGGGTTTATTACGGCACAAAAAATTTTCTCCGCAAACTTACGGGAGCTGTATCCATCTTTATTGCCCTGCAAACCCTGGGCTGGTTCGGGTATCAATCCCCACCGCCAGGCGCAGCAATCTTCCAGCAAAATGAGCTCGCAGTCCAGGCTATCAGAATTCTCACCGGACCTTTTGGCGCAGTGCTGCTTTTTTCCTCTGTGGTTGTCGCCTGGTTCTATCCCCTGACCAGGGACAAACACACCCGCATTCGCGCCCTCCTGGCCAGGCGGGAAAATCGGGCTTGAGGATTAATTCCGCAAAATCACCGTCCCGCCCGGGCTTTTTAGTGTGGATCACCTTCCATTATTTGATTAGACCGAGGAGTCCTTATGTCTCAACTATTTAATCTGAAAAAAACCAACCGGGAGCACCTTGCCTGGTACCTGTATGATTTCGGAAACTCCGCCTACGCTGCTGTTATCCTCCTTGCGGTGTATTCTGCATACTTCAAAGGCACCGTCGTCGGTGGTGCAGAAGGTTCCCGCCTGTGGGGGATATCTGTGGGGATTGCCATGCTGGTAGTCGCTCTCACATCTCCTATCCTCGGGGCCATCGCAGATTTTGCAGCCAGTAAAAAACGCTTCCTGCTGATCTTTTCGAGCATGTCCTGGCTGTTCACCGGCCTGCTGTTTTTCGTCGAAGAAGGGGATGTCCTGATAGGAATGATCTTTTTCATCCTCGCTGAAATTGGTTATCGATCCGGTCAGGTATTTTACAACTCGCTGCTCCCGGAAATTGCCGAACCAGAGGAGATGGGTCGGATTTCTGGAAATGGCTGGGCAATCGGCTCCTTCGGCGGAATCCTGGCGCTGCTGATCCTGCTCCCGCTGATTGTTTTGCTTGGAGGAACGCTGATTGTCCGATTTTCCCTGGTTTTTACTGCAGTCTACTTTGCTGCAGCCTCACTCCCAACCTTCTTCTGGATCAAGGAACGGGCTGTTCGGAAACCCCTTCCGGACGGGTCGGGCTACCTCTCGGTTGCATTTGCTCGGCTCATCGAAACTGCCAGGTCCCTGGCTGATTTTAAGGAATTCATCCGTTTTATCATCGCCTTCCTTATTTACAATGATGGGATCTTGATGGCGCTGAACTTTGCCTCCATCATTGGAGCTGTGCTGTTTGGGATGAACCAGGAGCAATTGATCATTTTCATGATCATTGTTCAGGTCACCAGTGTTCTGGGTGCCTATCTGGCCGGGATAGCCGGGGATCGGCTTGGCTACAAACAATCCCTGACGTATTCCCTGGTGATGATGATTTTTGTTGTGCTGGGCATGCTCTTCGCACAAAATCTCTTCCAATTCTATATCATTGGAGCCCTGGCTGGTTTTGCACTGACGGGTGTGCAGTCCGTGAGCCGAACCCTGGTCGGGTATTTTGCCCCGAAAGGAAGAAGTGCAGAATTCTATGGGTTTTTTGCGGTGACAGGGCGCACCTCCTCATTTATCGGCCCCACCGTATACGGTTTTATCGCCTATGCAGCTGCAAAGTATTTTGAACGAAGAGGATATCTAGCTTTACTGGCCGAACAGCTCGGGCAGCGCATCGCGATTGGCTCAATCGCGGTCTTCCTCTTGATCGGTTTACTGATCCTCTTGAAAGTTGAGGATCCTACCCAACAGTTTAAAAAATCATGAATCAAACCATTAAATACCCCCGCCGTCTGCTGATCCGCAGAGCCGCTAAAGTGTTTGCAAAAGCGGCTTTTGCCCTGCTGAGCGATTTCCAGATTGAGGGCAAGGAAAATTTACCCCCTTCCGGCCCGCTGCTGGTCGTCGCTAACCACTTCAGTTTTATTGACCCGGTCGCTCTAGTTCACGCCCTCCCCTATCCCCTGGAATTCATCGGGGGGGCTGTTTTTCCGCATGCCCCCTTGATTGTCCAATCTCTCCCAAAAATCTATGGGTACTTCCCGGTATATCGTGGCACCGGATCAAAATATGCCCTGCGCGCTGCCGAGAAAATCCTTCGCCAGGATGGGGTCCTCAACATCATGCCTGAAGGGGGAAGCTGGGCGGAGGTGCTCCGCCCTGCCCGGCCTGGCGCGGCATACCTGGCCTCCCGCACAGAAACCAAAGTCCTTCCTGTCGGGATTTACGGCTTGAATGATATTTTCCCTGTCGAATTGGGCAAGAATCCAAGAGCTGTAGTTCGGATCGGGAAACCCATCGGGCCCTTCCAAACCTCCGGGCGGGGACGAGAGCGCAGGGAGCAGCTGGATCAAATCGGCCTTGAGTTAATGCAGGCGATTGCTACCTTGCTTCCGGACCGCTTTCGGGGGTTCCTGGCGGAGGACCCAGCCACCCGGGAAGCTGCCAAAGGCACAGAAATCTATCCCTGGTCAGACCAGGTTGAAGGAGAAGTGGAAGGCGAAGTCCATTAAAAACCATTCCAGGCAGAGGATGCAATCTCCGCTGATGTTAATAAACCTATTATGGAAAAGAGCCCCTGCCTTCGTTACAATGACTTTATTGATCTAATTTATTTCCAAAGGAGGTACTGATGCTGCACCGGATCCTTAATTTGCTGGACCATCTTATTGAGATCCCCCGCGCAAAAGCACACTGTGATATTCCCTGTGGGATCTACGACCCCACGCCCGCCCAAATTGATGCCCTCACCGTCGTCCGCATGATGGATCTGATGGCAAAATTGGATGAAGGGAAGGAAACCGGTAAAATGGACTACCACAACTCCATGTCCCGGTACATTCGTGTTAAAGAGGAACATGCGGAAGACTTGAAAAATAAAATCCGTGTGATTTGGGGCGACTTTATTAAAGAACCCCACCTGGAAAAGTTTCCCAATTTATCCACCCTGGTGCATAAAATCATGCAGCTGGGCTCCAAGTCCCGCCAGACAGCGGACCGGGAGGTCGGATTAGCCCTTGTCGGTGCAGTCAATGAATTTGCGGAGATATTCTGGCAGATCAAAGATGTGCCAACGAAAAAAGCAAAAGCTCCCTACGCACCAGGCCTGGAGATGGTTTACCCGGATCTCTAATGTTCAAGCTCATCAAGGTGACAGGCGAAAGCCTGTCACCTTTTTTTAATCCTGGGGATTATGTGGTTGCTTCCCGGTGTCAGTGGCTGACCGGACCGATCCAGCAGGGCGATGTGATCATATTTCGTCATCCAACCTACGGTCGATTAATTAAGAAAGTATCCGATGTCCTCTCCCCTCAAGGCTACCTCCTCGTGGCTGGTTCGCACCCGGAAAGTCTGGACAGCCGGCGCTTGGGTCCAATTCGTTCCGAAGATGTCCTTGGAAAGGTGCTCTTTCATATCAAGCAGCCCCTCATGAACCCTTAGGTTCCCAGAAAAATCTATCCACACCTGGGCACCTCTTGTTTATGTCAGAAGTCCTCGTCCCTGCAAAAACCATTTCTACTGAAATCCGTGTCTCAAATTCACGGTTTATTGCCACAATTGGGCCTGCTTTTTCGACGGAACAGGCCCGGGCCACCATTGAAAATATCAAAACCCATCATACTGATGCCGCTCATAATGTCTCCCTGTACATCATTGGCCATGGGGCCTCCCTGATCAGCCATACGACTGATGATGGGGAACCGCCCGGTACCGCGGGTCGACCCGCGCTTTCAGTTCTCCAGGGCAGTAATCTCAGGGATGCCGTTCTGGTGATCACCCGTTACTTTGGCGGGACAAAGCTGGGTACGGGCGGATTGGTCAAAGCATATACTGAAGCCGCACGCTCCGCGATTGACAAGGTCCCAAAAGCAAAAAAGGTCATTGTCCATACTGCAGCGCTCACCTGCTCGTACTCGCTGTTTGAAAAAATAAACATCCTGATTGAAAAATACCAGGGATGGATTCAGGAAAAAAAATTCACTGATCAGGTACAGCTTTCATTCTCAATCCCCCGGGAGCGGTTTGCTCCCTTTGAACTTGCGCTCCAGGACCTCAGCCGGGGTGAGATCCAGGCCAGGATTTCAGTTCAGGACCAAACCGCGCTGATCCCCATCCCCAAAAAAGATTGATATACTCACTTAGTGTAGAACGATCTGCCTCCAGATTGGCGCCTTACGGATCCGCAGAGTTTTCATCAAACCGGGTTTGCAATGGCGGATCATCGATTTCACTGGCCTGGCGCAGCCCAGCTCAAAAAGGATGCTGTGCGGTATGAAAACCGATCATCAGAAGCGGCAACGCTTCCTTGTTATCACACTCTCTTTTATCTTCATGCTTTTCCACCAGGCTGATAAGCTGCTGATATCTCCGCTGACAACCCAGATCATGGACCACTTTCAGATCAACGAAGCCCAGATGGGGAGCGTTGTCTCCGGGGCACTCATCATCGGGACGGTTTTCTATCCTCTCTGGGGGTACCTGTATGACAATTATGGCCGCCCAAAATTGATCGCTCTGGCCTCCTTGATCTGGGGAAGCACCACCTGGCTGAGTGCCGTTGCTCCCAGCTTTCCGGTTTTTGCCCTCACCCGGGCGACAACCGGGATCGACGATTCCAGCTATCCTGGCATCTACAGCCTGATCGGCGACCATTTCCCACCCCAGCGGCGCGGGAAAATCTACGGACTGCTGCAGCTTTCCATGCCCATCGGATATCTTCTCGGGATGCTGTTTGCCCTTGGTTTAAGCGGCCTCCTAGGCTGGCAATCCGTCTTCTACATCACAGGATCGCTGGGCGTAATCCTTTCCGTGGTAATTTTCTTATCCATCCGGGAGGTTCCCCGCGGTCAAAGTGAACCCGAATTACTGGACCAAAAGGAAATTCCAGTCCATCGGTTCAGTTTCCATGAAGCCTTTCAGCTTTTGCATAAAAAGACCATATGGCTTCTGTACGCACAGGGCTTTGTCAACGTCTTCCCCTGGCAGGTGATCACCTTTTGGTTCTTCCGGTATTTGGAGACCGAGAGATCCTATTCTCAGGGGTCGGTGCTTTTAACGATGGTTCCTGCTGTATTGATGTTGGCTGGAGGGTATTATTTGGGAGGTTTTTTAGGGGACGCGGCGTTCAAAAAAACCCCTCGCGGAAGGATGCTGGTATCGATGGGGGGCGCGGTTCTGGGAGCACTGATGATCTGGGGAACCTTGTCGATCCCCCTGGATCAACCCTGGATTTTTGGAATCCTGATGGCATTTACCGCACTGATTATGCCCCTGGGAAGCCCAAATATTGTCTCCTCGATTAATGATATTGCCGTTCCAGAAGTGCGAAGCTCAGCCCTTTCTCTTCAATATTTTATTGAAAATAGTGGCGCTGCAATCGCTCCCTGGATTGCAGGGGTGATTGCCACCCGTTCTTCCCTGGGGTTTGCAATCCTGATCATCACGGTTGCAGCCCGGTTGATCGCGGCCATCTTTATGGGCTGGGCTGCGTATTTGATTCCGGCAGACATTGACCAGCTCCGCACTCAAATGGAAAGTCGCGCCCTGGGGGAGGGAACCTGACCCTTATTCCGTGTTGAGATAAAGTGATCCATGTCCATTACCACCCTCCTCAAGCAATGGCAGCTTGATTCTTCCATCGGCCCAAATATCGCCCGCTCGATTACCCTCCCGGCAAAAAAAGCCCAGCGGGTCGAGTTCCCAGCTGACCTCCATCCTCAGCTGAGAACCGAGCTGGAACATAATAAAATCACCGGACTCTATCAGCACCAGCTTGCCGCCTGGGAGATGGTTGCCGGGGGCAATCATACTGCTATCGTTACGGGAACCGCAAGCGGGAAAACCCTTGCCTACACCCTGCCCATCCTCGATGAGGCTTATAAAAATCCCCACAGCCGTGCTTTGCTGCTCTTTCCCAGTAAAGCCCTTGCCCATGACCAGTTAACCGCTCTCAGGTCCGTTTTCAACCCTCAAGCAGCAGCCTATGATGGGGATACACCCAAACATCATCGACAATCCATCCGGAAAACAGTCCGCCTACTGGTCACGAATCCGGACATGCTTCACCTGGGCATCCTCCCCCACCACACCAGCTGGGAACAATTTTTCAGCCGCTTGAAGTTTGTCGTTCTGGATGAAATGCATACCTACCGCGGCGTGTTCGGATCCCATGTGGCTAACATCCTCCGGCGCCTGAACCGGGTGGCCCTGCACTACGGCTCTCAGCTCCAGTTTATCCTGACTTCAGCCACGATTGGAAACCCCCAGGAATTAGCAGAAACGCTGCTTGATCAACCGGTATCTGTGATTTCTCAAGATGCCAGTGAGCGGGGCCAGAAGCATTTTTTGCTATACAATCCCCCCATTATTGATGAACGGCTGGGGCTGCGTGCCAGCATGCAGCGGGAGAGTGTGCACCTGGTTTGCGACCTGGTCCAGGAAGGGCTGCAGACGATCCTGTTTGGCCGATCCCGAAAAACCGTAGAGCATCTGCTTGATAGGTTGAGGAAAACCTGCTCCGCACGAGCCGATCAGTTCAGTGCTTATCGCAGCGGATACCTTCCCGCAACCAGGCGGGAAATTGAGGAAAAGCTTCGCAGCCAGGACCTGAAAGCAGTCATCTCCACGAACGCACTGGAGCTGGGAATTGATATTGGGGGGCTGGATGCTGCTGTTCTGGCCGGTTATCCCGGCTCGATTGCTAGCGTCTGGCAGCAGGCAGGAAGATCCGGGAGGTCAAGCGGTGATTCCCTGGCTGTCTTTGTGGCTTCCTCAAATCCCCTGGATCAATTTTTCATTCATCATCCAGAATATTTTTTCCAAACCAATCCCGAGCAAGCGCTGCTTGACCCGAACAACCTTCTGATCCTCCTCGACCACATCCGCTGCGCATGTTTTGAACTTCCCTTCCAGACCGGAGAAAGTTTTGGAACCTTAAGTCCTTCCCAGACTCAAGCGTTTCTTGATGTCCTCAGTTCCAGCGGCTCCGCATATGCCTCCGGCGGTGAGACTTACTGGATGGATGATTCCTACCCCGCCGGGGACATTTCCCTCCGCACATCGTCAAATCAGGATGTGATCCTCCAAGTCGCAGAACCTCCCGACAACAAGGTCCTGCTGGGAACAGTAGACCGCGAAAGCGCTCCCTGGATGGTCCACCCGGGTGCTATCTACCTGCAGCAGGGGGAATCCTACCTGGTTGACTCTCTGGACCTCTCAGCAGGCATCGCAGCCCTGACGCGGAAAGATCCTGATTACTACACAGAACCCGAGACAGAACATGAAGTTGATCTCCTCCAGCAGGTAGATTCCACCTCTTTACCCGGCGGAGGAAAAGGCCTCGGGGAGATCAAAGTCACCACACTGGTAACTGGCTATAAAAGGATTTCTTGGGAGCGGTATGAAGTGATCGATCGCAAACCCCTATCGCTCTCACCCTTAACTCTGGAAACAAGCGGATTCTGGCTTTACCTGGGGAAAACCATTGAGGACACTCTCCGTCAGTCAGGTGTCTGGGCCTCCGGTCCTTTAGACTACGGCAGTGATTGGCCTTCCATCCGAAAACGGGTGCTGGCGCGTGACCGTTCCACGTGCCAGGTTTGCGGGAAGCGATCGGATCAAATTCAACTGCACATTCATCACAAGGCTCCCCTTCGCAGTTTCCTAAGCGTTCAGGTAGCAAATCAGCTGGAAAACCTCATCACACTCTGTCCCCGATGCCATCAACGTGCGGAATCCATCGTTCGTGTAAAAAGTGGACTGGCTGGTTTGGGGTACCTTCTCCATCACCTTGCCCCGATGCTGGTGATGTGTGATCCCCGGGATCTTGGCGTTCACCTTGACCCGCTTTCCGACCTCGCTGACGGACGCCCAACCCTGATCCTCTTTGAACACATCCCGGCCGGATTGGGGTACAGCAGGAGGCTGTATGAACAGCTGGATGATCTGCTGAATTCCGCTTTGGAACTGGTCCGTGCCTGCCCCTGTCAAACAGGCTGCCCCTCCTGCGTCGGACCTGGAGGCGAGCAGGGAGCGGGCGGTAAAATGGAGACCATCGCGATCTTAGAAGAACTTGGATAATTCCCGGGGACTGGTTTTCCGGTACAATGATATTGAGAAATTCCTGCTCTTCGTACCCCAATCAGCTGCGAGGCCCAGCCCTTGAATAAATTCACTGCGATCGCTCGCCCGCTGGATTTTTCCTACAAAAGCAACCGGTTTATCGTTCTGGCAATGATGGGGGTCATCCTCGCTGGATCCGCATACCAATGGATTTCTGGAACCCCGGTCCTGCCAGGTTTTTCCTGGGGTTTCCAGGCAGGGCTGACCGTCTTTCTCACCTGGGCCTTGGGCCGTGAATTGGATCCTGATTTTCCCAGCAGCGCCGTGATTGCTGCCGTTTTTAGTTTCCTGGTGATTCTAGTCCTCCCGCTGCCGACTCTCGGAATGATCTTCTGGCTGCTCATTTTGCTCAGGATCCTCAACCACACCACCGGCTTATCGCCCACATTTTTTGACCTGCTCTCTTTTATCGGCATCGCATTTTGGATATCCCAGGATGGGAATTGGGAATACCTCTGCCTGAGCTCTCTCGCCTTATTTTTGGATTATATTGTTTTTGAAAAAGAGAGAAAAAAACTGGTTTTTGCAGGTCTGGGCCTTGTGCTGCTCGCTTATATATCCGTCTTAAAACCACTCCCCCTCCATCCCGCAGAGAATTTCCTGATCCCTGGATTGCTCGCACTGGCCGCCTCAATGCTCTTCCTGCCCATCATCATCCGCTCCCGTAAGGTGGACAGCACCTGTGATCAAACCCAAGTAAAAATCCAACCGCTTCGCCTGCAAGCCAGTCAAAGCTTCGGCCTTGCCGCGGGATTGATTGCTGCAGGTTGGCAGAGCTCAGCTGGTTTAATCAACTTCAGCCCCTTCTGGTCAGCAGTACTCGGTTCGCTGCTGTCTGCCCTGATCCGGGCGTTCCGTCCCTACTTTCGAAAATCTTCTCCGGATTGACTTCCTGGATCCTCGTCAGACTTCTTTTTGCCCCCCGGATTGAGCTAGCCCGCTCGGTGGTTTCCTGCTTCCTTTCCCCTGCTATGCGCTGCGGAGCCGGCGGGCTTCGTAGACATTGTGGATCCTTTCCAGCAGATCCAGAATTCTCCTGAGCTCGCTCACATTTCGAATCCCCAGGACCATGTCAAAGGTGGCCTCCCCCCGGGAGTGATCGACATCCACTCGGAGCTGGCTGAGGCTGACACTGTTGTTTGAAAGTACATTGGCAATATCCCTGGTCAAGCCATCCCGATCATAGGCTTTAATCTGTACCGGAACGGGAAACGTCCGCGCGGGTGACCCCCAGGAAACTTCAACCAGCCGTTCCTTGTCCTGGATATTGAGGATATTTGGACACTCCTGGCGGTGGATAGTGGCCCCTCTCCCCCTGGTTATAAATCCCACAATATCATCCCCGGGAGTGGGGTTGCAGCACCCAGCCAGCTGAGTCCGCAGTCCCCGCAAACCCAATACAGTAATATCCCCGGATGTCTCCCTGCTGATCTCTTCCTGATAGTGGGTAGGGAATCCTGACGGCTCCCCTTCTTTGATGGTGACCAGCGCATTCACGACCCGCCCCAGAGAAACATCCCCCGTACCAATTGCTGCAAAAAGATCCTCGTCTGTCTCATACCGGAAGGTTCCCGCCAGGTCAGAAAAGTCAATCTCAGCACCCAGGTCGAGTCGATTGACTTCGCGCTCTAAGAGGGATCGTCCGCTATCCACATTTTGATCTCGCTCCTGCTGCCGGAACCAGCGCCGTATTTTACTGCGGGCCCCTTTTGTTTTTACCAAATCGAGGTTTTCATTCAGCCAATCCCGGCTGGGACCCCCGCGTTTTGCAGTCAGGATCTCCACCTGATCCCCCGTGGACAGTTTATGATCCAGGGCAACCAATCTGCCATTCACCTTTGCCCCCCGACAGCGGTGCCCCACTTCCGTGTGAATGTTGTAGGCAAAGTCAATTGGTGTTGCCCCTGCAGGCAGGTCAATGATGTCTCCCCGGGGGGTGAATACATAGACTCGATCCCCAAAGACATCCGTTTTCAACCCATCGACAAATTCCTGGGCGGACTCCACATCCTGCTGCCATTCCAGCATCTGCCGCAGGTAGGTCACGCGCTGCTCAAATTCCCTGTCCCGCTTTTTGCCCTCTTTATAGCGCCAATGAGCAGCAATTCCATACTCTGCTTTGTTGTGCATTTCTGGTGTCCGGATCTGAACCTCAAGCGTATCCCCATCATCATACACAACCGATGTGTGAATTGACTGGTATAAACTTGGCTTTGGCGCGGCAATGTAGTCATCAAATTCCCCTGGCAGAGGCCGCCAATGCATATGGATGATTCCGACTGCTGCATAGCAGGCCTCTTCCGTGGGCACGATGATGCGCACGCCGCGGATATCGGACAGCTTATTGAAGGAGATATTTTTGCGTTCCATCTTCCGGTAAATCGAATAAATGTGCTTGGGCCTTCCGGTAATCTCCGCATTCATCCCCGCCTGAGACATTACCTCAGAAATCCGGTGGATGATTTTTTTCATTTTCCGCTCTCGTTCAGACCTGCGTTCATCCAGCTGGGAAGCAATTTCGTGGTAAAGATCTGGATCTAAATATCGAAAAGCCAGGTCTTCCAGGTCCGATTTCATCTGCCAGATCCCCAAACGGCTCGCCAGGGGTGCAAATAAGTCCATCGTTTCCTGGGCAATCCGGATCTGTTTATCTCTCGGCAGATACCGGAGGGTACGCATATTGTGCAGCCGATCTGCCAATTTAATCAAGACCACCCGGGGATCATCCGCCATCGCCAGGAAGGTTTTACGAAGGTTTTCAGAGGCAAGTTCTGCGCGCCACTGACGATCTTCCTCTGGGCCGTTTTCTTTTTCCTCGGATTCTGCTGATGGGATCCGCCGTGATACTCTCGGGAGCGTATCCAGCTTGGTTACTGCCTGGACAAGATCGTAAACTTCATTCCCAAATTCCCGCCGTAAATCGTTAAAATCTATCTTGGTGTCCTCCACTGTGTCGTGCAGCAGTCCTGCAGCAACGACAGCTGGTGGCACATGCAGTTCAGCAAGAATATTGGCTACCGCTTTACAATGCGTGACGTACGGTTCCCCGGAAGCTCTTTTCTGGCCTTCATGCGCTTTTTCCGCTACCTCCAGGGCTCGCTGAAGCAGTTCTTTATCTACCTGACTGTAGCTGTTTGATAGAGTTTCGATAAAATTGGATATCTTCATTCGACCATACCAGAGTGGCTGCTTTTGGCCTGGATTTGATAGATTTTTATGCCCTCCATTATACCGCTTTGCTGATGTTCGTGCCCTCTCGCCCGCTCTGCATTGACTGAACCTTTTGATTGCGCTACACTACTGTGGCACGAAGAAAAATAATAATTCCTCACTGGAGGGACCATGCCCCCCGCTGAATCTGCATCAGGCACCGCCGCTGTCACCGGGAGCACCGGGGCTATCGGAAAAGCGATTGCCGCGGGTCTCGCCTCGCTTGGATGGCAGGTAATCCTGATCGCCCGAGATTCGCATAAACTCCACCAGGCTGCTGAAGAAATCAAAAATAACACAGGCAACCTGCAGGTCGATTTTGAGGTATGTGATCTTTCCCGGGAGAGCAAAATCGCGGTGATGGCCGATCGCTGGGAAAGAAATCTGGATGTCCTGGTGAATAATGCTGCCGTGACACCTCCCACGCGGCAGGAAACCCCGGAAGGGATAGAACTTCAATTTGCAACCAATGTGCTGGGGTATTTCTGGATGACGCTCGCTTTTCAAAAGATCCTGGCCAGCTCACAACCTGCCCGGATCATCAATGTTGCCAGCTACTGGGCTGGGGGCCTTGAAATCGCCGACCTCGAATTTACAAAAAGGCCTTATCAGAATAATCAAGCCTACAGGCAATCCAAACAGGCAAATCGCATGCTGACCATGATTTTTGCCGAAAAGCTCCGTCCCCGGGGAATCACAGTTAATTCCTGTCATCCAGGCGATGTGAATTCAACTCTCAGCAATAACCTTGGATTTGGGGGCAGTGAAACACCGGCCCAGGGAGCTGCAACCCCCATCTGGCTGGCAACCTCCCCGGCAGTGAAAAACCTCAGCGGGAAATATTTTGAAAACAAACAAGAAGCCAGCTGTCAATTCTCCAAAAACAAACAAGCTGCGCAGAAGTTATACCAGCGCTGTCTGTCCTTTACAAAACTACTGGGATAATGCCCTGCCCTGCAACCCGTTCAGCAATGCCTGCGATCACAATCACACTACGTAACCGAAGCTCCCTCAGGTCAGTCTCTCTGACAAAGCGCCTTCTGGGTCTTTTTCTGGGCTTGACCTTGATCGCGATCACCTCCTGCACGTCAACACCAGCCACCCCTGAGATGGAACCTCGATCTCCAAATCAGGAACCAACACCCTTGGCTCCGACCCTCATCCCCTCCCGAACTGAAGAAAATAGTTACCCAGATTCCACTGCTTACTGGATAGATCCCCGGTTCCCAGACCAGCTCAGGACTCAAATTGAAACAGCGATCCAGATGGAACCAATTTCGGAAAAAGAAAACGCGGATGTGATCATTTCCACTGAGATGGGAAATCCAATTGGTCAGTGGTACTACGCTCTGGTGTCCCCCTTTCCCTCTCCAACCCGGAACATCAGTCTTTCGGAGCTGCAGGCTTTCTGGCAGGGCAAAGTGCCCGCACTGGAGAAATCAGATCTCCTGTATGTGAGTGGAGAAACACGCTCCGCCCTGGAAATGCTGTGGGGGCCGCCGACCCCCCAGAAGATCCTTGTCAGGGAGGAAACACAATTCCTGGATGAGCTCTGGACTGACCCTGATGCCTTAGCAGTCATCCCGCTGCCGTCCCTGGAACCGAGGTGGAATGTTCACCTTATTGATGGTTTCTTTCCTCTCCAGCCGGAGGTGCTGGATTCTTACCCTCTCACAGTCCCGGTTCGTGTCCATGTCAACCAGGGAGAATTCACCATTCACAGTGAACACCTGGGCAACTTTGATCCGGGCTCATTAACCCGGGTGGCCCTGACTGGTGTGACTGCCATGGTCCGCGATACCGCTGCTATCATGGAAGACAAAGGAATTGAATATCCAGCCATCGATGTAGGTCCGATCCTCACCAAAGCAGATATCACCCATATCAGCAACGAAGTTCCTTTTGCCCAGGACTGCCCTTCCCCGGATCCCAACCAGGAATCATTGTATTTTTGCAGCAGTGATTCCTATATCGACCTGCTGGAGGCTGTTGGCACAGATGTTGTTGAACTCAGTGGAGATCATTTTGGGGATTGGGGGGGCGAGGCCATGCTTCACACCCTGACCCTCTACCAGGAAAGAGGCTGGAAAACCTACGGGGGTGGAAAAACCCTCAGCGCGGGTCTGGAGCCGGTTTACTTCGAACATAACGGTAATCAGCTTGTCTTTATCGGGTGCAATGCAAAAGCCCATGACCGCTATGCCACAGCATCGGAAACAGAGCCGGGCGCTTCCCGGTGCGATTTCGCCTGGATGGAAGCAGAGATCGCTCGCCTGTCCGCCGAGGGCCACCTGGTGATCGCCACCATGCAGCATGAGGAAATTGACAGCTTTTTGCCCGTCGCTGTTCAGATTTATGATTTTCAGAACCTGGCAGAAGCTGGTGCTGTGATCGTCAGCGGCAGCCAGGCTCACCATCCTCAAACCTTTGAGTTCTATCAGGATGCCTTTATTCATTATGGACTCGGAAATCTCTTCTTCGACCAGTACTACCTGGCAAATTACAATCCGAAACAACATCTCAACAAAGATAAAGCTTTCATCGATGTGCACAGCTTCTACAGGGGGGCTCATATCAACACCCGGCTGATTCCGATTCAATTTATCGATAATGCGCGCCCCCGCCCGATGACAGCTGAGGAATCCCGTCCCTTTCTAACAGAGGTTTTTTCGGCCGCGCGCTGGTTGGAAAACCTTTCATCAAGACCCACCCCAACGCCACCTGATCCATAGACACCCCCAGCATTGCATGATTTCAGGCCTTGAACACGGATACCAGCATCAACGATCTGGGTTATAATACTAAAAATCAGCAAACTGCATCTGTCCGAGGTAAATTTCCATGTGGCTGCTAACCATTCGTGTTCCTGGCAAAGAACCTCAGAAATATGCCCTGAAACCAGGGGGAAACACCATCGGCAGGCATCCAAACAACGATATCGTGATCGCCGAACCATCCGCTTCCCGCCATCATGCGCGAATTGATTACAACCGCAGCACAGACACTGCCTTACTGCAGGATTTATCCAGTACAAACGGTACCTATATCAACCGCAGGCGTCTATCCTACACCTACCGGCTGCAGCACCTTGATATGATTCGGATTGGTTCTTCAACCATCAATGTCGTCATCCGCGGTACGGATGAACCTCTCGACACAGTGCAAGGCCCTCAAAAATTCACCAGGGAACGCTTACTGGAAGCGCTGGACCACCATACCGTGTTGATGTACCAGATCTCCGAACGCCTGAATACAGTGATGAACCTTCCTGAATGCCTTGAGGAAGTCGCTAACTTGATGAAACAGGCGATGGGAGCTGATAAGTGTAAAGTCATTCTTAAAGAGCAGTTTGACCGCATGGAGGAATTCGGATTTCCCTCTACGATTGCCCAGTCCGCAATCCTGGAAAAATCCTCCGTAGTCATCCCTGACATGGCCCAGAGCGATGTTCGCACAGACAGTGACAGTGCCACACTGCTCCAGATCCGTTCTGCTCTCTGCGTCCCCATCATGTCCGAAAATGATGTGATCGGATTGATTTATATGTACAAATCATCCCCCAAAGCGCGTCCGTTCACACACACGGACCTTCAGGTTGCTATTGCGATCAGCCACCAGGCCTCCCTGACGATTCAGCGCGTGAACTTGCTTAATAAGGTCCAGCAAGAACAAAGCCTCCGGCAGATGTTCCAGCGCTTTGTTTCCCCCCAGGAAGTGGATTACGTCCTTCGCGATTACGATCTCCACGGTACTTTACCGGGGTTAAAAGAGCGGCAGATCTCCGTTTTATTTGCGGATATCACCGACTCCACCGCCTTAGCGGAAAAAATGGGCGCAAAAGATTTTGGGAGATTGCTGAACAATTATTATCTGGTGATCACAGATATCATCTTTGAACATGGGGGAGTTGTTCGATATCTGGGAGATGGTGTCATGTCTGTATTCGGCATGTCAGATGACGGGTTGAACCATAAATTAAAATCCGTCGAATCTGGCATTTCGATCCTTCAGCAAATGCAAACGCTCTCCAACCAGTTTGAACAGCCCATCGACCTCCGCTTAAGCATCAAGGCAGGACGGGCGGTTGTCGGCTATGTCGGGACAAGTCAGCGTGTCGAATTCACTGTGCTGGGGGACCTGGTCAATGTAGCGAATGGCATGCTTCCTTTCGCACGCCCGAACCGCCTCGTGGTAGGCGAAGAAATTTATGAGGAAGCTTCTCAAAGATACTCCATGACCAAATTAGATTCCATCATTGTCAAGGGTAGAAAAAGACCGGTGAGGTTGTATGAAGTTGACCTCGCCAATCAATAAACTCGCGTCCTTCTGCCCCTGCCCCAAGGTTATTTCCTCAGCCTGATAAGGACATTCTCAGGAAGCGCAAGCCCTGCTTCTACCTCCACTGCTTTGAGGATGCCAACCGGAACCGGGCAGGAAGCGTGAGAACAATATGTTTTTCCTGCCTGGATGATTTCAGGATCTCCCTGCCTAAATGAGATTTCCTTCAAAGCATTGACCTGCTCGACTGCCTCGGCTATTTTTTTAATATCGGGACAATCGCTATTGATGGAGATTTTAATCTGGTAATTTCCCAGACTGCAGGTCGTGACCTGCGTGGTGAACCCGCAAATCCCTGATTTTATTTCTGCATGCGACATAATTATCCTGATTTCCCTTGTCCTGTGTGAATGGAAAGCTGGGTAAGTTTATCACTATTCTCCCCACCCTTCAAGAAATCTGCCTCCCTCGAACTGGCCCCCTTGTGCTTCCTTCTGAGTTGCGGTATAGTGCCCAACTAGGATGAGGTTCTCAATGCAAAATCCCGTCAGGGAAGGTAAAGCGAATTCCACAAAAAGCGAGGTGGTCTCAATCTCCATTGGCCATCTCCTTCACGATCTGTACACATCCTTTCTAGCCCCGATGCTTCCCGGATTGATTGACCGCCTCTCCTTATCCCTGACATCCGCAGGCGGCTATTCGACACTGCTGCAGATTCCTTCTGTGCTCAACCCCTTGATTGGATATATCGCGGATAAAAAAGGGGTCCGGTATTTTGTGATTTTTTCCCCGGCGCTAACGGCAACCCTGATGAGCCTGATCGGGATTACCAACCAGCCCATCCTTCTTGGTGGCTTGCTGCTGGCCGCCGGGGTCAGTTCGGCCTCCTTTCACGCGACCTCCCCCGCAATTGTTGGCAAAGCTTCAGAAAAAAAGACCGGCCTTGGGATGAGCTTTTTCATGGCTGGCGGTGGGCTGGGACGGACACTTGGCCCTCTGCTGGTCGTCTGGGCAGTTGGTTTTTGGGGACTGGAAAATACCTACCGGTTGATGTTTTTTGGTTGGGCAGCCAGTATATTTCTTTACTTCCGCTTCAGGGAGATTGACATCCGCCCAAAGCACAGGCCTGCTCTTCGCCAGGCGCTGCCCAAATTTCGGAAATTTTTCATCCCTCTCGCCCTAATCCTGCTCCTGCGCAGCTTCATGATTGCTTCCACAAACACATATCTACCCACGTTCATGACCCAGTCTGGCGCCCCCCTCTGGTTAGCAGGGGCTGCCTTATCCGCGGTGGAGCTGGCAGGCGTTGGAGGAGGTCTGGTGCTCGGTCCTGTCAGTGACAATCTTGGCCGGAAAAGCAGCATCGGGGGAGCCATGCTGATCTCCAGCCTGGCTTTAATCGGGTTTCTTTTCGTTGACGGTTGGATGGTAATTCCCTTTTTAGTGATCCTGGGCTTTTTCAGCCGCTCTACTGGCCCGCTTTTCTTAGCGCTTGTCCAAGACCATTTTCAAGGCCACCGGGCAACCAGCAATGGTCTGTTCATGCTGCTCAGCTTTCTTTCCACCGCAGTGATGCTTGTACTGGTTGGTTTTATCGGGGACCAGCTGGGCCTTCGGACAGCCTATTTCTGGGCCGCATTCGCAGCTGTTTTCTCAATCCTGCCTCTCGCTCTACTCCCCACTGCTCCTGAGAATGATGACGAATAATAATCAACCCCCTTCTCTGAGAGAGGTAATCAGCATCTGGTGGCCGCTCTCAATCAGCTGGTTCCTGATGGCGCTGGAACTGCCAGCCTTAAGTGCCGTTGTCGCCCGCATGGCAGAACCGAAAATCAACCTGGCAGCCTATGGAGGGATTGTCTTTCCGCTGGCCCTGATCATTGAAGCCCCGATTATCATGCTGCTGGCGGCATCCACAGCGCTCAGCAAAGATTGGATCTCCTACCTTAAAATCAAGAAATTCATGCACGTTCTCTCCGGGAGCCTAACCCTGCTCCACCTATTGATCGCAACCACTCCCCTGTATTATTTTGTGGTGGAAAGGATCATTGGTGCACCAGAAGAAATCATCCAACCTGCCCGTCTCGGCCTGCTGATCATGCTTCCCTGGACCTGGTCTGTCGCGTACCGCCGTTTCAATCAGGGCGTTTTGATCCGCTATAACCATACCAGAACCATCGGAACCGGGACCTTGATTCGGCTATCTGTGGATATCCTGGTGCTTCTAGCCGGATATTTTTCCCAATCCATCACCGGGATCGCTACCGCTACAGCAGCGGTCTCCGCCGGGGTTATCTCAGAAGCTGCCTTTATTGGAATAAAAGTTCGTCCAGTCTTGAGAGAGCAGCTCAAAGAGGAGACAAAAATTACCCCGGAGCTGACCCGAAGCGGATTCCTCTCCTTTTACATCCCCCTGGCCCTCACGTCCCTGATCACGCTGCTGGTTCAGCCCCTGGTGAGCGCAACCTTAAGCAGAATGCCGCTTCCGCTGGAGTCTCTTGCGGTCTGGCCGGTAATCTCAGGTCTGCTGTTTATGATCCGCTCTTTTGGGGTAGCCTATAATGAGGTGGTCGTAGCGCTGCTGGACCGCCCAGGTGCCTATTTCGCCCTGAAGAAATTTACTGGGTACCTGGTCCTGCTGACAACTTTCTTGCTGCTGGCGGTGGCGTTTTCTCCTTTCTCACAGTTCTGGTTTCAGCGTGTTACAGCCCTGCCCGAATCCCTGATTCCCCTGGCAACCGGAGCGCTTTGGCTGGGAATTTTTGTTCCCGGGGCGAACAGCCTGCAGAGCTGGTTCCAGGGGATCATGGTCTATACCCAGCGCACACGGGGGATTCCTGAAGCGGTTGCCGTTTTCCTGTTTGTCAGCCTGGGTGTGTATCTGCACGGGATTATCTCCGCAAATACAGCAGGGATCTACATTGGCGTACTCGGGTTTTCTTGTGGGATGGTTGCCCAGGCGCTGTGGCTGTGGTACCGAAGCAGGCAAGCAGTCCGCTTTTTAAAGCATCAGGGAAGAGGTTAAACATTCTTAGAAAAGGAAAACACCTCTCTGATGAGAGGTGTCCCAGCTCCCCGGGCGGGATTCGAACCTGCAACCTATCGGTTAACAGCCGACCGCTCT
>CAZUMA010000007.1:0-85283 GCA_964621835.1 uncultured Anaerolineales bacterium | reverse complement strand
TGGTTTCTGGATCCAGGAGAGCTCCCCCACCCAGGGCAACCACGCCTTCCTGCTGATCACAGATCCTGCTGATTACCTGCTTTTCCCACTTCCGGAATCTTTCCTCTCCCTGGTTCTCAAAGATCTGCTGGATGCTGACCCCTGATTGTTCCTCAATCAGGGCATCAACATCCCAGAAAGGAAGGTTTACTGACCCGGCAAATGCTTCCCCCAGGGACGATTTTCCGGAAAAAGGGGGACCATAAAGAAAAATCAAATTCGTATGATTCATGATGGCCACCAGGTGTGCGGGTGGTTATCAAGGGAAAAATCAGACAGCTTCCCTTCACACAGCTGCTGGAAGCGGGGCAGGATTTCAGATAATGAATCTCCCCCTAATTTCTCGAGCAGCGCGTCCGCCAGAATGAACGCCACCATGGCTTCAAGAATTGGCACTGCCCTGGGAACAGGACAAAAATCGGACCGCTCATATTCTGTGCCCTTTTCTTCCCCCGTGATTAAATCAACCGTCGGCTGAGAGGTCAGAGTTGTCGCAATGGGCTTCATCGCTGCGCGGATAAATAAGGGATTGCCATTGGTGACCCCTCCTTCCAGCCCCCCCGATTTGTTCGTGGGACGGGCCAGCTTTCCTTTCGCAACCCGGATGGAATCCTGCGCTTTGCTGCCAGGCTGCCGGGAATTCTCAAAGGCCGGTCCAAATTCCACCCCTTTGATGGCCTGGATGCTCAAGATGGCCCCACCCAATCTCGCGTCTAATTTTCGATCCCAATGGACATAGGAACCAAGCCCAATCGGCAATCCAACCGCGGTAATTTCAATCACCCCTCCCAATGTTTCCCCGTCCAGTTTGGCCTGATCAATCGCTTTTTTCATCGACCCTGCCGCTTCCGGGTCCGGACAGCGGAGCTCGGAGACCTCGGTTTTTTCGATCCGCTCTTGAAATGCCCCGCTCTCAAATTCGGGCAGGGAAGCTCGAACATTCCCGATGGCGGCGACCCACCCCCCCACCTGGATATCAAATTCCTTTAAGAATTGCTTGCAAACTGCTCCAACAGCAGTCCGGGAAGCTGTCTCGCGGGCTGAGGCTCGTTCAAGGGCAGGCCGGAGATCGCCGTAGGCATATTTCAAGGTGCCGCAGAGGTCCACATGGCCCGGTCTTGGCCGTGTAAAGGGAGGGATTTCCTTCCCCTGCCATTGTTTGTGATTCCGGTTTTTAATATTCATGGAGAGCGGTGACCCAATGGTTTTTCCGGCCATCAATCCGCCTGTAATCTTCACCTGATCCTTTTCGATCTTCATCCGGCTGCCGGATCCATAACCAAATTGGCGGCGGGCAAGTTCCCGGTTAATGATCTGGGCCGACAGCCCCAACCCGGATGGAACGCCTTCCAGTATGACGGTGAGCTCCGGGCCATGAGATTCACCCGCTGTAAGAAACCGCAGTTTCCCCATATCTTTTCCTTGATTTTCTAAATGACTCTAGTCAACTATTTTCCTGCTGATATCCGCCGCAAAGCTCTGTTTTCCGTCCTGCCAGCAGCAGAGGATCACTCACCATCGATGGCCCGCCGCATCACCTCGCGCGGGGCTGCAGCCCCCATCCAGCGCTCAAAAGCCATCGCAGCCTGTTCAACCAGCATGCCGATTCCATTTCTTGTCTTCAAGCCTGCTTCAACCGCTTGCTTTCTGAAAGCTGTCAGTGCAGGGTTGTAAACCAGGTCGTAGACCGCTGCAGCGTCGGGAAACTGCCATCTTGGTGGCCAGGGGGAATCCGCGAGGTCTGGAACCATTCCGGCTGACGTCGCATTGACCACCAATTGGATGCGATCCTTTCCAGGCAGATCACCGTCGATCAGTGAAAGCGGGGTAAGCTCTCCCCCCCGGGCTCCCAGATCCCGGGACAGCTTTTGGGCTTGGAAAGTTCTTCTGGCAGCGACAATTACTTTCCAGCCATGTTTCATGAGCTCATAGCACACGGCACGGGCTGCCCCGCCTGCCCCCAACACCAGCGCCTGAGAAGCAGCCAGTTTTCCCGGCAGGATAGGCTGAATATCCTGCCAGAAGGCAGGAGCATCCGTGTTATCACCAATGACTTTCTGCTCAGCCTGATCCCAGTAAATGGTGTTTACCGCCCCGATCTGCTTTGCTGCCAATGTCAGCCTGTCCAGATAGGGGATAACCTGCTCTTTATAGGGGATTGTGACATTCACCCCCCTCACTTCACCCCTTCTGATCTCGTTGATTTTTGATGCCAGGTTCTGCGCCATATTTTTCCCCGGAGGAATTTCCCAAAGCCAGTACCTGCCCTGGATGTTCAGGGACTCAAGGGCGGCCTCATGCATTATCTTAGAAAAGCTGTGGCTGAGCTGACTGCCGAGAAGACCCAATTCAATCCTGGTTTCCATCACGCCGTCAGCTCCCCTCCTGCCTCCTGGAGGGTTTTGATAAAAGCTGGGAAAGATTCCCGGATAATTTCCGAATCCTCGATCCTGACAGGGTTTTTGGCTGCTAATCCAGCCACAGCCATCGACATGGCGATCCGGTGATCGCCACAAGCGTCCACAACCCCGCCGTGTAATGGGGCCCCTCCCTGGAGTCGAAAACCATCCTTCAGCTCCTCAAACTCTGCGCCAAGCTGCGAAAAGCCCTGCTGAAGAGAGGCTATTCGATCGGATTCCTTATAACGAAGCTCCAGGGCATCCTCCACTAATGTTTCCCCTGCGGCATATGCGGCTGCCACTGCAAAAATGGGAATTTCATCAATCATCCTCACCACACGGGACCCGGAGAGCCGAATTCCCTTTAACTGGCTGTACCGGGCGGTGATCTCTCCTACCGGCTCCCCACCCATCACAGCCTGCTGCTGAACAGAGATCGCCGCTCCCATCTCTTTGAGAACTTCAAGCAGTCCAGTCCTGGTCGGGTTCAACCCCACATGGGGAATGGTTATCACCGAACCCGGGGTAATTAATGCTGCGACGATCAAAAAGGACGCTGAGGAAATATCCCCGGGGATTGTGAGCTCCAGCGGATCAAGGGATTTCCCATGGAGAGGTGCCATCGTCACCTGGATCGAATTCCCGGTATTCCGGCGCCGGTGGATTTCCACCCCCATCGTGGATAACATCCGTTCTGTGTGATCGCGTGAAGCACTCGGCTCCAGATACTGGACAGGGTCTCTTGCTGCCAATCCGGCCAGGAGTACAGCAGACTTAACTTGAGCGCTGGCGATCGGTGAGGTGTAGTTGATTCCATTTAGCAGCTGGTCTTTGGATCGGGCAGAGATTTGAATCGGGGCTGTTCCTTTTTCCCCTCCTGCCTGGATTTGAACCCCCATTTCCTGGAGTGGGGTTACAACACGCAGCATCGGGCGTGACCGAAGCCCCGGGGACCCGGTCAATATCACAGCGATCCCGGCAGCTGAGCAGGCACCTACCAATAACCGCATGGTGGTTGCTGAATTCCCGCAGTCCAGAGGGTGCTCTGGTGATCTCAAGCCGTGCAGTCCTCTTCCCACCACAGACAGGGTAGATCCCTTGAGCTGCCAGGATACCCCGAGATCTTCCAGCGCAGCGAGCATCTTTTCTGTCACCCCGGCAATCAGGATATTCTCAATCCTGCTTGTCCCAGCAGCAAGCGATGACAGCAAAATTGCCCGGTGAGAGATTGATTTATCACCAGGAATGTTGACTTTTCCTGTAAGGGATCGACCCGGATGGATTCTCATGTCCTCTTGCCCAGACTGCTATCTTCTTTCATGGTTTTTTTATTATCCTGCCTCGCTGCGCATCATCTGATAATACCCGTCTAACAGTCGGTCCAACCCTTCCCGTAATAAGTCATCCGGGCAGGTAATTGACAATCTCAGGTACCCTTCCCCCCTGGGGCCAAAAATACGCCCCGGAGTCAGTGCCACCTGATAGTTCTGCAGCAGCCGCGCTGCAAATTCATTTGACGTCAACCCTGCAGGGATTGGAAACCAGAGGTAGATTCCCCCCCTGGGAATATTCAGGGGTAACCCCAGGGACTGCAGTCCTGAGGCCACCAGATTCCTGCGCTCCTGATAGCGAAGATTCCTGGCTTTCACCCACTCATCTTCACCCTGCAGAACAGCAGCTCCAGCCGACATGGCCGGTCGAAAGTGTCCGCTGTCGGCGTGGGTCTTTAATGCGTACAGCTTTTGAATAACCTGGGCGTTTCCCACCAGGACGCCTAACCGCCAGCCTGCCATGTTATGTGATTTTGAGAGGGAATTGAACTCGACAACAGGATCATCCTCCCTCGCTGTTTCGAGCAAGCTGGGTGCGCTGTACCCATCGTAGGTGACTTGAATATAGGCTGCATCATGGCAGAGAACCAATCCATGCCCACGGGAAAAATCCACCAACTGTCTTGCTTGATCCCGGTCAATCGCAGCACCCGTAGGATTATGAGGGAAATTGGCCCAGAGCAGTTTGGCTTTCTCCAGCGCTGCATCAGAAATCCTGCCCAGGCTGGCCAGGAAGTCATCGCCTGAATCACAGGAAATGTATTCAGGGGTGCCTCCAGAAAATTGCGCCCCTTTCGTGTAAGTCTGGTACCCGGGATCCGGGATCAAGACCACATCCCCCGGTTCAATCAAAGCCAGGGATAAATGGAAGATCCCTTCCTTTGATCCTATTAAGGGCAGGATTTGTGTTTCGGGATCCAGGGAGATTCCGTGATGATGGTGGTAATAGGAAGCCCAGGCCTTCCGCAGGGAGGGGATCCCTTGATGGGCTTGATATCCATGATTGGTGGGTTTTTCAGCAGCCAACTGCAGCTGCTGAACTGCCGATTGAGGGGGAGGAAGATCAGGGGAGCCAATATCTAACCGGATGACTTTCCTCCCTGTTTGTTCCAGCTTTCTGATTTGCGAAGAAAGGGTGCTGAAATAATTTTCCGAGAGGTTGGTTACGCGCTGTGCGGGAAGTATGGTCTTCATAGCTGATCCCTGTCTCCCTGTTTAATCTCTGCTGCCTTCTCGGATATCTCCCTCAACGCAGGATAGTTTCCTTCCTGCAGATACTCTTCTATGTCCGACAATATTCTCTTATATAATCCCAATCTGGGAACAATGAAATCCCGATTGGAAAACAGGACATCGATGATCATATCTCCAGGGGTCTTTGCCAATCTTGTTGCGCTTCTGTAGCCGGGCCCTTGAAATGGATCAGACTCTGCCGGGGTATTCAATACCAGTGCCGCTGACAGCAGGTAAGGGACATGGCTGGTTGCGCTGAGCATGAAATCATGTTTCTCTGGATCCACCCACCAGGGATCGGCTCCCACAGTGGCCGCTACCCATTCGGCTGATTCTTGAGCTCGTTTAGATAACCGGCCGCAGGAGGAAAAGGCAAAAACAGCCCCTCTGAAAATTGAGGGATCCGCATGCGCGAACCCGCCTTGCTCTTTTCCACAGATAGGGTGCCCACCGACAACATCAAACCGCTCCGGCAGCCGTCCCATTTCCCGGCAGATTTGCCGTTTTGTGGATCCAAGGTCAAGAACAACTGCCTGACCGCGATGCCAATCTGGAAGACAGGGAATCAACGCCAGGATCGCATTGATAGGCGCAGCCAGAATGATCAGATCGCTTCCAGGAAGGATCTCCTGGGGGCTGTCAGAAATCCTGTCAGCCCAGCCGGTTTTCTGGACCAGCTTTCTTGTGGCTGGGTTTGGATCAACCACACCCAGGCTTTTTACCTTTCCGTGAAGCGCCCCGGCTAACGATCCGCCCATTAAACCAGCACCCAGTATCGCTACAGCCGATGTTTTCACGATGAAATTGCCATCCTGGAAAGATCCGGTTCTTTATGCAGCGCCCTGGCCACGGTATTGACCTTGGAGACAAGTTCAAAGAACCGTTCGGGTTTGAGGGACTGCTGCCCATCAGAGAGCGCCTGGCTGGGATGAGGATGCACTTCCACAATCAATCCATCTGCCCCGGCAGCAATCCCTGCCAGAGCGACAGGGAGGACATATTCCCACTGACCGGTGCTGTGGCTGGGATCAAACAGAATTGGCAGATGGGTCTTGGATTTTAAAACTGGCAGGGCATTAATATCGGCAGTATACCGGGTGGATTGCTCGAATGTCCGGATCCCCCGTTCACAGAGCATGACTTGTGAATTTCCCTGGGAGAGAATGTATTCCGCTGACAGCAGCAGCTCCTCGATCTGGGCCATCATCCCCCGTTTGAGCAGCACAGGGAGGCTGCTCCTGCCCACAGTACGCAGCAGAGGATAATTCTGCATGTTCCGGGCTCCGATTTGCAGCACATCAGCATATTGGGAAATCACCTCGATCTCATCGCTTGCCATCACCTCCGTCACAATGGGTAAACCGGTCAATTCCCGGGCTTCCAGGAGCAGCTGCAGACCTTGCTCTCCCAGTCCCTGGAACGAGTAGGGTGAGGTGCGCGGCTTGTAAGCTCCACCGCGCAGGGCGTGGGCTCCGGCTTCTTTAACTGCTTGAGCGGTCTCCAGAAGTTGGGAGCGGCATTCCACCGAGCAGGGACCCGCGATGATCAAGGGTTCCCCCTGAGCCAGGTTGACCCCGGGGATGGGGATTGCTGAATCTTCCACATGAAAATCCCGGGAAGCAAGTTTATAGGGAGGCGAGATTCTCATCACCTGATCCACCCCCGGCAGCACCAGGAAATTGTTTCTGTTCACACCCCGGGGGTCCCCGATGGCAGCAACCACCGTTCGTTCCACGCCGTGACTGACATGGGCGGTCAGATCCTCAGCTTCAATCGCCTGCACGACTCTCCGGATTTCTTCATCCGTAGCATTAATACGCATAATTACCATCATGGTTTTATCCTTTGCCTGGCACTGCTTGATAGATCCGGACGCAAGCCGGCAGCTTCACCGACATAAATATGATTGATTTCATCTTGGCTTTTTTCCGTATTCCAGAGGACGAGCACCCGGATGCAGCCGGCTAAAGACTCTCGCATCGATGCCTCCTGGGCACACATCAGAGGGACTGCAGTCCATCCGTACTCTCGAGCAGCACGGGCGGGATTCATAGCAGTCACATCCCTGGTTACGGTAAACAAGACACTGGCGATATCAGATGCTTTCAAACCTGGATTCGCCTTGGTAATTTCCTCCAGCAGATGCTGTGTTGCGGCACGGATATCCTCGGGTAGATCTTCAACAACCACGGCCCCTCGTATTCCTCTCTGCTCCATAATATGTTTCCTCCTTAGAAACAAAAAAAGCGCGAAACCGTTGGTTTCGCGCTGAGCGCTTCTGGGGTGGTATGCTTTTACATTACATGCAATGCCTACCAACGGCTACCGGGAAATATGTATAGCCGCTAAAATAGAAGTAAAAAGCATTCCTGTTGGTGCGCTGTCTTGTTTTCATATGATTTGCCAGATTATAACCATATTCCAAGGATTCGTCAAGAACCACCTGCCAATCATCAAATCGACCCGGGATGGAAAAAGAACCCTTATTTGGCTCCCTTAAACCGATGGCCCGGATAAGTCCCCAGGACCCGCAAGAAGGGGACCTGGTCTGTGAGCTGCTGCAGCACAGCCTCCCCTGAAGCCGATCCCGGCGGTTCAACGAAATCAATATAAAACATATACTCCCAGGGTTTCCCTTGAATGGGGCGGGATTCGATCTTGGTCAGATTGATTTGATGCCCTGCAAATTTTTTTAGAACCTGGTAGAGGGTACCGGGTTGATGGGCAAGATAAAAGACAATTGATGATTTTTGCTCTCCTTGATGCGGATCTTCTCCCGCCTGGATTGGATCCCTTGCCAGGACCAGGAAACGGGTGAAATTTTCCTGGTTATCCTCCATATTTTCCTGGAGGATTTCCAGCCCGTACACCTCTGCTGCGCGCCTGGAAGCCAGCACCCCTGTATGCGGATCCTGCTGCTCACTCAACTTCCGGGCGCTGCCCGCAGTGTCAGCAGCTGCGGTTGGGGTGATCCCCATCTCTTTCAGCCTGCGGGCACATTGGGCAAGGGCCTGGGGATGGGACAAGACCCGGGTGATATCTTCAAGTCGGACCCCTGTACAGGCCATTAAACAATGCGATACCCGCAGATAATATTCCCCAATGATAAACAGCTCATGCTCGAGAAGCAGGTCATAATTTTTATGGATGCTTCCAGCCAGTGAGTTTTCTATAGGCAGGAAGGCACAGGTTGCCTCCCCCGAAGAGACAGCGGCAAAAACATCCTCAAACTGCTCACAAGGCACAGGGTCAGCCTGCTCGCTGCGAAAATATTCCAGGGCTGCCAGCTCGCTGTAGGCGCCAGGTTCTCCCTGGAAAGCAACCCGATAAATCATGCCGGCATCTGATCCTGGACAGCTGTCTCAACGGTTTCCAACCAGTCTGCAGACCGGGAACCCTTTCCCTCGACCGTGAGGAAAAATTCCTCCTGGATGGCTTGGGTTACCGGGCCCCGTTTTCCATCCTGAATCGGACGGTGGTCAATCTGCGTCACGGGCGTGACTTCTGCTGCTGTGCCGCAGACAAATACTTCATCGGCGATGTACAGCTGATCCCGGGAGATATCCTCCTCGATGACCGGAAAACCAAGATCGCCGGCAAGTTTGAGCAAGGAATCCCGGGTGATTCCTTCCAGGATTGTTGTTTTCGGCGGGGTATATATCATCCCGTTCCGAACGAGGAACAGGTTTTCCCCGGTGCACTCAGCCACGCGGCCCTCGGTATCCAGCATGATGGCCTCATCAAATCCATTCCGCACTGCATCGGTCTTGGCCAGGACAGAATTCGCATAATTGCCAGTGATTTTAGCTTTTGTCATGGTGACATTAAGATGATGTCTGGTGAATGATGAGACACCCAGGTGAACCCCGTTCTCCCTGCTCTCTTCGCCCAGCAAAGTCCCCCATTCCCAGGCGGAGATGCTGACATGGGGAACGGTATCATCAATGTTCAGCGCAAATGATCCATCAAAAAAAAGCAAAGGCCGGATATAGCAGGCCCCAAAACCATTTGCCCGGATCACCTGATGGGTTGCCTCCCGGAGACCTTCCACCTGGAAAGGGAATTCCGCCACACCGAGCACTTTGGCGGAGTTTATAAACCTCTCCAGGTGTTCTTTCAGCCGGAATACAGCCGGGGCGCCGTTGGAGCTGTAGGCCCTGATGCCTTCAAAAGCACCAAACCCATAGTGCAGGGAGGACGTGAGAATATGAATTGTTGCCTCCTGGAAATCAACCAGTTCTCCATCCATCCATATGTAATCTGATTTGTAGTCCATTTTTCTCCATCTCTTTACTAAGATTGCTTTATTGGCTGTTTCATAAACCGCTTGAGAGGTGGGCAAGAATCTCCTCGACCATTTCAGCAGTCGAAAGTGCGCTTTTTCCGGGTTCAACCAGGTCAGCTGTCCTGCTTCCCTCAGAAACCACCCGGTCAACCGCCTGTTCAATTCGCTCTGCTCCCTGATCCAACCCGAGGGAATAGCGGAGCAACATCGCGGTGGAAAGGATAGTTCCAATTGGATTGGCAATTCCCTTCCCGGCAATATCGGGTGCAGACCCGTGAATCGGCTCATACAGACCGCGGGGATTCCCCTGCTGGTTCAACCCCTCCCCCAGGGAAGCAGACGGCAGATTCCCCATCGACCCGGTCAGCACAGAGGCTTCATCAGTGAGGATATCCCCGAATAAATTGCTGGTGACGATCACGTCAAAAGATCCCGGGCGCAGGAGCAAATGCATGGCTGCGGCATCTACGAGCATATGCTCCAGGGTGACACCGGGAAAATCACCACTGACGTCTGTCACAACATCCCGCCACAGCCGCGAGGATGCCAGCACATTCGCCTTATCAACGGAGGTGAGATGGCTTTCCCGGTTCCCGGCAAGTTGGAAAGCAAGCCGGGCAATTCGCTCCACCTCTCTGGCTTTGTATGACATGGTATCCACTGCCAGATCCTGCCCGTCCGCTTTGCTCCTCCCCTGGGGCCTTCCAAAGTAGACCCCGCCCGTCAGCTCCCTGACAACCAGCAGATCCACCCCGGTCAATAAGGAGGATTTAATCGGGGAAGCGCTCAACAGGGCAGGATGCGGCTTTACAGGCCGGAGGTTTGCGAACAAACCCATTTCCTTGCGAAGACCTAAAAGCCCCTGCTCCGGACGCACATCTGCCCGGGGATCATCCCACCGGGGGCCCCCGACCGCTCCCAGCAATACCGCATCCGACTGCCGGCAGGCTTCCAGGGTGGAAAGGGGGAGCGCGGTCCCGGTTTGGTCAATCGCCGCTCCACCAATCAGATGATCCTCAAGTTGAACCTGAAAACCCTCCTTTTGGGCAGCTGCTTCGAGGATTTGGACTGCTCCCTGGACCACTTCAGGCCCGATCCCATCCCCGGGAAGAACGACAATTTTAGCTTCCATACACTTCTCCAGTGATCAACCATTCCCTGCCAGTCAGGATCATTCTTCCTCGGGAAGCAGGGCATATTCCATGCTGTCAGCCAGGGCGCGCCAGCTTGCCTCAATGATATTCGTGCTGGCGCCGACCGTGCTCCAGCGATTTTTTCCGTTGCAGGTATCAATCAGCACCCGGACATTGGCGGAGGTTCCCCGTTCACTATCAAGGATGCGCACTTTGTAATCATCCAGGCGAATTTCAGCCAGGTGGGGGTAAACATCCAGGAGCGCTTTCCGCAGGGCAGCATCCAGGGCATTCACCGGACCATTCCCCTCTGCTGCTGTGTGAACAATTTCCTCCCCGACCCGCACTTTCACGGTGGCTTCCGCAATCACCCCTCTTCCCTGCCTGTGTTCAACCACAGTTAGAAAATCAATTAACTGGAAGGGGGGATGGTACTCTTGATCCATTCTGCGCATCATCAGGTTTACAGAAGCTTCGGCGCTTTCGAAAGTAAACCCCTGCGCTTCGAGGTCCTTGATCTGGCTGACAACTTCCCGGGCCTGATCACGATTCACATCGAGTCCAAACTGCTGGGCTTTGTCAATTACATTTCCCCTTCCCGACAGCTCAGAAACCAGGGTAAAGCGCTGATTCCCAACCAGGGAAGGATCAATATGTTGATAGGAATCCTCATTTTTCAACATCGCCGAGACGTGGATCCCTCCCTTATGGCTGAAGGCGTTTTTCCCCACAAATGGCAGATTGGCGGTGGGAGGCTGATTTGCCACCTCATCAACAAAGTGAGATACCTCCGTCAGGTTCCGGAGATTATCCTCCCCGATGCAATCCAGGCCCATCTTCAGCTGCAGGTTAGGGATGACTGTACACAAGTTTGCATTTCCAACGCGCTCCCCATAGCCATTAATCGTTCCCTGGACATGGACAGCGCCTGCTTTGACAGCTGCCAGGGTGTTTGCACAGCCATTCCCGCTGTCATTATGGGCGTGGATGCCCAGGGGCACGGAAAGCTGCTCCCCAACAGCGCGGGTGATTTCTTCGACCTCCCAGGGTAAGCAGCCGCCGTTTGTGTCACACAGGACAAGCACATCTGCCCCACCTTTCTCAGCGGCTTTAAGGGCAGCAACGGCATACCCTGGATCATCCTTGTAGCCGTCAAAAAAGTGTTCTGCATCATAGACAACCTCTTTCCCGTGAGATTTCATGAAGGAAACACTGTCCTCGATCATTGCCAGGTTTTCCGGCCGGCTCGTTTCTAACACGTCCTGAACATGTAAAAGCCAGCTCTTGCCGACCAGGGCAACCACAGGGGTTTCCGCCTGCAGCAGGGCCAGCAGGTTTAGATCTTCTTCAGGCTGCGTGTTTTTCCGGCGTGTGGACCCAAAAGCAGCAATTTTTGCCTGCTTCAGGTCAATTTTTTTCACCCGTGCGAAGTATTCAGCATCTTTGGGATTCGATCCCGGCCATCCTCCTTCAATGTATTGAATTCCAAATTGATCAAGCTGCCGGGTGATTTTCACTTTGTCATTTACAGAAAGTGAGATGCCTCCCCCCTGGGTCCCATCCCGCAGGGTCGTGTCATAAATGCAAACATTTGCCATGGTTTTCTCCAGAATATACGAAAGGCCGTCCTGCCGGGTGAAATCTCCAGCACGCGTCTCGATCATGATGGATGCACTTCCGCTCGATCACTTTGTTGAATACAGCCAGGAGGACTCGACCATTCCTCTTTCTGCCTCATAATCAGCGACTTTTTGCTGAAGTTTCAGCAGGTATCCCAGCGGATCCAGGCCTTCCATCAGGCATTTTTTGCTGAACGGATCGATCGGAAAAGTAGTTCGGGCTCTGTCCGCGATGGATATTTCTTGCTTCTCCAGGTCAATGCGCACCAGGATGGCTGGGGCCTGCTGGACCTCATCAAATAACTGCGAATGAAAGCGCCCGGATACCTCCACCGGCAGCAGCCCATTCTTCAAAGCATTGCTGCGGAAGATGTCTGCAAAGGACGTGCTGACTGCAGCACGGATCCCCCATTGCACCAGAGCCCAGGCAGCATGTTCCCGGGACGATCCGCATCCAAAATTCCTGCCAACCAGCAGGATGCTGGCCTCTTTGTACCGGGGCATGTTCAGTGGGAATTGGGGATTCTCCTCCCCGGATGGAAGGTAGCGCCAGCCAGAAAACAGCCCCCGGGCCAAACCTTCCTTTTCCGTCACTTTCAGATACCGGGCCGGGATGATTTGATCGGTATCCACATCCTCTTGCGGCAGCGGGATTACAGGAGATTGTAAATAAGAAAATTTTTCCATCAGGCCTCATTATCAGGACATCAGCATCCTGGGATCTGTAACTTTTCCAGCCACCGCAGCTGCTGCAGCCGTGAGCGGACTGGCCAGGATGGTCCGTCCGCCTCTCCCCTGCCTGCCCTCAAAATTGCGATTGCTGGTGCTGACAGCATACTCTCCGGGTTCTAATTGATCGCCATTCATCGCCAGGCACATACTGCAGCCAGCGTACCGCCAATCTCCCCCGGCAGCTTTGAAAATTTGATCCAGCCCTTCCTGTTCCGCCTGCCGGCGGACTGTCTCAGAACCAGGAACGACCAGCATCCTGATCCCGGGAGATATTTTCCTGCCCTTCAGGATTGATGCTGCAGCCCGGAGATCACTGATCCGCCCGTTGGTGCAGCTGCCTACAAAAACCACATCGATTGGATGGTTGAGCAGGGGTTTGCCAGGCTCCAGGTTCATGTACTTAAGGGCTTTTTCCAGGGCAGCTCTCCGGTTCGAATCAGCGATTTTCCCGGGGTCCGGGATGGGTTGATCAATTGGAATCCCCATATCCGGACTCGTCCCAAAAGTCACCATGGGGGATAGATTTGAGACAGCCAGCGATATTTTTTGGTCATAGGAGGCACCGGGGTCCGTGGTGAGCTTCTGCCACCGGGTCAATGCCAGTTCCCAGTCCTTCCCTTTCGGGACAAAGGGCTTTTCATACAGGTAGTCAAATGTGACCTGATCAGGCGCGATCATACCTGCCCGGGCTCCCCCCTCGATGGTCAGGTTGCATAAGGTCATGCGCTCTTCCATATCGAGCTCCCGGACAAGCTTTCCTGAATACTCAATCACATACCCCCTTCCACCTCCCACACCGATTTCCGAGATAAAGGCCAGCGCAAGGTCTTTGGCTGTCACACCTCGCTGCAGAGCTCCTCGAAACTCGACCTGCATGGTCAGGGGTTTTTCCTGCAGCAGGGTTTGGGTGGCCAGCACATGTTCCACCTCGCTGGTCCCGATCCCAAAAGCGAGGGCGCCGAAAGCCCCATGGGTAGCTGTATGGCTGTCTCCACAAACGATCGTCATCCCTGGTTGGGTCAGGCCCAATTCCGGGCCGATGACATGGACAATCCCCCGCTGTGGGTGCGCAAGGCCAAGCAGCGGGATTTCAAATTCCCGGCAGTTTTCCTCCAGCTGCTGCAGCTGGTGAGCTCCTGATTCATCCACTGCTGCCAGGGACAGTTCAAGCGTTGAGGTGGAGTGATCCATGGTTGCAAACGTCCGGGCAGGATTTCGAACCTTCAACTTTTTTTCCCGCAGTCCCTGGAAAGCTTGCGGGGAGGTTACTTCATGAATCAAGTGCAGGTCGATATACAGGATTACCGGGGCATCCGGTTCATGATAAACCCGATGTCCATCCCAGATCTTCTCAAAAAGCGTTTTGGAAGAACTCATCTCTTGAGGATGCTCGATAAATCCCATTGGCCAGGATAGGTGTTTAATTTCGGGAATTTCTCCATCACGTACTGGGGCTGCTCCTCGGCCCTGCTGTTTTGTTCCTGCGCTGTGGGAGCTGTGGTGGGGTTTTCAGGTGAATTGGGTTTCTTTGTGCTTTTTTTTGTGCTCATCTCTCCTCCAAAATTTTGGGTTTTACTGGTTGTAGGATTTCTCTTTTTGTTTCTTGGTTTCATCAAGGATCGAATTTAGTTCTGATTGGCGGACAAAGTCCTGCGCATTTAACAATTTGTTCAGGCCAGATAAATACGCCTTGACACTGGCGACCACAATATCGGTATCCGCCCCGTAGCCCCCGAAGGTTCTCGGGCGGGTGAGGCCACTTTGAGGGGAGGTGCGGCCAGGGATCGATCCATTTTCCGGTTGGAGCCGCACAGTTACTTCCCCGATCGCATCAATTCCTTCCGTAACCGCATTGATGCTGAATTCCAGGAGTTGATTGGGAATCCCCACGACAGCGTCCACTGCCTTGTATGCTGCGTCCACCGGGCCTGTTCCGACACTGGCTTGAATATGAACCCCCCCATCCCGGTCCACCAAGCGGACTGTTGCTGTTGGCAGACCCATCGTGCCGCAGGCAACCTGCAGGCCGTCCAGGCTGTAGATTTCTTCCGCTTGATAGACGCGGTCTTCCACCAGGGCTTCTAAATCGGCATCCGTGATGATTTTTTTCTTATCGGCAAGCTTTTTGAATCCTTTAAAAATCCGGGAAAGCTCCCCGTCATCAAGCGCAAACCCGAGTTCGCTCAGCCGGACCTGCAGCGCGTGACGCCCGGAGTGTTTGCCAAGCACGAGCCGCGATCGGTGCAGCCCAACAGTCGCTGGCCTCATGATCTCGTAGGTCTGATTGTTTTTCAACATCCCATCCTGGTGAATCCCCGCTTCGTGCGCAAAGGCATTTTCCCCAACGATCGCTTTATTGGGCTGAATGGGAATCCCCGTATAATTGGATACCATCCGGCTGACCCGGGTGAGCTGGGTGGTATCGATGCGGGTCTCAAGGCCGTAAAGCGCTTTTCTGGTGTACAAAGCCATCACAATCTCTTCCAGGGAAGTGTTGCCAGCCCGCTCCCCGATTCCATTGACTGTGACCTCCACCTGACGGGCTCCGGCCATCAAGCCGGCCAGTGAATTGGCAGCAGCCAACCCCAGGTCATCATGACAGTGGACGGATAAAATCACCCCGTCCATCCCAGGCGTGTTTTCGAGAATCCCGGAGATCAGCTCCCGGTACTCCCCGGGGGTGGTATATCCCACCGTATCAGGAATGTTCAGGGTCGTTGCCCCTGCTTCAATGGCTGCAGCCAGGACCTCAGAGAGGAAAACCGGATCGGACCGTGTCGCATCCTCGGGGGAAAACTCGACATCATCACAGAGCGATCGCGCATAAGCAACCATCTCTGCTGCCCGTTCGATCACCTCGCTGGGATTCATATCCAGCTTATAGCGCATATGGACTTCTGAGGTGGCCAGGAAAGTATGCAGCCGGGGTTTTTGGGCTGGCCGGACAGCCTCCCAGGCCTGATCAAGATCCTTTTTCAGGGCCCTGGCGAGGCCGCAGATCACCGGTGCTTTCCCCGGCGGATCATCCAGGTTCCCAACAACTTCAGCAATTCTCTGGACCCCTTTAAAATCATCCGGGGATGCAGCCGGGAATCCAGCTTCGATCACCTCCACCCCCAGGCGGGCCAGCATTCTGGCGATCTCCAGCTTTTCTGCTGAAGTCAGTGACGCTCCAGGCGACTGCTCTCCATCCCGCAGGGTTGTGTCAAATATCCTGATCTGTTTTTCCATCTGGCGGCTATCCTTTTTTTCCAGCTTTGATGTTGACAGGGTCAATAAAGGGCATCATTTTCCGCAGCCTCTGGCCAACTTTTTCCAGGGGGTGCTCCTGTTCAGCTTCTCGCTGGGAGTTGAACCAGGGGCGGCCCTGGACGTTTTCATCAATCCAGGTTTCCGCAAAACTTCCTGTCTGGATATCCAGCAGCAGCTGACGCATTGTTTGACGGGTTTCCTCTGTGATCAGTTTCGGGCCCGCGAAATAGTCCCCGTATTCAGCAGTGTCTGAAACCGAGTACCGCATATAATTCAATCCGCCCCGATACATCAGGTCAACAATCAGCTTCAGCTCGTGAAGGCATTCAAAATAAGCCAATTCGGGTTGATACCCTGCTTCAATCAGCGTTTCAAACCCGCTCTTGACCAGGGCTGCAACCCCCCCGCAGAGCACAGCCTGCTCCCCAAATAGATCTGTTTCGGTCTCTTCGGTGAAGGTGGTTTTCAATACGCCTGCCCGGGTCGCCCCGATCCCCCAGGCATATGAGATCGCATCCTCCAGGGCGCTGCCGCTGGCATCTTGTTCCACTGCCAGTAAAGAAGGGGTTCCCCCGCCTTCGAGAAAGATCTCGCGCACCCGGTGGCCAGGCGCCTTGGGCGCTACCATGCTGACATCGACATCCTCAGGGGGTGATATCGTTCCATAGCGAATATTGAAGCCGTGCGCAAACATGAGGGTTTTTCCGGCATGTAGATGGGGCTCGACCTCCTCTTGATAGACCCTGGGCTGCTCTGTATCCGGAACGAGCATCATGATGGTATCCGCCCAATCCGCCGCCTCGGGTACGCTAACAACTTTCAGCCCTTCTGCTTCAGCCTGGGGCCTGGAGGAGCTGTTTTCTCGAAGTCCTACCCGGACGTCAACCCCGTTGTCATGCAGATTCAAGCTGTGCGCATGTCCTTGAGATCCATAGCCGATCACGGCCACTTTCTTGTTCTTGACCAGCTCTGGATTCGCATCATTTTGATAATATAACGTTGCCATGATTTCTCCAGTGAGAAAATTTCCCTAATTGACTGCCTGCACCGCGTCTGGTTTTAATTGCTTTCCGTTTGCTCCCGGGGTGTGGCGCAAACCATCCGAGGATCCGCGCATCATCGCCACCTGCCCGGTTCGTACCATTTCCTGGATCCCAAATGGACGCAGCAGCTCGACAAGGCTTTCGATTTTTGACTCAGTCCCGGTGATCTCAACAACCACGGAATCATAGGCAACATCCACAATGTTGGCCCGGAAAATATCCGTCAGGCTGGCAATCTCAGAGCGCTGTTCCGGAGAGGCTTTGACCTTGATTAACGCCAGATCCCGGATCACAGCGGGTTGATTGGTCAGGTCCTGGACATCGATCACATTCACCAATTTATACAGATTTGCTTCCACCAAGCGGGCATCGGCTGTTTCGTGATCCAGGACAATCGTCATCCGCGAGATCCCCGGAATTTCTGTGCGGCCCACATTCAAGCTTTCAATATTGAACTTGCGGCGTCTGAACAATGATGCCACCCGGGTTAACACCCCGGGTTTATTCTCTACGAGCGCAAATAAGATCTGCTGCATAAGCTCTCCTTTTTCTTCCCGTTCCCACGATGCTCCGCTAAAAACTAGATTTCCCAACTCACCCTTCCCTTATTCCTGGACCCGGATCGGCCTTCTCATCATCTCATCCAGGGAAGCCCCTGCCGGGACCATCGGGTAGACGGATTCCTCTTTTTCAACGATGAAATCCAGCAAAACCGGTCCGGTCTGCTGTTTGGCAAATTCGAGCGCCCCGCTGACCTGCCCTGGTTCCGTGATCCTCCTGCCAGGGATCCCATGCGCCTCAGCAATCTTCACAAAATCAGGTCCCGTAATGGGGGTTGCCGCGTAGCGCTTCTCCATGAAGAACTCCTGCCATTGCCGCACCATACCCAGAAAGCCGTTATTGATAATCACGATCTTGACATTTGCGCCTTCCTGCACCGCGGTGGAGAGCTCCGTCTGGGTCATTTGAAAACTGCCGTCGCCATCGACCAGCCAGATCTCGCGATCCTGGTGGGCAAACCAGGCCCCAATCGAGGCCGGAAGTCCAAATCCCATGGTCCCTGCGCCGCCAGAGGTCAGCAGCCGGTAGGGTTTTTCAAAGGGATAGTACTGGGCAGTCCACATTTGATGCTGCCCAACCCCTGTGGCAACGATTGCGTCTCCTCCCGTAGCCTTCCAGAGGTTGTGGATGACGTGGGCTGAATATAATTTGCCATCATCCTGCCAGGAAATCACGCTGCGCTCCTGGGTATCCTGCTTCCACGCTGCGATCTGGGCTTTCCATTCATCATGGTCATGTTCATCAACCAGGGGAATTAAATCGGTCAGGACAGTTTTTAAGTCCCCCAGCAGGGCGAGATCCACACTGACATTTTTATCGATTTCACTTGGATCAATCTCAATATGGATTTTCTGGGCGCGTGGAGCATAGGTGCGCAGTCTACCCGTCACCCGATCATCAAACCGCATCCCGAAAGCCAGGATTAAATCCGAGTTCTGGATGGCTTTATTGCAGTAGGCTTCCCCATGCATCCCCATCATGCCCATGTTGAGGGGGTGAGAAGCCGGCAGGGCCCCAAGCCCCAGGAGCGTCATGGCCACCGGCGTCTGGGTTTTGGTGACAAAAATCTCCAGCGTTTCCATCGCCTTGGACATCAACACCCCCTGGCCAGCGAGGATGACCGGTTTCCTGGCTTTCTCAATCAGTTCTGCCGCTTCCAGGAGGTCTTTTTTGAGGGCATGTTTCGGCGGCTGATAGCCGGGAAGGGAGATTTCGTTTTCATAGACGGTTTCATCAAAGTCTACCTTCTCCACCTGGGCGTTCTTACAGAAATCAATTAACACGGGACCCGGCCTGCCGCTGCGGGCAATATGGAATGCTTTCCTCACCACCCGGGCAATCTCATCCGCACTGGTAACCAGGAAATTATGCTTGGTGATCGGCAGGGTAATTCCAGTCACATCTGTTTCCTGAAATGCATCCTTCCCCAGGACATCCGCATGCACCTGGCCGGTGATGCACACGATCGGGGATGAATCCATACTGGCTGTCACGATCCCGGTGACCAGGTTGGTCGCCCCGGGGCCGGAGGTGGCCATCACCACACCCACTTTTCCTGAAGACCGGGCATATCCATCGGCCATATGAGCTGCCCCCTGTTCATGGCGGGTGAGCACATGATGGATGGGAACCTCCAGCATGGCATCATAAACAGGCATGATCGCTCCTCCCGGATACCCGAAAACAATCTCAGTTCCCTCTCTCAGGAGGCATTCCCATAAAATTTCTGCGCCTGACATTTTCATCAAAGGTTCTCCTTTGCCAAGATGACCATCAACCATCCTGGGTGAATGCAAACTACCGTAAAATCGCTCCCTGATCAGCACTGCTCACAGCCCGTGAATATCTCCTCAACCACGAACTGGACGTGGCTGTTTCAAAGGGAGGAAGCGCCTCCAGGCGGTCCTTGATCACCTGATCACTCAACTGGACACTGATCCTGTGGTCCGGGAGATCAATCTCGATCAGATCCCCATCCCGCAAGGCGGCGATCGGCCCCCGGGCAGCAGCTTCCGGACTGATGTGGCCAATACAAGCGCCATGGGTCCCTCCGGAGAACCGCCCGTCCGTGATCAGGGCAACTTTTTCGCCCAGCCCCATCCCCACCAAAGCAGAGGTCGGGGACAGCATCTCCTGCATGCCTGGTCCTCCCCTGGGGCCTTCATAGCGGATCACAACGACCTCCCCTTCCTGCACAGCGCCCCCCAGGATCCCTTCCATGGCATCCTCCTGGTTTTCAAATATCCGGGCTGGCCCGGAATGCTGGTGCATGGTCGGGGTGACGCCTCCGGTCTTGACAACACTCCCCTGGGGAGCCAGATTCCCAAACAGGATCGCCAATCCCCCCTGGGCAGCATGAGGTTTTTTTACGCTGCGGATGACCTCAGGGTCTTTGATATCCTGACCCCTAATCTCCTCACCCAGGCTTTTTCCTGACACGGTTGGCCTTTCCAGGTGGAGGGGTACATTCCCCCGGGATAGTTCGGATAGGATTGCGGGCACACCGCCAGCCCGGTGCAGGTCCTCCATATGCCATGAACCGGAGGGACTGATTTTGCACAAATGCGGAACCCTCCTGGCAATCTGATTGATCCTTTCCAGGGAAAATTCAATCCCCGCCTCGCTGGTCAAAGCCAGGAGGTGCAGGACAGTGTTCGTGCTCCCCCCAAAGGCCATATCGAGGGTAAACGCATCCTCAATGGCTCCTGCTGTGACAATCTTTCTTGGCGTGAGGTCGGCCTCGAGCATGGAGATGATTTGCCTGCCAGCTTTTTGTGCCAGTGCTTTTCTCTCTGCAGACTCAGCCTGCGCTGTTCCATTGTAGGGAAGGGCCAGGCCGAGCACCTCAAGCAGGCAATTCATTGAATTGGCGGTGAACAGCCCGGAACACGAGCCGCAACCCGGGCAGGCATACAGTTCCAGTTCCTTGAGCTTTTCTTGATCTATCTTCCCCTGCTGATATGCCCCCACCCCCTCAAAAACCGAGACCAGGTCGATTGTCTCCCCGGCCGGGGTTTTACCGGCTGCCATCGGACCTCCGGAGACAAAAACCGTGGGGATATCCACCCGGAGAGCAGCCATCAGCATCCCTGGAACAATTTTGTCGCAGTTGGGGATGCAGACCATCCCATCAAATTGATGGGCCTGGATCATGGTCTCCACGCTATCAGCGATTAATTCCCTGGATGGCAGGCTGAACTTCATCCCTGCATGGCCCATCGCAATCCCATCATCCACCCCGATGGTATTGAATTCAAACGGCACCCCTCCAGCTTCCCTGATTGCCTCCTTGACAACCGATCCAAATTCCTGCAGGTGGACATGCCCGGGAACAATGTCGACATGGGAATTGACAACGGCGATGAAAGGTTTCCCAAAATCTTCTTCGCTCACAACCCCGGTCGCCCGCAGCAAAGAGCGGTGGGGTGCTCTTTGAAATCCTTTTTTGATCGCATCTGATCTCATCAAATCATCCTTTCAAAAATAAAAAAAAAAGCTGCCCGTTTTGGGCAGCTTTCCGCTTTTTTCGTTAGAATGTGTTTTGCTTATTCCTTGCTTTACACCCTCCTAACTACCCAAACGTGTGATCGGTTCTCAATCCCGATAATAAGGATAAGAACGAGCAGGATAATCAGGGCGATAACAAACAAAACGGTGCTGTTCATTGTGAATTCCAAAATCTGAATTACAAAACCTGGGTCTCTAAGCGTTTTTTAACGTATTGGGCGGCATTATAACGAACATACACCCCCTTGTCAACAGCCAAATTCCAATTTTTTGTTAAGGGGATGTTAACTACGCTGCCCTTTCACGGGCGAATATCCATCCTGCAGATCCGGGATGGCGCTGTTCCGGCGGATGGTACCCGGCAGAGCCAGGTCAAGGAGGTTTTTCAATTGCGGTATAATACCATCCGGTCATTGTGAGGATGGGGACGGAGAAAGACCCCCGGTTTCAGGGGGTCCGGGTTCGACATGAAACCAATCAATTTTCCAAACTACCAGGATTTACCGGAACAAAACCAGATCGAACTCCTCAGCCTGGCGGGAAAACAGCCCCCACCAGTGCTGGTTGTCGGGATGCACAATTCAGGGACTTCCCTGCTGACAGAGGTGCTTCATGTCAGCGGGATATTCTTTGAAGCCAACATGAAGCATCATGAATCCCATTTTTTCACAAGCTTTATCAATGACTGGATCCTGCTGGGAGGCGGGGCAAACTGGGCCGCACTCCCCCTCATGTCCGTGGAGGAAGTCCTCTCCTACCAGGACACGGTGGGTGCGTTCATCCAGAAGCACTGGTTGGCAGACTACCTGCAGTGGGGATATGACGGGAGCTCTCCCTGGGGGATCAAAGACCCCCGGATCTGCATCCTTCTGCCTTTCTACCTGGGCGTTTTCCCGGAGGCAGCGGTTGTCCATATCCGCAGAGATCCGAATGATGTTGCTGCCTCTCTGACCAGGAAGTATAAGCAGGGGGTGGGCGTACTCAATGATTTTGACCATTGGAAAGAACTTACCCGGGCCTATACAGCGCGCGTGGATGAGTTTGCGGGTCAATGCCGCCGTTTCTACGAACTCCAGTATGAAGACCTCTGCAGAAAACCCCGGGAGATCACCCAGGGCTTATTCGACTGGCTTTCCCTTTCCATTACCCCAGACACAGAACAGGTCCTCCAGAAAGTGACCCCGGCCAGGATTGGGTCCTATGCCCGCTGGCAGGCGGCTCAAAAGCCGCCTGGGGTTCTTAAATTTTTCAAAAGAATCAGATCCCAGGTCCTGGGTGAGTGAGATCAGGCTGAGCTTTCAGCGAGCACCTTTTCATACAGCCTGAGATACTGCGCAGTTTGCGCCTGGAGGTCAAAATCCTTCTCGGCCTGCTTCCGGCAGGCTGCTCTCATCTGCGGGTGCAGGTCCCGATGCCTGTAATGCTGCTCAATTACGCTCCCCAGGCTTTCCGCATCGATGGCTGGAGCGATCCAGCCATTTTCCCCATCCTGGATCATGTCCGGCAGCGGGCCGACAGGGTAGGCGATCACCGGTGTTCCGCATGCCAGGGATTCCAGCGCCGTTTGCGGCTGGGCATCCGCAAGCGTTGAGCATAAAAACACATCCGCTGCGGCGTAAATCAAGGCCTGCTGCCGATCATCCCTGATGTACCCAAAATCGCGGATCTTCTGCAGGTCTTCTTTGCCATCCCAACCCTGTTCTCCCCCCATGGTCAGCAGCAGTGGTGGATCCCCTCCCCGCTGCTGCAGCTGCTTGAGGGCTGCCACCACCAGGTGATAGCCCTTGCGGTAGTATCCTTTGCTGCCCGCAGCCCAGAGGACAATCTTCCCTTCGGCTGGCAGTCCCAGCTGCTGCCTGGCTTCCCGCCTGGGGAGAGGGCGGTAGACATTCAAGTCCACGCCGTTGGAGATGACATTGATGGAGCGGGCGTTTTTGAGAATACTTTTTTGGACCTGCTCCTTCATCCAGCGGGTGGTGACAATCAGATGCAGTTTTGACTGCTGATAGATTCCCTGCTTCGCGTTCCAGACCCGCCTCGTCCCGTCCCAAATCGTTGGAGGGGGCTCAACAATCTGTCTTCCCCGATCGGTCAGCAGCGGGCAGTGGTGACAGCCGGTGATCCAGCGCTGACAATCATAAGGGTAGGCGCAGTGGCCGGTCAACGCCCAGAGGTCAGGCAGCCGCCAGACCACAGACTTTCTGGCGGACAGCTCCGGCAGGGACCAGAGGTTGAAAAATCCCCCAAATAAATTCCTGAGATCCATGATGTCTGCCCACCCGACGAGCGGGAGATCCGGCACCCTCAATGTGGGCCGGTTCGCCCAGGGGTGGATGCCCAGGTACGGTTCAATCAGATTGCCAATCCGGGATTTAATGCTCCCGATCAGGGAACGGTAGGGATCCACCTCATCCCAGATCAGATGAACAAGCGGATCATCCGGAAATTTACTGCGTCCGACCAGGAATTCCGACTCATGGCCATCAGCTTCCAGGGCGTGGTGCAGCCGGCGCATGGCCCGGGCAGCGCCGCCGGTATGGGAAGTGGCATTAATATGGAGAACCCGCATGGCTACTGCAAGTTTGCGATCGTATCCTGGATCGCAGATACCATGTAGGATAGGTCCTCCCCGGTCAGCTGCGGATACATCGGCAGGGTGGCAATCTCCGTAGATACCTTATCTGTGACCGATAAATCGCCCCGCCTGAATTGGTCCCCCTGGTAGGGCGGCATGAGGTGAACGGGCGGATAGAAATGGACCGAGGCCCCGATGCCCCGCTGATTGAGACCGCGGACGAACGCATCCCGATCCAGTCCTTCTCCGACCCGGATGGTATACATCTGGTAGACATGCTTGTTTTCCGGACGCTCCACCGGCGGGGTGATTTCCGGGATTTCAGCCAGGGCCCTGGTCAAATCCGCTGCCCGCTGCCGGCGTTTCTGATTCATCAAGGGCAGCTTCTTCAGCTGCTCAACCCCAATCGCAGCCAGGATATTGCTCATCCGGAAGTTGTAGCCAATCTGGCTGGCGGATCTGAACCAGGATTTCTCCAGGTCTTCCCGCTCGTAGGTGCTTTTATCAATCCCGTGGGCAAGCAGGGTTTTCACCTTGCGGGCCAGCTGATCATCATCCGTGGCCAGCAATCCTCCCTCCCCGGTGGTGAGGTTTTTTGTCGGATAAAACGAGAAACAAGCCGTGGAGAATGACCCGGCCAGCTGGCCCCTGTGCTCTCCTCCGATGGTTTCTGCGGTATCCTCAATCACCGCCAGGCCGTGTGCCTCAGCGATCTCCATGATTGCCGTCATATCGGCGCTCTGTCCGCCGTAATGCACCGGCATGATGGCTTCAGTCTCCGGGCCGATGAGGCTTTCAATGGCGTCCGGTGCGATGTTGCAGGTCTCGTATTCGATATCTGCAAACACCGGCCTGCCACCCCCTGTGATCACCGCGTTTGCCGTGGCAACAAAGGTGAAGCTGGGGATAATCACCTCGCCGGTAATCTCCAATCCTTCCACGGCCAGGTGAATGGCTGACGTGCAGGAATTCATGGACAGCGCGTGCTTCACGCCCAGGTATTCTGCAAACATCTCCTCAAATTCATGGTTTTTTGGTCCGTGGGCATACCAACCGGACTCAATCACCTCCCGGACCGCTTCAATTTCTTCCTGGCCGGTGTAGGGAATACATAAGGGGATTTTCTTCATCCGCCCTCCTGATACCGCTGCGCTGGATCACATTGGCAGCTATTGAATAAATACATCCAGCTCCCGATAAACCTCAATATACCGGGCAATCCCCTCCTCCAGAGGGGTTTGAGGATTATATCCTACCAGATCCTTTGCCTTTTGAATGGACAGCGCCCCCCGTTTGGGCCGGAAGACATCCTCCTCTTCGACAATCCTGACTTCCAGCTCAGGGAAATGCCCCGCAAGGATCTCGGCCAATTCCCGCAGCGAATACCCCTGCCCGTAGGTAATATTGAACGCCTCTCCCTGGCCCTGTTCGTGAAACATCACCTGGATAATCCCCCGGGCAGTGTCCTCGACAAAGGTAAAGTCAAGGGTCTGGTGCCCGCCTCCAAACAGGGTGATCGGCTTGCCGAGCAGGGCGTTTTCCACAAAGATCTGGCTCACCCGCCGGTTGACATCATAGGGCCCATACACCGCCGAAGGACGGACAATGCTGTAGGGGATCCCGTACCGGCGGCTGTAGGTTTCTGTCATGACCTCCCCCGCATACTTCGTGCCTCCATAGATATCCTTGGGGCGTTTGGGATGGTCTTCCGGGGCGGGTATTTCCTCAAAATCCCCGTAAATCATGCTGGAGGAAATGTAAACAAACCGATCAACGAAGTCCACATCCCGGAGCACTTCCAGGACATTGACAGCCCCTTCGAGGATGCTGGTCAGGGCTTCTTCGGAATGCTGGTTCGAAAGATCCGCAATCGGCAGTGCTGCCAGATGAAGGATTCTCTCCGGCCTGGTCTCGAGTATGACCCGGCGCAGGTGGGCTTTATCCCGGGTATCCCCCCGCCGGAATTCAATTTGGTCCGTGATCCCCTGAAAACGCAGCTCGGTATATTCTTTCAGGATGCTCTTCAAGGGCGAGATGTAGTGCACAAAGGCATCATACACCACCGGTTCATGCCCCATCGCAAGCAGCTGCCTGCAGACATAGGATCCGATAAATCCAGCACCCCCGGTAATCAGTATTTTGCTCATCAGTTGTTCCTCTTTTTTATCTGAGATCATCCCCGAGGCGGAAAAAATCCGCCGGCTTGCGCCTCTTCCCATCCACTGTGATCTCCTCCACCAGCAAGCCCCGGTTCCGGGCCAGGACGATCACGCCGGATCCGCGCTTCATCGGCACCCTTCCAGGGGTTCCAGTGATGGTTTCTGGCAGTAAGCGGGTTTGATCAATTTCTATCTTGACCTCCCCCCGATAGGTAAACGCGGCGGGGTACGGCCCATGCATTCCCCGGACCAGGTTGCGGACCTGGATGTCGCTCATCTTCCTCCAGAAGATCCGGCTGTCCCTGGGATACCGCCGGGTGTAGTAGCAGCCCTCGAGAGGATTTTGCTTGACAACCTCCACGCTGCCCTGTTCGATTTGGTTCAGGACCTCAATCAACAGCTCTGGAAAGATCTCCAGGGTCTTTTCCAGGACGCTGGCGTGGGTATCCTGCGCGGTGATGGGATAGATTTCCTGGGCGATGATATCCCCGGTGTCGATCCCCTCATCCAGGAAAATGACCGCGCATCCCCCCGTGGTCTCCCCCTGGATTATCTGCCAGTTGATCGGCGCTGCGCCGCGATATTCGGGCAGCTTCCCGCCGTGCAGGTTAATGGTCCCAAGCGGCGGGATTTCAAAAATCAGCGGACGGAGGATTTTGTTGTATCCGCTGAGAACAAAGAGATCCGGGGAAAGGCCCCTGAGCTGGTCAGCGACCTCAACCGTGTTCGGGTGCTCTGGAAATAGGAGGGGGAGGTTGTGGGTTCTGCAGAGCTGGAGCAGCGCTTCCTCCGGTTTGACCCCGACCACGGTGATCACCTCGTATCCAGCTTCCAGGATGGCCGAAAGGCACCGGATACCCCGCACTCCTTTCGAAAAATAAACAATCCTCATCTAGTGACCCTTTCTTTTCCTGGGAACCGGGGGGCTGCTTCAGGATTCCACACGCCATTCCAGCTGAGGTCGGATGGGACCGTCAAAGGCGCCTTTCGCGTACCGGTAGCCATCCGAGGTATCAATAATATCCACCTCGAGATATTCCCTGCCGGGGATCAGGACCTTGTTCCCGGGAGAATCAAATCCGATATATATCCGGTAGGTCAGGTTGTTAAGCAGGTTGGGAGGGATCTTGCAGATCGCAGTGTAATCACCGGGGGGGCGGATGAATCCCTCCTGGATGGGGGCGTCCTCATAGGTTGCAAAGACCGTCTCGCCCATCGTGGTCCGGAATCTCAGGTACAGCCGCAGCTTGTGAATCTCCTTGACGATTCGATAATGGATCGCAATTTCAAACGGCTCATCAATCGTATAGGTTGTCTTGGTCGCTCCGCTCTGGGATCGCACCTCGATCCCGAACAGAATGATCTCATCATCCCGGGGAGCTTCCGTTTCGGACCAGGCTAAACGGCCCAGGGTGGAGACCTCTTTGCTGGAGAGATAATAATTGATGACCTCATCCACATCCCCATTCTGGATCAGGCGGCCCTCCTCGAGCAGGATCGCCCGGGAGCAGAGCGATCGGACCGCTCCCATATTATGGCTGACAAACAGAACCGTTCTCCCCATCTGGGAGACCTCCTCCATCTTCCCCAGCGACTTCTTCTGGAAGGCGGCGTCCCCCACCGAGAGCACCTCGTCAATCAGCAGGATTTCCGGTTCAAGGTGGGCGGCAACAGAAAAAGCCAGCCGCACGCCCATGCCGCTGGAATAGAACTTGACGGGTGTGTCAATGAATTTCCGGACCCCGGAAAAATCAACGATTTCATCAAACTTCTGGTCGATTTCCTCCTTGGTCATCCCCAGGATCGTCCCGTTGAGGTAGACGTTTTCCCTTCCTGTTAGTTCAGGGTGAAACCCGGTGCCGACTTCCAGCAAGCTGGACACCCGCCCATTCAGGGAGACCAAACCGCTGGTGGGATGGGTGATCCTGCTGAGGATTTTCAATAACGTGCTCTTCCCGGCTCCGTTCTGGCCGATGACTCCGATCACTTCCCCGGGGTTGACCGAGAAGGAGACGCGCTTGAGGGCCCAGATGACATCCTGTGCTTTTTCTGTCGACTGGTCATCAAACTTCGTCAGCTGCCTCAATCTGCGGTAGTTTCGGATCGGCCGGGTAACCCAGTCAGAAAGCACTTCAGCCAGCGTGTCCCGGGATTGCTGTTCAAATCCGATCCGGTACCGTTTGGAAAGATTTTTTACTTCGATGGCTTTTTCAGTCATACAGGTTTCCAATCAATAAAGTATCCGGGGGCCCTTCCCTTCCGGTCAGGCAACATCCGCGAAATATCTCTCCATGGAGCGGAAATAAAGCGCCCCGGAGATGAAGAACACCACCGCCATGACCGCCCCGACGGCAATGAAATCCCAGGGAATCGCCCGGGTGCCCAACAGCACAGCCCGGAATCCCTCGATCACACCAACCATAGGATTGATCGCATAGATCATCTGATACCGTTCGGGGATAGCACTGGAGGCATAGATCACCGGGGAGGCATACATCAAAAGCTGTACGAAGAAATTAGATCCATAGCGGATATCCCGGTACTGGATCGACAGCGCAGTCAGCCACATCCCCACGCCCGCCGCGGTCAGCATCATCAAAACCACAAACAGCGGTACCAGGAGCGCCCCGTAAGTTGGCGTCACCCCAAACCAGATCATCAGCCCCAGCAGAATTAAAAAGGAAATTCCAAAATCTATCAGCTTTGCCAGCACCGGGGCGATGGGAATCACCAACCTTGGAAAATACACCTTGGTGATCAAGTTTTTTGAACTGATCAGGCTGCTGCTTGAGCTGGTGAGGGAGCTGGAGAAATATGTCCAGGGAACCAATGCTGTATAGCTGAAGATCGCATAGGGAACTCCCTCTGAGTTGACATTGGCCAGGTTGCCAAAGACAATCGTAAAGACCACCATGGAAAACACCGGCTGGATCACCGCCCACCCGATTCCAAGGATGGATTGGGCATAGCGGGTCTTGATATCCCGCCAGACCAGGAAGAGGAACAAATCCCGGTACTCCCAGAGCTCCTGCCAGTCGATGATCTTATGTGCTGATCTTCCATTGACAAGGATTTTCTGCGGCTGCTGATCAAGGTCTTGTTGCGTATCCATAGTTTGTTCTGGAAAAGGATTTGGATGCTTTTTCCAGCTACTGCTGTCCTTCTGGATTATACAGCACCTGAATGCTGCTTGCTTGATAGATTATCTCATGCCCCGGTAGAGGTTGCTTCTTGAGCTTGTCTGGATCCGTGACAATCAGCAGCGGAAATCCCGAGGGATCCGTGTCCGCTAAACTCGCTGTTTGATTCTCCACCATTATATGATGAATCACCGGCTTCCCCTGGGCCGCATGACGGTCGAGAAACACCCAGATCGGGTACTCCCAATCATTCCCCCCCATCACCAGGCCTACCTCCTCCCCCAGGTAGCCTTTTAGACTTTCCACTGCCCCGGTGTACTCGTCATAGAGAGCAGAGCTGCTCATGAAGTACAGCTGCCTGCGGTCGTTATGCAGGACCGATTTTCTCTTATAAAACACCTGCTTGACCGGTGAGAGGGTCTCATCGATGCCCGGATGGCTGATGAAGAATTTATCAATCCTGTTTGCAGTGTAGAGAAAGAGTTTCGTTTCATAGACCGCTGATTCCTCCTTCAGCAGCGGCAGCAGGGGCCGGGTCGTATTCACAAACAGGTACGGCAGGGAACCCAGAAACAAGACCGCGGCAAGCAGGCCCCCCGGAATTCCTTTCTCAACCAGACGGCTGAAAAAGACCCCGGTGAGAACACCCCCCAGCAGAAAGATGGGTGTCTGCAGCCTGCTTCCCCAGGGCTGCCATTTCAAAAACAGGCTGAAGAGCAGGATCGAGGTGATTACTGCCAGGGTGAAGCCCATGACCTCTGAAGTCCTGGTTTTCTTCCAGATCAGCAATCCGGGCACTGCGATGACCAGGAGAAGGAAATGGATCAAATTCCCGGCCTCATCCTCATTGACAGCAAAATCGACCTGGAATGCTGTCTCCACAAAGGTTGAATCCGGATTGTTGAGGTTGCCTCTCAGCAGCTGTGCAACCCGGCGGTTCACCGCCTGATTGGCAGCTGGAAACGGGGTGGCAAGATGAACCGCGCCATTACGAACCAGGTTCTCCCCCAGGACGCCCGCTGAGACCTGGTCCGTGGTTGTCCGATCCATTGCGGTGGATAAGGGATGTTGATATAAAGAGACATTCCTGCCGTAGTGACCGGCATTGATAAAAAGGGCCAGGAAAATGATCAGGAGATAACCCGGGAGGATCCGCCGCCTTTCACTCCAGGACCGTTTGATGAGTTCCAGGCCCCCGATGGAAAGCCCGATCGCCGCGCAGAACAGGTAGGCTGTGCCTTTTGTCAAGAGAGCAAACCCCATCGAAAGGGAGGCAAAAAAAACATCCTGCCAGTTGAGCGATTGGGCTGCTTTCTTTAAAAAATAGGCAAAACTCAGGCAGAACACCCCCACAACCAGGTCATTTTGCGTGCTCGTGGATTGCAGCACCGCCATCGGAATCGCGGCGGTGACCAGGCCGGAAAACCACTGGGCCCGTGCAGGAAGCTTCAGCTCCCGGGCGATCTGGGTGCTGAGCAGGATGGCCATCAGGAAGCTTCCCCACTGAACCAAATTCGCCCAGCGGTCTGAGCGGCTCAACAGCTGCAGATGCAGAATCGCGAATTCTGCCAGAGGCATGGAGTGGTTCTGCCGGGGGATCGATGTGGGATAAAAGCGAACGCCCTGGTTTTGAATCCAATGAGCTACCCGCGGCATGTGATAGGTCATGGAATCAAAATTATTCGGCGGCGCCGCCCGGGCAATCAGCCCCGTCACTGCCAGGATCAGGAAAATACACACCGCCACTGCAGCCGAAAACCAATCCAAGGAAAAGGACCAGCCTCCGGTCGACTCCCTGATCAGCTTGCCAACGGGGGTCCCCGCCCTGTAAATGAGATATGAAAAAAAGCCTGCTGCAAGGAGAAGGGAGATAATCCAGGCAGTTCCTACCGCCAGGCCGGTGAGCTGATCCCCCCATGAGAGCAGCTCAGTGATCACAAGCAGGACCAGGAAAGTTACCAGGAACGCCCTGACTGCCGCCTCCCGCAGGGTCAATTGGCCGAAAAGAAATCCGCCACCGGTGATGAAAACCAGGAAAAGTATGATTAAATAGGCCATAGGAATAAGTGTTGAGCTGGCTGCCGATGCTGGTCAGCGGATCAAGGGGTTTCAACCAATTCCGTATTATAACGAATTTTATTCAGGCAGACACGCATTTAAAGTCCTCTCCAACGATCTCTAACCCGGATGGGGTTCCTCTCGGAATCTCGCCACGCCAGGAGAAGCAAATGGTTACCAGGATCAAATCGCTCCTCAAGAAGTTCCTCAAAAATGTTTTAAAAATCAAGGTGGAGCGAATTCCGCCCGCCAAACCGGAAAAAAAGGACCCACCGCTGAAGATGAAATTCGTCCACGATCCGGCCTCTTCCTACATGGTTGAGGAAAAGTATCAGACCATGCTCCAGGAAGAGCTCGCCGGAATCGCGGAAGCGTTTTTCAACCAAGAGTTCTTCCCGGTCCGGGAGGACTTCCGCACGACCGAGGCAGTTCAACAGTTTTTTGAACTCTACTCAAACCGGCCGCATCGGGACAACACCCATGGCAGCGGTTTCCATAATGCCTTCTGGATGTATCTGACCGCCAGCGCCCTCCATCCCGCTTTGATCGTCGAGAGCGGGGTCTGGAAAGCCCACACGACCTGGCTGCTGGAACAATCCTGCCCCGGAGCAGAGATTTATGGGTTTGACCGCAATCTGCGTCATGTTCAATACCAGGATCTGCAGGCGACCCTGCTGGAGCATGATTGGAACGAGTATGAGTTTGGGCCTGTAGACCGGGAATCCTCCCTGGTATTTTTTGATTGCCATGTCAACCATGCCCAGCGGATCCTGGAAGCAAGTCAAAAAGGGTTCAAGCATCTTATCTTTGATGACAATCCACCGGTCCATAAAATCTTCAGCCATGTCCCTGGTATTCCCACGGCTGCCATGCTCTACACCGGGGAAGGCCTTGATCAGCCAGAACTATCCTGGATCTGGAATGATAAGGAATATCAAAAAACCATTGATCTTGATCAGGCCAGGGCAGCCCGGGACTTGATCAAGGTCCACCAGTACTTCCCGGACGTCGGCGGACCAACCCGGTACGGCGGCTTTGCTTTTCTGACCTACGTCCAGATCTAACTGGCTGGACTTCCGCAGCACTAAATTTCAGCAGCTGAATTATAAAGGGGGTTCCCGGAAAGTCAAGGCCCTTCCCGGTCAGGTGGATGGCTGCGGGACTACCGGTCAATCGGTCCGGATCTCTTTCGCCCAGGTTCGTTCCCGGATGTACCAATCGAGGGTTCTCTGGATTCCCGCCTCCAGGGTGACCCGGGGCTGCCAATCCAAGAGGCTTTCGGCTTTGCTGGTATCCGCCTGATTGGTGAGCATATCCGCCGGGTGGCGGGGATGCTGGATGATCTCAGCGCGTTTCCCGGTGATGGCCTCGAGGTGGGCAATCAACTGGTTGATGGTGATCACCTCGTGGCCGCCCAGGTTAACGATCTCAAACCCCACAGGGGCCAGGCCTGCGATGGTTCCTCTGGCAATATCCTCCACATAAGTAAAACCCCGGGACTGCTCTCCATCCCCATTCAGGTGCACCGGCAGCCCTTCGTAGATCCATTTTGCAAACCGGAACATGACCATGTCCGGTCTGCCGGCAGGGCCGTAGACCGTGAAATAGCGGACCACCGTCACATCAATATCATAGAGGTGGTGGTAGGCATGGGCCAGTGCTTCGGCCGCTTTCTTGCTGGCCGCATAGGCCTGCAGCGGCTGATCACTCGGGGCGCTTTCCGGGGTCGGGATTGGCGCTCCGGATCCGTAAATGCTGGAGGTGGAGGCCAGCAGAAACTTGGGAATCTGCTCCTGCCTGCAGAATTCCAGGAGGTTCAGCGTTCCCGTCGCGTTGGTCTCCAAATACACCCAGGGGTTCAGCAGGCTGTCCCGGACGCCCGCCCGGGCGGCAAGATTGATCACGGCATCAAATTTCTTTTCCACCAAGGCAGGATCTGATAGAAAGGAGCGCTCGCTGATATCAAGCTGGTGAAATGAAAAATCGGGATGATCGCGCAGCTTCCGGAGGCGGTGGGCCTTCATGCGCACATCATAGGCGTCATTCAGGTTGTCCAGGCCGACAACCTCTGCTCCCTCCGAAAGGAGCATCTCCCCAACCACGGAAGCAATAAACCCGGCCGCGCCGGTGATCAGATACCTGGCCATTTGTCTCCTTTCCTTGATCCCGGCCTACAACCGGGCCACCTTGGGATCCCCTTTCCCGATCTCCCCCAGGGCGTTCCGGGCATCCATAATGGCTTTAGCGGACCGATAGATTTCCTGGTACTCATATTCACTGTGGTTGGTGATGATCACCACGCAGTCAGCGGCTTTGACAGCGTTCATCAGGTCTGGGACGCTGTCCAGGGAAAACTGTTCATCCTCGATGTGCGGGATATAAGGGTCGTGGTAACTGACCGAAGCCCCTTTCTGCTGCAGCAGACCGATCACATCCAGGGCAGGTGATTCCCGCAGGTCATCAATATCCGGCTTATATGCTGCCCCGAGGATTAAAATCCGGCTGTTTTTCACCGGCAGCTCAAACTGATTGAGGGCATCCTGGACCTTGCTGACCACATAGCGGGGCATATCCGTGTTGATCTCGGACGCCACGTCAATAAAACGGGCGGTGTAATTCAGGGAGCGCAGCTTCCAGGAAAGAAACAGGGGATCAATGGGGATGCAGTGCCCGCCCAGGCCGGGACCCGGGGTGAACTTCATAAATCCGAACGGTTTGGTTGCAGCTGCCTCCACCACCTCCCAAACATTGATTCCCAGGCGGTCGCACATGATCGCCATTTCATTCACCAGCCCAATGTTGACCATCCGGAAGGTGTTTTCCAGCAGCTTTGCCATTTCGGCAACCTCTGATTTGGAAACGGAAACGACAGTTTCCATGGCCTGCTCGTAAAACAAGCTGGCGATCTCTGTGCAGGCCTCCGTGACCCCTCCGACGACTTTTGGGGTATTTTTTGTGGTCCAGTCTTCCCGGCCGGGATCCACCCGCTCCGGGGAAAATGCCAGGAAAAAGTTTTCACCGATGCTGAGCTTTCCCTCCTGGGTCAGCATGGGCAGCAGCAGTTCCCTTGTCGTTCCCGGATAGGTTGTTGACTCCAGGACAACCACCATCCCCGGGTGCATATAGGGAGTGATATCGCGGGCAACAGACAGTATATAAGACAAATCTGGATCCCGGGTCTTCCGGAGCGGGGTGGGGACGCAGATGCTGACCGCATCTGCCTCTTCCACCGCCGAAAAGTCTCCGGTCGCCGTGAGCCGCCCGTCCTCCACCAGCTGTTTGAGAAGCGCTGTCTCCACATCCTCAATATAGTTTTTGCCCTGCTTGATCTGGGCGACTTTTCTTTGGTCCGGGTCCACCCCCACCACACGGTACCCTGCATCCGCCAGGACCACCGCCAGGGGGAGGCCGACGTATCCCAGCCCCAGGACGGCGACAACAGCCGAACGATCCTTCAATTTCCCTTCAAGCTCACGATAGGTCATGATCTGCTCTCTTTCTAAGCCCGGCCCGGCCGGTCAGAACAAACTCAGCTGCTCCGCCTGATTATCGTCCTCTCGCAGGGAATCTACCGGCTGGACTGGCGCTTTTTCCACATTTTGGATGATTTCGGTCAGCTTTAAAAAATCCTCTTCCACCACGGATCGGAGCGAGGGGCGGTGCAGGGCTGCTGCCGGGTGGTAAAACGGCATGATCAAGGTACCCCGGATCCGGATCGGCTGGCCGTGAATCTCGCTGATTTTTGCATTCGGGATGTAGCGTGCCATGGAATACCTGCCCAGGGTAACGATCACTTTGGGATTGATCGCTTGCAGCTGCTTATCCAGATAGGGACTGCAGGCTTCCAGTTCCTGGGGTGCCGGATCCCGATTTCCCGGCGGACGGCATTTTACCACATTCGTGATAAACACATCCTCCCGCTGCATCCCGATGGTTGCCAGCAGCTCCTCTAAAAAATTTCCGGCTGCTCCAACAAACGGCCTGCCCTGGTTGTTTTCATGAAACCCAGGACCTTCCCCGACAAAGACAATCTCAGCATCCACGGGGCCTTCCCCGGGAACGCCTTTTTTTCTGGAATAGTGCAGGTCGCATTTTTCACATGTTGATACCTGCTCAGCAATCCGAGCCAACACCGCATCAGGTTCCATCATCAAATGGGCTCCTTATCAGCTGCGTGAAGTTGCGTCGTCATTCCGGGTCCGTCCGATGGAGGTAAAGCGGTTTCAGGGAAACCGGATCCTCCGATTCGCCTGCGCTCCATCGCTCCCAGGCCAACCCGGCGAGGTATTTCGGGCTGCGGATGGCCTCGAGGGGGGAAGCCAGCTCCACACCTTCCTTTTCCGCCAGCTGAGCCCGGATCTTCCCGGAGAGCTCCCCGGTGACGATGATCTCTTCGGGGATCCGTTCGAGGAAGGCAGCAGCTGATAGGTTTTCAAGCTTCCCGGTCGATCGCCACTGCTCCCCTTCCGGTTGATACCATCCCACAGCCAGCCGCTCCCGTCCCGCTTTCAGGACGGCGGCGAGGGGTTTTTCCTGCACCGGAACCGCTTTGGCGGTGATGTCCAGGGTGGGAACGCCAATTATTGGAAGCTGGTGGGTGAATGCCAGGCCCTTGATAAAAGCCATCCCAATCCGCAGCCCGGTAAATGAGCCCGGGCCTGTGGCAATCGCCAGGGCTGACAGATCCCCGGGCTGGATCCCCACCCGCTGGAAGTTATCAGCGACCGCCTGGGCCAGCTCAACCGTGTGGTACCTGGCTGAGAGCCAGAGTTCTTCCGCCAGGATGGAATTGCCGTCAAAAAGTGCAATGCCCACGTAACGGGTGGAGGTATCTACTGCAAGAATCATGTTCCCGCTCCATAGACATCATCCCGGAATTGGCGCAGGATCTGCTGGTGTCGTTCCCCGCTGGCTTTGAGGATAAAATCCCGCTGCTCTTCAGCAATCAGGCGCATCTTGATCCATAAAAGATCGCCAGGGAGAGCAGAACGAATCCGGTCAGCCCACTCAATCACCAGCGGGCCTTTTTCAAGCATGCCTTCCAGGTCAAGGGCAATCGCTTCCTCCGGCCCGGAGAGCCTGAAAGCATCCAGGTGGAATAAATAGCCCTGGTCGATCCGGCGATAGACATTCACAAGCACATAGGTCGGGCTGTTTGCAGCGTCCAGGGATCCCCACCCGGAGGCAATCCCCTGGACCAGCGTCGTTTTCCCGGCTCCTAAATTCCCCTCCAGGCCAATCACATCTCCATCCTGGAGCAGCTCTCCCAGTCTCATGCCTATTCGACGGGTCTGGCCGGGACTGCGGCTGATGACCTCAAAAGCACCTTTTTCGATTACCGCCATGTCAGCTTTCCGATGTACTGCTTTGAGAAGTTTCTTGTTTTTTATTTTACCATTCCTGCTACTCGATCACCTGAAGCCCGGCCAGGGAAGCCAGCACCTTTTTTTTCCCTTCTTTTTCAAAAAATATATCCACCACTTCATCCCCGGCTTGAATCTTGCTGTTGATCACCAGCCCTACGCCCCAGGTGGGGTGCTTGACTTTTACCCCGGGAGGATACTCCCGGGTGATTTTCTGATCTGCATCTTCCTGGCTCCCCGCCTCCTCCCAGGTCTGGAGGGGATCTGCCGCCGAATAATTTATTGCGGATTGATCCCTGAGATCCGGGGGGATGTCCCGATAATAGCGGGAAGCTTCCATGGGCTCCATGTATCCGTAGGTGTACCGGTGCAGGGCATGCAGCAGGTACAGGCGGTCCTTGGCCCGGGTGATCCCAACATAAAACAGGCGGCGTTCTTCCTCCATCGCCTCCGGATCCTCAAAAGATCGCTGGTGGGGAAGCAGCCCGTCATTCAATCCCACGATAAACACCTGGGGGAACTCCAACCCCTTGGCAGCATGCAGGGTGAGCAGCGTGGGGACATCCGGATCCGCATCCATGGTGTCCTGATCCGAGACCAGGGCAATATCCTCCAAAAATGACAGCAGCCCTGGCGCCTGGTATTCCGAAGCCAATCGGCGGAGTTCGGTGACATTTTCCCAGCGTTCGTCCCCCTCCTCAGTACCGTCCACCAGGTAGGTCTTGTATCCTGTCTCCTCCAGGACCCTCTCAATCATCTCCACGGGAGGAAGCTGTTGGGAAACCTCCACCCACTCATGCAGGAGGGCCGCGAACTCTCCCAGGACATTTTCTTCCCGGGTTGAAAAGGAGCTCCTTTCCGGGGCATCCGGCTCCGCGAGCTGGAGGAGCAGCCTCCCGGGGGAGAGATCCAGCTGCTGGGCCCGGGTCATTAATTGGGCGAATGTTTTGGTCCCAATTCCTCTCGGGGGCGTGCTGATGATCCGGGTCAGGCTGAAAAGATCATCCGGGTTGGCAATCACCCGCAGGTAGGCGATCAGATCCTTGACTTCGCGCCGGCCATAAAACCGCTGGGCGCCGACCAGTTTATAGGGCAGGTTAGCTGACAGAAACGCTTCCTCCAAAATCCGCGATTGGGCATTGGTCCGGTACATGACTGCAAAATCTGCCGGCTGGGCTTTTTTCCCCGCAGTCTGCTTGTGGATGGTGTCCACGATATACTGGGCCTGCTCCCTTTCATCAAAAAACTCTTCGATGATTACTTTCCTGCCCGGGCCCCTTTCCGTGAACAGCTTCTTGGGTGTCCGCTGGGTATTCCGATCAATCACAGCCATCGCTGTGTCCAGGATCGTCTGGGTGGAGCGGTAGTTCTGCTCCAGCAGGATGATCTCCGCTTCGGGAAAATCCTCCTCGAAGCGCTTCACATTGCGGTAGTCCGCCCCTCGCCAGCGGTAAATTGATTGATCAGAATCCCCCACCACGAAGATATTGCGGTGGACGCTGGCCAGGTGCTTCAGCAGGGTGTACTGGGCCATATTGGTATCCTGGAATTCATCCACCAGGATGTGCCGGTACCGCCGGGCGTATTTTTCCCGGATTTTTTGATGGTCAGACAGCAGGACAGCCATCCACAGCAGCAGATCGTCAAAATCCATGGCATTGCTGGCCAGAAGGACTTTCTGATACTGCTGGTAAACCCGGGCAACCATCTCATCCCGATAGGTCTGGATGGGAAAGTCTTCCGGAAGATACAGTTCATTCTTGGCTGCAGAGATCGCTGTGTGAACACTGTGGGGCCGGTAGCGCTTCTCGTCCAGGTTGAGATCCTTCATGACCTGCTTCACCACCCGGACCTGGTCATCGGCGTCAAAGATGACATAATTCGCAGTCACGGGCAGGTGCTCAGCTTCTGAACGTAAAATCCGGGCGCAGATGGCGTGAAATGTACCCAGCGTCAGCCCCCGGGTATGCCGGCCCAGCATACCCACAATCCGCTCCCCCATCTCACCGGCTGCCTTGTTGGTAAATGTCACTGCGATCAGATGAAACGGCTGCACCCCCAGGCGACCGATCAAGTAGGCTGCCCGGTGGGTCAGCACCCTGGTTTTTCCGGATCCTGGTCCAGCCAGCACCAGCACCGGCCCGGGGTCTGCCTTGACGGCCTGGATCTGTTGGGGATTGAGCTCATCGAAGATATCCATACTGGGCTGATTCTAATGGGTCCCCCAGAGCGTGTCAACGACATTGCGGAATTGGGTTGTCTGGCGTAGAATCTAGCCATGGTCTGGGAGATAATCGGTCATCAGTGGGCAAGCAGGCTGCTGCAGGGGCATATCACGGGGGATTTGCTGCGCCATGCATATCTAATCACCGGTCCCCCCGGGATCGGCAAGCGGACGCTTGCCATCCGCTTCATCCAGGCTGTGAACTGTCCCTCCCCGGTTCAACCCGGGGTGCCCTGCCGAAGCTGCCGGACCTGCCGGCAAATCCAGCAGATGGAACACCCGGACCTGCTTCCTGTTCAGTCAGCTGAGGACAGCCAGCAGCTCCGGATCGACCAGGTCAGGGAGCTCATCCATTATCTTTCCCTGGTTCCTTATCAAGCGCCCTACCGCGTGGGCCTGCTGATCGATTTCGAAGAGGCAAATCTGGAATCCCAGAATGCGCTGCTGAAGACCCTGGAGGAACCCGGAAGCCGGGTGATCCTGATCCTGATCACCCCCACTCCGGAGCTGCTCCTGGAGACCATCGTTTCCCGGTGCGAGGAGATCAAACTCCGTCCCATCCCCCTGGAGACGGTTGAAAACGGCCTTCAGCGGCTGCACGGGATTCCCGCAGCGGATGCTCACCTGCTGGCCCATATCTCCGGCGGCAGGCCAGCCTACGCCCTGGCGCTTTATCAGAACCCAGAAGCCCGGGAAAAACGCCTGCAGCTGCTGGATGCCCACCGGAATCTGCTTTCTTCCTCTTTTGTGTCCCGTTTTGCCTATGCAGATGATCTGCAGAAAGATCAAGAGAAGATCGAGCAAGCCATCGAAATTTGGAGCTCGTTCTGGCATGATGTGCTGCTAAAAACCGGGGGGTCTGCAGCCCCCCTGCAGAATATTGACCGGGAGGATGCCATTGTCGAAATCTCTGCGGAAGTCAGCCTGGCCGACGCCCACCAGGTGCTGGCCTCCTTAAAGCGAACCAGGACACTGCTCCACCTCAATGCCAACACCAGACTGACGCTGGAAAATTTACTCCTCCAGCTGCCCAGAATCGGCCGGGCAGAGTGAGTCTTTCAGCTCCTTCCAAATACGGCCCAACCCCGGCACATCCCCGGGGCGCTCCTGGTTCAGGACTGACTGAAGCGCCTTATCCCTTGTTCAAATCCCTCAGCGCTCCTCCCGGGAACTGGAAAGAGGTCAGCGGTAATTTTGGGTTACAATAGGGAAAGATCAAACCTCCCTATGCGTACGGAAAACCACGACCCCGCCTCAGAAAACACGCTTGCCCCCCTGGAGCTGCTCTACCGCGTCAGCCGGGAAATTGCCACCGCGCTGGACCTTGCTACAGTACTGGAAAGGATGCTATCGCTGTCGATGGACACCGTGGGAGCGATCAGCGGCAGCATCATCATCCTGGATGAGCAGGAGGCCCCGGTTGAATCCGCGATCATCGTTCAGGACCAGGTAATTTACCACACAAACGAACAATTAAAATCCACCCTGGAGGAGGGGCTGGCCGGCTGGGTGGTCAGGCACCGCCAGGCGGTGAACATTCTTGATACATCAGCCGATGACCGCTGGCTGCGGCGTCCGGATGATGAAGAAACCGCTACGGGAGCGAAATCCGCGATTGCCGTACCGATCCTGGCCCGGGATGCGCTGGTCGGCGTGATTACCCTGGTTCATCCTCGACCCCACAAGCTGAACGAGGAGCATCTGGCCCTGGTTCAGGCCATCGCTGATCAGGCCGGCGTGGCGGTTCTGAATGCCCGGCTGTACGAAGAAAGCCAGCGGCAGGCCCGGGTGATGACCGCCCTCGCCAACAGCGCAAAATCCATCACCTCCACCATCCGCCTGGATAATGTCCTCCATCAAATCCTCAAGCAGATCCTGGCTGCCCTGGAAGTTGAGATGGTGGTGTTATCCCTCCTGACAGACGAGGATACCCTGGAGTACCGGGCTGCCATTCACGAATCGCGGGACATCCGCAGCGATCTGGCGGGAAGGCAGATCCAGGTCGGCCAGGGCATCGCCGGCTGGGTGGCTGAAAAAGGCCAGGGATTGACCGTCCATCAAATTGAAGAGGACCCAAGAGCAGCAGAATCAAATGAGATATATCATCCCATCCAGCCCCGGGCAGTTGCCGCTGTGCCCATTTTCCAGCACAGTAAAGTCATCGGGGTGATTGAGGCCGTCAACCCCCCAGGCAGGAGATTCGAGTCCGATGCCCTGCTGGTCCTTTCTGGGATTGGCAGTTTGGCAGGATCTTCTATCCAGAACGCCCAGCTGTTTGAAAACCTCCAGGAAGCGCATAACCGCTACCATGATTTATTTGAAAACAGTGCGGATCCTATCCTGATCACTGACCTCGCGGGGGAGATCGTGGAAAGCAACTACCGCACCATCAAAACCAGCCAGTACTCCCCCAAGGAGCTGCGGCAATTATCCATCGCAGAGATCCACGACCTCAACCGGGAAATTATCGGCAGCGATTGTGAAAACCTGCTCGCTGATGAATTCTGCTCTTATGAATCCGTGCTCCGGACCCGGGAGGGAGAGGAGATTCCTATCCTGGTTCACGCCCATCAAATCAAAATTGCCGACCAACCACGCATCGAATGGATCTTCCGGGACATCTCGGAGCGGAAGAAACTGGACCAGCTCCGGGATGATCTGACCTCGATGATCTACCATGATCTGCGGTCGCCCCTGTCCAACGTGATCTCCAGCCTGGATGTGATCCAGGCAACGCTTCCTGACCAGGATAAGGAATTGGATTCCCTGTTCGCGATTGCCACCCGCTCGACCCAGCGCATCCAGCGTTTAACGAAATCTCTCCTGGATATCAACCGCCTGGAAGACGGGCAGCCGATCACAAATCAAGAGAGCCTCCCGGCCGCAGTCCCGCTGAACCGGGCCCTGGAGGCCTTACAGGCCAGCGCAGACGCCAAAAACCAGCAGGTATCAATCAGGATCCCTGAAAATCTCCCCCCCATTTATGCTGATAAGGATATGATCGAACGGGTGGTGATCAATTTACTCCAGAACGCGATCAAGTTCACCCCGCCGGAGGGAGAGATCGAACTGGGAGCAGAACCAAAACACGACAACGTCCAATTCTGGGTAAAGGACTCGGGGGCCGGGATTGATCCTGAGTTTAAGGACAAAATCTTTGACAAGTTCACCCGCATTCATCCGGATGAACGCATCAAAGGCCTTGGATTGGGATTAGCATTCTGCCGCCTGGCAATTGAAGGCCACGGCGGTCAGATCTGGGTTGATAACCTCCCGGAAGGCGGAGCAGTTTTCTCCTTCACCCTGCCAACAACCACCGCCAGCCCTTAAAGGAGCTTGAATGCACGAGATCAAACCTGGCATCTACTATGAAGACTCCTATCCAGGACCCACCATCGGCGCCGTGCTGCTTCCGCATGGAATGATGTTTATTGATACCCCCTTGAGGCCAGAAGATGCTCACCGCTGGAAGTCCACCCTGCTCAACCGCAGCCAGGGGACCATCCACAGGATCGTCATCTGCCTGGACGACCACCCCGATCGAACCATTGGCGCGAACGGGTTGGACTGCCCGATCCTGACTCACCGCGATGCAGCAGAAACCTTAAAGGATTATTCCGCCGTGTTCCGGGGACAGCTTCCTGAAAGCGGCGCCATCTGGGAAAGATACCCGGAAACGACCGGATTGCTGTGGGTCGTCCCGGATATCACCTTTTCAGAGTCCATGAAATTCCACTGGGGAGAACCAGACGTGCTTGTTGAACATCACCCGGGGCCCAGACCCGGCTCCAGCTGGGTGATCATCCCGGATGAGAAAGTGGTCTTTATCGGGGATACTGTGGTTAAAATGGGGCCGCCTTTCTTTGGAAAAGCCCATATTCCCACCTGGATTGAGGCCCTGGATGCCCTCATGAACGCCCGGTTCCGGGATTACATCATGATCAGCGGTCGCGGGGGAGAGATCAGCCAGGATGACATCAAAGATTTGAAAAAGTCCATCAGGAAAATCCATCGGCGGATTGAGAAGCTGGCCAGCCGGCAGGTGAGACCGGAGGAGGCCGGAGACATCGCGGATAAAACCCTGGATGACTACAAATTCCCAAAAAAGGATCGGGAGTTCTATCTCCAACGCCTCCGCCACGGTCTGACCCAGTATTATGTCCAGAATTATCTCGATGAGTCCCTTCCCGGCGGGTGATTCCCTCTCAGGGCATGCAAGAAAATCCTGGTTTTGAACCCATTTTCCGCACTACCAGAAATGGTCTGGTTGACTCAATCTTCTTCGGCGCCATCGCCGTGGTGACACCCGGGGGGGCACTGCTGGCTCATCATGGAAATCCCGGCGTGGTTTCTTTCCTCCGCTCCGCTGCAAAGCCTTTTCAAACCATCCCCCTGGTGGAGCAAGGAGGGCAGGAAGCATTCCGGCTTATTTCGCAGGAGCTGGCAATCCTCTGCGCATCCCACTCCGGAACGGATGCCCACCTCGCCATCCTGGCCACCCTGCAGGACAAGATCGGGATCCACCTGTCCGATCTCAACTGCGGGACTCACCCCCCATTCCACCAGCCTACCCGGGCTGCACTCAAGGACCGGGGCCAGGCCCCTACCCCCAATCATCATAACTGCTCCGGGAAGCACACCGGGATGCTCGGGCAGGCCCACCTCCTGGGGGCAGCATTGGATGGGTACGAAAAAGCCGATCATCCGGTGCAGCATCAGATTCAACGCCTCATCCTGGAAATTTGCTCGCTGGAGGCAGACCAGCTTTCAACAGGTCTGGACGGCTGCTCCGTACCCACTTTTGCGATGCCCCTGGAGAATGCAGCCCAGGGTTGGGCACGGCTGATGGATCCATCCGCTCTTTCAAAAGAGCGGGCAGCTGCCTGCCGGACCATCACGGCCGCCATGATAGCCCATCCCTGGATTGTGGCTGGGCCCGGGAGGTTGGACACAGAACTGATCCGGGCAGGAAATGGTAAAATCGCTGCCAAAGGCGGCGCAGAGGGTATTCAGGCGCTGGGCATCAAGAAAAATGCCCGCGGGCCCGGTTCTCCTGCCCTGGGCATCCTTCTCAAGATCGCCCATGGAGATCCCGGGAAGCAGGTGATGAAGGGTGTGGTGTGGGAAACCCTCAGGCAGCTGAGGGTCTTATCGAAACAGGAATTGGAGGATCTGGGTTGTTCCGACACAGGGTTCCTGGTTGAGACCAACCGGGGAAAAGCAGTCGGACAGGGAGAAGCGTGTTTCGAGCTCAGATTTCACTGAGGAAATGAACAAAAAGCAGCTGGCAAAGCACATCCATCAAGAACTGGCAGCGGAGTATGGAAATCCTGACTGGCGTCCGCACCTAGCTCCCGTATCTGAGCTGGTCTCAACCATCCTCTCGCAAAACACGAATGACCAGAACCGCGACCTGGCCTTCAACCGGCTCCGGGAGCGGTTCCCCACCTGGGAAGCCGTCCGGGATGCCGATCCCAAGGCTGTCATCGATGCGATCCGCCCCGCCGGGCTGGGCAACCAGAAAGGGCCCCGGATCCAGCAGGCGCTGCAAACAATTACCGAAGCACGGGGGGAGCTGGAGCTGGACTTTCTCCAGAGAAAAACCCCGCAGGAAGCGGCGGACTGGCTGACCTCAATGAACGGTGTGGGACCAAAAACAGCAGCCATTGTCCTGCTGTTTTCCCTGGGCATGCCGGCCTTTCCGGTCGACACCCATGTTCACCGGGTTACCAAACGTGTGGGACTTCTTCCAGCTAAAATGACTGCGGAAAAAGCCCATGAGTACCTGGCGGAACTTTTTGATCCTGAGGAGTATTATCCAGTGCACCTGAACCTTATCCGCCTGGGAAGGGAAATCTGTCAGGCGCGCCAACCGGACTGCCCGACTTGTCCGCTCATCCATGTCTGCAGCTATTACAAAAAACAATTTCAAACCGATGAATAAATCTCGCTGCTTGCCCCACATCTCCCTCAGTCTAACCCTCAGCATCCTGCTCGCCGGGTGCTTGGGAGGATCGCTGCCCGCTGGAGGAGAGCCGCCTTCCCCAAGCCCTCCGGAACCGATAGGGACAGAAACAGCAGAACCGCAGCGGACCCTACCCTTCACCCCGGCAGCCTACCAGGCTGCCGTTGTCGGGATGGTTCCTGGCGAGGTCCTGGCAGTGCACCAGGGTCCAGACCGATCCAGTCCAGTGATCGGCACCCTTCCCGGCGGTGCCATGGAGATCTCGGTCAGCCAGGGGTCAGACCTTGAGGAAGATGCCTGGACCCTGATCCAGAAGGATGATCTTCAAGGATGGGTGATCTCTGGATTTCTGGCTGAGCAGCGGGGGACGATCTCCCCCAAACTGGCCCGGGAAGGCAGCAGGATCCTCGCGGCTCTCAAGGAAAAGCAGTACCGGAAAATCGCAGCGTTCATTCACCCGGACCAATGCCTGCGCTTCACCCCTTACCCGACCCTTACCGATCGGGACCTGACCTTCTGCAAGGATGCGCTGATCGCTGCCGTGGATGAAAACCGGACTTATGAATGGGGAGCTTATGACGGGACAGGCGACCCGATCCAGCTCCCCTTCCAGGAATATCATCAACGGTTTATCTATGATTTAGACTATTTTCATGCAGACATCGTAGGATACAACATGAAGATAAGCTCAGGAAATGCGATCAACAACATTTTCGAGATCTACCCGAACGCTGAATTTATTGAATATCATTTTCCCCAAACCGACTCGGAGTATGCAGGGCTTGACTGGCGGAGCCTCACCCTCGTGTTTATTGAAATTGACCAGAGCTGGTATCTTGCGGCGCTGGTGCATGGGGAGTGGACAATATAAAACCTCTATCTCAGGCCTGACCAAACTGATGGGTGCCCTATGAAAAACCGATTTTATGTCTTGTTCCTGATTGTCATCCTGGCAGGCACCATTGCGCTGGGAGCCTATTACCTGTTTGCCTTCCGGGACGAAAACACTGCCGCGGAGCTGGAGGAACAGCCCCCTGTCCAGGAGGTTTTGCCCACTCCAACACCCCGCCCAACAGCCACACCGATTACGCCTCCCTCAACAAATCAGGTTCCCGGGGATCTGGCCTATTTTTATGGGGACTGGGATCAAGCCCTGGAGAGCTACAGGCAGGTTCTCAGCACCGCTTCGTCTCAGCAGGAGATCAGCGCCGCGCTGTTGAGAATCGGGAAAGTATATCTTCAGCAGGGGGAATTTCAGAAAGCCCTGGACACCTTCAGGCAGCTGATTGAAACGGACCCTGCGAGCGAGGAAATCCATAAAGCTTACTTTGCGCTGGCAGAGACCTATCAGATCCTTGATCGCCACCTGGAGAGCGCAGCGGCCTACCAGTCCTATCTCGAACAGAGACCCGGGTACCTGGATGACCTGGTCAATGAACGGATCGGGGATGCGTACGCAAACGCGGAGGAACCGCTCCAGGCGATCACAGCCTATCAGAATGCCCTGGCAGCCCAGAGCAATCCGGGAACCTACCTCCTTCAGCTGAAAATCGGGGAGCAGTATCAATCCCTGGATGACCACCAGACAGCGGTGCAGGTCTTCCGGGATGTTTACGCTCAGACAACCAATGATTATACGAAAGCCAGAGCCGATTACCTGCTGGGAAGTTCCTACCTGGAGCTCGGCCAGGAAGAGCAGGCCGTAGCTGCATTCCAGGATGCGGTGACCCGATTCCCCCTTTCCTATGACTCCTACCTGTGCCTCCTGGAGCTTGTCCAGGGGGGGCACCCGGTCGATGAACTCAACCGCGGGCTGGTAGACTACTTCGCAGGTCAGTACAGCGTTGCCGTGGAGGCCTTTGACCGCTATCTTGCCAATCCGGAGGCGGAGGATCCCGGGACAGCCCTGTATTATAAAGGGTTCTCACTGCGGGCCATGGACAGACATGAGGAGGCCCTCCAGCCCTGGATACGGCTGATTCAGCAGTACCCGGATCATGCCTACTGGGATCAAGCCTGGGAGTTTAAGGCCTATTCCGAGTGGTTTTATTTGGGACGCAACCAGGAAGCCAGTCAGACTCTCCAGGACTTTGTCAGCACGGTGCCCTTCCACCCCAGAGCTGCAGAATTTCTGTATGATGCGGGCCGGGTGGAGGAGCGAACGAACAACCTGGAGGAAGCTGCCCGGCTGTGGAGAAAAACCTATCAGGATTACCCGACCTCAAATTACGCCAACCTGGCCCTCTTCAAACGCGGGGTCACCGAGTACCGCCTGGAAAACTACAGCAAAGCCCTGGAGGCATTCTCCCTGTATCGAGATGCCTCGCGGGATTTTGAAGAGAAATCGCAAGCCCTGTTCTGGACGGGAAAGGTGTCTCAAGCCCTGGGGGATGAACAGGCAGCCCGGGCTGCCTGGCAGGAGGCAGCCAATACAGACCCTACCGGGTATTACAGCGAAAGGTCTCGCGACCTGCTGCAGAACCGCCAGCCTTTCACCCCTCCATCTGGATATGACCTGGGATTTGATGTCAATGCTGAAAAGCAGGCTGCCCAGCAGTGGATCCAGGATTCCTTCACGATCCCGGAGGATACCAACCTGGGTGGGCTGGAGCTTTTAGCCAGCGATCCCCGGATCATTCGGGGGACCGAGATGTGGGAGCTGGGGTTATATGAGCAGGCCCGGCTGGAGTTTGAGGATCTGCGCGAGGAAGTCAGTTATGATCCGGTCAGCAGCTACCGCTTAGCAAACTACTATCTGGAGCTCGGCCTTTACCGCCCGGCAATCTTCGCAGCCCGGCAGGTCTTGAACGCGGATGGCATGGATGATGCAGCCACCATGAACGCACCGGCTTTTTTCAACCACATCCGCTTCGGGCCCTATTACAGTGACCTGGTGCTCCCGGCTTCCCAGGAGTATGAAATCCATCCGCTCCTCCTGTTCAGCGTGATCCGCCAGGAAAGCCTCTTTGAAGGTTTTGTCCGCTCCTCGGCGGGGGCGCGGGGGTTAATGCAAATCATTCCCTCAACGGGAGCTGACATCGCAGCCAAAGAAGGGTGGCCCCCCGGCTACACAGCCGAGGATCTCTACCGTCCGGAGGTCAGCGTCAAGTTTGGCGCAGCCTACCTGGCTTTCCTCCGCTCCTACTTCGACGGCGATATTTACGCCGCCCTGGCTGCCTATAACGGAGGCCTGGGGAATACTTCCGTATGGTTGGAGCAAGCAAAGGGGGACCAGGATCTCTTCCTGGAGATCATTCGCTTCTCAGAAACACAAACCTATTTAAAAAATATTTCGGAAATCTTTGCCATCTACCGCAGGCTGTACGGCAGAAGCCAGTAATCAGGTTTGAGGCTGCGGGGTTAATATCTCAACAGCGCGGCAATTCCCCCGTGATCCTCCAGCGTGGTGTGACCCTCAACGACCTCCACATCTCCCCCGGAGAGCAGCACCTGTTTCACCGCCATTTCCCCGGCATCGTCAATGACCTCAAAGGCCTGGCCGCAGAACGGGCAGCGGTCTAATTCTTGGACGGTGAGGTATTCGCAGCCCACACAGCGGTACCCGGGCTGCTGAAACTGTTCGTCCAGCAGCAGGGTCTGAACCCTGCCCTCCCGGACGGCCCCGAGGATGTCCTCAGTCCGCAGCACCCCATGCCGCCCTTTGGCAGCTTCGGTAATCACCAGCTCAACCAGTTCGTCTTTTCTCTGGCTGTCAAGGTCCGCCCCGATTTCCAAAACGCGGGCTTGCACCTGATGGGGATTGGCATTGATCCCCAGGGGGATGACGCCGCTGACTTTATTCTGCCAGGGGTTGCCAAGCTGTTCTGAAAATGCGGCTGTATTTGTCTCCGTCCCCCCCAGGAAAATCCGCTCCACATCGTGGGAGCCAAAAAACCGGTTCGCTCGCTCGGCAGCATCACGGAGATTCCTGCCCTTGACCATATCCACTTTCTCCCCCTCCCCCTCATCTCCCCGCCTCCGGCCCGTGGTTTGAGAGCCGCCTCCGTGCTTGATGCGGTGGATATCCTCGCCCTCATGCACATCCTCCGCGACCAGCTCGCCCATCTGAAATACCAACAGCCGGGCCTGCTGCTGATCAACCAGGGCCACCCCGTATCCAGAGGTAGCCTGGTGCAGGCTGACCAGGGTCCTCAGCAGCAGCTGCTGGGAATACCGGACCCGGTCTGGAACGATGATGGGCAGGATGTAGGATTTAAAAAAATCCGCGGATTGATCAGAGAACACCACCCCGCTGCGATCCTGCTGCCAATCAAACTCGCTTTCAAAAAAGGCCCGAACCGCAGCCGCAGCCGCCTCCCCCTGCTGCGGCACCTCCTCCAGCATGGACCGCAGTTTAAGCTTGTTGGCTTCAATGGTGTTCTCCACCGCATTGTTGTGGAAGTACACGCTCAAAAAAGGACCTGGGGATTGAACCTCCAACAGTTCTTGAATGTCAATATTTGAAAACATGGAAGCCTCCAATATTTTGTGAAAGCTATCCCGGCCGGGGTCAGCCTGCCTAGTTAGGTCGTTTTTCCAGGGTTAAGCTGACTTCGAGTACTTCCTCCCCCCGCAGGACTTGCAGGACCACTTCATCCCCCGGTTTCTTATAGGTGAGCAGGTAGCCCATGAATTCATCGAAATTATTGACGGGCTGATCGTCAATTGAGATGATCAAATCCCCGCCCTTCGGGACAATTTCCCCGGGTTCGGCCCCAATCAAGCCCGCTTTATCTGCCGGACTGCCCGGGGTGACTTCCAGGATGTACACCCCGGTTGACTGGGGCAGATCCAGATCTTCCTGGAGGAACAAGCTGACTTCGTTGAGCACCTGAATGCCCACATAGGGAGAGTTGTGCACCCCGGTCTGGATTAAATCAGGTACGACATTCTTGGCGGTATCGATGTTGATCGCAAATCCTAATCCGGAATTCACCGGCTGGCCCATGAAATCGATATTGTTGGTGCTGATGGCGGAATTAATCCCCACCACCTCGCCGCGGAGGTTGAGCAGCGGTCCACCAGAGTTGCCAGGATTGATGGCTGCATCCGTCTGAATGATATTTCCAGTCGAAAACGAACCGCCCCCAGGAGCCATGTGCATCGACTGCATGGTGCGGCCCAGGGCAGAGACAATGCCCCGGGTCATGGTCCCATTCAACCCCTGGGGATTGCCAATCGCAATCACCGTCTGACCCACCTGCAGCGCCTGCCCATCTCCCTGATTCAAAACCACCAGGACATCAGGCAGTTCCTTCAGCTCCAGGACTGCCAGATCGGTGTCAGAATCAGACCCGATGACTTCCGCGCGGGTCTTGAAGCCAGATGGAAAGGCAACCGCCAGATCAGTTGCATCCCGCACAACATGGAAATTGGTGACAACATGCCCTGCCGTGTTCCAGATAAACCCGGTGCCCAACCCTCCCCCGTTTTGTGTCTGGGCGCTGATAGAAACCACCCCGGGATTCACTGCATTATAGAGGGCAACCAGGTCCCCTTCTACCAGATTCTCCTCGGGCACCGAGAATATGGATTCGGTCTCCTGATTTTCCTGCTGGATTTCCTCCTGGATTTCCTCCTGGAATTCCTGCTGGATCTCCCGCACTGGTTCGGAGAAAAACTGCTGCGGATTGACAACACACGCCAGACTGGCAAACACAACCGCCAGCACACCCAACAAAACCTGATATCTTTTCATTTCACTTCTAACCTTTGGACCCAATGTCTGAATACAATCTGGATTCTCTGGTGCCATGGGCAACCTCGATCCATCCCCCTTGAAGCCCTCCACTCCCAGCCACCTGCCGGGAGGCAGCGGCTTCTACTCTAATTATAGCGTTTGGAGAACGGGGAAGGAGCGGATTTTATAGATCTCTAATAATGGCTTGCTGACATCAGGCCCAAGAAACTCCCAGGGGCCGGCGTGTGGATGTCAGAGGGGTCAGTCCGGATGGGGGGAAATTGAAAGCCTCCCCTGGCAGATGGAAGTGCCAGGGGAGGCTTACGCCAAAGGAGGAAACAGTGATAAATGGGTGCTGCATTATCTCCCGTTTCTGCTACCCATCATATCAGACCCGGGCAGGGCGGCAAAAGTACAAGCTCATACAAAATGAGTGACCTTCCTCACAACCTGCCTGGAGGAGAACCGGGGCTTCCCTTCCGGGGCACCATTGTATTTTCCCTGACCTTGATGTAAAATCCTCTAGACAAATTCTGCCCTCGTAGCTCAGTGGATTAGAGCACTTGCTTGCGGAGTAAGGGGTCGCGTGTTCGAATCACGCCGAGGGTGCTGGCATCGGAGCGGTGGAAACCGCTCCGTTTTTTGACAACCCGCCCAGGGTATAAGGAACCTTTTATGAATCCAGTCGCAATTGTTACTGACAGCACCACCAACCTTCCCGAAGCGCTCCTGACGCAGTACCACATCGAGGTGATTCCGCTGTGTGTGATCTGGGAGGATCAATCCCTCCTGGATGGTGTGGACATCACCCCGGAGGAATTCTATCTTCGTCTCGAAAAGAGTGAGACACTTCCCAGCACATCTCAGCCATCCGTGGCAGCCTTCCAGTCCGTGTTCGAGAAACTGCTGGGGGAAGGAAAAGACGTCCTTGCAGTGCTGATTTCCTCGGGAATCTCCGGGACGGTGCACTCCGCCGAACAGGCCAGGCAGCAGCTGGAGACGGACAGGATCGAAGTGGTGGATTCCCAGACCGCGGCGATGGCCACCGGTCTGCATCTGCTCGCTGCGGCAAGGAGAGCAGAACAAGGCGGGACCCTGGCTGAATGCGCAGCGGCCGCCCGGCAGGCCCAGCAGCATACGGATGTGGTCTTTGTGGTCGATACGCTTGAATTTCTGCATAAAGGGGGAAGGATCGGGGGCGCCAAGCGTTTTTTGGGTTCCATGCTGAACATCAAGCCGATCCTGGAAATGCATGAAGGAAAAATTGAGCCTGTGGACCAGGTCCGGACCCAACAGCGGGCCCTGGAAGCGATGATGTCCCTGCTTGAAGATCGGGCAGCGAATCAGCTTCCCCTGAGAATGGCGGTGATTCACTCCAATGTCCCGGAGCGAGCGGCGGATCTCCAGGCCGAGGTCCAGCAGCGCTTCTCCCCGGATGAACTGTTTCTCTCTGAACTCAGTCCCGTGATCGGCACCCACGTCGGCCCGGGGACCCTGGCGCTGGCCTGCATGCACGGCATCTAGCAGACAACCCGGGGCAGGTCTTTCACTTCCTTCCGGTCGTATCCTGTCGTATCCCTCGGTGATTTTTTGTGTTATAAGCTGAGGAAGACTGCAATTCTGCTCACCTGCGTTTGGGAGGAAGTCATGTCAAAAGTAGCGATTGTTACGGATAGTTCCGCATATCTGCCCGCCGACCTGATTGCCGAAAATCATCTCCATATCGTCCCGCTAACTGTGATCTGGGGGGAGGAGTGCTACCTGGACGGCGTGGACATCACCCCGGCTGATTTCTACCGGCGCCTGGAAACCGCGACCGTGATGCCCAGCACATCCCAGCCATCCGTGGCTGATTTCGAAAAAAAGTATCGGACGCTTCTCGAGGATGGTTACGAGATCCTCTCCATTTTGATTTCCGAGGATCTTTCCGGGACAGTCCACTCAGCCACCCAGGCAAAAGCGCTGCTCCCTGAGGCCAAAATTGAGATCGTGAATTCAAAATCGACCTCAATGGCCCTGGGGTTCCAGGTGCTGGCCGCTGCCCAGGCTGCGAAACAAGGTGCAGACCTTGCCGAGTGCAAACGCGTGGCAGAAAAAGCCCGGGACAGCTCAGGGCTGGTATTTGTGGTGGACACCCTGGAATTTCTGCACCGGGGAGGGCGGATTGGGGGCGCAAAACGCTTCGTCGGCACCCTGCTGGATATCAAACCGGTTCTGGCCATAGAGGACGGCGTTGTCATTTCGCTGGACCAGGTCCGCACACACACCAAAGCCCTGGACCGAATCATCGAAATCATTAAAGACCGCGTGGATGGACATCAGCGCGTGCGGCTGGCCACACTTCATGCCAATAATTCCCAGACAGCCCGGGAAATCCTCGAGACGGCTGCTGCCAGCATTCAGCCGGTTGAGACTGTCTTTTCGGAAATTTCCCCGGTCATCGGCACCCACTCGGGGCCGGGTGCGGTGGGCCTGGCATATCTGCTGGATTGAACTCATTTCAACATTCCTGCTCCACAGCACAGCGCCCGGACTGGTAAATCCGGGCGCTGTGTGTTTTGATGGTACACTACGCATTGGCAGGACGCTGCTGGCAGCAGCGCTTTGCCGGAAAACCAGACAAAAAAAGCCCTCTGCATATATGAACAGCGAGCAGGACACAGGAAAAAAAACGCCTCCCCCGGAGGAAGTCAGCTTGGTGGCCTTTCAGGCCTCCCCCTATCCAGACCGAAGAAGAATCCTCTGCCGGGTGATCTTTTCCCCGTTTCAGGAAAAACCCAGCGCCGAGATAAAAATCCTTGATCAGGAGAACCGGGAGCTCACCACAGTCAACATCATCCAGGTGCTGGATCCCGAGTCAATCCTCACCATTCACTTACCCGGACAGGTCCCAGGGGGAGAGTATACAGCCCTCCTCCAGGCCTTTTACCTGCATGAAAAAGAAATCCAGGAAGAGGGAACGATAAAAACAGTCCTGGAGGAGCAAGCCATCGGGACCCTGCAGGCAAAGTTCAGCATCTCACCATGATCCCATATCCGGCTGATTTTATCGCTGAGATTGAAGTTCTCCTGGAGGAGTCCGCTTCCCAGTTCTGGGATGAGCTCAAACACCAGCCTCCGCGAGCGGGATTGCGGGGAAATCCACTCAAGATTTCCTCAGAAACCCTCCGCTCCCTGCTGCCCGTGCCTTTGGTTCCCATTCCCTGGGAGGAAAATGGATTCCAGATTCCAGGCAGCGCGTCCCTCGGCAGGCATCCCTTTCATGCGGCAGGCCTTTTCTACCTCCAAGAACCTTCCGCCATGGCCGCGGTGGAGGTCCTTCAGCCCCAGCCCGGGGAATGCATCCTTGACCTGGCCGCCGCGCCAGGCGGAAAAGCCACCCAGATCGCTTCCCGGATGGAAAACCAGGGGCTGCTGCTGGCAAATGACCCCCATGCCGGAAGGGTGCAGGCGCTGGCACGGAACTTGGAACGCTGGGGGGTGAGGCACACCGCTGTGACCAGAGATGTGCCCGAACGCCTGGCTGATCAGCTGGGCCCGATCTTTGACCGGGTGCTCGTGGATGCGCCCTGCTCCGGAGAAGGGATGTTCCGATCTCACCCTGGAGAGAGAAAACAATGGTCCTCCGGTTTTGTCCGCCGATGTGCGGCAAAACAGCAGGAAATTCTCTGGCACGCAGCCCGCCTGGTCAAAAAAGGAGGGGTGCTGGTCTATGCGACCTGTACTTTTAACCGGATGGAAAATGAAGAGGTGGTGATGAAATTTCTTGAAGCCAGGGAAGATTACTGCCTGGAGCATCCCCCTGATATCCCGGGGGCTTCGCCGGGGACGATTAACCGGACCCGGAAAGACCCCCTGGATGAACAGCTGCTCAGAATCTGGCCCCATCTTGCGCCCGGTGAAGGCCATTTCATAGCCCGATTCAGGAAATCCAGCAGCCGCTCTGCCCAACCCCGCCCCAAAACCGTCCCAAATCCAATCCTCACTGATCAGGATCGGGCCATGTATGCTGATTTTTTCAACAAAACCCTGGTCCACTCTCCCACGACGAGATCGATCCAGCCGGACAGCCCCAATCTGGGCCGTTTTGGAAACCGCCTGTACGCAATTCCTCCCCGGTCCCCGCGCCTCAACGGCCTGAAAGTCCATCACTGGGGTTGGTGGGTGGGCACCTTCCAGGGTGAGCGCTTCTCCCCCAGCCACGCCCTGGCCATGGGGATCCGACCGGAAGACAGCCAAAAAGTGATAGAATTTTCAGTAGATGGGCCCGCAGTCCATCGCTACCTGAGAGGGCTGCCCTCCCCTTCCCCGGGCGATGAGGGATGGGTGCTGGTTACCACATCGGGGTTCCCGGTGGGTTGGGGGAAGCGCTCCGGAGGCCAGTTGAAGAGCTCTTCCCCCAGCTGGCTGCAATGATAAAAAAACAGTCAATCAATGTATGAATGATCAAAAAACCCCCCCCTTGATAGAAACCAAAATCATCGAATCCGATCATACCAGGTTTGTCGTGGGGATTGGACTGCTGCTTTTGAGCATGGCGATCGTTTTCTGGCCCGGGGGGACAGCGGGAATGCAGCCGCAATCAGGGCTGGAGTTCACCCCATCTCCCGGATCCGCCACCCAAACTCCCCTGCCCTCGAGCACCCCATCCCCGCAACCCAGCACTACCCCGACGATCACGCCCACCTTTGAACCGCTCACCGAGACCTTCCCCTCGGCGTTTGGGGCGCTCGTGCTCTCCATCGAGGAAGAACGCGGCAGCCATCTTTTTGCTTACCAACCGATGGTTGAAATGAGTCCTGAGAACGGGCTGCAAGCGCTTCCACTCACCCGCCTGACCGAAGGCAACCAGGATGATATTCATCCGGCGGTCCACCCCGACGGGACCATGATCGCGTTTGCCTCCAACCGCAGCGGTCCCTGGGATATTTACCTGCTTGACCTCCAGAGCGGTGAACTCGAGCGGTTCACCAACACCGTTGCCTACGAAGGAAATCCAACCTGGTCCCCGGATGGCAAATGGCTCGCTTATGAGAGTTATCAAAATCAGAATTATGACATCATCATCCAGGATATCAACCAGGATAGCGGTCCCATTAACCTCACCAATCATCCAGCACCGGACCATTCCCCGCACTGGTCCGGCCAGGGGAGGCGGATCAGTTTTGTCTCCCTGCGGAGCGGGACCCCGCAAATCTGGATCGCGAATCTGGACTCTCCGGAAGTCGATAAAGCCGAGCGGGTGACCAACTATACCCAGGCAGACTTGAGACACCCCTGCTGGTCAGCTGACGGCCGCTACCTGACCTGGTCCATCGCGTCCGGGCCGGGGAATCACTCCCTGTACACCTGGGACAGCCAGCGGCCGGGCGAATCGCCCAGGGCGCATGGAACCGGGGATTGGCCGCTCTGGGGAGGGCAGAACGGTCCGCTTTTCAGCCTGGTAAGAACCCCCCGGGATACCTACCTGACTGCCTATATTGGCGGGGGAGAATCCCCCCAGATTCTTCTGCCAGCCGTAAAAATGCCCGGGGATGTCAAGGGGTTCAGCTGGGCAGCCGAGATCCAGCTTGCCTACCTGCAGGGAAGCGGGAAAGGGGAGCTGGCTCTTGGGAACAGCCCGGATCCGGGCACGAACACCGAGATCTCCAAGAAACAGCTGCTCTCCATCGGCAGCATCAAAGTCCCCTATCCCCAGTTGAACCAAAACGCGGTGGATGCATTCCAGCGGCTCCGGTCAGAGGCAGCCGAACAGCTCGGCTGGGATTTTCTTTCCACCCTGGAAAATGCCTACGTCCCGCTCACAGAACCGCTCGATCCAGGCCTGGAGCGTAATTGGCTCTACACCGGCAGGGCGATCATGGTCAGCGACCTTCCCCGCAGAGCGGGCTGGATGGTGATCGTTCGGGAGGATTTCGGCAGTGAGATATACTGGCGAATGTATTTGAGAACCAGCAATCAGCAGGGGTACCAGGGAAGGCCCATCAAAGACCTCCCATGGGATTTTGATGCCCGCCTTTCAGGAGATAACTTCGATTATGAAAACGGCGGCAAACTTGCCGCAACCCTGCCAAAAGGATACTACGTTGATTTCACAAAGCTCGCAGAAGCCTACGGCTTCGAGCGTTTACCTGCCAGCCTGATCTGGCAGTCCTCTCCTGCCCTGGCCAGGTTCCAGAAGTTTGTCTACCGCGAGAATCTCGCCTGGTGGGATGCGATGATGGAGCTCCACTCCCCGGGAGCCGTCCGGGATCAGCTGGGGATCGAGGGGCCGTGATGACCCTGGAAACGAACAGGACAGCTGGGCCGAAAACAGGCCGCGCGTTCAGCCTGGCCGGGGTCCTGCTGTCCCTGGTCCTTGCGGCAGGATGCGCTGGAGGCCAAATGCCTGCATCCACACCGGAAGCAGTGCAGAAAAGCCAGGCATCCAGCTCCCCCACCCTCCCGGCCCAGACGCCGACCCCCCGGGTTTCCCAGGTCGCCAGCAACCTCCCCACCGGGACCGCAACCCCCAGGATCGAGCCAGAAAACCAGTCTGCACCGATTTATGAAACGCCGGACTTCAGCAGCTCTGGAGGCGGAGAGCAATCCGTCAAGGTTTGGCGGCCGCCGGTTTATCCCGTGCCCTGGATGCCCTCCCCCCAGGATCATTTTTATTTCAAGAATCCCATTGCCGCCCATGCCATCGAGGATGCCTACTCCAACTACGGCTATGGAGATGTGTTTTTCGATAAGGTAGTCCATACGGGCATTGACATTCCCGGGGAAATCGGCACCCCCATCCTGGCTGCCGGGGACGGCAAAGTGATTTACGCTGGATACGGGGTCTACCGGGGAGGGAGGGATGTCTTTGATGATCCTTATGGGAAGGCAGTGGTGATTGAACATGATTTCAGCTATCAGGGCCAGCCGCTCTACACCCTCTATGCGCACCTGGATGAAATCACCATCACAGAAGGGGCCAATGTCTCGGTAGGCGACCAGCTGGGGTTGATGGGAAATACCGGAAAAACCACCGGCCCGCATCTCCATTTTGAAGTCCGGGTGGGGTCCAATGATTATTTCTCCACCCGCAATCCTGATCTGTGGATCGCCCCCCCACAGGGGTGGGGCGTGCTGGTCGGGCAGGTCCTCACCTGGGAGGGATGGCCGCTGGAGCTGCAGGAAGTCACCCTCTTTGCCCTCGACGATCCGGCACCAGAGGATCATAAACTCTGGGTGGCAAAATCCTACCAGAACGAGGCCATCAACAGCGATCCCTATTACAAGGAAAATGTGACCATCAGCAATCTCCCCGCCGGGAAATACCTCCTCAACATCCCGGTGATCTCAATCGGGAAAAACTATGACCAGGTGATTGAGATCAAGCCCGGGCAGGTAACCTTCTTCCGCCTGAATCTCTGGCGGGGGATCACCAGGGATCTTCCTCCCACTCCCACCGTCCAATTCAACCCTGTCCCTTGACGGATAGAACATATGTGCTACACTTGTAGGCAGCAGGGGGGAAGCCAACCAACACGCAAAGGAGGATCGGATGGCCGATGATCCCAAGAAGGCAGCCTTAGAGAAAACCTTGAAGGATATCACAAAACGCTTCGGAGAAGGAGCGATCATGAAGCTTGGCGAATCCAAAAGTCTGGCGGTTGATGCCATCCCCACCGGCACCCTGTCCCTGGATTTAGCCCTGGGCGTGGGAGGAATTCCGCGGGGGCGGGTGACGGAGATCTACGGCCCGGAAGCTTCGGGAAAAACCACCATCTGCCAGCACATCGTTGCAGAAGCCCAGAAACTCGGTGGGACAGCCGCATTTATTGATATGGAGCATGCCCTGGATCCAGCCTATGCTGTACGAACGGGGGTAGATATCGAGAACCTGCTCATCTCCCAACCGGACACCGGGGAGCAGGCCCTGGAGATCGCCGAGTCTCTAATCCGCTCAGGTGCAGTGGACGTGATTGTGATCGATTCCGTGGCTGCCCTGGTGCCCCGAGCGGAAATTGAAGGGGACATGGGAGATGCCCATATGGGGCTGATGGCCCGGCTGATGTCGCAGGCTTTGCGGAAATTATCCGGCGCGATCAAACAAACCAACACCGCGTTGATCTTCACAAATCAGCTGCGTGAGAAAATCGGGGTTGTCTTTGGGAACCCTGAAACCACCCCCGGAGGGCGGGCCTTGAAGTTCTACTGCTCTGTGCGGCTGGATGTGCGCCGGATCCAATCCATCAAATCCGGTACAGATATCATTGGCAGCAGAGCCCGGGTGCGGGTGGTGAAGAACAAGGTGGCGCCTCCCTTCCGAACCGCAGAATTTGACATCATGCATGACGAAGGGATATCCCGATACGGGGACATCCTTGACCTGGGTGTGGAGCTCGGGGTGATTGATAAGCGGGGAAGCTATTATTACTACACCGATGATTTGCGCCTTGCCCAGGGACGGGAGAACGCGAAAGACTTTTTACGGGACAATCCTGACCTGTCAGAAGAAATCGAAGATGAGATTCGGGCTCTGGTCCAGGAACGTTCCCCATTCCCCTCCCTGGATGATGACGAGGCAATGCTGGATGGTGATGGCGATCTCGAGGACTGACCGTCCGGGAATCCCGCTGCTTTTCCTGGGAGCCCTCCTGGCCTCCCTGCTGACTGGCTGCCGGGAGCCAACCCCCACCCCCACACAGGCTGTTTACTTCATCCCGCCAACCGCAGGAACGGGGCCCCTTGACTCTCAAATGCAGGAAGATGGGAAGGTCAGCACCCTTCCTTCCACCTGCAAAAGCCAGCTGGAGTTTCTCGATGATCTGACCATCCCGGATGGGACCGAGATCCAGGCTGGTGCAGCCTTCACAAAACGGTGGCTGGTCGCCAACACGGGATCCTGCCCCTGGAACAGGGACTACACCATGGAGCTGATCTCCGGGCTGAACCTGGGGGTCGCGCAAACCCGGGCCCTCTTCCCTGCCCAGGCGGGCAGCCAGGCGGTGCTGGAGATCATATTCACCGCCCCGGAGAATCCTGGAAGATACAATTCCTGGTGGCAGGCGTTTGACCCCGGTGGGGAGCGTTTCGGGGATCCTGTTTATGTCGATATCCTCGTCGTCAGTGACAGGGATGAATAATCCAAAGGAGCCGCAGCATGGCAGCAAAAACCAACAGCGTCCAGCGCGTCATCAGCGCAATCGAAGCCCTGGGGTTGTCAACCGAGGTTGTTGAACTCCCCAAGAGCACCCGCACAGCTGTGAAAGCTGCCGAGGCAGTTGGCTGCGAAGTTGGCCAGATCGTGAAGTCACTCGTCTTCCGGACCAGGCAAACCCAAAAGCCCCTGCTGGTGATGACCAGCGGAGCCAACCAGGTCGATGAAGCCCTGGTAGGAAAGCTGCTGGGAGAGGAAATCGAATTCGCAACCCCGGAATATGTCCGCGAGACCACGGGATTTGCAATTGGCGGGGTTTCCCCCTTCGGCCACCTGAAGGCCATCAAGACCCTCGTCGACCAGGATTTACTTGCCTATCGGACCATCTGGGCAGCCGCGGGATCCCCGCATACCGTATTTTCCATCGCCCCGGAAGACCTGGTGGAAGCCTCCCATGGGGAGGTCATCCCGGTGCAAAAGCAGGAAAGCTCCTCCTGCTGACCCCCAATTTCTATCAGCCCAAATCCCCGGCCAACCGGCTGGACCTCAACACCTCAATCTCCAGCGGGGTTCCCCGCGCGGGTGCCCTGACCAGTTCAATCGCCCCCTCGGGGCACTGATCGACACATACCCCGCAGCCGAAGCATTCCTGTTCATCCACCACCGCTGTTCCCTCGATCACTGTGATCGCAAAAAACTGGCAGCTTGCCGCGCAGTCCCCGCAGCCCGCGCAGATCTCGCGGTTGATCCTGCTGAGATAACCTGAGGAAGCCAGCATGGGTGTGCCGCTGCGGTGGGCCTGAAACGCCCCGCAGCAGCAGGCGCAGCAGTTGCAGATGGCATAGAAGCGATCCAGCATCGCATCTTTGAAAAAAGCATGGGACACGTGCCCCCGCTGATGCTCCTCCTGCAGGATCTGGACTGCCTCTTCGGAGCTGATCAATCGGGATTTTTGGGGGTGATGCTCAAGGATAAAGCTCACAAACGGCTCCCCGATAATCAAACAGACATCGAGCGGCGCGCAGGGATTTTCCCGGGACGACCTGCAGGGGCAGTCCAGGACAGCAATGCGGTCAGGATTTTTAAGGATGATCGCTTTGGCCTGGTGATAAGGAATCACCGATTCCAGGTTTTCGACGGTGAGATCCTCTTTAACCGAGACCAGCTTTTCAGCTTCCTCCAGCGGGACCACCTTGCCGTGATAGGTGTCTGCAAAGGCCTCCCCCCCCGTTTCAGACCCCTCTGACCGGGGATGGAGGAACACGCTGGAGAGTAAATTGAAAACCGGCAGGAAAGCCTTTGTCAGCGGGTGCTCCCCGGTCGCTACGCCAATGTACAGGTAGGGCCAGCGGGCATACAGGTACCCGTGAAGGAAGTCGAACAAGGAATACCCGGATACCGTGTTTCCCTCCTGGTAAAATTCCCGGGTGGTGCTCCGCTTCGTGGGGGTGGGGTGAGGGATCTTGTCTTGAACCATCCAGCCCGTCCTTTCTAGGGGATTTTCCCTATTGTAATTCATTTTCTGACCGCAGGCCGATGGCAGTGGGGCCGGATCGGGCGTTTCCTGCTTTCCCCCACCCCCACTGGCCAACCAGGCCTGGGTGAGGACTCCACAGCAAATGGGTTCTGCCTTCTTCCGCGCTCCCCCAGGTATTTCCAGCGGGCCCTTGAGTTGATGCGTTGCTGCTGGGGCACCCAGCAGGACAATCTCCCAGGACCCGGATTGACCCCTTTCTGCCTGACCGGGAGCAGAATTCAGGTACACTATAGGCAGGCAAATCCAGCAGGGATAAGGAAGCGGAAAAATGATCTTGTTCATCCAGTCGGTCCTGGTCTTGATCCTGGCCCTGATTGTGTTATTCATCCTGGTCCAGGCCCTGCTGAGGATCATCCGCTATTTCTACCCCTTCCCCATCCACCCCTGGATGACCGGCCTGATTGACAATCCTCTCAGGCGGAAAATCCAGCCCCCGGAAGCCCTGGTTGCCGACCACGGGATCCAGCCGGGCATGCAGGTGCTGGAGATTGGTCCGGGGAGGGGCAGCTACTCTTTTGCGGCAGCCAGGCACCTGGGCGCTGGCGGCAGCCTGGTTGCCCTGGATATCCAGGAAGGTGTGCTCCAGGCTTTCAACCAGAATCCCGCCCGGGGGGAGTTTGAAAACATCAGCACCCTGGTTGCCGATGTCCACCGCCTGCCATTTCCAACTGGCATGTTTGATGGAATCCGGATGATCGCTGTCTTTAATGAGATCCCGGATCAGCAGGATATGCTGGCAGAATTTTCCCGGGTGCTGCGCCCAGAGGGTATTTTTTCCTGCAGTGAACTGCTGATAGATCCAGATTACCCGCTGGCAAAAAACCTGATCCACCTTGTCCAGACCGCAGGATTCCAGCTGATCCAGAAGACCGGGAATCTTATCCGCTACTCAGTCCGCTTTCAGAAAACAGACTGAGGATCTCACCCGGGCCTCTCTTCCCCGCCCAATTTGACGGGGAAGAGAATCTGGCATACAATTCGGAAGGCTGCCTGGCGGAGCATGCCAGCAGATTGACTTTTGAGCAGGATCACCAACAGCACCACCGCTGAAGAAATCATGATTGAAGATCCCTCCCAACGTATCGCAGTCATTGACCTGGGTTCCAACACCAACCGGCTGATCATCATGAACACCAGGCTGGGTTTTGCTTACCGCCTGGAAGATGAGGTCCGCGAGATGGTCCGCCTCCGCAAGGGGATGACGCCGGAGGGCTTGAGCGACCAGGCAATTGCCCGCGGCCTCTCCACCCTGCGGCTCTTCAACGATTTCTGCGAGCGAACAGAGGTCAGCCAGGTCATGGCGGTTGCCACCAGCGCCGTCCGGGAAGCTGCCAACGGCCCGGCCTTCCTGGCCAGAGTAAAGCGGGAAATTGGGTTGGAGGTGAAGATCCTGGATGGGGAAGAAGAAGCCTACTACGACACTCTCGGCGCCCTGAATGAAGTGCCCATCAAAGAAGGGCTGGTCCTGGATATCGGGGGCGGCAGCGTTCAGCTGAGCGATATCCAGAAAAGGCAGTTTGTCCAGGGTGCATCCGTGCCCCTGGGTGCGCTGGCTTTGACCGAGCGCTTTGTGAGCCGTGACCCCGCCACGGAGGCCGAAGTAAAGCAGATCGAGCAGGAAATCGAGCAGCACCTGGACGGGATTCCCTGGTTGGGCGAGAAAATCGGCCAGCCGCTGGTGGGATTAGGCGGGACCATCCGCAACCTGGCCAGCATGCAGGCAACCCGGGAGAAATATCCGCTCTACACCCTGCATGGATTTATCCTGGACCGCAGCTCGGTGGAGGCGAGCATTCAGCAGTTTCGGGAGCTTCCCCTTCAGCAGCGGCAGCACATCTCCGGTTTGAGCAGCGACCGGGCGGACATCATCCTGCCCGGGGCAATTGTCCTCCTGAAAGTCATGGAGCGCCTGGAAGCCGGGCAGCTCCATGTCTCCGTGAATGGGCTCCGGGAGGGGGTATTTTTTGAGCTGTTCTGGAGCCACCTGGACCCTCCCATTATCCCCAGTGTGCGCCGCTTCAGCGTTCTGAACCTGGCCCGGAACTACGAGTATGAAAAAGACCATGCCAATCACGTCCGCTTCCTGGCAGGCCGGCTCTTCGAGCAGTTGGCCCCGCTCCATGGGCTTGGGAAAGAGGAGCGGGAGGTGCTCTATGCCGCTGCCCTGCTGCATGACCTCGGCAGGATTATCGGCTACAGCAGCCACCACAAGCACACCCAGACCCTGCTGGAGTACAACGGCTTGCCCGGATACAGCCCCCGGGAAATTGCCCTGATCGCCCTGCTGACCCGCTATCACCGGAAGGGAAACCCCGATATCTCAGACTACAAAATCCTCCTGGATGATCGGGACCAGGAAATCCTGACCAGGCTTTCAGCGATCCTCCGGCTGGCGGAATGCCTGGAGCGCGGTCGGAGCGCGAACATCAACGACGCCATCACCACCTGGGATGAAGAAAGTTTGCGGATCACCCTGATCGCCAATCAATATCCAGCGGTTGAACTCTGGCAGGCTAATCGGAATGCCTCCCCCTTAATGGAACAAGCCTACCAGAAGAACGTCTCTATCGACTCTTTTTCTCCCCCGCAGTGAATGGGCGGCGGTACCCGGATCAGACCCGGTGCCATTCGATATACAGATCCCGGTCAAAAGCAAATTCCATCAGCTCGCCCTTTCCCAGCGCCCGTTTTCGTTCTTTTTTAGCCTGTTGTCTGACCTGGCAGCGAATGGTGATATCCTCTGCGGAAAAATAAGCCTTCAGGTCAATGACATTGCCCCGCCGGGGGGAATCCAGGCCGTCGGCAACCCGCAGGATGGAGGACAGAATGGTCACTTTTCGCTGCAGCACAGCCGGGAGAGAGACAAAATGGTTGTGCTTCTCTTTTGGCCAGGCGCTGCGGTGGTAGCGGGCAATCAGGCCAATAATTTTCCTTTCCCGGTCTTCAAAGGGCAGATCGGGCGCTTTAAGGATCATATCCAGGGCGGCTTTATGGTGGTCCTTATTCCCCTGGGGTTTTCCAATATCATGCAGCAGTGCCCCGCACCGCAGCCAGAAGCGTTCATCGGGTCCCAGGCGGTGCAGGGGCTGCAGTTCATCATATAAACGCAGCGCCAATTGGGTGGCCTGCTGAATGTGATCCAGATTGCATTCGTACTCCTCGGCCAGCTGGATCACCGCATCCAGGCGCTGATCCTCCTCATCCTTCCGGCTTTGAAGCGATTTAAAGGTGGAGTTCCACCAGCTCTCATCCTCCAGCCCGGGAATCTGCCATTTCTCAGGTGCCAGGAGCACCGCGTCCAGATCCAGCCCCTGGATCAGACACTGGGCATACGCCTCCGGGAGACCGGCTTCCCGGATGGCCTGCGCTGCCCGCTCAAAATCATAGGCAACCCGGTAATGGCGCACCTGGACGGAGGCCTCCACCCTGGGTTTTGAGACCATCATCTCCGGCGGCAGCTCTATGACTGCGTAGCTGGCCCGGGGATCCCCATCGCTCTGCAGGCCGACGCTCCCGGGGTTGATAAAGGACCGGCCCTTGACCACCCGGCAGAAGGGCAGATGGGACCCCCCGCAGAGAAAAACATCCTCTTTCTGCTCCCCGGCTAATTCCCGGAACCGCTTGTCCGGTGTATCCAGGGTCAGGGTTTCCTTGATTGACTCCGGGGTTCCGTGGGTGAGCAGGAAGCGGGTTTTTCCCAGGCGCAGCTTCTTGACCCGGGGAAGCTCCTCAAGATACTTCCAGCTGACCTGGGAAAGGGTCTCCGCAGCCCACTGCAGGGCCAGGAATTTTTCCGGCCGTTTGGAAATCCGCCAGTGGTCTTTTTTGGAATCAAATTTCAGCACGCGCCGGTCAAAATTTCCCAGCACGCTGATGGCGCCGACCTCGCGGAGCCTTCGGACCACCAGATCCGGATCGGCGCTGTAGCCGACAAAATCCCCCACATTCCAGAACGCTTCCACACCCAGATCCCGGGCGTGTTTGATCACCGCATCCAGCGCCTGTAAATTGGCATGCACATCCCCAAGGACAGCTATTTTCATAAATCACTCTGCGTGATGCCAGATCCCCCTGTTTTTTATCAGCCATTCCTGGGAATGGATCCGTTCTTCCTGCTCCCCCGGCACAATCCGCTCGTAGGTCCCATCCGGCTGCATGCGCCTGGATTTCAAATTATCTTTCAGATGAATGCGGAGGATCTGATCCCGCAGGGAAGTTTTCACCCCCTGATCCTCGATCGGAAAGAGTGTCTCCACCCGCCGGTAGAGATTGCGGGGCATCAGGTCCGCGCTGCCAATCAGGATCTCGTCCTCTCCCCCATTGCAGAAGTAGTAGATCCGGGCATGCTCCAAAAACCGCCCCACCACGGAGGTCACCGTGATATTATCGCTGATCCCTGGCAGGCCCGGCCGCAGGCAGCAGATTCCCCGGACCTGGAGGTCCACCTTCACCCCGGCCTGGGAGGCCTGGTAGAGGGCCTGGATGCAGGCCTGGTCGACCAGGGAATTCATCTTGAAGGCCAGGTATCCATTTCCGTTCTGGGTATGGATGGCGATCTCCCGCTCTATCCGGGAGATAATCTCATCCTGCATCGCCCCCGGCGCTACCAGCAGCTTCTTATATTCCTCTCCCTGGGAATACCCGGTCAGGCCGTTGAACAGGGCTGAGACGTCCTGTCCAAGCTCGGGATCGCAGGTGAAAAAGCCCAGATCTGCATACACCCGGGCGGTGACATCATTGTAGTTTCCAGTCGCCATGTGGATGTAGCGCCGGATCCCGTCCTGTTCATGGCGGATCACCACACTGACCTTGGCATGGGTCTTCAGTCCTACCAACCCATAAACAACATGGACCCCGGCCCGCTCCAGCGCCCGGGCCCAGACGATGTTGTTTTCCTCGTCAAAGCGGGCTTTTAATTCCACCAAGACAGCCACCTGCTTGCCGTTCTCCCGGGCGTCCATCAGCGCTGCCACGATGGGGGAATCCGGTCCCACCCGGTAGAGGGTCATCTTGATGGCCAGCACTTCTGGATCCCGGGCTGCCTCACGGATAAAGCGGACAACGGGATCAAAGCTGTCATAAGGATGATAGAGCAGGATGTTTTTGCGGCGGATCACGGAGAAAATGCTCTCCTCGGTGGAAAGCCGGGGCGGGATTGACGGTTTAAAAGGAGCATCTTTCAATTCCGGGATGTTGATCTCCATCAATTCCATGATATCCCCAAGACCAATGGGACCATCGACCACATAGATCTGGTAGGAGGCAACATCCAGGTTCGTCTGCAGAATATCCCGGACCTGATCGGGCATCGAGCTGTCCACCTCCAGGCGGATGGCAGATCCAAACTGGCGCTCGCGCACACTCTCCTCGATGGCTGCCAGCAGATCCGAGGCTTCATCTTCCTCAATCTCCGGATCCGCATCCCGGGTTACCCGGAAGGGGTAGGCCGCCTCAATTTCCATTCCCGGGAAGAGCAGATCCAGATTCGATTTCACCACTTCTTCCAACCAGACAAAATTCGTGGAATTCCGTCCCGTCAGTCCCAGCTCCGAGTACTCATCAGCTGTCTCCTCACTGGGAATGGCGATCAGCCGGGAGTAGATCTTGGGCACTTTCAGGCGTGCAAACCGCTGCCCGTGTTTGGGATCATACACCACCACCGCCAGATTCATGGAGAGGTTGGAGATGTGGGGAAACGGATGCCCTGGATCGAATGCCAGGGGGGTCAGGGCAGGATAGATTTCCTTTGCAAAATACTTCCTGAGCAGCTTTCGCTGCTTCCTTTTTAGATCCGGGTAGTGGAGGATCTTGATCCCCTCCTGGTCCAATTTTGGGACCAGATCCTCTTTCCAGCACTGGTACTGCTCTTTCAGCTTGGGAAGCAAACGCTGCCTGACCATCGCCAGCTGCTCAGATGGCAGCAGCCCGTCCGGAGGGGTTTCCAGCGTCCCGGCTTCCAGCTGCCGGCGCAATCCCGAAACCCGGATCATAAAGAATTCATCCAGATTCGTGGAAAAAATTGAGAGGAATTTTACCCGCTCCAGCAGGGGATGACAATCATCCATGGCCTCCTCGAGCACCCGGTCATTGAAGCGCAGCCAGCTGAGCTCACGGTTGATATAAAGCCTGGCGTCCGTCAAATCCTTCGGAGGATTTTCCAGGAGAGTTTTAATGCTTTTCACGACCATAGGGATCTCCGCAAGGTTACCTTGTTGAGAAGTGGAGTGGATCGCTGGGGTTCCCGGGACAGCAGGCATCCGATTTTTTTCCGGTTCAGATCACGCCACCAGCTTTGAGAACAAGATTTTACCACAGGTCCCGGGGGATGGGCTAAGGCAGCCGATCCCAGATCCTCACCAGCTATCGCTGTGCTTTGATTATCAATCAATCCAGATCAGACACAATCGCGCCCCTAAAAAACCAAATTACCCTCTTTTCTCTGCTCTTAGAAGGAGGCCGCATAATCTTCCCCAGAAAGCATTCTGACCCACATGTGCACGGAGGTGTTGCCTGTTTAAGATCGGGGAATTTTCAAAACTCAGCCATGCCACGCTCAAAACGATCCGCAATTATGACGATGACGTAATTGGCCTCCTGAAACCTGCCGCCATTGACCCGAAGACAAACTACCGGAACCAGTGGCGCAGCAGCTGCCGCGGCTAAACCGGATCCGGCGGGTGATTCCGGTTTTTTTAGGAGCCAGGGCTCCGGCATCCAGCCACCGGAGGAATCATTAATAGATCCTTAACCTTCACCCGCTTTGATTTTTGCCGCTCAAGATCTATAATATGCTGGATAATTATCATACCGCTCTAGTTCTCTTATTTTTTTCCTACCCGGGCAAGGAAGGGCAGGCATGAAAACTCCCATCAGGAAGATCTTTGTGAGTGCGCTCCTTGGCACTGCCCTGCTGCTTTCAGGCTGCCGGATGGAAAAACAGCCCGAAAAAGTGGGCAGCCTCGCTAATGAACTGACGCTTTCTGAGCAGGACACCCCCACCGTGCAGGCTGTCTACCAGGTGGGAGATATTATCAGCGTCAACAACACCGTGCTGATTGTCCTTGGCTGGGATGAGCCCCCCGGGGGAGATTTCAACCCTCCCGCGGAAGGGAAAAAATATGTTGCCGTTGATCTCCTGGTAGCCAACCAGGGCACGCGGTCCTTCTCGGTTTCCCCGCCTTTCCAGATGACGCTGAAAGATGACAGCGGACAGAAATACAATGTCAACGCGAAGGCGAATACAGCCTCCGGTGTGACTCCTCCCCGCGGGGAAGTCAACCCGGGAGAGCAGATCCGGGGGAAAGCTGGGTTCCAGGTGCCCCAGGAAGCCAGCGGGTTCACGTTTGTCTATGAACACAACCTGATTGGACTCGGGGAAGTGAATGTGGACCTGGGTCCGCTTCCTGTTTCCATGGCCCCCCCTGAGTCTTTGCAGCTCTCCCAGTCCCAACCGGTTTTCGCGGTTGGGGAATCGGTGGAAATCTCAAATCTGATGATCCAGGTTTTGGGAGTGAGCTATCCCATCGGCACCGACCTCATCCAACCGAAAGAAGGGTATCAATATGTTGTGGTGGAATTGATGGTGGTAAACCAGGGGGACAGCACCCAGGAAATCACCAGCGGCCTCCAGATGTATCTCAAAGACGGCACCGGCCAGCAGTATCCCTTCAACCTCGGTGCCCAGGCCCTGGCGGATGCGGGTCTCCCGGATGATGAGCTCCAGCCCGGGGAGCGGATCCGGGGCCAGATCGGCTTCCAGGTACCTGAAAGCGCAGAAAACCTGGTATTTGTTTTTGACGCAGAGGTTTTCGGATTTGGAAAAGTCTTTATCAGCCTGCGGTAAGCTGATCTAGAAAGAATCCAGATGAAAATCAATTTCCAGAAGTTGTGCCTTCTGCCGCAAAGAGGAAGGCTCCGGGATCTCCGGAGCCTTTTTTGTTATCCCTCCAGGGCAGGCACGCCTGCCTGGACCCGCTTCTGGATCCTCCGCACCAGGAAGGTCAGCCAGGGAGAGGGCTGCTTCTTGTCCGCAAACGACCACTCCTTCCAGTGCCGGTACATGGAAGCCGCGGTGTATTTTCCCTCCGGATCCGCTTGATCCGTGAGTTCCTGGAGCATATCCTGGAACCGGACATCCTCCCGGGCGAATGGAAAGCGGCTGATCGCTTCAGCCACATGGAGAATGTTGTACCAGACATAGGGGTATTTCAGCTTCCGGAAATCCGTCCCGATCCCAAATAGGAAGTATTTCACCTCTTCCTGGTCCTCCCAATGCTGGAGGAGCATTTCAACCCCGCGGTGCGCCGCTTCACAGTCCAGGCAGGAAGGATCAAGAGAAATGGCTTTTAAGGCAGATGTGGTTGCCATGGGACAGGGGTCCTCCCGTTTTCCAGGCCCCTTAAAAGACCCCAGCTCCTCTGCCGCGCTGCACCGCCAGCCATTTTCCTCGGCCGCCTCGACCAGATACTGGAACGCATCCCTTACCCCCGGGTGATCCTGCAGCCCAAAGCGCATCAGGGCGTATACAATTGTCGGGGCATCACAGGCCATCCAGGTCCAATACTCCCCATCCAAACCTCCGAACCGCTTGTACAACCGCAGTCGGGTCTGAAAAGGGCCCTCCTGGGATTGATGGTCCAGGACCGCATCAATGGACGGTCCCAGCCTGGGATCCTCCCGCCGCAGGCCAAAATCTGCCAGCGTGCTCAGCGCAACCAGCGGGTGTTTGGCATCACTATGGCGCTTGAGGGCATATCCCGGCCAGGAGGAAGCCTCCTGGAGGAGCTGGATGATCCGCGGATGGTTCATCATCAGCTCCCGGTCCCTCACCACCGCTGGCTCCCGCTCCTCCATCTCGAGCAGATCCAGCCGGGTCCGGTACCTCGTCCAGGGTTCATCCGCCGACAGCAGCCAATCCATCACACGGTCATCCATGGTTGGTCCTCCCTCAGGCAGCATTTACCGTCAGGCAGTCAGCGGGTGGAGAGTAGACCCGGATGGCAGCTTCTCCCGCAACCGGGCATTTATTTTCACAAATCCCGCAGCCGATACAGCGGTCCCGGACAACATATGGCCGCAGCACCGTGGCCACCTCTCCCGTGGGCCGCTGGACGGTTTCTTCCTGCAGCAGGATTGCCTTTTCCGGGATCGGGCACATCTCCTCACAGACAATGCAGTCTTCCTGATCCGCCCAGGGGATGCAGCGGTTGGTGTTGATGTAGGCCTTGCCAATCACCTGCTGGCGCTTTTCGGCAACAGCCAGGGCGGGAATGGCTTCCACCGGGCACACCGTCCCACAGGCATTGCAGGAATAATCACAGTACCCGGTCCTGGGGATAAGAATCGGGGTCCACAGCCCTTCCAACCCGGACTCCGTGATCGACGGCTGGATGGCGTTGGTCGGGCACACTTCCGCGCATTCCCCGCAGCGAATACACTGCTGAAGCAGCTCCGCATCGCGGACACCGGGAGGGCGGATCAAATGAGGATGGGTTTGACCGGCAGAAAAATCGCGCTGAAAAATACTCACCCCAGCTGCCGCTGCGCCCAGGGAAAAAAGCACCATCCGGCGATCCGGATCGTACGGCTGCCAGGCGGGTTGAAGAGCCCCTGCCTGGATGTGAAGGCCCGCGGTCGGACAGGAGGTGGGACAGACCATGCACATCGTACACTCACTGGTATCAATTTCCAGGCCGCTCCCTTCCCGAATAGCCCCGGTGGGACAGACCTGGATGCACTGCCCGCAGAGGGTGCAGTCCTGCTCGACCCGGGCCCGGAACCAGCTGAATTTTGCCAGGATGCCCAGCATTCCCCCCAGCGGGCAGAGGTACCGGCACCAGAACCTGGGCGCGGCAGCATTCAGTGCAAGGATGCCCAGGAGGATCCCGCCAAACAGCAGCCCGGAGCGGAAGCTGTCCGGCTGCAGGGGGAGAATTTCGGGCCGGATCCATTGATCCAATTGACCGATTCCGGGCCGGAAAAACGGGACCTGGAACAATCCCCTCTCCACGGCAGTGATGATTGTATCCGCCACCGGCAAAACGAACGTGGTCAGGCCCCGCATCAGGATCGTCAGGGGATCCAGGACCAGCAGGCTCAGATTCCCAAACACTGCCGCAAATAATATCCCCAGGAGGAGAAAATACTTGAGCCTCCGCCAGGCTTGAGGGGGGGCGGATCCAGGGTAGCGTGTTCTCCGCCGCACCGGAATCCAGTCCAGCAGGGCTCCCAGGGGGCAGATCCAGCCGCACCAGACCCGGCCAAACAGCACCGTCAGCAGGATGGTGACCAGGGAAATCAAGGAGGTCCATAAAAATACCCGGCTGGCCAGCATCTGGGTCAGCATGACCAGGGGGTCCAGCCGGAGCGGAAGGTTGACCAGCTGCCCTGCAGGCCCCGCGGCTGTCTCCGGGTCGAGGTAAAACAAGCGGTTTGCCCAGAAAAATAGGGCCAAAAACCCCAGGAAGGCGACCACCTGGACGATTTTCCGCAGCCGGAGCCAGCGGTCAGGTGCTCCCGGCTGCTGTCGGGTTCCTCTGCCCTCAGCCAAGGCTGATCTCCTCAATTTTCATCTGGTCAATGCGCTTGTTGCCCAGGCCCATTTCAAACCCGGCCTGGATGTAGTCCAGATCCCGGGGCTGAAGCCCGAACAGGGAAGCTGCATAGGCGTCTGCTGCCACAATATCGGGGGTTGCGATCACGGTATCGGCTTTTTTGACATCGGCGAGATTGCCGCCGCTGGGGCCATGATCCATCAGCATCCGCACCGCGTCAACCACCACCAGGTGGGACCGGACCCGGCTGCTGAGGTCCGCGAGCCGCTGACCGAGATTGGCATGCATCAGGGGCCGATTGTAAATCACGCCCATCAAGTTTTTCATCGCCAGGGTTAATCGAGCCAGCCCATGGTGCTTGGCAATCGGGACATTCACCAGCACATCTGCGTCCAGGACCTCCTGGTAAATCTTGCACTGCTTGAGGTCCCTTCCCCGCGGGATCTCAGTGTTTTGATATTGAAATCCAGCCATCGTGACCATCTTCCCGCCTGCTTTCTGAACCTCCGCTGCGATCCCGCTGACCTTGTAAGCCTGCTCTGCGGATCCCCCGAATGGATAATCCATCACGGAGACCTTTTTTGCGCCTGCCTCAAGAGCCATCTTCACCAGCGCGCCCACCACCCAGGGGTTGGTGGTCGCGGCATACTCGTAGCTGTGATAGGCCACACAAATATTCGGCTTGATGATCACCCGGTCCCCGGGGTTAACAAACCGCTCCATACCGCCGATCGCTGCCACGGCGGTCCGGGTCAGCGCCTCCGGTTCCCCGTGGCGGGCAACCGCGAGCCCCGGGAGAGCAGGGGCTGCTGCCGGTTCTGCCGTGGGCGTGATTTCCTCAGCGCTCCCGGCTGGAGTTGAGGTTGGCTCGCCGGTTGGGATGGGGGATGATGTTGTCGTGGGAAGGGGCAGCTTTTCGGAATAGCCCTCCTTTTCAGCCAGCTTGGCCTGGTCCTGGCAGCCGAGCAAGACGGTGCTCGCGGATGACCCCAGCACCACAGCCATCAGCCTGAGAAACCTGCGCCTGTCGATCTCACTCATAAGATTCCCTCGCTTGTTGCTGTACCGGTCAAATACTCTTTAAGAAAGCAGTTTGTGAAACGGGTAACAAGTACTTTTTATTGTACCCGCCAACACCAGGAAAACAACGGAAAATGGCCCCAATTTGATTAAAAAGAGTTGGGAAAAGCCTTAAAGATCAATCCCGGATTTCAGCTGAATCCGGGATCCAGAACCTGCACCTGAAGCGTTGGTCAGGTTCCAATCTTCCAGGAATTCAGGTATTCGAGCTGCTCCTTGGTGAGGGCATCGATTTCGATACCCATGCTCTCCAGTTTCAGGCGGGCAATTTCCTTGTCAATTGCCTCCGGAACCTGGTATACCTGGTTCTCCAGCGAATCCGCGTTTTTCACCATATACTCCGCGCTGAGCGCCTGGTTTGCAAAAGACATATCCATCACGCTGGAGGGGTGGCCCTCCGCGGCAGCCAGATTAACCAGGCGGCCCTGGGCCAGGAGGTTCAGCCGCCTTCCGTCCGGCAGCAGGAACTGTTCGACATCCGGCCTGACCCGCAGTTTCTCATCCGCGATTTTTTCCAGCGCCTCGAGATTGATCTCGACATTAAAATGCCCGGAGTTGGCAATGATCGCCCCATCTTTCATGACCTCAAAATGGTGCTGATCCAGGACATTGATGTCCCCGGTCAGGGTGCAAAATATATCCCCCTGCGGGGCAGCATCCATCATGGGCATCACCCGGAAGCCGTCCATGACAGCCTCCAGGGCGGGCAGCGGATCCACCTCGGTGACAATCACATTTGCTCCCATTCCGCGGGCGCGCATGGCCAGCCCCCGGGCACACCATCCATACCCGGCCACCACAAAGGTTTTCCCGGCTATCAGCACGTTTGTGGCCCGCAGAATCCCATCCATGGTAGATTGACCGGTGCCATACCGGTTGTCAAAGAAGTGTTTGGTCATGGCATCATTGACAGCGACCACCGGGAATCCCAGGGCCCCATCGGCAGCCATCGCCCGCAGCCGGATCACCCCGGTGGTGGTCTCCTCCGTGCCCCCGATCACGTCCGGGAGCTGCTCCCGGCGCTCTTTATGAAGGGTGCTCACCAGGTCCGCCCCATCATCCATCGTGATGTGGGGCTGATGGTCAATCGCGGCATTGATGTGCTTGTAGTAGGTCACATTGTCCTCGCCCTTGATGGCATGAACGGGTATTTCATTATGCATCACCAGCGAAGCGGCCACATCATCCTGGGTGGAAAGCGGGTTGGAAGCTACAAGAACAACATCCGCTCCCCCTGCCTGGAGGGTGGTCATCAGGTTGGCGGTTTCGGTGGTAACATGCAAGCAGGCTGACATCCGGATCCCCTCAAAGGGGCGCTCCCGGATGAATCGCTCCTGGATGGTCTGCAGCACGGGCATTTCCCGTTCAGCCCACTTTATCCGCCGCCGCCCGCCTTCTGCCAGCGACTGGTCTTTGATATCAAAGTTTTCCATATGCTTCTCCAATTGTGAGTAGATGATGAATGGTTGAATTAGGGCTGTGTGGGTGAGGGGGCAGCCAGCACATCCAGCTTCCCCCGGTCATCAAAATGGGTCCGGAAGCGCTCAATAAAGGACTGCGGGGTGAAAGAATGGCCCTGGGGACCATCAGTTTCCAGGCAGCAGGTGGCCGCCAGGGCGCCCATCTGACCGCACAGCTGCCAATCCAAACCGTAGCTGTACCCGGTCAGAAACCCTCCCCGGAAAGCATCGCCCACCCCGGTAGGGTCATGCACCTTCCGCGGGGGAACCACCGGGATTTGATATTCCTCACCCGCCGCAAAGATCCTTGCCCCCCGATCCCCATGGGTGATCACCATCAGGGCTAAGCGCTCCTTGATCTCCTGTTCAGACAACCCGGTGTGTTTCTGAATCAAGCAGAATTCATACTCATTGACAAAGAGGGCAAAAGCACCCTCCACGCCCCGGCGGAGGTCCTCGCCCTCAAGCCGGACAATTTGCTGGCTGGGATCATAGACATAGGGAATGCCCAGGTCCTGGCATTCCTGGACATAATTGTTCATGGCTTCCGGGTCATTGGGGGAGATCACGACCAGATCCAGGGGGTCCCCTTGCCAATCTTTCAGCTTGACCTTCGCAGCATGGCTCATTGCCCCGGGATAAAAACTGGCAATTTGATTATTAACCTGATCGGTTGTGGCAAAAAACGAGGCGGTGAACTCATCCGGGATCACCATCACGCCGCCGGTATCCACCCCCTGGTCTTCCAACCAGGCCCGGTAGCCCTGGAAATCCTCTCCCACCGTGCCAAACAGCACCGCAGATCCCCCCAGCATGGCCATGGTATAGCCGATGTTCGGGGCGATCCCGCCCCGCCTCTTGATCATTTTATTCACTAAAAATGACAGGCTGATAGAATCCAGCTTATCTTCCAAAAAATGCTCCCGGAATTGACCGGGAAACGTCATCAGATAATCATAGGCGATAGACCCTGTGATGCCAATTTTCATAATTCCATCCCAGCTTCAAGGAGCAGATACAAACGCGGGCAGATTTTGATCATACGGCGGAAAAACCACCCCGTTTTCAGTGATGATCCCGGTGATCAGGCGGTGGGGGGTGATATCAAAGGCCGGATTCCTGGCCGTGGCCCCTTCCGGAGCGGCCCGCCGCCCCTGCAGGGCGATCCCGAGGACCTCATCAGGCGCCCTCTCCTCAATCGGGATCAGCTCCCCGGAGGCCAGGGAGAGGTCAATGGTCGAGGTCGGGATCACCGCATACACCGGCACCTGGTTGTCATCAGCCGCCAGGGCCAGCATATAGGTACCAATTTTATTGGCAACATCCCCATTTGCCGCCGCCCGATCCGCCCCGAAAACAACTTTTTGTGCCTGGCCGGTGGAGAGAAAATATCCAGCCGCGTCATCGCTGATAATATCATACGATATGCCGTACTGATCCAGCTCCCAGGCGGTTAATCTCGCCCCCTGGAGGCGGGGCCGGGTTTCATCCACCAGGACATGGATCTGTTTCCCCTGTTCATGGGCAGTATGGATCACCCCCAGCGCTGTTCCCCAATCCACGGCCGCCAGCGATCCAGTATTGCAGTGATGGATGATTGTATCCCCATCCTCGATCAGCTCAGCACCGTGCGCGGCCATGCGCCGATTAATCTCAATATCCTCATCCGCAATCCGCTGGGCACTGCTCAGGATTGCCTCCTGAAGGTCCTCGACGGTATCATATTTCCCCACAGTCTCATCCAGGATCCGCTTCAAAGCCCAGCTGAGATTGACCGCCGTTGGGCGGGCTTTCTCCAGGTCCTCGGCAGCCTGCCGCAGCTCTGCCGTGAGCTCCGTTACCGTGGCAGCCCCGGAGGCAAACCCGGCCAGCGCCAGGCCAAATCCTGCCGCAGCGCCGATAGCTGGCGCGCCGCGGACGACCATCTCGGAAATTGCCCGGGCCGCATCCTGGTAGCGGGTGTATTCATTGATGACAAACTCAGCGGGGAGGAGCCGCTGATCAATCATCTTCAAGACACCCTGCTTATGATCCCAGAATACTGTCCGCATGGTTCCGCTCCTGGCGCTTCGAGCCGGCTTTTTTTCTGACACCAGCTATATCTTACCACTCTTCAAAGGAGAACAAAAGTACCCTGAGAGAGGACGGGGTTGGGTCTGAGTATGCTATACTCTAGCTCATGAAACATATCGCCCGATCCACCCTGATTATCGCTGTTTTTTTTGGATTGGAGAAGGTCCTCGGCTTTTTGAGGCATGTGATTATCGCCCGGTCGTTTCAGCTCTCAGCAGAACTGGATGCCTTCAACGCCGCCAACAATATCCCTGATTTGATCTTTGCACTGATCTCGGGGGGAGCATTGGCGATGGCCTTCATCCCGATCCTCTCAGAATACCGGGAAGAAAAAGGGCAGACAGAGACCTGGCTGCTGTTTTCAAGGATCACCAATCTGGTTTTCCTGGCTGCCCTGGGATTGTCCCTGGTCATCCTGCTTTCGGCAGACCAGCTGGTCTCCTGGAATATCGGGATCGCCCCGGGCTTCTCAGAACCGCAGCAAGCGCTGGTGGTCCGCCTGATGCGCCTGAACCTCATCGCGACCGTTCTATTTGCCCTGGGTGGGCTGGCGATTGCCGGGCTGCAGGCTCATCAGCATTTTTTACTGCCGGCGCTGGCCCCCAGCATGTATGACCTGGGATCCCTGGCTGGCATTCTGATCCTGGCCCCCGAGCGGGGCTTCCAGATTGGTCCCTGGACCCTGCCCGCGTTCGGATTGGGCGTTTATGGCCTGATCTATGGGGTGATCTTCGGGGCGGCCCTCTTCCTGCTGGTGCAGATTCCCGGGCTGCTCCGCTTCCAGTTCCGCTGGTCCCCGGTGCTGAACCTGCGTGATTCCGGGGTACTGGAGGTTCTCCGGCTGATGGGCCCGCGGGTGGTTACCGTGCTCTTGATCCACCTGGTGTTTATCACCCAGGACAATCTCGCCTCCCGCCTGCCAACCGGGGCCGTTACTGCCCTGGTCTACGGATGGCTGTTCATGCAGGTCCCTGAGTCGGTGATCGGTACCGCGCTGGGAACTGCCCTCCTGCCCACCCTTTCTGAACAAACTGCCCGGGGGAACCAGAAAAGTTTTTATCAAACCCTGGAAACCAGCATCCAGGTGATCATCGCCCTTTCCGTGCCCGCCGGGGTTATCCTGGCTGTCAATTTGCCGCTGCTGATCGGGATCCTGAGTTTTGACGCCGCGGGATCCTCCCTGGTGGTGTGGACGTCCAGGGCTTTCATCGCGGGCCTGCTCGGTCACGCGCTCCTGGAGGTAGCAGCCCGCTCTTTCTATGCCAGGCACGACGCGGTGACCCCCTTGATCACCTCGGGGATCAACCTGCCCGTTTTCATCCTGGCAGGCTTCCTGTTGGCAAACTGGCTGGGAACGCCCGGGATCGGCCTGGCCAATTCCCTGGTCTTTACGCTGGAAGCGCTGCTGCTTTTTTTCCTGCTCTACCGATCCACCCCGCACCGCCCGAAACTGGCCTCCACGTCCCTGCGTACGGCAGCCGCCACTGTGGTCGGCGGGGGCCTCAGCTTCCTGCTGCTCCCAGTGATCTCCGGGAGCGGTCAATCCGCGCTGGTCACCGCAGCGCTCGGGGGAGGGGCCGCACTGCTCTCAGCGGGGATCTGCATTCCTTTTGTCCTGCCTGAGATCAAAGCACTGCTGGAGATCTAACAGGAGGTTTCATGGATCAGACCCTATTTCTGTCCTATTTGAAAGAGTACGCGCTGAACGCGCTGGAGGCCGGCGAGGACGATGTCTCGGCCGCTGCGGATTATCTTGACAGCCTCAATAAACCCTCCCTACTGAGCAAGAATCGAAAGGAAAAAAGGGCTGCGCTGCGTAGGGCCAGGAAAGTCTTCAACGCCTCCCGGGACCGAACCCCTTACCTGGTGCTCAAGAGCCTTGGATTTGATGAGCTGGCAAAATTGAAGCTCTAGCCCGGGATCTTCCCTTTAAAAGCTCACAGGCGGTCCGGCCGGACCGCCTGTTTTGCTGTCAGATTTTATCAAGGCCAACCAGCCGCCTGCCGGCTGGTTATTCTTTCACATAAGGCTGGCCGTCAGCAGCAGGAGGGATCGCTTCCCCAATCACCCCGGCGAGCACGATAATGGTGATCAAATAGGGGGCCATCAGCAAAAATTGGGAGGCAATCGGCACATCCAGGATCGCCAGCTTGCTCTGCAAGGAATCCGCAAAGCCGAAAATACTGGCTGCCCCAAAGACCCCGATCGGCATCCATTTCCCGAAAATCATCGCTGCCAGCCCAATAAACCCTTTGCCTGCTGTCATCACCTCGTCAAACCGCCCTACGGAGCCAATCACCAGGAATGCACCTCCGAGGCCGGCGACCATCCCCCCCAGGATGGTGTTGACATAGCGGGTGAAATACACCTTCACTCCCAGGGTGTCAGCGGCTTTCGGATGCTCCCCCACTGCCCGGGTGCGCAGTCCCCAGCGGGTATAAAAAAGCATGATGTGGATGGCCGCGATGAGCACAAACATCAGGTAAAAAAGCAGGTTTTGTTCAAACAGCACCGTTCCGATCACCGGGATCCGGGACAGGCCGGGCAGGGCAACCTTGGGAAAAATCGGGGCTTGATTTAAATTTTGAAACTCAACCAGGATCCGGGATACCAGGAAGCTGGTAATCCCTGTAGAGAGGATGTTAATCGCGGTACCGGCCACAATTTGATCGACCTTATACCGGACCGCCAGCACTGCCAGAAGCAGCCCCAGCACGCCCCCGGTCAGCAGTCCCACGACAAGCCCAAAGGCCAGGGCAAGGGGATTTGACCAGGTCCAGATATTTGAGGCTATGCTGGATGCCACGGTAGTTGCGAACGCGCCGCTGAGCATCATACCCTCAATGGCGATGTTGATCACGGCGGCCCGCTCGCAGAGCACCCCGGAGAGCCCGGCCAGGGCGATCGGGGTGGCTCGAAGCAGGGCATTTGCGATCAGGGAGGTGACGTTGAGGGATTTACCGCGCGCTGCCCAGGTCAGGAAGGCAACCACAAAAAGGATTGCCATAAACACCAGGACAAGATTGATTTGCTTGAATCCCCGGGCCAGCTGCAGCCCCCCCACAAAGGCAATAGCCACGGCAAAAATATACAGGCTGACCTGACTGGGAAATACCAGGTCAGGCACCGGGATCGTGTTTGAACGGGGAGGCGTCAGCCCAAAAGTGGTCATCTGACCTGCTTCCGTCGGCCGAGCAAAGACGATAGCAATAAAAATCCCCACAAGGATATACAGGATTCCGTACACCTGGTCTCTTTCTATGCGAAATCGGGTTCTTGAAGCCCTTTTTTCGGTGGTTGCTGCAGTCATGAATTTGCTCCTTTTCAGACCTGGCCACCCCATCCGGTGGTCAGGACAGCTTCTCCTTCCTCTCCTGTCTCCCGCAGCCGGTACACAGCCCGGATCAGCTCAGGAGCCGCAATAAAGACAATGATCAATCCCTGCAGGATTGAGATAATATCCACGGGGATCTGGGCAGCCCCCTGCATCTGCACCGCCCCGGCACGCATCAACCCGAACAGCAGCGAGGCCAGCAGGACCCCTACGGGATGGCTTTTCCCCAGCAGCGCCAGGGCAATGGCGTCAAACCCGTATCCGGATTGGAAAGCATTCGGCATATACCCCAGCACTCCCAGGATATCATGCGTTCCCGCCAGGCCTGCCAGGCCGCCGGAAAGCCCCATGGCCAGCATATAGGTCCAGCCGATGTTCATGCCGGCGGTTTTTGCTGCCCTGGGATTGGAGCCGACCGTGCGGAGTTCAAAGCCGATCGGGGTTTTGAACAGCAAGTACCAGACCACAAAGACCATCAGCAAGGCCAGAAACAGCCCGGCATTAATCCGGATGGCGGGCTGATTGGGAAAAAACTGCGGCAGGCGGGCTGAGTCAAGGATTTCCGGGCTGATCGGCCGCGGGTCATCCGGACGGGCCATGAGCCCCCCAACCTGCAGCAGGTAGTCAGCCAGGAAAAAGGCGATATAGTTGAACATGATGGTGGTGATCACCTCATGCGCCCCGGTTTTTGCCTTCAGAATTCCAGACACCCCTCCCCAGATCACGCCGCCGAAAAACCCAGCCATCAGGGCCAGCGGCAGATGGAGATACCAGGGGAGCCCCTGGACCGCATAGCCAACATAGACACTGGTCAACCCGCCGATAAAGTACTGCCCCTCGGCGCCGATATTGAATAAGCCCGCCCGGAAGCCCAGGGCGACGCTCAACCCGGTCAGGATGTATGGGGTTGAGATCCGCAGGCTTTCCATCAAAGGCGAAAATGCATCCACCATTTCCTCTGTACGGCCGGTCCGGAAGAACAAGCCAATCGATTGGAAAATCTCCCCGGGGTTGCCAATCGAGCCGTTCCACAGCGCCGAATATGCTTCCACCACGGACCGGTAGGCCAGCCCCATCCCAGGACCGAATCCTCCCTGGAAAGCTTCCCAGACATCCGGGTCAAACCCGGCGATAAAAAACGCCCCGATGATCAGCGCGGAAATAATCGCCAAAAAGGGAATCAGGATCGCCTGCAGGTTCCATTCCATCAGGGAAAGACGCATCCGCTGCCAGACCCCCATTTTCTCCAGATCCAGCTGGATTGACAGGTGGGCTGCCAGCAGATTTTCCAATTCTTGAATCCGGTGGAGTTCAACCGGCAGGGAGGTCAGATTGTCCAGTTTTTTCTGGGATTGGTAATTAATGGTGATGAAAGCAACCTGGGGATGCTCCTCAGCGACATCTTCAACAATTTGTCCGGTATGCAGACTGGTGGTGATCAGACAGCGAACATCCTGTTCCAAGAGTTCCAGGATTTCTGTTCTCACCTGTTCTACCTCATCGTTTTCCACCACGGTGACCTCAAGGTCCCGGTCTTCTGCAACGTGCTGCGCCCCCTGGTAAGCATACTGGGCAATCCCGCCCCCGTGGATATCCTCCCCGTAGACAATCAGGCCCAGCAGGCCCTGCTCATTGTTTTCCGCCATCCTACATCTCCTCCTTTTCCACACCGGCCATCAGCAGCCCCAGCTCCGATTTTGTGACCTGGTCAGCCGGAAGTATATCCAGGATTTTGCCTTTGAACATCACCGCGATGCGATCAGCCAGGCTGATGATTTCCTCAAGCTCAGTGGAGACCAGCAGTACAGCGGTGCCATCATCCCGTTTTTGAATGATTCGCTTATGGATATATTCGATGGAGCCGACATCCAGCCCCCGGGTAGGCTGCGCAGCAATCAGCAGGCGGATCGGGCGGGAAAACTCCCGGGCAACGATCACTTTCTGCTGATTTCCCCCTGAGAGATTTCCCACCGGAATCATCACGCCAGGGGTGCGGACATCAAATTCCTGGACCCGCTCCCGGGCCGTCTCATCAATAATTTTCTCCTGCATGGTCAGCCCTTTCGTAAAGGGCTTTTTCCCGTAGGTGTTGAGCACTAAATTATCGGCAACCGGGAAGCTGAGCACCAGCCCATCATTCTGCCGGTCCTCGGGGACATGGGCCACCCCGGCATCCAGCACCTTGCGGGGGGAAGCGCCGGTCATATCCTGGTCGTCGATGAGAATCTCACCGGAAACAGGGGACCGCAAACCGGTCAGCACCTGGACGAGTTCTGTTTGCCCATTTCCCTGCACGCCGGCCACTCCCAGGATCTCCCCGGACCTGACATCAAAACTGACCCCGTTTACTACCTGGTTTCCCCGGTCATCCACGGCGTATAAATCCCTGACTTCCAGGACCTGGTCTTCAGGATGGGCGGGGGGCTTATCCACGCGCAGAACGACATCCCGGCCAACCATCATGGAGGCCAGCTCTTTTTGGGTGGTGTTTTCAGGGAGCGCTGTACCGACCATCCGGCCCATCCTCAGCACCGCGATTTTGTCCGCGATCTCAATGACTTCCCCCAATTTGTGGGTGATGAAAATAATCGATTTTCCCCGCTCCAGCAGGTTCCGAATCACCTTGAACAGTTCATCAATCTCCTGGGGGGTCAGGACTGCAGTGGGCTCATCCAGGATCAGGATATCCGCCTCCCGGTAGAGGAGCTTGATGATCTCGACCCGCTGCTGCACGCCCACAGGCAAATCCTTGATGTACGCAGTGGGATCTACATCCAGCTGAAACTGCTCGGAGATCTGGCGGATTTTTTCCGCGGCTTTGGCCTGGTTCAAAAAGACCCCATTGCGGATGGGTTCATTCCCCAGCATGACATTTTCAGTGACTGTCAGAACCGGCACGAGCATAAAATGCTGATGAACCATCCCGATGCCGCGTTGAATGGCATCGTTTGGATTATCGATATCGACCTTTTCTCCCCGGATGAAGATCTCCCCCTCATCCGGCGTATAGAGGCCGTATAAAATGTTCATCAGGGTGCTCTTCCCGGCCCCGTTCTCGCCGAGCAAGGCCAGGACCTCTCCCTCCTCCAGCTGGAGATCGATATGGTCATTGGCCAGCACGCCAGGAAATGATTTAGTAATCCCGCGGAGTTCTAAGACAGGGGACATAGACGGTATCCTTTTTTACAGCTGAACATGGAACGCGTTTGCCTGGCGGAAACGAAAGCCAGCAGCAAACTGACATGTGAAGTGTAGCACAAACAAAGGGCTGGTTCAATAGAAATATCCTCCCAAACCACGCTGATAAAAAACCCTCGACGGCTGTTCTTCAGCCCGGTTTTTTCCCCCGGAGATAAACACTCACCGCTCAATCACGCGTTGTTTTAATGCGGCCCGAGCTGGCTTCCTCGTAGATGGACTGCAGCGCAAGCAGCTTCCCCTCGCTGAGCAGGTCAGGGTTGACATCGTTGAACAGCAGGGGGGGGGTGTATTCCTTTCCTGATTGGCCGGCCAGAAAATCAGGCCAGACTTCTTGAAACGCCTCCACAAGGTCAAACTCCAGGGAAACCACCCAGCTGTCGCGGTATTCTTCCCGGAAATCTGCTCCGCTGCCAATGATATTGGCACCCTCGCTGACCAGCTGCTCATAGATCAGCGGATCCCCGGCACCCGGGGCGATGTAAAAGGTCTTCACCGCCCGGTCCAAAAGCAGCTTCACGTTGGCGGAGATTTCAAGGTCACTTGCCTCCTGGGGAAGGTCAAGATACTTCGGGTACAGGTAGTTCACCCCGGTGGGCGCATACTTCGGGTTGCAGAGACCGCAGAAGTATTTCGCTCCCACATAAAACCCTTCCCGGGCAGCCAGGGCGTTTGGGTTCTCCTGCTGGCCGATCGCCCCCACCCGCCAGTCCGGGGTAATCATGGCTGCCAGATATCCGGCGATAAAGCCCTGGATGCCGTAATTATCCTGGCCCGGCCGGATCACGCTGAGGTTTTCCGCCGGCTCCAGCTCCGAAAAACCCACCGCAAGAAACCGGGTATCGGGTGCCTGGCTGGCCAGGGCCGCCAGGTCTGGATACGGTGCCATCACCACTATCAGCTGGAAGTCATCCCGCTCAAAATCTGCCGGCTGCATGGTTTGCAGGGTCTGGAAACGGAGGCCTTCGGCTTTGATGAAATCCGTGATCATCGGGGTCAGGACGTTCAGGAGGGCCGGATCAGCTCCGGGTCCGCTCAGCAAAACACCAACCGGAGCTGGCGGTGATGGGGTCGCTGCAGGAGTTTGGGTGGCTGGAATGGTTGGGGTTTCCTGGATTTCAGGGGTCGGGGACCCCCCGCCAATCCCTCCCAGACAGCCCGTTATACTCACCAGCAGCAGCAAGAGGAGCAGGGATCTTGGTAGTGTCCGCACGAGCAGCATCTCCTTAGAACAATCAAATTAGGGTTTATTGTACTATTTTTTTTGAGGGATGAGTATTCATGTATAATTAAAACGATTATGATTCGATTAGAGATCCATGGTTGGCAAACCCTTTCGCTTGCTCATGCTGTTTTTGATGTCAACGGCACCCTGGCGGTGGACGGTGTCCTGAGGGAAGGGGTGATCCCCCTGCTTTCAGAACTTAAACAGAAGCTGACCCTCCATCTGCTGACCGCAAACACGCACGGAAAACAGCAGGAGATAGACCGCCAGCTCTCCCTTCAAGCCGTGCTGATTGAAAAAGGCAGGGAAGCCGAACAAAAAGCAGCCTATGTTCGCACCCTTGGTGCGGACCAGGTGGTGGCAATCGGACAGGGAGCCAACGACGCCAAAATGCTGGGGCAGGCCAGGCTGGGGATCTGCGTGCTCTCTGAAGAGGGAACCGCGCTCCAGACCCTGCAGGGCTCCGATATCCTTGTGCCGGACATTTACGCTGGCATCAACCTGCTCTTACACCCCCGCCGGCTGCTGGCCAGCCTGCGTCATTAGCCGCACCTGATCTGCCTATGACACTCCCAAAATCTGACCAAATCCCTGATGATGAAGAAAATCTTCCTCCCGCCCGGCGTCGACGCGCGCAGCGGGATTTGATCCCGGAAGATCTGAAAACCGAGGTGGAGGATGTGGACAGCCTGGCCCGGAAAACCATTCCCACCTTCGACTTCTTCCTCTACTCCCTGGTCTCTGCGGTGATCCTCACCCTGGGGGTGTTGTTAAATGCCCCGGCCCTGCTGGTGCTGGGGGTGATTGCCGCACCCGCACTGACCCCGTTTGTGGGAATTGCGCTGGGGACCGCAACCGGATCCATCCGGTTTTTCCTTCAGCGGCTGATCGGCTCATTGATCGCGGGGGGATTTGTATTCCTGATCGGGCTCCTGGGTGGCTATGCAGCCCCGTTGTTCCGCGGCATCTACCCCAGGGATATCCTCCATCATGTTCAGCTCTCCTGGCCCCATTTGCTGCTGCTGGTCCTGGGGACCGTCTTCACCGTTTTGAGCGTGAGCAGGAAGGATTCCTCTCCGCTGCTGCCCAGCGTGGCCCTGGCGTATGAGCTGTACATTCCCCTGGCCATTGCCGGTGTGGGCTTAGGCAGCGGGGCCCCCTTCCTGTGGCCGGATGGTTTGGTGGTTTTCTTCATTCACCTGTCGATCCTGGCACTCTCCGGGATGGGCGTCTTTCTTGTGCTTGGCATCCGCCCGCTGTCCATGCTGGGCTACACCCTGGGCAGTGTGATCTCGATCCTGGGGATCATTGGCGTGATCATTTTGAGCGGGATGGGCGCTGTCTTTGGCGGCAACATCGCCATTCCAACCCCCATTCCCACCGCCACCTCCA
>CAZUMA010000006.1:84392-95373 GCA_964621835.1 uncultured Anaerolineales bacterium | reverse complement strand
TTTTCTTTTGAGTGAACTATACACCTTCAGTAACATTTTAGATGAATGAATGCGAGCTTCTTGACGCTACCCTGTTTGAGAAGGTATAATCGCCCTGTTGAAAAAGCTGAATTCCGCTTTGATTGTGATCATTTGCTGCCGGGCATCTTGATGCGCTCCGGCGAAAATCTGGGAGGTACACTGTGGAGCTTTATCTGGATATTGGTTTAATTCTGACCTCAATTGCGCTGATCGCCAGCGTGATCCTGCAGAGTAAAGGGGCAGGATTGGGCGGTTTGACCGGCGCCGACACCGGGGGGGTGTTCTCCGCCCGCCGGGGGGTTGAAAAAACCCTCTTCCGGGTGACGATTGTGCTCAGCGTGGTATTTTTTGCGCTGGCAATTGCCACCGTTATTGTAACAGGTTAGAAAAATCGCGGTCCAAACTGCGGCCGCAGTATACAGTTATGACCGCCGGAAAATATGGCCGTTCATATTTTCCGGCTCACTTTGCAGGCAGGACGCATCCTATCTCCCCATGAAAAGCAGGAACCCTGAATGAACTTTCTCAAGCGAATGCGGTGGCAGATATTGATCCTGGTTGTCGCCCTGGTGATCATTGCCGTGGTGCTCTGGGGGCAGCAGGCTGAGCCGGTAGTGGTTGAGGCCCCGGAACCAACCGGGGGAGGTGTGTACCGGGAAGGTATTGTCGGGCAGATGATGCGTTTCAACCCCCTGCTGGCGGCCTTCAACACCCCGGACCAGACGGTCACCAGCCTGCTTTTCAATGGAATGATCCAGTTTGATCCCACCGGGCTGCCCCAACCCGATTTATCAACCTCCTGGGGAATTTCCAGGAATGGGGAGGTCTACAACATCCTGCTCCGTCAGGATGCTTTCTGGCACGATGGGGAGCCGGTGACCAGCGAGGACGTCCTTTTCACCGTGGAGCTGCTGCAGAACGAGGATTTCCCGGTCCAGGAAGACCTGCGTGAATTCTGGCGGGAGATCGAGGTGGAGGCGCTGGATGACTACAATCTCCAATTCCGCCTCCCCGAACCCTATGCGCCGTTTCTGGATTATCTCACCTTCGGCGTGCTGCCTGCCCACCTGCTGGCAGATCTCTCAACCAGCGAAATTATTAACGGCACCTTCAACCTCCTCCCGGTCGGTACCGGCCCGTTCAAGTTTCGCGAGCTGATCACCGAGGGGGACCAGATTACCGGGGTGGTGCTTGAGAAAAATCCTGATTTTTACGGGGAGACCGCCTTTTTTGACCAGGTTGAATTCGTATATTTCCCGGATGAGGAATCGATCTGGGAGGCTTACCAGGCGGGAGAGATCCAGGGGATCGGGGAAATCCCCCCCGCGCTGCTCCCGGAAGCACTCCAGGACCCCAATCTCAACCTCTACACCAGCCGGCTGCCGCAGATGTCGATTGTCTTTCTGAACCTGGATAATCCCCAGGTCGCCTATTTCCAGGATGTGGAAATGCGCAAGGCGCTGATCCGCGGCATAAACCGCCAGTTCCTGGTCGACCGGCTCAACCAGGGGCAGGCGATCATCGCCTCCGGACCGGTCTTTCCCAAAACCTGGGCCTACAATGATGCCCTCCCCCCCTACACCTATGATCCGGATCAGGCCGTAGAAACCATCCGGGATCTGGGCTTTACCATTCCAGCAGACGGCGGAAATGTCCGCGAGAATGAGGAGGGAGACCAGCTGTCGTTCACCCTCATCCATCCGGATGACCCACAGCACACCCAGGTTGCCCGCTCGATCCAGGAAAACTGGTCCGCCCTGGGGATGGAGGTCCGCCTGGAAGCGCTTTCCTACCAGGAATTAATTGAAGAGCGGTTGGAGCCCAGGGAATACGAGGCAGCGCTGGTGGACCTCAATTTCACCGGGTCCCCGGATCCTGACCCGTATCCCTTCTGGCACCAGGCCGAGACCAGCGGGGGGCAGAATTACAGCATGTGGAACGACCGCAGGACCAGTGAATACCTGGAGCAGGCCCGGATCGTGGAGGATATCCTGGAACGCCAGCGGCTGTACCGGAACTTCCAGGTCCGCTTTCACGACCAGCTGCCGGCCCTGCCCCTGTATTATCCTGTTTATAACTATGGGGTCTCGGCTGATGTCAAGGGCGTGCGCATCGGGCCGATCTTCGAACCCGCAGACCGCCTGCGGACGATCGCCGAATGGTACTTCTTCGTGGAGGTGCCGGGGGGGCTGGAACCCACGGTTGTGACCCCGACCGGGAGCGAATAAACTGCAATTAATCCATCGGGCTTATTTCCCGATGGGGGATTTAGGAAAAAGAAGGGTAGCGATGAACATCAAGAAAGATGAGATCTTAGCGAGAGATGACTGGTTTTCAATCCCGGCAGAGCAGGTGCTGAGCCTGCTTGATGTTTCCCGGGAGGACGGCCTCTCCCCCAAGGAGGCTGAGGAACGCCTGGAGGCGTTTGGCGCCAACGAGCTCAAGGAAGCACCCCCCACCAGCATCTGGAAGATGATCTATGAGCAGTTTGCCAATTTTGTGGTCCTGCTCCTTTTAGTTGCCGCGATCATCTCCGCGGTGCTGGGAGACTGGATTGAAGCGGCGGCGATCATGACCATTGTCGTCCTCAATGCCATCCTGGGGGTGGTCCAGGAGCGCCGGGCCGAAGAGGCGCTGGCAGCGCTCAAGAAAATGGCCTCCCCGGATGCTGATATCCTCCGCGGCGGTCACCGCCCGGGAGGTTGTGCCCGGGGATATCGTTTTTCTTGAGGCGGGAAATTTTGTCCCCGCGGACGTCCGGTTGGTGGAGGTTGCCAACCTGCGGATTGATGAAGCTGCCCTCACCGGGGAATCCGTCCCGGTCTCCAAGAACGCGCAGATGAGCCTTTCGGCGGATGCGGCCCTGGGGGACCGCAAGACCATGGCCTATACCGGAACGACCGTCACCTACGGCCGCGGGGTCGGGGTGGTGGTCAGCACGGGGATGGAAAGCGAGATCGGCCAGATCGCGGAGATGCTCCAGAGCGTGGAGGATGAGCAGACCCCGCTGCAAAAGCGCCTGGACACATTCGGGCGCACCCTGGGCTGGATTGCCATGGCGGTGTCAGCCCTGATTTTTGTGGAGGGGTTGATCACCGGCACGGAAGCCCTGGAAATGTTCATCATCGCTGTCAGCCTGGCGATCGCTGCCGTCCCGGAAGGCCTTCCGGCCGTGGTGACGATCACCCTGGCATTAGGGATGCAGGAGATGATCTCCCGGAACGCGCTGATCCGCAGGCTTTCCTCGGTGGAAACCCTGGGATCCACCACGGTGATCTGCTCGGATAAAACCGGCACGCTGACCCAGAATGAGATGACCGTCACCCAGGTGGCGGTGGACGGGGAGTTTTTAGATATCACCGGCACCGGGTACCAGCCGGAGGGGCAGTTCTTGTGCGACGGGGAGGAAGTGGACCTGAAGGAGAACTACCCCGGCATCCTCACTGCCTTGTGGATTGCTGCCCTGAACAATGACGCCACCCTGGAGCCCGATTATGATGAGCGGGGCCAGAAATCAGTTAGGATGGTCGGGGACCCCACCGAGGGAGCCTTGCTGGTGGCTGCTGCCAAGGCCGGAGCCCTGCCCGCACCGCTGGCCCAGGCCTATCCCCGGATTGAAGAGATCCCCTTTGACTCTGAGCGAAAGCGCATGGTGACCGTGCACGTGGTTGAGGAACCCAACGCCCATGATGTCGCTCCTTTTTACAACGGGGACCGGAAAACCTGGTTCGTGGTCACCCAGAAAGGCGCCCCGGATGTGGTCCTGGACCGCTGCACCCACTACCAGTCCCGGGAAGACAGGGCTGTGCCGCTGAACGATGAGCAGCGCCGCAGGATCCTGGCGGCCAATGACCGGATGACCAGCAACGCCCTGCGGGTCTTGGGCGTGGCCTACCGGGTGGTGGAGGACCTGGATCAATTCCGCGAGGACGGCCAGCTCAACCATGATGTGGAAGAGCAGCTGATCTTTGTGGGCCTATTAGGGATGATCGACCCGGCCCGGCCCGAGGTGGTCCCGGCGCTGGAGAAAGCCCGGCAGGCCGGCATCCGCACGGCGATGATCACCGGCGATTATCCCAACACCGCCGAGGCGATCGCCCGGGAAATCGGCTTATTACAGGAAGGCCACAAGGTATTTACCGGCAAGCAGCTGGATGAGATCAACGACCAGCAGCTGCAGGAGGAGGTGCTCACCACCGATGTCTATGCCCGGGTCTCCCCGGAGCACAAGGTGCGCATCGTGGATGCCTTCCGGGCCAACAACCAGGTGGTGGCCATGACCGGGGACGGGGTCAACGACGCCCCCTCGATCAAGAAGGCGGACATCGGGATCGCGATGGGAATCACCGGCACCGATGTCGCCAAGGAGACCGCGGACATGGTGCTCACCGATGACAACTATGCCAGCATTGTCTCCGCGGTGGAGCAGGGGCGGGTGATCTACAGCAACATCCGCAAGTTTGTCTACTTCCTGCTTTCCTGCAATGTTGCCGAGATCATGACCATCTTCCTGGCGATCATGTTCGGCTGGAGCTCCCCCCTCAAAGCCATCCAGCTGCTGTGGCTGAACCTGATCTCAGACGGCGCGCCGGCGCTGGCATTGGGGATGGAAAAGGGCGAGCCGGATTTGATGGAGCGGCCGCCGAGGGACCCGGATGAGCCGATCCTCAACCGCTATATGCAGCAGGGGATCGCCATCCAGACGGTGGCGATCGCGGGGGTGACCCTGTTGGCTTACTGGATCGGGCTGCGGAACTTCCCGGAGATGGCCCAGACGATGGCCTTTGTGACCCTGTCTTTCTCGGAGCTTTTAAGGGCCTACACGGCCCGGTCGGAGCGCTACCCGGTATTGAAGATGGGCGTGTTTGGAAACAAGTACATGAACCTGGCCATCCTGTCCTCTTTGTTTTTACTGCTGATTGTGATTTATGTGCCCTTCCTGCAGGTGATCTTCGAGACCGTGCCGCTGATGCTTGCGCAGTGGCAGTACATCCTGCCCTTGCTGATCGTGCCCTCGATCGCCGCGGAGCTTTTCAAGATCATGACGAACCCGAAGCGGGATCAGGAGTAGCAGGAACGTTTTCGTATCCTGGGAAGGCCTTCCCAGGACAGTAGAGAAAAAGTACACCTCCCGTAGCTGATCCACGGGAGGTGTTTTTCGTTAATTCAGAGATCAAGCTGAAATGCTGCTCATATAAAGAATAGGGCAGTGATCGTTCAGCAAGCTCATTCTTGAAAGTTTTATTCAACCTCAATCCGGGTCTGGAAAACCTGATAGAAAATGGGTTAATCGACCAGACGGCTGGAGGCTGATCAGCACCTTTCTGATTCCGACTCAAATCAATCTGGCTGGCAAACCGTAATTCACAAGGAGAGCAGAGCGGTTCTTCCTGCCGGACCGGGGAAGAAGAATCCCAGTGCCTCAGCGGCAGAAATTCTGCAAAGAGCGACCTTGAGCGCTGATGGGAGGAACAGAAGAAGAGAGCAGTCTTGTCCGGGCAGATGATCCGGAAGAAGATTTCACCCTGGGGTGATCCGCCGGCTCTGATCCCGAAGAAATCGGGAAGGCTAGGACAGACCGGCCAGGGCCAAGAGCTGCTCTTTCCCGGCTGCGGTCAGGGTGAAGGAAAGCAAGGTGGAATAGGGTTTCTTTTTATCTTCCCTGTGAAGCTTCAGGATTAGGAATTTTTCCAGAAATTTCATGATATGGTCATCAACCCAGCTGCGCAGAAACTCCTGAGACCGGACAGGATCCGAGCTGTCAGTTCTCAAACCACCCACCCTGCTGAGGTAGTCGGCAAATTCAATAAAATTGCGGGGTTGGCCTGCCGGCAGGCGCAGGAGTGAGTACAGGACTTCCGTGGTGAATCGATCCGAAGTGCGGCTGCCGATTTCCCTCTCGTCATAAATGGAAAACCAGTTGGTGTGATACCACCAGGTTTCCAGCAGGAAGTGCGCCTGCAGGGGGGCTTCCTGGTCGAGATAGAGATGCCCCTTTTCTGTCAGGCGGAACAATCGTCCCCGACCGCCGGTCAGCAATCCGCCCGCTTCCAGCAGGGTGTGGAGAAAATAGACCGGCCAAACATGTTCCTCGGAGCGGAAGCGCCAGACGTAGTCCCGGATCCTGTGCTCCAGCACTGGAGGATCGACAAACAGGGCCGCCGCCCCCCGGACAGCCTCAAGGGAGAGGTTGCCGTAGGCAGAGGTCCCCTTGACCTTGTGGTCCCGCAGATAGCTGAGCAGGCTGATCGAATCACGGCGCAGGGGCAGCTGCTCCAAGCGGGCCCGCTGATCGGACGTCAAGTTTTCCGCCCAGCGGGTAATGGAGTGGTAGGGCTTGAGATCCGGGCCGATCTGGTCTGGATAATAGCGCCGGTGCAGGCGAACCAGGGAGGAGAACTCCCAGGTGTTCAGCGCTTGATCGGCAGCCTGGTGGTTGAACTGATCCGGGTCGAAGCTGCCGCCGGCCCAGGTGCGGTAGTCCGTATGGTCGGGATGTTCCGGATCCCGGAGGACGGCTAAAAACTCCTGATAGCCGTGAGGTCCGCCCACATCTTCCGGCGGACAGGCCCGGGCGCCGGCCAAGCAGCGGGGATAGCTCAGGGCCGCTGCCGGGGGGAGAATTTCCTCCACTTCAATCTCATGCTGCCACCCGTCTCCGAAGTCATAGAGGTAGTGAAAGGTCTCCCCTCTGGGGGGGAGGACCTCCTCCAGTGTGTACTCATCCTCCGGTTCCACTGGCTCCTGTTCCCAGTCCTCTTCGTACAGGATCCCGTAGCGCTGGCCCTGGATGGTAAACTCATGGAGGTGGGTGTTGGTCCAGCCCATGGCGAGCTGAATCAGAAGGTGCAGCTGGAGCAGAGTGAGATCTTCAGAAACCTGAATCCTGCGCCAGATAGGCGGGGAGATCTCCTGCAGGGTAATTGTGAGCTGAAAGATTTGAATCATGGACCCTCGCTGGTTATTCCTTCTCGATAAGGATCTGCTCCTCCAGCCAACTGAGGGCCCCGGGAGTTCTCTGCCACAGGAAGATAAAATGCTTTCTATAGCTGCGGGTCTCGCTCATTAATTCAGCCTGGAGTCTTGAGCCCGGTGCTTCCTCTTCATCGACACCGGGGTTGAGCAGCTGATCGACGATCAGCGGGTTGCTGTCCAGTGCCTGCTGCAGCACCTGCCGGGACAGCCGGGTGTTCCCCTTCTGCTGATAGAGGCGCAGGGCCCGGGTGTAGAGTTGGTCCGGATCATGCGGATAGGGGTAATTCTCCAGCAGCTGGTCTGCCTCCTGAACCCGTCCCAATATCAGCAGCAGCGACAGCAGCCTGCCGCTCACGTAGAAAGGATCTTCAGGCACCAGCTGTAACATCTCCTGATAATGGCGGACCGCGTCTGCTGTTTTCACCATAGCGGCCAGGGTATCGGCGAGACCTTCCTTCGCGTTCAGATAGGTGTAAACTGCAGGGGCGGAGGAGTCCTCGATAGCATCCAGGTCCAGGGGTCCTGGCCCCGGCAGCCGGGGCTCTGCCAGCCGGACAGCCTGCTGGTAGTAGCGGAGGGCCTTTCCCAGCGTATCAGCATCATCTTCAGCCAGAATAAGGTAAGCTTCAGCGCACTGCGGGGAACGACTCAGGGCCTGATAGGCCAGGATGATCCGGGAGGCCCGGCTGGTTTCCTGCCAGGCTTCATCGATCAGCGGCTGGGCGGGATCGGCTTTGCTCTCGGGCAGCAGTATATCCGGTGATGCCTGTTCTGGTTCTGACCGGAGAAAATCCCGGTAGTCGAGCCGGCCGCCCTGGTCATGTGCTGCTGGTAGAATGCCGAGTTCCAGCTCCCCGCCTGGGTAGGTAATTTCCACATCCTGTTCGCCGGCTGAAGTCTGCACCGTCAGCACAGAATGGCTGGGACGGAATTCGCCCGCGGGATCTCTTTCCAGGCTGGGGACATATTCTGCCAGGGCAAGCAGGACTGCCTGCTGCCAGAGCAGCAGGTCGCGGTCAGGTCTCAAGAGGAGATCGTCATCCAGTGAAACAGGAAACGGGTAGGCTCTCTCGCCGGCCAGCTCCCAGCCGTGCTCTTCGACAGCCTGAACATCTGCCAGCGGGACCATATTTTGCCCTGCAAAGAAGCAGCTGCTAAACTCATCCAGGGTGTTCGCTTCCGGTGAATCTGAAGTTCTTCTCAGCAGTTTGTCCTCGAGAGAGTCCCAATCTAAAAATACGGTCAGGCCGGGCAGCCCGGTTGTCTTTCCCTGCAGGAAGAGAAAACAAACCGGTCCGGGAAGGACGCGGATGGACAACGGTTCCAGGAGGGAAAGATAGGTCCAGGGTGCAGCCCGGTAGAAGCGGGCGGCAGCCTGGAAGAAGGCGCCGACCAGCTCTTCGGTCACTCCCCGGCCAGTGAGCATACCAGGAATTCTCTGCCGGAAGATCTGATTGGGAATCTCTTTTTTAAAGTACCTTGCCGCTGGTTCATTGGGTGTGTGGTACAGCGGGATCCCAAGCTCCTCCAGCGGCCCAGAGAGCAGGTGGAAAAGTTCATCATCGGCAACGCAGATCTCCGGGAATATTTCAGCTGATTCCTCTTTGCGGGATGATGGGGCAGCCTCATTTTGAAGAGTCTGGTCAAGAAAATCCAGCAACCCCTCAAGAGTAGGTTTGGCCGGTGAGATCTCCAAATCCAGGGTCTCCCCAGTGGAGAGGTTGTATAAGAAGAGGGCGTGGGGGAATTCGCTGGAATCTTTGTTTGTTTTAACCGGCATTAGATTCTCAACCAGCAGCAACCAGCCGGGTTGTTGATCCTGCGAAGGAGAGTTGTGTATGTTCATACAGAACCTTTATGTTTTCTCAAGGGTGTTTAGATCAGTACTCCTGTTTTACTGCCGCATACAATTGATCAGAGGCCAGTTTGAGGAGGACAGCCAAAGCAGGATCAGGAAATCAACATCCATCTAGGTTATGCTTTCCTGGTTATCCGGCAGGTTGCTTTCGAGCCACTTCAGCGCCCCCGGTGTTTGCCGCCAGATGTGCAGGTAGATAGCCGCGTAGGTCACGGCTTCACTTTCTCCGCCGAAAGAGATCGCCTGAGGCAGGGAAAAGGGGATGCGTTTCTGACCCAGGAGGAAGGGTGGAACATGGGGGTTACATTCCAGGGCTTCTGCCAGCATCCGGTCTGCAGAGGCAGATTTCCCCTCTCTTTGAAACTGCCTTAAAGCACCGGTGTAGAGCCACTCAGTTGACCAATCCTCGTCATATTCGGCAAGATGGGCGTCCACCTCTTCACCGCGGCCGAGCTCGAGGAGCAGGTTGAGCAGACCATAGCGGATGCCCTGATTATCACCGGGGTTGAGACGGAGCAGATCCCGGAAGTGAGAGGCTGCTTCCTCCCGGCGGCCCAGCTCCCACAGCGTCCGGGCCAGCCCGGCCCGGGCCCGCATATACGGTCTGGTCTCCAGAAGACCCCAGAAGTACCCTTCATTCTCCTCAAAGAAATCCCGGCCGAGGGCGCGCTCCCCGGCTGCAGCTCCCCTCTCGTAGAGGTCCAGGGTGCGCTCCATAGTATCGGCTTCCTCTTCTGCCAGCAGGACATACGCATCGGCACAGTTTTCTGAAAGGGCAAGTGCATCGTGGGCCAGGATGATTCTTTTGGCGGGATTCGGCTCCTCCCAGGCCTGGTACATTAAATCCTGGGCCCGGTCCAGGTCCGGGTCTGCTGCTTCCCCGCCAAACATGCGCAGGGTGCCCTCCATGGCGCGGCGATCAACAGGAAATTCTGGGAAATCATCCCCGTCATTCCAGCCCTGCCTATCAGCAGCGTGGGCCAGCTTTTTTGGGGAAAGCTCCCCGGCCGGATAAGAGAGGGCGACCTCCACTTCGCCGTCAGCGGCAGAGACGCTGAAGGTAGCTCTGGTGGGTTGGAGCTCTCCAGAATGGGAGGGTTTCAGGTGCTCATCCAAAAACTTTGGGATTGCCCGCATGACGACTTCCAGGAAGAGCAGATCCTGACGGGATGGGCGCTCCACGTTCCCATCCCGATAGATGATATAGGGGGTGGGGTAGCTTTGATTATTGATCACCTGCCAATGATATCTGCTGATGGCCTCCAGATCTTGAGGCGGCAGATAACTGGCATCGTTGAAGAGCAGAACGAGGATCCCCTGCTCGGGGATCTTTTCCAGTTCTGTGTCTGTCGGGGCCAGAAAAGATTCGAAATCTTCCCAGGTTTCAAAGATGTTGAGGCCGTACTCCATCCCTGCAAAACCCAGGACAACCGCGTAGCGGGGTTGAGTGTTTGCCGGGACCTCAATTTTGAGCACCTGAAAATTGTCGAGATAATCCCAGGGGGAAGCCAGATAAAACAGGGCGGAAGCTTTGAAAAGATCGCGGATCAGCCGGGGCGTTACCCCTTCCAGGGACAGCAGCCCGGGGAGGGGATCCTTGCCCCGAAAGGCAGAAAATTCGCGGGAGAACTCATCAATGATTTCGTCGATGACTCTTTTCTTCGGCTGGTGTGCCACAGTGATCTTGAGGTCTTTCAGGGCTGAGGAAAGCTGGGGGAGGTGTTTGTCATCTTCCAAAAGCAAGTGGGTGGGTCGGTAGGGGGGGTCAGCTGTGCCCATCGTGGGCTCCCGCATGGCCTGGTGCAGGCAGGTAAGGATCTCCTCGAAGGTGGGGAAAGTTTCTACGACCTCGATGGATTGAATTAATTCCTGGTTGAGGTTGATAATCCAGATACCGTAAGGCTGATAGGGCTTCTCTCCCGGGGGAGTGATCCAGATGTCCATTGGACGCACACTAAGGTACCAGGAGGCGTCTTTTTGGGGAATTGTTTTCATAGCAGGTTTTTCGGGTCTCCTGTTTGTTTGACGAACAGACGAACAGTTGTATTATATCTAGGAACGGATAAATTTTCCCCTGAAGATCGGCATTTTCAGGGCTGGAAGATAACTGTTTGATGGAGACAGCAC
>CAZUMA010000006.1:0-84292 GCA_964621835.1 uncultured Anaerolineales bacterium | reverse complement strand
CTCTCCAGAGGGAGAGGAGCCGGTCTGGACCTACCGCGGCTACCGCATCCAACCGGGGGAATTCAATACCGCTATGGTCCACCTGTACCGAGGTGAGATCAGCCGGGCCAATGCCTGGCGGCAATGAATTGGGCGGTGGTCACCACCGGCGCAGCAATTTCGATTGCTTTCAGCAGAGCAAGTGGTCACCACAGCGTGATTTAAATAATTATGCTGCTGATCACCCTCTTGCTCTTTATCGAGGCCCGCCGTTATCAGTATTATGAGCTCTGGAGCTCCCGGATCCGGCTGATGGAGGCGGACTTTTTTGCCGGGATGCTGGTCCCCCCCTTCAAACCATCTTGGGATTGGGGGGGGAGAGTCTTTCTGAAAATTTGCTTCAGCCGCATCGTCATAGCTCTAATTGGGAGGCGTTCGGTCGACGTCTGCGCAGGAATTACCTCTGGATTTAATTGATTCTGGCAGTATCCTGGATAGCTACGCTCTGGCTGTATCCGCACCAGGCTCACAGCCGGCAGGAAGCTGTCCAGAGAGCTTCGTTTCTGGGCTTATCTGGAAATATCCTTTTGCCGCGGTTGGAACAATTTAAAGAGCCCTGGTACTGATCAGTGTGTAAACCCGGCCGTTGTAGAAAGGGTCAGGAGAAATTCTGGAACAGACCGAGGTTAACGGGGATGCTGGTAAGCGGCAGGAAATAACCCCGGAAGGACTACGAGCCTGGTTCCGCCCGGAAGGGAAACGACAGCAAACGCTGGTGCATATTATCACCTCAGACCCTGATGAGATTGCCGGAGAAATCCTGAATTGGATGAGCCGCGGGGTCACTCAGCTGGAGGGGACGGGTAAGTACACTGAAAGCGAAAAGACGGTGTTGATGGTTGCCCTAACCGGGACAGAAATTTCAGCACCGAAACGAATTTTCCGCGAGGTCGATCCGGGGGTATTAATGATGATCAGCCCTGCGCGGGACACAACCGACCAAACCACACCGTTTGCGGAAGATTATTCGTCAGTCAGGGAATCAAATAACCGGAGCGGGGCGTTGAGAGCCCGGAAGAGGGCAGGAGATCTATAAGAGCAATGGGGAGTTGAGCGACGAGGAGTGAGTATGCATCACGACCAGGATAGTGTTTCTACCAGCTGCGCACGGGCTGGCCAGCTCTTGCTGGAAGATAAACACTGAATGGGATCTGCGTGGTCCGAAGCTCAAGCCAAATCCATAGAGGGGGTTATTTTAGAGCTGCTGCAAGCATGAAGGAAATTCCGAATTATTCGATGCTCAAACCATACAAGAACTGCAGGAGGTGATTGGCAAACGGATCAAATTTTATCCCAACGAACGAACTCATTCCAATCTTGGGTCCAGAGCTGCTGCGGTGTTCATCCAGGAGAAGTATCCAGAACATGCAATTGAATTGCACACTTAGCTGAGGTCTAACAGGGACAACTTTTGGGTTTCACCGTATGGCTAACAACACGACAGAGGTCCAGCCAGCCAGACATTCAACAGGCACACACGGAGGAAATCTTGTGAATTCTTTGCGCTGCTGGACATCTTTGGCTACCAGTTTCCCCCTCGATACAAAAACCTGTTTGACAAGGTTCGCACGTCGCTTTACGGTTTCAAGCATCCCAGCCAGTATTCTGATATGCTCCTTAAACCAATCCGAAAAGCCAACAAACAGCTGATCATTGATGAGTGGCCTAACATGCAGCGGATCTTTCTTTCCCTCGCATTGAAAACAACAACTCAATTCATCATTGTTGGCAAACTGAGTTCGTACACACGCAAAAACCGCACCAAACGTGCGCTTTGGGAATTGGATAATATCTACCGTTCTCTCTATCTTCTCAACAATATCGACTCTCTGATCTTGCGGCAGAATGTCCAGCAGGCCATGAATCGCGGAGAAAGCGATCATCAGCTGCGCCGAGCCGTTTCCTATGCCAACTTTGATGCCTTGCGGTTCAAGACCGAGAGCGAGCAGGTGATCTGGAGCGATAGCAGTCGGTTGATCACGAATTGCATCATATACTACAATGCAGCCTTGCTGTCACGCCTGCTTGAGATTAAAGAATCCGCGGGAGACGAAGAGCAGGTCAATCTACTCGGACGTGTTTCTCCGATTGCCTGGCAGCATATCAACTTTCAGGGAAGGTTTGAGTTCTTAGATCCACCCGCGCCCATCGATCTCGAATCGGTGGTTCAGGATCTTGTCAGAGGGGAGTTGAGTATTTCTGAGGCTCTGGATTGAAACTTTTTGAGGGATGTGCAAAAAACCCTTTAACTCTTCTCGTGCAGATGCCGCTTCTAAGCAGGAGTGCAAAAGATTGAATGTAGGCTGCTGTGAGCACGATCAGTTTGAAAAATTCGACCCTTATCTCTACAGCAACATTGGTTAAACTCAGGTATGATTTTTGCTCCCGGATTCATTCATAATCTCGTCTTCGTCCTTCTTGGACGATTTTCACAATTTCCTCAGTTGTGACACCTAAATCGACATCCTCCACATCCAACGGAGAGCCCTTCCCTTCGTCTGGCTTGATGACAAAGGTTTGGCCGTCTCTGCGTTTAATCCTCACCTCGCCCTCTTCTGCAGCTCGATCCAGGAGCGATGCTAATTTTCTCCTAGCCTCTGAATACGTATAGGTTCTCATTGTTCCACCTCTTGTAGTTTTACTTTCATTTCTTTTGCCGCCTCGGCCAGTCCTTGATCCAGAGTGAGCAGCGGGGACTTATATTGAAGAGCACATCGAATCAGATAAGCATCATAGGCATAGATTCCCAATTCGTCCACAATCTCTAAAGAGGCCTCAAGCTCCACCTCGACAAACCGTATAGGAATCTTTTGGTATATTTCTATCGCCCGTGCGGCCTGCGATAAAACAATCCGCTGGCTTTTCATCATCGCTGATAGGGCATTGCCGATCTCCCAGTGAACCGATTGAGGTGCTATCAATTCAGCCCCCGATGTCAGCTGTATCAGCCTCTCTTTTTCCGGCTCACCCGCAATGACCGCAATCAGCGCTGAAGTGTCAATCACAACATCCATATAGAACCCCTTCTATATAATTGTACAATTGTACAATAAAATGATATCATGAAATTCCGGTGAGATCAATAGCGATTCAGGAGCGGGAAAGGCTGCGATTACAGGAAAGTCAGCGAGTTGTTTTTTTCTAAAAAAATAGCCTCCATAAACATCCGTAATAGGCAGAAATCTGAAACCGTGATTTGTATTTCTCAGAATTTTTGTATCAATGGCTCCACTGAAAAAATGTTGTCAAAGCAATAAGATAGTGTGATTGGTCTAGATTTCTAACTGGACCCTTTCTGATGGTGAAATAGCCTGTTTACACACCCAGGAAATAAGTTGGAAAGATAGCGACTTGAACGGCGGGGAAGGATCAGATTTCACGATCAGGATGGTGTTTACTCCAGCTGCGCCTGGACTGACCAGCTCATGCTGAAAGATAAACTCCGAAAGTCATCAGTGTTGTCTGGAGCTCAAGACCATTCCCAAGATGGGGGTATATTTAAGATCCTGCAAGCAAGAAGGAATTTCTGAAATATTCGACACTCAAACCATAGAAGAACTGCAGGAGGTGATTGGTAAATGGATAAAATATTCAACCACCGAATGATCTCATTCCAGTTCTGGGTATAGAGCTCAGATGGTGTTCATCCGGGATTACTATCCAGAACATGCAATTGGGTTGCACACTTAACTGAGGACTAAAAGGGACAATGATTGGGTTTCACCGCAAATGGTTGAGCTCAAGCTGGCATAGGATCTATTCTTTTGAATACGGATGACAGATGAAAAGGGCAGCGATGGAAGAGGGGGATTTTCTACCCTTATTTCACGTCGTTCCAATTGTCATCGGTAGAAGTATGTTTTTCCTTCTTAAATTCAATTCATAACTGGAAATTTTTATAGTGCATATTCCAATCAAAGAATAGACTGGTTCCGAAATTTTATGTCCACCCAAAATGGCTAACCAGACCTGTGAAATGAGTACAAATCACAATTCTTGAAGGCTCCAACAGCCTTATTCAAGCTGCCAAGGCCGGAGCTCGAGGCTAGGGAACAAATCGTCATCTCATTACCATGTCCTATCTACTTGCAGGCAAACTTGAATTCGGTTTACCCACCTATAACCGAGAGGAACTTTATTGTTGCTGCCCAGAGCCTGGGCTGCTTCAATGATGATGAATGCTTACGCCAGAAATTTTTAATTGTATCTTTCCCGCGCGGCCGGATCTGCCATCGTCGGAGCAGTCAGCTCCGCCCAGATGGGATCCTCCCAGGTCCCCAGCTCGGTGTGGCGGGCCAGGTAGCTTTCGGGAATGGGGTGGGTGCCCACCACCACCCTGACCGGGAAGCGCAGCTCGAGGAACTCCACAAAATGCTGCAGATATGGGCAGGGGGGGTAGCCAACCACCAGCCCGGTGGCCAGATGAATGACCTCAGCCCCATTTTTGACCATCTCCTCCCCGGCATACTCCACATTTCCCCCCGGGCAGCCGTCGCAGGTGGTGTAGCCCACCAGCTCGATCTCTTTCCCCTCATAGATACTGAAGGCTCCCTCCCGGTTTCTCATTGCCCGGAGGCACTTTCCCCCTGCGCAGCGGCGGTAGCGGTCGCAGATAATGATCCCGATCCCGGTTTTTTTGGTCATGGCTGCTCCTTTGCAGGTGACTAGGTTTTTCCAAAAACATCAACTGGTCCGATCAACCAGTATGTGGGGTTTTTACCCTGGTAATCCAGAGCCAGCTGAGGCTGACCACAGCCAGGGCAATGGCAGCCTCCACTCCCACCTCCGCCAGGTTGGATGCATCAGGAGCCAGCTCCCTGAAAAAATTCCCCAGGGCGTGGTAGAGGATCGGGGCCAGGATCACCCGGCCGGAGCGGTTGTACAGCCAGGCATAGACCGGGGAGCCCACCAGGAGGGCAATAAAAAAGGACCAGAATCCCGGGGTGGCCACGCCCAGGCCCGCCTGGTAGCTGCCTGAAATGAAGAACAAGGGAATATGCCAGGCGCCCCAGAAAAGGCCGATGATCAGGCTGCTGGTGAGCACCGGCAGCCTCCGCTGGAGAGCTTCCTGGGCATAGCCCCGCCAGCCGATTTCCTCAAATGTGCCAATTACCACCCCGATCAGCAGGAAAAATCCCGGTGCCTGGCCGATCAACCCCCGCTCCCGGAGGACCGCTGGATCTAAAAGCACCGGGAGGAAGGCGAGCACCAGCACCAGCCCGAGGGTGATCAGGGCCCAGCGGAGAGATAAGGTGCGGGGATCCAGGGCCCGGAGAAAGAAGGCTTCGGGGGACTGATCCAGCTGCCGGTCCCACCGTCCGGCTGCAATCAGCACGACCGCGGTAAGGCTGGGCCCAAACCCGCCCAGGGCGGAGAGAAGGATCGCTGGGAATTCTTGCATTGATTGGCCGCTGAAGGCTACCAAGCCGTAGCAGGTCCAGGTCCAGGCCAGGACGCCAAAGAGAAACAACCAGGGAGCAGGTTGATGTTTTTCAGCTCGTTTGTCGGGGTTCATCGATAATCCTGGAAAAAAACGTCTTGATTAGCAAAGAGTACTCTCATCCGGGTTTGTCTACTTGACCTTGCTGAGATCATTATAGTCCCGTTTTCTTTTAAATCTTTACAAACACAGCGAGCACCAGCCAGTCATAAGAGGTAAGCAGTCTTTGGGGGAGGGGTTCCTTCCATGTCGTATAATAATCTTTGGTGAGATGATCCACATTTAACGTTTTGGGGAGGTCCGGCTACCAGGTGTAACTGGACACTTTCTTTTCCTGAGCGGCTTTGTTTCTTGGGGTCTTCAGCTGATCTTACCGATCTTTCTCAGGTCGATGTGCTGCATTTTTTCTGCACCCTTGACGGGGAAGAGGGTAGGGCAATAATAGGGTTGAGGCAGCTTCATCAACCAGGCATACTTTACCAAAAAAGGAGAGATACATGGGCGCAAGTCTGGCAGGTGCGATATTTTTTTTGATCGGTTTGGGAGCAGCTTTTTTCGGCTATCGTTTGATACGCAAAGCCCGGGCCAGTGCAGATTGGCCCGCAGCGCAGGGGATCATTGAATCATCGACCGTTGATGTTGAACGGGAACGAGAACGCGATAGTGATGGTGATGTACATTACGAAACAAAATATTTACCCAGGATCGTGTTCCAGTATCAGGTTGATGGGATAGACTATAGGGGAGAACGAATCTCGTTTGGCAGCACATCCAGCGGCAACCAGACCTGGGCCTATAAAATCACGAATCAATATCCCGAGGGTCTTGAGGTCGCGGTGTATTATGATTCTGAAAATCCCAGCGATTCCGTTCTCCAACCCGGGGCAAAGTGGACGACTTACCTTCTCCTGGGGCTTGGCGTTGTTTTTGCGCTCGTTGGAGTCCTGATTTTCTTTATCGGATAATTCCGGGAAGGCTGGGGGGGGGCTCGCTCTTGATTGACTGCTTTTCCCGCGATCGCAGTCACCTGATTTCCTCGGCAGTAAAAATTCATCTTAATACCTGATGATCTCCGGGCGTTCCCAGAAAGAGGGTGATGTCCAGATCTTCCATTGTTATCAGTGACAGGCAATCAAAAGCCATCCTGATTGCGGCTGGTACCGGTTGGGAAGCTGGTAGACGCCCTCCTTTTTTGGGTATTTCCAGCGCTGTTCCTGCAAAACATTCTTGTCAAAGAATATCTGCCAGGATCTGAGGTCAAATTTCAGCGACATTCGCTGCAGCCAGGGTGCTCCAGCCTGTTTGGTTGATGCCTGTCAGCTGAAAAAAAATCCTTTGCCCTTTTAAACAAAAAAAGAATACGGAGCGGGGGAGCAAGCCCAGGCCCTGCCTGTGTTATTAATTCAGCTGGGGTACCAGGAAGCAACCGGTACTGCGGGAAAACTTTATCCCCGGGGAGTGGATGGCAGCCAGCATGGAGATAGATGAATGTTGGCTAAGAATTGTCAACAGGCCCAGTGCCAGACGGTACAATAGCTCCACTGACAACATCCACCAGGAAAAGACCTGGCAGTTTATCACTTGTTTATTGTGATTTGAAAAAGGGTAGCATTGATGAACAGCAAACAGCTTCGTGAGGAAAGAATGAAAGCCCAGCAGCGCAGCAAACGCCGGAGTTTATTATTGATCGGCGCTGGCGTGGTGCTGGTGCTGACCGCGGCGATGATCTTCTTCTCCAACCAGGACCGGTATGCACTCGACAGATCTGAAATTTCCATCCCCGAGTCCAGCCAGCCTGCGCTCGCACAAGGGGCCGCCGTGGGGGACCCGGATGCCCCGGTGGTGATTGTTGACTACTCTGATTTTGGCTGCTCATACTGTGCGAATTTCGCGCAATCAACCGCCAGGGAGCTCAAGGATACCTATGTTGCCGAGGGAAAGGTCTACCTCGAATTTCGCAGTGTGGGTGGGCTCCTGGGATCGTCTGCGACCGTCCAGGCTGCGGAAGCGGCCTACTGCGCTGCGGACCAGGATGCGTTCTGGCCGTATCACGACTTGATTTTTGCCAATCAGGCTGAGCTGTTTGCCAACCGCCAGGCGGATATCTCCCCCTCCCTGAAGGTGTTTGCCGAGGTCCTGGAACTGGATCAGGAAGCCTTTGACAGCTGCCTGGATGGAGGAAAATACCGCGACCGGGTGCAGCAGGATGAAGATGATGCCCGCTCCCTGGGGATCAGCGGTACGCCTTCCTTCATTATCAACGGCGGTTTACTGCGCGGCAACCAGCCGTTTGCGAATTTTCAGCAAATCATAGAAAGCGAACTCGGGAAAGCTGGAAATTAACCTGAGAGAACGCTCCAGCCGCTGATTTTGACTGCCAGTTTCTAATCTGGCAGCCGCTGCCCGTCCAGGGTGACCTGCTCCAGCCTCTCGGTCAAAAAAGCCACCCGGCCCTTGATCCTGCCCATCCCGGGGTTCGGGAAAGGATAGGTCCAGGCAATGTTGATGGCCTTCTCGCCGTTGACCTCTACCGTGTAGTAGCTGGCTTCCCCTTTATAGGGGCATTCTGTTTTCAAATCCGTGGGTACTAGATAGTCCCAATTAAGATCCACTTTCGGGAGGTAGTAGCGGACGGGCAGGCCGGTTTCAAAGAGCAGGACAGGCCTGTCGGAATGGGCAACCGTCTTGGCCCCAATTGCCACCTGGATCTGTCGTGAGCTATGGAGAGTGTCAATCCTCGTATAGGGGTCGCGGGGGTGGACCCGGATCTGTTCGTCCTCCTCCCACCAGCTGTCCACAGCATCCCATTCGAAAGCCAGATAGCCAGAAATCCCATCCGGGGCGCCATCGTCGGGCTGTATAATCTGCCTGGCGCCGCTCTCCGCGGTGCGGTCACCTACCTGGATATCCCAGATGGCTGTTTCCCCCAGGTTCTGGGTTTGGGTTGATCTGCTGCTCTCGATCAGCAGGTCCCTTCTGACATCATCTTCCGGGAAATAATACACCGGCGGGCGGCCCCTGAGCAGCATTACCCGGCGGCTGCTGGCCACAAACTCTCCCCCCAGGCTGACACGGATCCATTTTGGAATGGGAATCCAGCGGGGTCCCTGCGCGTCCGGAGTGGTGAAGTGTCTTCGGTCAGTCTTGTTATCTCCTCTCATGAGATGTTTGTCCTTTGGCAAAGCCATTCAGAATGCTGTCGAGATCCTTGATTGGTTTTCTGCTCAGACCCCGGTAAGAATGCCGACCCCCAGGGTAAGGAGGGCTGCGGTCAGGGATAAAAATCCCAGCTAGGCCAGGTTCATGACCAGGGTGGGTTGATCAATCTCGGGGGGCAGCACGCCGGCGCGGCCGGCAGCTGAGCCCTAAATAGAGGATGCTGACACCACCGAAAGCGACCGGGAGCAGGACCACGAGCAGGATGCCGGCGGTTTGCAGGATGGATGGGGACATATAAAAGCTCCTCTATAAATAAAAATGGATGGGCTGAGATTCCCCTAAAGGGTAGTATCGACTGCGGCGGATTGGCTGTCATGTACCCGGCAGCCTGGCAGGACACATCTTTCGATATAGTTATTCTAAAGACGCTTTTTAGACGACGCAGGAATTGGTAAACAGCAGTCAGGTGACCCAGTGATCTTCAGCGTTGTCCAGGGGTTGGTAGCCGAGGTCCCGCCGGGCGTTCTCAAGGCTCCAGAAGCGCCGCGTGTTCTCAGAAACTCTGTAATAAACCCCAAAACCAGGAAAGGTTTCCTCGACCGTAAATGCCCGCTCCACCAGCTGCTTGAGGTCTCGATGCGATAACCAGGTGGAGCGGTGGCGCTCTTCCCCAGTCGGGTCATCATCTTCCAGGACGGATCCGATCCGCAAACAGACTGATTCGATCTGATGGAGGTCAAAAAAGCAGCGGGCAATTCCCTCCCCGGCCAGTTTGCTGATCCCGTAAGGGCCGTCCGGACGGGGCGGATCGCTGGCCTTGATTTTTTGGGGGTCTTTCTGTCGGTGCAGCCGGGGAGGCATCCCTTCATAGCAGCCGGTGACATGATTGCTGCTGGCAAAAACCACCCGGCGAACCCCGGCTTTGGCAGCCGCCTCATAGAGGTGCCAGGTGCCCTGAATATTGTCCCGCAGCACCCCTTCCCAGGGGGCATCGACCCGGGGATCAGCGGCCAGGTGCAGCACGTCCTGGACCGGGTGAAAGGTTTTGAAGACAAGGTCTACCTGCTTGGGATGGGAAAGGTCTGCCCGGATCAGCGGCAAGCCGCTCCCACCCTCCCTGCGGTCGAGACCGCAGACCGTGTACGACTGCTGGAGATGGGGGGTGAGAAGAGAGCCAATCAGCCCATGGATCCCTGTGATCAAAAGCATTTTCTTTTCAGTCATAGGCTGTCCGGTGAGGGAATTGATTGGAAACCAGGTCTGATGACTGCTGCTTGAAAAAGCCCTGGATTAACCTGTTCACCTGGCCTGCTTCTTCATGCTGCACCCAGTGGCTGGCATCCTCCAGGACAACCAGCTGGCCCTGATCGCATAATTCAATGCTGGGTTGGGCGAGCTCCCGGCCCAGGAAGCGGTCCCGGGCTCCCCAGATCAGCAGGGTGGGCACCTTGATCCGGGAGTCAGCAAGGGGTTTGGCGGAATGCTGCAGGGCAGCCCGGTAGTAGTTGAGCATGGCAGTGTAAGCCCCGGGACGGGACCAGGCCTCCCGGTAGCGGTCCAGCTCCTCTTCTGTGAAGGTGCCGGGCCGGCTGGTGGCCTGCAGGGCCCTGCTGGGCAGACGCCAGCGGCAGCAGCGGGAGAGGAGTTCTGGCAGCCAGGGCAGCTGGAAAAAAAAGATATACCAGCTTCTCAGGAGCTGACGGGGGCTGCGCCGGAGGTGGCGGCGCATCACTTCCCCGTGGGGGACATTGATGGCCACCAGGCGGGCAATCCGATCCGGGTAGGCGGCAGCAGTCCACCAGGCGACCGCAGCCCCCCAGTCATGGCCGACCAAGAAGGCTTCCTGTTCCCCGGCGGCGTCAAGGAGGCCGATCACATCCGCGGCCAGATGGTCGATCCTGTAAGCGGAAATATCTTCTGGTTTCTCACTCCGGTTCACCCCGCGCATATCGGGGGCCCAGACCCGGAAGCCAGCCCCGGCCAGGAAGGGAATCTGGCTGCGCCAGCCGTACCAGAATTCGGGAAAGCCGTGCAGCAGGATCAGCAGCGGCCCGGTTTCCGGGCCAGCCCTGACAAGATGGAAGGAAAGGTGATTAATTTGCAGCTGGTCATGGATCATGGGTTGGCCTTGCTGTGGTATTTTGATAGCTGGTCTTTGACCTCAGATAGGATGCCCACCGCCAACATGGATCACCTGACCGGTGATCCAGCGCGCTTGCTTTGAGGCAAGAAACACGGCCGCATCCGCCACATCTTCAGGTTTTCCGATCCGCCCCAGGGGGGTCTCCTGGGCCAGCTTCTGCTCGAGTGCCGGTGTGATCCACCCAGTTTGGGTGGGACCGGGGGAGATGACGTTAACGGTAATTCCGAACTGCCCCAGCTCAACCGCAGCGCTCCGGGAGTAGCCCTCCAGGGCCAGCTTGCTGGCTCCATAGCTGATTTCCGAGGGAAAGCAGTGGGCTCCATCCGTGGAGATATTGATGATCCTTCCCCACTCTTTTCCTGCAGCAATCTGCCGGTTGAGGAATTCTGCCATCAGCAGCACCACCGCCTGGGCGTTGACGTTGAAATTAGCCCCTACACTCCCGGCGGTCACCTGGGCAGGGCGGTCGGTCCACTCTTCGACCAGGGGGTTGGGGAGGGTGAAACCCGGGGGAATCAGGCTGTCCGCGGTCCAGGCCGCGGCGTTGTTGATCAGGATATCAACTCCTCCCAGCGCTTTTTCAGCCTGATCAAATAGGTCTGGAATAACGGCGGGATCGGAGAGGTCTGCTTCCCAGGCGGCAGTTTTTCCTCCGAAAGGTTTGAGACTTTCTAATACCTCAGCACAGCTTCCTGCATTGAGCTCCCGGTAGAGGCGCTCTCCCGGTTCGGCCCTGTCTCCAGTCTCTCCCCCCATCTCCGGGGCGGGAGACTGGAAATAATGGAGAAAGATATCTGCTCCCTGCCGGGCAAACGCCCGGGCAGCAGCTGCGCCAATCCCCCTGGGGTTATGAGCGCCGGTGATGGCGACAGCTTTTCCTTTAAGGCCGGGGTCGATCATAACAATTCCTCCTGTTGTCCTTCCCCCGTGAACCTGGTTTTCCTACTCTGATTCCGCGCAGCGGAAGCCTTCCCCGTGGTAGTAGCAGGCAAACGAGGGGTCTGTCCAGAAGCGGTTGGCGGTCCTGGCAGTCAGGTAGCTCATCGTCCAGCTGCCGCCCCGGAGAACTTTATATGTCCCGGTCTGCGGACCCTGCGGGTTGCTGGAGGGTGCTGTGCGGTAATAGTCCGCCTGGTACCAATCAGAAACCCACTCGGCAATATTGCCTGCCATATCCAGCACCCCGTAGGGGCTGATGTCATCCGGGTAGCTTCCCACCGGCTGGGTGTCAAAATGGCATCCGGCAAGGTTGGAGCGCTCGCAGGGAATTTTCACCACCCCGGGCTCCCCCTCTCCCCAGGGAAAGGTGCGGGCGTCCTCCCCCCGGGCGGCTTTTTCCCATTCCGCTTCCGTCGGCAGGCGCCGGTTGGCCCACTGGCAGTAGGATCTGGCGCCGTACCAGGTCACCTCCACCGCGGGGTGGTCCTCATATCCTGGCACCGCCCGCCAGGCCCCATCCTCATAGACAACCTGGGAGGCCGGGTCATCCGCATCCAGCCAGGTGTCCCCCCCCTCTATTTGGTTGCCCTCCTGGTTGAGAAACTTGGCGAACATGGCATTGGTCACTTCGGTTTGATCCATCCAGAACCCGTCCAGGTAGACGGTCCGCTGGGGATACTCGTTATCGCGGTAGAACGGGTCCTCGAGGGTGGATCCCATCCTGAAACTTCCTGCAGGGATGTACACCTGCAGGCTGCCGTCGACCGGGGAGATCTTCTGGGTTCTGCCAGCAGCCTCCTGGAAATCGCCCTCTTCCCTGGTTGGGTTCTCCAGCGGTGCAGAAGAGGTGAGCAGCTCCGGGACCAGCAAGCAGCCCAGCACTGCCAGGGAAATACCGGCTGCAGTGATTACCATAAGCTGCTGCTGACGGGTTGGTTTCATTGGTGGTCCCTCGCTGCTGCGGATCTGGACAGCATCCTGCGGACTCTCTCCCTGCATTATAGCCATTCAAGCTGGGAGCTGGATTAGAAGGGCAGGCCCCTCCCCCCTAAAAATCAGCGCAGGAGGCGGCCCCCGTTGATATCGAGGGTTGTACCGGTCATGAACCCGGTGACGGGGCTGGCGGCAAAGACAATGGTGCGGGCAATTTCCTCCGGTTCAGCAAACCGCTGCACCAGCAGTTTATTCTCCGCGTAGTTTTCCGGGAGGGAGCTGATGGCTTCCTCACCCATCGGGGTGAAAGCAATCCCGGGGGCAACACAATTGACCCGGATCCCCGGGGCCAGGCTGCGGGCAAGGCTTTTGGTCAGGTTCACCAATCCCGCCTTGGCCGCTGCATAATGCATGTGGTGGGGAGCGCCGGTATGGGCAGCCACGCTGGCCACGGTGACGATGGATCCCCCGGCATTCATCAGGGACAGGGCAGATTGGACCAGCAGGAACGCTCCCCGCAGGTTGACCCGGAAGATCTCGTCCCATTCGGCCAGGCTGATCTGTCTCAGCTCCGAGATCTCGTTCTTTCCGGCACAGAGGATCAGGATATCAAGACCGGAGAGCTCCTTTTCCAGCTCCTGAACGGTCCGGGTGATGGACGCTGGATCCCCCAGGTCCAGCTGGACCACCCAGGTTTTCCCGCCCAGGGAGCGGATGGATTGGGCGTTGGCTTCCGCCCCCGCTCGATCCTGGTTGTAGGTCAGGGCCACATCCGCCCCTTCTTCCCCGAGTACGACCGCGGCAGCGCCGCCAATTCCGCTGGATGCCCCGGTGACCAGGGCTGTCTTTCCTGCAAGCTGGAGGTCCATATTTTTTTCCGAGGGGTGTCTTATTTGCCTGTCTTTTTGGTTATTTGCTTATCTGGATTCTAATAGATAGGTTTCCAGGAAGGCATCGATTTTCCGGGTTACATCCTGTTTGGTTTCCGGAAGTTTAAATCCGTGGCTTTCTTCCGGATAGAAATGATATTCATGGGGGACCTGGTTCTGCCGCAGGGCGGCCACAATCTGCTCGGCTTGATCGGGTGGGACGATGGGGTCTTTTCCGCCTTGAAATATAGCCACCGGGTCCCGGATCTGGTCGGCATGGTAGAGGGGAGACCTCTCCCGGTAGAGGTCCTCTTTTTGCGGGTAGGGGCCGAGCAGCCACTCCGAGTAAAAGCGCTCAAACTTGGGGGGATCCTGGAGCAGCGTGATCTGGTTGGCGATCCCGTAAAGCGAGATCCCGGCGCAAAAAACCCCGGGGTGGTGAACCAGGGTCTGCAGCACCGTGTACCCGCCAGCACTGCTGCCAAATAGGGCCATCCTGGATGGATCTGCCCAGCCCTGTTCCACCGCAAACCCTGCCCCGGAGAGGACATCCGCCACATCCAGCACCCCCCACCGGCCTTTCAGCGCCTCCCAGTATTCCCGGCCGAAGCCCGTGCTGCCGCGGTAGTTCACCTCCAGGACTGCAAACCCCCTGCTGGTGAAATGCTGGGTCCGGGGGTGGAAATCGGCCCACACCTGGCGGGTGGGCCCGCTGTGGGCAATCACCAGCAGCGGCGGCTGCCCCCGGTCCGTAAATCCAGGATGATCAGGAAAATACATCAGCCCGTGAACCTGTTTCCCGTCAAAGCCCTTCCAGGCTACCGCCTGTGGGGGGGAGCTCCCCTGGATGGTCCTGCCCGGTGGGGCGGAGGGTCGAATGGTCTCAGCAGCCCCTTCCAGATCGAGTGTGACCAGATGCTGGGGCTTTGTGCCGGATGAGGCAACGGTAAGCAGCCGGTCCCCCTGCGGGGAAACTGCCAGCCCCTTCAACCAGGTGTACTCCGGGGGGTGCTGGATCCGGGATTGACGGCCGGTCTCCAGGTCGATCCGCCACAGGGAGGCAAACCCCTGCTGGTTGCGGAGAATGAAGATCGCGCGCCCATCGGGGGTGAAGCTGTAGGTGCTGATGTTCTGCAGCCAGGCGGGCTGACCGTGGTCAGCTGCCTGGCTGGTGAGCTGCCTCGTTTCCCCGCTGGGCAGATCGAGCAGAAACAGCTGCCACCAGCCGCTGTGATCTGAGAGGTAGGCCAGACGGCTGCCGTCCGGGGAAAACTCCGGCTGGGCAACCGAGGTTCCGGGCCCGCCTGCAAGGATCTTTTGTCCCTTGAGAGCGATTCCTCCCGATTCCCTGGCCAGGTCAGCCAGATAGAGGGTGCTTTCCTCCCAGGGCAGATGGGGATGGTCCCAGCTCACCCAGGCGACCTGTGATCCCCCCGGATGCCAGCGGGGGTAATTGTAGAAATCTGCACCAGAGATCAGCGGCCGGGGCTGCTCTTTTGGGTCCATCCAGGCAGAGACGATCCCATCCCGGTCCTCCGCGGAATGCACAAAAAGGCACAGATCCCCATCCGGGGAGAGCTGCGGGCAGGCAGCCCGTCCCGGAAGTTCGCAGATCAGCCTGGCAACTCCCGAGGGAAGGGGAATGCAGATCAGCCGAGCGGATCTGGCCTCGACAGCCATGACCTGGTTCCCGCGGGTAGAGTACGTCCCCCCGCCGTACAGGATTCCCCCGCCCAGCGAGCGGTCCGGGTCCAGGGTGCGCGGCGGCTTTCCCCGTTCCTGGATCATCAGGGAGGACTGGTCCCCGACCTGCTCCAGCCAGAGAATGTCCCCGGACGCGGTCCACTGCGGTTCGCTCAAATCCCGCAGCCTCCCGGGATCCCCGGGTGAAATGAGGCTGGGCCAGGTTCCAAATGGTTTGGGCTGTTTTTTGGTGGTCATCCTTTTTGTGCCTGGGTGCAGCTGATCAGATCTTTCAAAGGGGCAAAACTTCTGCGGTGCTCCGGGCAGGGCCCACGGGTTTCCAGCGCGGCCCGGTGCGCTGCAGTTCCATAGCCCTTGTTGGCAGCCAGGTCATACCCGGGATAGCGCCCGGCCAGCTGGACCAGGTGGGCATCGCGGTGGGTTTTAGCCAGGATGGAGGCAGCGGCGATCGAAAAGCAGCGGGCGTCCCCCTTGACCAGCCTGGTTTGCGGAGTCGGGATGTCGGGCAGGGTGAGGTAATCGACCAGGAGATGATCCGGCGGCTGGCCTAATCCTGCGAGCGCCCTCATCATCGCCAGGCGGGTTGCCGGGACAATGCCCAGCAGGTCAATTTCTTTTGCGGTTCCAAAGCCTACCGACCATGCCAGGCAGGCCTGCTCGATGCGCCCCCGCAGCTCCTCGCGGACCCCGGCCGAAAGCGCCTTGGAGTCCTTCACCCCCTCCAGGGCGGGCAGGATCTGATCAGCTGCCGGAAGAATTACGGCCGCCGCGGCGACCGGGCCCGCCAGGCATCCCCGGCCCGCTTCATCCACCCCGGCAACTTTTTTTGCTCCTGCAAGCCAGAGCGATTGCTCAAACTGCAGGTCTGGACGGGGGGGGATCAGCGCGGGATCAATTCTGGCGGTCATAGACTCCTGAGGCCGCATTGCGCCGGATGGTAAGCAGGTCTAAAAAGATGGCCACGGCATCCCGGACTGCACTGACTTTGCTTTCTTCCCGGTAGTACCAGGAAATGGGGATCTCCCGGATCCGGTATCCCCGGCGCCGGGCGATAAACAGGATTTCAATGTCAAAGGACCACCCCGGAAGCGTTTGATGGCCAAAGAGGTCCTCTGCCGCTGCTGCGGTGAAACATTTAAACCCGCACTGGGTGTCATGCAGGCCAGGCAGCGCCATCAGCTGGATGAACTGGTTCACCGCCCGGCCCCCCAGGTGGCGGATTTCCGGCTCATCATAGCGCACTGCCCCGGGTGCCTCCCGGGAAGCAATGGCCACCTCAAAATCAGCAAGCTGCGGGGGAAGAAACCGGTTGATTTCCGCTATCGGCATCGATAAATCCGCATCAGCCATGAACCGGTAGTCGCCCCGGGCTTTCAGCATCCCGGTTCGGACCGCCGCACCTTTTCCCGGCTGCAGTTCATCCAGGCCGCGCAAATAGGCGATTTCAGAAGCAGCCCTGGCGATAATCTCGGGGGTTTGATCCGTGCTGGCATTATTGACGACCAGCACTTCTGCAGAATATGGCTGGGAGTTGAGGAATGAAGAAACCTTCTCTAGGGTACTGGGGAGCCGGCGTTCCTCGTTGTAAGCTGGGATGATCAGTGAGAGAAAGGGCCTGTCCACAGCGGGTCCATTTGCCGAGTTATAAAGTAAGGACAATGAATGCAATCAGAACGACCAGCACAACGATCACCAGGGCAATCAGGCTGCCGATGATCGCCCACTCCCGACGGGTGAATCGCGCTTTTTCAGTGACCTCGGTTATTTTTTCAATCCCCTCATCCAGCACGGTGGGGGGTGGGGAGGAGTCGGGAAGAAGCTCGGGATCCGGGGGCGGTTTTTTTTCTTTTTTGGGCAGGCGGGGTTTGGTCAGAAGCTTCACAGCCTCCCGGAGGTCCATATCACTGAAGGCTGGTTTGGAAACGGCCACCTCGCGGGCAAAATTGGTGATGCCGTCCGCCCGGATGACCCTCACCCGGGGGCGAATCGTCTCCACATGGGTTTCCGGGTTGACAAATATCATCACACCCCGGTCCATCTGGGCCGAAAACCGGTGCTGCTTGAAATACCCCTCGATTGTCTTGTGGTAGAGCCAGGTCTCCCGGATCAGGTTCACAGCGGAAAGCTGATATTCGTCATTCCTGCCTAATTCCTCCCAGCGTTTCCCTTCCGCCCGGTAGAACCCGCGCTGGCTTTTGGGATTGATGACATGAAGCCCGGAGGGAGCGATCATCACCATCGGAATCGGCAGCTCCACCCGGGGGATGTTCACATCCCGGAGCATGATCACTTCATTTCCCAGCACAGTATCCAGGATTTCGATCAGCTCTTCCTGGCTTCTGCGGGAAGACCGCCAGTTAAAGCCATATTTTAAAGACCCCTGGATATTTTTGAAGAAGGCCTGGATCCCGGATTCGGCTTTGTATTTGGAGAGATCAATGGTTCTCATAGCTCAGTGTAGTCACCCATGATGATCGACTGCTGCTAGGATTATACCAGTCTGGAGGGCCTGCTGCTTGCAAGAAAGCCCCCGGCCCAGGGTACACCCACTGCCAATTTCTGGATGAAACCTGGTTAAAATAAGGATCGGAATGAATAATGCCGGGTCGGATCTTGGACGATCAGGATTGGGCTGCCCCCAGTCTTTTTAGAAAGCGAGCGGATTCCCTCTGTCCGATCCGCGCTGCTTGTGACCTGCTGTAGTCGGGGTGGACGGACTTGAACCGTCGACCTCCGCGTCCCAAACGCGGCGCGCTGCCCTCTGCGCTACACCCCGGATCTGCTCCAATTTAGCTGTTAGCAGTATAATCTCTCTCAGATACGGCGTCAAGGACGCTGCCAATAGACCCCCTGGATGATATGCTCCCTGCCTATCTTCACCTTCACCACCAGCAGTATCAGGAGGACCTGCCTTTCTGGATCTTCCGGACCGAAGGAAAGGACCCGGTCCTGGAGCTTGGCTGCGGAAGCGGGCGGGTGACCCTGCCCCTCCTTGAGGCAGGCAGGACGGTGGTGGGGATTGACCGGGAAAGACCGCACCTGGACCTGCTCACCCGCCAGCTGGAGGATCACCCCCCGGCACTGCGGGAGCGTTTGCTGCTGGTAGAGATGGATCTGCATCATTTTTCCTGCCCGGGCTGCTTTGGTGCGGTGATCCTGCCCTGCAACACCTTCAGCTCTTTTCCGCCCCGGGCCCGGCAGTCCCTCACCCAAAGGATTTATCAGACCCTAAAACCGGGAGGGATTTTCCTGGTCAGCCTGCCCAATCCCGGGCAGCTTGCTGCCGTTCACCAGCAGCTTTTGAGAGACCCGGAGGCAGGGATAGAAGCAATTGAAGGGGAGTTTCCCCATCCGGAAACCGGCTATCCGGTGCAGGTCGCCAGCCAGCTGTCCCCCGGGCCGCAGGGTGTCGTCTGGTGCTGGCATTATGATCACCTCTTTCCGGACGGACGGGTAAAGCGGGCCAGCGCCTGCACCGAACAGTTCCTGTTCTCACGCAGGGAGCTCCAGGGGGAGATCCGGGCTGCGGGTCTGAGGCTTGTGGAGGTCTGCGGGGATTTTGACGGCAGGCGTTTCCGCCCCGGCAGCCCCCATCTGATCCTCCAGGCTGAAAAGCGGAGCTGATTATTTTGTTAATACTTGACTGATAAAGTGTTTGTTTGCCTCTAACATTTTGTTTGTGTTCTTCTTATACTGACCCCCTACAATTGTTTTTGTATGAGAATAATCAATAAAACAGATTTGAATGGTGCCAGTTAAAGGAGATTGAAAATGTCAATGTATCTTACCCCTTATGGTGTGTATCGACGGCCGGTTCGTACCCGGAGCAAAGTCAGCAGTGAAGTTCATGTCCCCCTGGATGTCCGCAAGGACGGTCAGGACTACGTGATCGAGCTTCTCGTCCCCGGCCTGAAGGCTGAGGACCTGGAGATCGAAATCGTGGAAAAAACCATCGAGGTCAAAGGCGAGTTCAACGGCCTGGAAGAAGGTGAGGAGATCGAGTACCTGCGCCGAGAACGGCCCACTGGAAAATTCCGCCGGGTCATTCGCCTGCCCAAGCTGCTGGATATGGACAAATCTGAAGCGAAACTGGATAACGGGATCCTGTCCCTGCGGGTGCCAGTCGCGGAAGAAGCCCTGCCGAAGACCATTAAAGTCAAGGCCAAATAACCGCACAACCAACCCAGACACGCAAGAAAAAGCTGGTCACCACCAGCTTTTTCTTGTATCTGGCAGCTGGAAAGGGGGTAGAAAGGACATCGCCCGCGGATCAGGTATAATGGATTTATCATATGAACAGCTGAGGAGGAACAGATGATGGAAGAGAACGAACAGATGGATGAGGAAGCCCAGGCGCTCCCTGAAAGCGGCATGGAAGCAGAATCCGAACCTGAAGAGGTGGAGGCCGAAGTCCTGGCAGCCCCTGAGCCCGCCCCTGAAGAAGCCCCTGAAGAACCAGAACAGAAAAAGCCCCGGAGATTATTTCGGCGGATCTTGATCTGGCTGGTGGTGATGGCCCTGGCCTTTGCCGGTGGTTTTTTTGTGGACACCGTCCTGCGCTATCAACCGCAGAAAGCGCTCACGGCCCAAACAGAGGCGGACCTTGCTGAAGCCCAGGCCCAGATCGAGGAGCTGGAGGCAGAGGTGGAACGGCTGTCTGTTTTTGAAGAGCTCAACATCCAGCTGGAAGAGGAGCTTGCTAACCAGGAAACCCACCTGGTGATCTTGAGCACCCGGACCGCGGTTGCGGATGCCACCCTGGCTGTTGCCCAGGACAACCTGGCCGAGGCTAAACTGGCCCTGGAGAAGGTCGGCACCACCCTGGAAAAGCTTGAAACCCAGGTGACCGGGGAGCAGGTAGAAATTGTCCAGAATATGCAGCAGCGCCAGCAGCTGATCGTGGAGGAGGTGGAGGAGGATACCTTCTCAGCCCTCTCCGACCTGGAGGTGCTGGCTTCAAAACTGCTGACACTGGAGAATACCCTCTTTGCCAGCCCATAGGAAATAGATGACAGAAAACAGCGCTGAAAAAATCCAGAAAGCGGTCCAAGAACGCTACCGGGAGATTGCCCGGGAGGCCGGTTCTGGCTGCTGCGGGGAATCAAAAAAGACCCCTGTAAAACCGCTCCTGATGGATGACAAAGAAGCTTTCCAGATGGGGTACACTATCGAGGAGCTTGAAAGTGTCCCGGAAGGGGCCAATCTCAACCTGGGCTGCGGCAACCCCCAGGCGATCGCTGCCCTGCAGCCTGGCGAGGTGGTCTTGGACCTGGGAAGCGGCGCGGGATTTGACAGTTTTTTAGTCGCCCGGCAGGTGGGGGATCAGGGCCGGGTGATCGGGGTGGATCTGACCCCGGAGATGGTCGAACGGGCCCGGGAGAATGCCGCCAGAGGGGGGTATGATCAGGTGGAATTCCATCTGGGGGAGATCGAAGATCTCCCGCTCCCGGACAACCTGGTGGATGTGATCCTCTCCAACTGCGTGATCAATCTCTCCCCGGATAAGCACCAGGTGTTCAAAGAGGCCTACCGGGTTTTGAAGCCTGGGGGACGATTGGCAATTTCTGATGTGGTGGCGACTGCAGAGATCCCCGCGGAATACCGGGAGGACCTGGCACTTTATTCGGCTTGTTTTTCCGGGGCGCTGCTGGTGTCTGAGCTGGAGGCAATCCTCGCCCAGGCCGGTTTCAGGGAGATCAAGATCCAGCCCAAGGATGACAGCGAGCTTTTCATCCGGGAATGGTCGGAGGAAGTCCCGGTGGAGAAGTTCATCAAGTCAGCCAGTATTGAAGCGGTGAAATAACCACCCGGAAAAAGTAACCACCTGGAATTTGGATAGAGGCTGCCCGCCCGGGCAGCCTTTTTTTGTCCTCCCCGGTCAGGGAAGATCTCGCAAGAAAAAAAAGACCTCCCGGAGCATTCAGGCCTCCGGGAGGTCAAGGTGACTTATTTTTCCAGAGGGGCTTTTTTTATTCCTCCGCGAAGATGGATTGGAAGGGTTCGCTCAATCCGCAGACGGAGAAATTGTCATAATAAACGTAGGCGTCGCCTTTCCAGAAGTCGTGCTCGAGGGTGAAGTACCCCTCAGCAATAGGCTCCGGATCAGTCCACATACCCATCCTTCTCCCGTCGATCCAGATCTGGATTTCGCCCTGGTTGGTGGCGATCTCAAAGGTATGCCATTTGCTGTCCGTGAGGTATTTGCTCCAGTTGAAAACGGTCACCAAATTGTTATCAACGATTTTTTCCAAGCGGCCTCCCGCTCCCTGATCCGCATAAATAAAGCCCAGATAGCCAGCGTAGCCCTGCTGCGGCCTGCGCCAGTGGAGGATGTAGTGCAGATCCCCGAATCCCCTGGCATCAAAGCGGATTACAGAATCCCCGAAGCTTTGATTCTCATAGCCAAGCGGCTGGCTGTGGGTGTTGGCCCCCAGGCCGCGGGCTTCGAGCACGGTGTTGCCTTCCTGCTCCGGTTCAGGGATGATCGACCATCCCGGGACATTCAAATCGATTTGAGACTGCAGCGTGTTCCAGCCCTGCATGGTGCCGTCCTGGACGTCCTCCAGGTAGAGCACCTCTTCCTCGGGGCGGCAGAGCTCTGAGGCAAGCTTCCCGAACGCATCACGCTCCAGCGTGAAGCTGGTTTGATTTTCTGCTTTCTCGAGGGTCAGGGTTTCCTCAACAGCGAAGTATCCGGGTGCGTGGACCTGCACGGTCGCGCTGTCCCCGGGAAGATCGCGGAAGGATACAGACCCCTGGTCACCTGTTACCTGGGTGCCCTCCTCAAGGGTGCTCATCTCAGCGACCGAGACGGTCGCGTACTGGAGCGGATTGCCCTCAGAATCCGAGACATCCACAGCCAGGTGGTAGCCGGTTTCAGGGCGGGGGATTGGTTGAAAAGGTGCAGATAATTCGCAAACCGAGAAGTCATCATAGTAGTAGACCGAGTCGCTGCTGCCGTACGGCTCCAGGTTGAGGGTGCCGCCGCTCCAGGGGTTATTATCGGTCCAGGTTGCCCCTTGTTTTCCATCGATGTACACAGAAACAGTGCCATCATAGTAGCTGTACTCAAGCAGATGCCACTGATCTTTTTGAGGTCTACCAGCAAAACCCAGGTCGAGGTGATTCCCTTTATCGAATCGGGCGAGGTAAGCTTCATCCCCAATGAAAAGGATATAGCGCTGCTGTGCCGCTTCATCGTGTCGGAAGTTGATTTGTGAATTGGCAGATCCGGTGTATTTGAACCTGAAACGCCAGACCGCATTGTCGAAGGCATACTCCGGCCCCCTCAACCAGGCCCACGGCGCTCCTTCCCGGGCCGCGATGACCATATCATCGGTATTGTCCGGGTTGGCTTCCACAGACCAACCCTGCAGATTGTTTTCTACCGCGTCCCAATCCTGGGCTTGCCCATCCTGGAAATCCTCGAGGTAGACGAGCTTTTCTCCAGGAGCGCAGGCATTTTTTACCAGCAGCCCATCGGGGTCCAGCTCCAGGGATGCGCTGGCCTGATTGGCGCCGGGCTGCAGGGCCTCGGTCATCTCGGCCGGGAAATACCCGGGCGCTGAGATAGTGATCTTTGCAGAGTCATCAGGAAGGTCTGCCAGGGAGACTGATCCGCTGTCATCTGTTGTGCCGCTTCCCCCATCTGCCTGAACGGACGCCCCGGCAACAGGGTTCCCCTCTGCATCCGTGACAGATAAGCTCAGATCAAACGGAACCGGGGTGGCTGTTGGTGGGGGGGTGGGGGTCCAGGCTGCCTGGGTCATCTGGGCTGCTTCTTCCTCCGAGGGGCCGCAGGCCGTGAGGCTGAGGGCCAGGATGACAAGCAGCGCGATCATAATCGGGTTTCGTTTCATGCTGGATTTCTCCTTGAATGGTTTTTTTTGGAGGTCAATAACAATGCCTGTGAAGATCAATGGGTACCCGCGCACCTCCTGCACAAATCACCCCTTTCCTGGAAAGCGGTCTTAACCAGAAAACGGGTTAATTATCAAAATCCCTGGGGCACGGTTAAAAAAAAAGGGGCTCAACGATCCCAAAAGCTGGCAGATCATTGAGAGAGACCGGATACTGGCCTGGTTACGAATAAACCAGAAGAATTATAAGGGTTCAGCAGCTCTTAAAGAATTAAAGATTTTTACAGTTTTGATAATAATCAGATGACAATTAATGCCTAATCAAACAAAATTCCGGAGGCTGCCTGAGCCTCCGGAGTTTCTTCGCGAATCCCGTGAACGGGTCCCATCAAAACCCACCCAGGCGGCCTGGTTACTCCCCAGCCTCCCCCTCAGGGGGAGAGGGTGCAGGGGTGAGGGCTTCAGCGTCGGCGGCGGTTTCCGGCATCCCGGCCAGCACCCAGCGTTCAAATTGATTGATATATTCTTCCTTCATCAGCTTTGTGGGGGGCATCTGCTGGATTTCCTCCCCGGTGTCCGGATCGACCACGGTCTCCCCCTGGATGGTGCGGATCAGGTAGCTGTCGGGGTCCCCGGCGATGACGTTTTTACCCGCATGATCCCCCGTGGTGAGGATTTCCCCGTAGGTCTGCATCAGGTAGTTGTTGTTCACCTTATCGGGCCGGTGGCAGGAGACGCAGTAGCGCTTGGCCAGCCGGGAAATATGGACTTCATAGGAGGGGACTTCCTCCTCAGTGAGCTCCGGGACCGCTCCGGCAGCAGCGGCCTCCTCGGGGATCTCCACCCGGTCATCCCAGGTATAGCGCATGAAGCTGACCAGGGCGTCGATTTCTGCTTTCTGCAGGGGCCCGCCGTAAGCCAGCCCGTACGGGGGCATCCCCAGGTCCTGCTGGCCGTACTCCACGATCGTCGCCAGGGTTTGATCTGAGCGGGTGTACATTTCATCCCGGCTGCTGATGGATTTCAGCACCGTCCCTTCCAGCCCTTCCACGCCCTTGATTTCTCCCCCTTCCCCATCCGGCCCGTGGCATTCCACGCAGTGGATGGAATACAGGTCCTGCCCGAGGGCGATCTCCTCCTGGAGGGTAGCTGCTGCTGCGGTCTCCTCCTGCTCCGGGGTGGTGATCACAGCCCGGATAGTCAGGCCGACCATCCCGGCCACAACCAGGCCCATGATCGAGATGCCGGGGATCCGATCCTTCCAGTGCCGCTCAAAACCCCGGTCGATAAAAGGGAGGGCAAACAGCAGCAAAATCACCGCGGTGGGAACCACGAAAGTGCCCAGCCATTCGATCTTCCCCGGGATGAATTTCAGAAATTCAAATAAAAACAAGAAATACCACTCCGGCCGGGGGATGTAGGAGGCGTCGCTGGGGTCTGCCTTGGGTTCGTGAGCGACCCCCACAAAAGCCGCCAACCCGACCAGGAGTAAAAACAGGCCAAAAGAAACCAGCAGGTCTTTATAGATGATATCCGGCCAGAACCTGACCCCCTCCTGCTTGGCCTGTTCATATTTTTGGTGGTAGGTTTGTTTTTGGTCTTCGTTCACGGCGTCCCTCCTCCACTTTCCTGCTCGGGGAGGCTGGAGATGCCCAGGCGAATGACCAGGTAAAGGTGCAGGCCGAGGATGCTGATCAGCAGGGCGGGAAAGATCCAGATGTGCAGGGAGTAGAAACGCGACAGGGTCAGCGCGCTGAGATCTGTTCCCCCCCGGAGGACCCGGAGGATGAATTCCCCCACGACGGGAACCGTTCCGGCAATTTCCGTTCCCACTGTGGTCGCCCAGTAAGAGCGCTGGTTCCAGGGCAGCAGGTACCCGGTGAACCCCATCCCGAGCGCGCCGATCAGCAGCATTACCCCGGTGATCCAGGTGAACTCCCGGGGGTATTTGTAGGCCCCGTAAAAAAACACCCGCAGCATATGCAGGAAGACAGTCAGGATCAGCAGGCTGGCGCCCCAGTGGTGTATGCCCCGGATCAGCCAGCCAAACTGGACCTCATTCATGATATAGGTGATGCTGTCGTAGGCGTGGTCCGGGGTAGGGACATAATAGATAGAGAGCAGAATCCCGGTCAGGCCCTGCATCGCCCCTAAAAACAGGCTGGCGCTCCCCAGCGTAAACCACCAGTTCACCTTGGGGATCTTGCGGTCCAGGACGGTGTCGTAGATCGCGGTCAACCCCAAGCGTTCATCGAGACAGTTGAAGATCCTGGGCGCCATGGTTAGCCTTCCCTGAATTGAATGAAAAGCTGATCTCCCTCGAGCCTGGTTTCATACCGGTCCAGCGGCCGGGGCGGGGGGCCGGAAATCACCTCTCCGTTTTTGGCGAAGTATGCCGCGTGGCAGGGGCAGTAGAATTCCCCGATCTCATCGTCCCAGCTCACCCGGCAGCTGAGGTGGGTGCAGACATCCGAGAAGACATCCACCTCCCCGCTGGACTTCCGGATCACATAGATTCCGAAGCTCTGGGTGGATTTTTCCCAGCCGTTTTGGGTGGTGCGGGTGAAATAAAAGGGGGTGGGCTCCCCCTCCGGATACTGCTCCAGGCTGCCAACCGGGATCCAGTCCAGCCCTTCGCGCTTTTCTAGAGCGGGGGAGATGAAATAGGAAATGATCGGCAGGGCCAGGATGGCCCCCATCAGGGAACCGAGAAACGCGGTGACAATTTTTACAAAGCCGCGCCGGTCCAGTTTCGTGGGGGTGGGGGAGGAAGGCATCTGCTGCTCCTGCCGTGAGGTCACTTCTGCCCTGATAAATGCGCTGCGCCCTGCCTGTGAGGTGATTGTCTACGCACACCTTTCTTCATTATAGACTACAAACCTGCCGACCGAGGATGATATCTGAGACTAACAAACTGTGAGATATGTCACTTTCAAATCTCTATCTTTCAATGCCATAATAAGATAGGGGGAAAGTCACCTTTTATCTGGTTTCTCAATTGATCCAATAATACTGGTTCCAACCACAGGCGAAAGGAGGGCACAATGGCGCTGAGCCGCAATGTGAGTTTGTTGGCAGGAGCGAGGTATAAGGGAGGAGGGCCCATGCTGGCCTGGGTGCTCCACCGTCTGTCCGGGCTGGGGATGATCGTCTTTGTCGCCCTGCATGTCCTGGCGTCCTTCCTGACCCAGCAGCTGGGCAGTGACCTGGGGATCACCCTCAACATCCTTTATGAATCCCTGTATTTTCAGCTGTTAGTTACCTTCTGCGTCATCTTCCACGGGGTCAACGGGCTGCGGATCATTGCCCTGGACATCTGGCCCAGGCTGATCCGTTTTCAAAAAGAGGCCACCTGGCTGGAATGGTTTGTGATCCTGCCGATCTACGGGCTGATCGCTTTGATCATGATCCAGCGGTCCCTGGCGGGGTAGGGGAGATAAGGAGAGACCGATGAGAGCAAAGCTGATGCCCAAACCGAGCTGGAACCTGGAATACATCATGTGGCTGTTCACCCGCCTCTCCGGGGTATCGATCACGCTGCTGGCCCTGGTGGGGATTTCTGCCGGACTGCTGATGGGGGCCCGGACGCAGATGGACCTGGGAACGCTGGTCCGCTGGACGTTTTTCCCCAATCCAAACCATGTTATAGACAGCGAGATCCCGGACATCATGCTCTGGTCCAACGGCCTCTGGCAGGTGATGCAGATCATGCTGGTGTTTTTTGGCGCCACCCACGGGTTCAACGGCCTGCGGGTGGTCCTGGAGGACTACACCAGCCCTGGATTCTGGCAGGTCTTCTGGCGGACTGTGATCTTCCTGCTGTGGGTCTTTTTCACCCTGGCTGGAATCTTCGTCGTCCTCGGCTCCTGACCGACCGAGAGGAGAGGTCTTATGCACACACATCAATATGAAGTGGTCGTTGTCGGGGCAGGGGGGGCAGGCCTGATGGCAGCCCTCTACGCCTCCGGGACGGCCAATACGGCTGTGATCAGCAAACTCTATCCGACCCGCTCCCACACCGGCGCTGCCCAGGGGGGGATCGGGGCTGCCCTGGGGAACACGGAAGAGGACCACCCCGAATGGCATGCCTTTGACACGGTGAAAGGCAGCGACTACCTGGGGGACCAGGAAGCGATTGAATTCATGGCCGCCGAGGCGGTGGACGCGGTTTATGAGCTGGAGCATATGGGGCTGCCTTTCAGCCGCAATCCAGACGGGACGATCGCCCAGCGCCCCTTCGGCGGGCACACCAATAATGAAACCGGTAAACCGGTCCGGCGGGCCTGCTACGCGGCAGACCGCACCGGGCATATGATCCTGCAAACACTCTACCAGCAGAGCATCAAGAATCACGTCAGATTTTTCGATGAGTTTTATGTGATCGATCTGCTGATCCACAAGGGGGTCACAGCCGGGGTGATCGCCCTGGACCTGGCGACCGGGGAGATGCACCTCTTCCACGCCAAGACGGTGATCATCGCCACCGGCGGCCACGGCCGGGTCTGGGAGATCACTTCCAACGCCTACTCCTACACCGGGGACGGGATCGCCCTGACGCTGCGCCGGGGCATCCCCGCCGAGGATATGGAGTTCTTCCAGTTCCACCCCACCGGGATCTACCGGATGGGCATCCTGATCACCGAGGGAGTCCGCGGAGAGGGCGGGGTGCTGCTCAACGGGGAGGGAGAGCGGTTCATGGAGCGCTACGCTCCTACCGTCAAGGACCTGGCCTCGCGGGATGTCATCAGCCGGGCCATGTACCTGGAGATGAAGGCAGGCCGGGGCGTGGACGGCAAACGCTACCTCAACCTGGATGTCACCCCGGAGGTGGTCAACCACTATGCCGATATCGACGGCCGTAAAGCCCCGGACGGATCCCCCTACCGGGTGACCGCGGAAGACATCCTCAACAAGCTGCCCGACATCATCGATTTCTGTGAGACTTATATTGGCTGCAACCCGGTCAACGATCCCATGCCTGTCCAGCCCACCGCCCATTACGCGATGGGCGGCATTCCCACCAACAAGTACGGGGAGGTGGTGGTTGATGAGCAGAACACCATCCTGCCCGGGCTGTACTCTGCCGGGGAGGTGGCCTGCGTCTCGGTGCACGGCGCCAACCGGTTGGGCACCAACGCACTTTTAGACCTGATTGTTTTCGGGAAGTATTCCGGGCTGAAGGCAGCGGAGTACTCCAGCCAGCAGCCCTATCCGGAGCTCCCCGAGGATCCTGCTGCATACGCCAAAGAGCAGCTGGATGGGATCCGGCACAGCACCGGGGAGGAAAGCGTCCTGCAGATTGCCACCGAGATGAAGGAAGTCATGTTTGACCACGTGGGGGTGTTCCGGGTCGAGGAGGGCATGCAGGAGGCCCTGGAGAAAGTCCGGGAGCTCAAGGAGCGCTTCAAACATGTCCAGATCGATGATCAGGGGTTGAAATTCAACATGAACTTGATTGAGGCCTGGGAGCTTTCCAATCTGCTGGATATCGCGGAAGTGACCGCGGTGTCGGCCCTGGCGCGCACCGAAAGCCGGGGGGCCCACTCCCGGGATGACTGCCCGGAGCGGGACGATGAGAACTGGTTGAAGCATACCCTGGCCTGGCTGGATGAAGACGGGGTCCGGCTGGACTACAAACCGGTGCAGATCACCCAATACCAGCCCAAGGCCCGGTCTTACTAGGAGGTGACGGTATGAAAGTGACCCTGAAGATCTTTCGCTACAACCCGGAGGATGACAAAAAAAAGCACTACGATACCTTCACCCTGGAAGCAGAGCCCACCGACCGCATCCTGGACCTGCTGGAGCGGATCAAGTGGAACCAGGACGGCACCCTGGCTTTCCGGCGGGCCTGCGCGCACGGCGTGTGCGGGTCGGACGCCATCCGCATCAATGGGGTCAACCGCCTGGCCTGTAAAGTGCTGGTCCAGGACCTCAAGTCACGGACGGTGACCATTGAACCGATCCTGGGGCTGCCGGTGGAAAAAGACCTGGTGGTGGATATGGAGCCGTTTTTCACCCACTTCCGGTCGGTGATGCCCTATTTTGTGAACGATGAGCCGCCCCCTGCCAGGGAGCGTCTGCAGAGCCCGGAGGACCGGGAGCGTTTTGACGACACCACCAAGTGCATTTTATGCGCGGCCTGCACAACCAGCTGCCCCTCGTACTGGATCAACGAGGAGTATGTCGGCCCGGCGGCGATTGTGAACGCCCACCGGTTTATCTTTGACAGCCGGGATCGGGCGGGGGCTGAGCGGCTGGAGATCCTCAACGAGCAGTTCGGGGTGTACCGGTGCCACACGATCTTCAACTGCACCGACGCCTGCCCGCGGGACATTGAAGTCACCCAGGCAATCGGTGAGGTCAAAAAAGCGATCGCTAAAGGCAGGCTGGATTGAGGATTTATTCCTGATTGATATTAGGATGTTTTAGAGATCAAGTTGTGGTATTTGGTCTATAAACTTATTGGTGGAATCCCATAAGGATGCGGATTAGCATTTAGAAGTTATGGTATATGATCGTAGTTATTTGGAAGTTCCTGGACCAGCATTCCGACCAGCTCTTTGAACCAGTCGCCAAAGTCACCGCTGCTCTACAGGTTGGCGTTTTGTTGTCTGGTCTGTTTTCTTACGGCTCCATTTTGGTGAGACATCAGCGACCTCCTTGGGAGTAATCCTTCGACAGAAGGAGCGATGTTGATGTCTCTATTAAAATATCAGAGACTTCCTGTTTTTACACACTTAATCCTACATGACCCCATCTCCGCCCTAACTGCGTTTTATAGTGATAAATATCATTGAGAAGAGAACGAATATAATATATTTCACATAACTATTTAACAAGAAATTTTTGACAAGCTAACGGGGCGAGGATCTATGAAGAACAAAAACAAAGTGGCTATTGTGACAGGAGCTGGGAGTGGGATTGGTCTTAGCATTGCGAAGCTATTCCAGGAGGAAGGAATTGTGGTGTACGCTGGAATTCGAAAAAAGGAGGATATCCAAAAACTCCCCGAATCACTTCTGCCGATGATCGCTGATGTACGTTATCGCGATGAAGTCAATAGGGCAGTACAAAAAATATTAGATCAAGAAGAAAAAATAGACATTCTGGTTAATAATGCAGGTATAGAAAAGGTTGGTGAAGTACACGAGATGGATGAAGATGACATAAACCAGATGCTTGATACAAATATTAAGGGAGCTGTTAACACTACAATTGCAGTCTTCCCTCATATGAAGACGCGCAGGTCCGGTCACCTTGTATTTATCAATTCATTATCTGGAATTCGTGGTTATGCTGAGGACGCTGTTTATTGTGCATCAAAACATGGATTAGCTGGATTTGCAGATTCGTTACAGGAAGAGTTGCGTGGAGAGGGCATACGTATAACCAGTATTTTTCCTGGTGCGACAGACACAGGTTTGGCCTATGAAGGGTGGTCACCACCAGATGATCCTCGCCGGTCATTTTTTCTTCAACCAATCGATGTAGCAAGAGCGGTTCTTTTTTCAGTGTCTCAACCAGCTCATGTGGTTATTTCTCGTATGGTGATCCAACCATTTATTGAGCAACTTTACTCTGGTTTTCTGGATCCACAAGAGATTGGTAAGTTTACTAAATAGTGGCCAAACCGGTTTGGGGAGTTAATCCATCAGCGTACGTGGTTTGACTTCCGCAATACCACATATAGTACATGCCATTTTTCTTTCTCACCCACGGACACCATATCGCTTCTGAATCCCAGCTGTTCTTTGGTCCGGGAAGAAAAATTGGGTTTCCGGGAAACTTTTCCCAATGGATTAAATCGGTCGAGGTAGCTAAACCAAAACCTCGCGGTTCGTCAGTCCGTTCCCAATCACCTGCATAAACCATATTGTATGTGTCATCTTCAATAAATATCCGGGTAGTTACAATTGAAAAAGAATCCCAAGAACCTTTCGCTCCACGAGGCAGTATTGGGGTGTCACCCCATCTTTCAAACGTGATTCCGTCTCTGCTGGTGGCCAAACGAACATCATAGCCACCTTCAATGTTATATGTTAGGTAAAAATTAAAAAGCACATCATTCTTTAAGATGACGTGAGGGCAACGCCCATTGAATAATGGGTTATTTTCATGTTTTTTCCAATTAAGCCCATCGTTCGAATTGGCTAAGCAAATCCGATCTGGGGGACCGCTTAGGGCTGTGTAATACATCCATAATTGTCCCTGAAACCTAATGACAGAAGGATCCAGCACGCTAACATGATCATATCCTTCTGGTCCGTTTTTCAGAACTGGATTGTTTTCATAATACTCCCAGGTTACACCATCAAAGTTAGCTATTGGGGAAATCGCCACACCAATTGTTTCAACTGCCCCCTTTTTTCCATCGAGATACATGTAATATTCATTACCTACTTCAATGATTGTCTCATTGGCTATCCAATCTCCAGCCCATGAATCGGGGATGGGCTGTAATATTGGATTGTCTTTATGTCGCTTCCAAAGTTGATTGTTTTTTTCACCTGCACCCTTGATATCAAATTTATCTTTAAACATTTATTTTTCCTTTACGATAAATTCACGTTGGTTAATATCACTGAGAACTTCATGACCATTTTCTGTAACTAGAATTGTTTCTTCTACTCTAACACCTCCAAGTCCAGGTATATAAATCCCAGGTTCAATGCTAAACACCATGCCGGGTTCCAACACCATCGTGTCTCCTTGCTCGATAAATGGTCTTTCGTGGAGATCCAAACCAATACCTCGCCCTAACCAATGATTAAAAAATTTTCCATAACCTTCATCAGCAATGGTTTTCCGGGCAATTGAATCAATTTCTCCCCCTGTTTTCCCTGGGGCTACAGCATCAATAGCCTTCTCTTGAGCTCGCAGTATCAAATCATAGATCTTTTGCTGTTCTTTTGTAGGTTGACCGAATACACGGCTACGGGATAAGTCTCCTACATAATGTTCATGGAGACAACCCATATCAAACATAATCAAATCCCCATTTTGCAGAACATTATTACTAGCAGGTGCCATGCAAACCTCGGTCATCTCTCCAAAGGAGACCTGGGGGGTGAAAGCAATCTCTTCTGCCTGATTGTCAAGCATATATTTGATGCTAGTGGAGAGGATTTCTATTTCTGTTACATTCTGTTTTAATTCTCCTACTCCAGCCAAAATGGCTTCACCTGTTATTCTTGCAGCTTTACGGAGTAAATCAATTTCAGCTGTACTTTTTCTCATTCGCTGCCGTTCAACTAGAGAAGTGGCTGGAATAAAATCAGCGTTCGGTAAATTCCGCCTTAATTTATCAAAAAGACTGCTGGGCATATATGTATCTCCAACAACCCCAATTTTTCCTGAAGTGAAGCCTTTTTCATGACAGTAATTTATCAAACCGTTCCCTAAATCCCTGTCCCAACTCATTTGGGACCGAGGTATCCAAGAGGTTTTCGCGGCTCTGTCAAGGTCCCATTCAAAGTTAAGCAGCAAGTGAGGTTCTCCAGTTGCTGGAACTAAGAGAGCTCCTTGAATAACTGGGTCAAAGCTGTAGTAACCGGTTAGATACAACAAGTTTCCGTACATATTTCGGTTACCATTTGTATAAACTACTGCTAAATCAAAATTGTTAACAACCTCATGGTGGAAACGATCGTATCTTTGTATATATTCTTGTTTTGTGATACCCATCTTATCCTCCTATGATAAAAGCTATGCCTATAAAATTCAGCAAAGTGCCGAAAGCTAATTGAGTATTTATCTTTTCTTTGATCAATACTACTGCAAGTATCGCACTGAAAATTGGCGCGCTGCTGATTATTACGGAAGCTTGTCCAACTCCGATTGAATTTATTGCCATAACATAAAGTAAATTGGAAATTCCTAATCCACCTAATCCTCCTGCGATGATAAGTGTGATAGCCAACTTTTTATCTTTCAGCATTGCTGAGTAAATTTGCCTTGGTTGTGATAAAGGAAGAAAAGCCAGAGCGGTTAGAATACTGATGATAGCGTTTACCACCACAGCATTACGACTTTCCAAACTAATTCTCAAGAAAATGACTGCTATTCCCCAACAGATTGAACTAGCTCCGCTTAGTAATAAGCCAAAGCCCTGCTTCTTTTGTTGAATATCTTTTTTCAAGGTGACTTTTGCTCGTCTAACAAGATTGATACTGATAAAAACGATAATCGCACCCACCATTCCTCTAATAGACATTATCTCGCCAAGGAAAATCCAGGCGAATAAGATTGTGATTAATGGATAAGTTGCTTGGATAGGGAAAGCTCGATTAAGTGAAATATGATCTAGCGCTTGGATAAAAAGCAAATCCGCACTAAAATATCCGAACGCCACAGCGCCCATAACGGGTAGCCAAAAAGATAGGATGCTTTCAGAAAGTACAGCTTTGACTTCACCAGGGGAGATAATAATGACTGCAGAAAATGCCACCGGAATTGCTGTGATAGACCGGGTCGCTATAATTTGAGCAGATGACAATTTTCCCACCTGGGATTTGATGCATACATTACCAATTCCCCACGCAATCGCAGCACCGATACCATAAATATACCCAAGCATAGATTTTTTCTATTTTTGTGTTAACTTGGCAATAATAACAGATCCTCGGTTTTCCAACCTAAAAATACTTGATCACCTCGCGTCAGCAGGGGGATACCTTCTCCTCCAGCTTGTTGAACTTGTAAATTCGTGCCTTTTACCTTAATAAAATAATGAGTGAAAGCACCCTTAAAGGTTGCATCAATTACTTCTCCCTTTTGGATGTTGTAATTTTCTGCACTTTCCTTATTTCGAAGAATGTGAAGTGTTTCTGGACGAAGTAACACTTTAGTTTCATCCCCTGCGTTTAATTTGACCCTGCTCTCTTCTGCTTTCACAGTAACATCACTTCCCAATATCTGAAGTTGTAAGGGAGAGGAATTGATCACGGTCGCATTAAGAATGTTTGAGTGTCCGATAAAATCAGCAACAAATGCATTTGTCGGACGAGAATATATATCTGTTGGTGCACCCTGTTGGATTATTTTTCCATTGCTCATCACCATGATGATATCTGACAAACTCATCGCTACTTCTTGGTCATGGGTGACATAGATAAATGTTGTACCCAATCGGGCATGCAGCATCTTCAATTCATGTTGCATTTGTTGACGGATCTTTAGGTCTAAAGATCCGAGGGGTTCGTCTAACAACAATACTTCGGGTTCATTGATAAGAGCCCGTGCTAGTTCAACACGTTGTGCTTGCCCCCCACTTAATTGATTTACTTGTCGCTGTCCATAATTGGGCAAACGCACCATTTCTAACATGTGTAGAACTTTCTCTTCTATGATCGATTTGTCAATCTTTTTTACTTCTAGACCAAAAGCTACATTTTCAAATACGTTTAAATGGGGAAAAAGAGCATAGCGTTGGAATACTAGATTTACTGGTCGGCGGTAAGCAGGAATATTGGTAACATCCTTTCCCTGGAGGAACACCTTTCCTGCTGTTGGTGTTTCAAAACCGGCGATCATTCTTAATAAAGTGGTTTTACCACAACCACTTGGGCCGAGAATTGTTAGAAAAATGCCGTGATCAACATCAAAACTTACTTCGTCGACAGCTTTTACCAAACCAAAGTGTTTGCTCAGGTTTTGTATTTGGATGATTTTTTCAGACATAAGTTTATAGTTCCAGTTCCCTTAAATCCATCACCCTTGTAATTAATAAAACCAGAATGCTTGAAGTAAGCATAAGAAGGGTGGAAATAGCATTTATTCTGGGATCAATAGATCGTCGCATCATAGACCAGATTAACATTGGTAAAGTGCTCTCTGAACCAATTACAAAAAATGTTATCAGGAATTCATCAAACGAAAGGGCAAATACAACCATAGATGCCCCAATAATGGATGGGGCAATGATTGGGAAAGTTACCCGCCAGAATGTTTGCCAGGGCGTGCAACCTAAGTCCATTGCTGCTTCTTCAATTGTTTTATCGAATCTTTCAAGGCGCGAAATAATAACAAGTGTGAAGTAAGGAAGGGTATAAATTATGTGGCTAACTATCACTGTGCCTAGTGAAAGACCAGCTTTCATACTAATAAAAAAGGTAAGTAGAGCGATACCCAGCACAAGACCCGGCAAAGACATTGGTAGAACGAGTAAGGATTCAATTGCTTCCATATATTTAAACTGGTAACGGGTGAGAGCAAGGGCTGCAAGCGTTCCAACAGTTGTAGAAATAAACATTGTTGACAATCCAACAATAATTGTATTCTTCATAGCAGTTATAAAAACGGGGCTTGTTAAAACTTCATAATACCAGTGAAGAGACAAACCTCTAATTGGAAAGCTCAATGCTGGAGTTGAGTGGAAGGAGAAGAGAATAATGATCACCATGGGGGCAAAAAGAAAGAATAACACCAGGGCAGAGAAAATGCCCAACCATGGTATATCACAACGAATTTTGCGTAAGAAGCCACTCATTGGGTTATTACCTTGCTTTGTTTAGGTAGCAAACCAATTCTTGACAAGAATATTTGAAATAGCCAGAGTATCATCACCAACACAAATAAATACGCGAAGGCAATTGCTGCTCCAAGGCCAAAATCCCCAACTTTTACAAATTGATTTGCGATGCTTATTCCAATCATTCCACCGCTGGTTCCACCCACCAGTTGAGGAGTGATGTAGTCTGCTGCTGAAAGAAGGAATGTATAGGTGAAGGCAGAGAACACCCCACGCATACTCAAAGGAAGCGTTACTCGTAAAAATCCTCTAAAAGGGCTACACCCTAAATCTCCCGCTGCTTCAATTAACTCACGAGGTATATTTTGTAAGCTAGAGAGAATAGGGAGAATAGTGAATGGAAGAAATACATGCAGAAGCGCGATGATGACAGCGAGTCGACTGAATAACAGAACGAGCAGGGGCTTTTGAATTATTCCTAAATATATCAGGAGACTGTTGATGAGGCCTTCCTTCCCCAGGATAGTTTTCCATGCATAAACACGGACAAGATAACTACTAAACAATGAAATTACAACAAAGAACAAGACAATATTTCGACCTTTTTTAAGCCGGAAAGTTAGAAAATATGCCAGAGGATAACTTACTAATATCGCAATGACTCCAGCAGTCAGGCCTATTGAGATTGAATTTAATGCAGATTGAATGTATACAGATCGAGAAAAGGCAGTGATGTAATTCTGTAAAGTAAAAACCCATTCTACTCGATAATACTTTGACTCAAGAAAACTATAGATAAAGAATAAGAAGGAAGGGAGAATGAAAAAAAAGACGAGAACAAAAAGGGTGGGAGACAATAACCAAAATGGCTCTAATGAGGGATCCTTGAATCTTTGGGATAATTTTCTAATATTCATTTTTGGCTATTTTAGCATTGTCAAAGTGAAAGATAACACCCCAATCAGGCAGTGTTATCTTTCACAAAACACTGATCTAAACCTTTCTGGTTTCGAATTCGCTTCTAAGCTGCTTTAACTTCCTCCCACATTTGTAACCACTGGTCATAGGTTGCGTATTGTTCTGATTCTCGGGGCGGCAGAGAATAAACCGGGGCCTTTTCAAACAGCTGCTCAATATTTTCGTAGTCGTAGAGTTTAGCTGTATCCTCGTCGAGAAATGGAACTGCATCTGGATTAACAACAGCCGCAGCAAGAGCAGCTGCCTGGCATGCCTGCGTCTCAGGAGTGATCGTCTGGTTTATCCAAGCATGAGCTGTTTCTACGTTATCAGCAACTGCCGGGATGGCGAATGCATCAATAAACGTAAAGCCGCCTTCTTCTGGAATGGTGTGCTGGATGTTTGCTCCGCGTTCTTTTGTCCATACATTCACAGCGGCCCAACCCGGGAAAGATGCCACAGCTTCACCTGAAACAAGCAAATCTGCCATATCCCCAAAAGACGGGGCTATGGCACGCGCATGAGATTTTACTTGAAGCAGATACTGTTTCACTTCCTCTAGTTGGTTGGGTGTTAGTTCAGGAAGTTGATCTCCATAGCCGAGGATTCTAGCGGCGATGACAATTGCTCCATTAGAATCATCAACCATGGCGATCCGATTTTCAAATTCTGGTTTTAGAAGGTCGTTCCAGGATTCCGGTGCATCTATTTCATCCGCATTATAGTTGCATCCTTCTGCGCCCCATGTGAAGGGAACGCCCCAAACCTTTCCTTGCTCATCTACCCAGAAATCTTGCGTCCTGAATCGTTCGTATAAATTTTCAAAGTTTGAAATCTTGCTTTTATCAAGGGGTTGAAGAATCTCTAATTCATCACGGTATAGATCATAATATCCTTGATAATATGTAACCACATCGTATGTTGTACCACCAGCAGATGCAAGTTTTGCCTGAATCTCACTATGGTCCCCGATGTAGGTTGACTCCATCACCAGATCATTCTCATCCTGCCAGGCTTTCATGCAATCTGGAAGGTCATATCCCTCCCAACTCAGGTATTGCATGGTCCCTCCTACTCCCCCCCCCTGACCTAGTGTTCTGCATCCAGAAAGGGCTGGAGAAAGACCGATTGTAATGAGACCTGCGCCGGATATTTTCATGAAATTACGCCTGCTCATTTTCTTCATTTTTTGTAGGTCATCAGAATTCATTTCATCCTCCTTTCATTTTGGGTTTTTTAGGATTGGGATAGCGGAAAAGTGGAAGAATACATAGATTTGATGCATCTAATTGCTTTCATTTGATAGAATAATAAGAAAAAATTATTGCTTTGTCAAGTTATTACTTGACTTTATTTCGAATATTTACTAATATAAGCTTGATTTTGTATTTAATGAAATCAATTAACGTTTTCTGCCAAAGAAAGAGGTGTAGATGGATAGGGTTTACAAAATTGCCGAATATATACGAAATAACGAAAAAATCTCTCGAGCTGATATTGCCAGGAGAATGGAAATAAGTCCAGCGACTGTCGGTCGGGTGGTGGATGGAATGATTCGAGGAGGTATTGTAAGAGACGGGGACCAATTCCATTCAGGTGGGAAAGGAAGTCCAGCAAGAAATTTATATTTGAATTCTGATCTAGCTACAATTGTTGCTGTTGATCTGAGATTAAATAATGCTTTAACAGCAGTTCTAGACCTTAATGGAAAGATATTGGTAAAAAAACATAAATTGTTGCGACACGATAAACCAGGGCATGCCATTGAAGACCTGATATCGATGTTGGAGCAGATGTTGAAAATTAATATTTCACCACCAATTCGCGGAATAATTATCGGTGTTCCGGGTGTCATTGATACCGGAACCGGAAAAATAGTTACAGCTCCAAGCCTTGGTTGGAAATCACTGGATTTAGCAAAGCTGTTGTCAGAAAAATTTGATCTTCCAATACTTCTCGAAAATGATATTAACCTTGCTGCTTTGGGTGAATACTGGAGAGGAGCGGCTCGTAATACACGTCATTCGGTTACTGTTTGTGTTGGAACAGGGATTGGTTCTGGAATCATTATCGATGGCGATATTTATCATGGAAGCAGGGGAGCTGCAGGAGAAGTTGCTTACTTTGTGACTGATATGGCATCATTGAAACAAAATGCGGGTGAATTTGGTGCGTTAGAAAGACGAATTGCCCGGGAAGGGATTATCAGAAAAAGTCATATAGTCGCACAGAGGTATCCTACTTCAGAACTAGCAAAAGCAGTTGAAAAAAAAGGATCCTTAATAAGTACAGAGGATATCTTCTTATTGGCAGTTAATGGAGACCTTGCCGCAAAGGTGATATTTGATGAAACCGTGGATTTGCTTACTATTGTTACCCATAACTTAGCTGTAGCATTCGACCCGGAGATAATTGTACTTGGTGGTCCTCAAAATTGGCAGTGGAACGAGGTTGTAAATGCGATTAAGGTTGGCAGGGAACGAATTCCAACCCATTCTGTTCCTATCGTTCCTTCTAAACTATGTGACGATGCTGTTTTGATGGGGGCAGCAGCGATTGCATTACGCTTAGATGGAATTCTTCCTGAAAATGGGAGGCAGAACTAGTCCATAAAAAGATTCGTATTAATATAATGGAGGTATCAATATGAGCCAACCAAAAATCTCTCTTCTTTCAGAAAATGATCTGGAGAATATTCATAATGCGACACTTAAGATCCTCCGGGATGTGGGTGTATTCATGCATAATAAGAAGATTCTTGGTCTGCTCGATGACCTGGGCGCAATCGTAGATCATAAAAACAGTATTATTTGCTTCCCTGAAAAAATTGTTGCTGAATCCATTGAGCGATCAACCAAACAATATATTCTTTATGGAAGGGATAAACAAAGAATAGCTCGTTACGGTTATGGAGACAAAAATTTGATGTCTAGCCCAGGACAATTTGGTTGGTTTGATTATAAAGAAAATGGCAAAAAGCGGGACCCAGTACTAGAGGATGCACATGATGCTGCTATCGTTGGTGATGCCTTAGAAAATGTAACTGTTGTAGGAGCCATGGCTGTTCCAGAAGATGTGCCACAGGAAATCCGCGATGTTGTACTCACGGCTGAGTTAATAAAAAATACCACTAAACCAATCCGGTGTTGGCCGATTTCTCCTGATAGTTCTCGCTATGTTTTGGAAATACTAAAAACTGTGGCAGGGGGTGAAAAGGAATTACGTAAAAACCCAATGACGGAAATGTTCCTTGAACCTATTAGCCCCCTCCAACTTCCTGATTTGGAAGTGGAAATATTAAAAGAGTACTTGAAGTGTGGCCAACCTGCGAGCTTGGGTCCTATGGCTATGGCTTCTGGAACAGCCCCAACTACCCTTGCAGGTGTTTTAGCTCAGGAAAACGCAGAGATTCTGGCTGGGATTGTTGTTATTCAAGCATTGGAACCCGGAACTCCAATACTCTACGGGGGAATACCGCATATTATGGATCCAAGAACTTCCATTTGTGCTTTTGGATCACCCGAACAATCCCTAATGGCGTTGGCGATGAGCGAGCTGGGGCAATATTATGGTTTTCCTATATATTTAAATGTAAACCTGACTGATTCAAAAGTGCTGGATATCCAAGCAGGTATGGAGAAAATGAGTGGTTTAGTGCTTGGAATGATAAAAGGTGTTGATCTATTGGGCCACGCAGGTATTGTGGGTACGGACCATGGGGCAAATCTTAATTGGCTTGTGGCTGATAATGAGGCATATAAATACGCTGAAAGAATTTGTAATGGCTTTGATGTGTCTGAGGAAATGTTGGCTACAGAAGTAATTAATGAAATCGGTCCGATGGGTAATTTCCTAACACACGAACATACTGCCAAGCATTTCCGAAAAGAGTTTTGGATTCCCGATCAAGTTTGGACACGCCAAACGTATAACAGTTGGGTGGAAGAGGGGGAATGTGACATGGAAACAAGAATTACACACATCACTACTAAGATAATCAATTCACACCAACCCGATCCAATTGAAGAGAAACTCGCTATTGAGATCGATCGTATCGTTGAAGTTGCCTATCGTGAACTTGTGAATTCATAATAACGTGATTCTTTTTTTATATGAGCTCATAGCAGCTCAAATCAATAAGCTATGGTGATTGATCACGGTTGCTAGAAACCAAAATTGGGCATTGTACATCACTCGGGAGATTTAACAGATCCAAAACATGAGCCTGCAGTTTGGTTGTGTCCACTAAATGAAATATTAACAAGAATTTTAGAGACTGCAATCACCTTACCTGAAGACAGAGATTTGATTAAGGTTGGCCTTAGAGTTGCTGCTGTAGTATTTGGTAGCGAGTGAGTTATTTTTTAATAGTCAAGTTTTCTTTTCAGCAAATCGGAGCGGGAATTCTCACTCCACACTCATTGGAGATCCTCAATGAGCAGTTCGGGGTGTACCGGTGCCACACGATCTTCAACTGCACCGACGCCTGCCCGCGGGACATTGAAGTCACCCAGGCAATCGGCGAGGTCAAAAAAGCGATCGCGAAAGGCAGGCTGGATTAGGGATTAGTTTGCTGATCAAGGCACGAGACCATTTTGAGAAAAAAGTCTCTCCCAGTTCATTAAATGATCTTCAAAGAATTTTCGATTCTACTACCCCTTTGTTGATCAGCTCTTCAGGATGAATGGGGATCTTATGTAGAGCAACTCCCGTGGCGTTCTTGACTGCATTGATTATCGCCGGTGCAACAGGAGACATGCTCATTTCCGCCATCCCGCGAGCTCCATAAGGCCCGGAAGGTTCTGGATGCTCAAGGATGACACTTTTTATGGAGGGGGTATCAAGCGAGGTTGGCAGTAAATACTCTGTGAGATTGTCTGTCCAGCTTCCATCTGATTTCAGCTTAACTTCTTCAAACAAAGTGTATCCTACCCCCATGGCTACGCCGCCTTCAATCTGTCCTTGAACTCCTACAGGGTTAATGGCTTTTCCGACATCATGGATGGCGATGAAGCTTTTAACTTCTACGGTTCCAAAGTCAGGATCCACTTCGACGCGAGCAACATGCGCTCCATACCCAAAGCGAATATGCGGCATCCCAATCGGCAGATCCTGGGGAGTGATTTCTGGGGGATAAGGGAAGCTGAAGGTCTCCTCCCCGAAGATCTTGAGATCTTCTTCAGCAGCTCTGGAAGAGATCTCCTCTGTTGGAAAAGATTTGTTTTGATCATTGATCATAAAAATACGACCTGACCGGTAGCTCAGATTCTCTTTTGACGTTTCAAGCTCTTCAGCGGCTTTATCGATAAGTGCCTGGATTGCGGCGTCCGCTGATTTCATTACAGAATTACCCACCATATAGGTCATCCGGGATGCACATGTGACGCCACCATTGGGGGATACGGATGTGTCAAGGGGTTCTACCTGAACCTTTTCATAATCAATCCCCAGCCTTTCAGCGGCGATTTGAGCTCCGATGGTCAATGTTCCCTGGCCCATATCTGGCGTGCCAATATCCAGGCTCACTCCGCCATCAGGCAGCCATGTGATCCTTGTGGTGGTGTCGTCGGGAAGTCCTCTGCCCAGGCCCATGGCCTGAATCAATAAAGCAAAACCCAGGCCGCTATTTTTCCCTGGAGCTGGTTCCTCCTCCTCCTCCAGTTCTTTGATTGCCTTCTCTACTTCATCAAGGCACGCCTCCAGGGATGGTTCTTCTTCCAGTAGTACACCGATTGGAGTCCGATCCCCTTTATGGAGAATATTCTTGCGGCGGATTTCCACCGGATCCATCTCCAATCTTTCTGCCAGTCGATCCATCAGGCATTCAATTGGAAAAATCGCTTGAGGGGCACCAAATCCCCGCATTGCTCCGGAAAATAGATTGTTGGTGTAAACAACTTTGTTTACAACGCGACTGTTGGGGATGTTGTAGGCGCCTGTAGCAATCTCTGTAAATACTCCCCCGATGGCGGGGCCATAGGAAGCGTAGGCTCCCGTGTCAAAGATGCCTGTTACTTCCAGGGCTTGCAGTGTTCCATCCTTCTTCGCGCCAATTTTGCACTTTACTGCGGCAGCATGACGTTTTGGATGAGCCAGTATGGATTCTTTCCTTGAATTAACGATCCGTACATTTCCCCTGACGCGATAGGCAGCTAAGGCGGCTAAAATGGGTAAGGCGGAGTCTTCTTTTCCCCCGAAAGCCCCCCCTATTTCTGCGCTTTTGACATGAACCTTTTCGGGGGGTAGACCAAGCACTTTGCTGATTGCCAGCTGATCTTCAAAGGGTTTTTGAGAACTGACCCAAACGATTAAAGTCCCATTTTCCTGCCATTGAGCAACCGCTGCTTCCGGTTCAAGATAGGCGGGGTAGATCCTGGGTAAATGAAAGGTTTCTTCCAGAATTACTTCACTGTCCTCAAATCCTTCTTGGATATTCCCTCTGCCCTGATCGTATTCTATGAGCAGGTTTCCATCCGGATGAACCGGGGCGGCTTTCTCCATGAGGGCTTCCTCAGGGTCATGAACAGAGGGCAGCTCCTGATACTCAATGTTGATTTTCCTGATCGCCTCATGGGCCTGTTTTTTAGTTCTGGAAATAACTAAAGCGATGGGTTCCCCTTTTTGACGGACGACTTCTGAGGCCAAGACTGCCCGGTCAGGGATGATTGCCCCAAATATTTTTTCTCCAGGGATATCCTCTGCGGTGATGATTTGGACCACACCAGGGGAGTTTTCTGCTTTGTTAATGTCAATACTTTTGATTTTTGCGTGATGGTGAGGAGATCGTAAGACAGCGACATGAAAAACCTCTGTGGGTGAGAGATCGGCAGTGTACCGGGCTTTTCCGGTCACTTTATCCAGGGCATCTTTTCTGATCTTTTGGTGGGTAACTTGTTGGAAATTAGTCATGGCGCATTTCCTCGGCAGCGATTTGGACTGCCTCAATCATTTTGCTGTATCCCGTACAGCGGCAGATATTCCCTGACAGGGCCTCGCGAATTTGTTCTTCTGTCGGTTGAGCTGTTTGCTGCAGCAATGACACAGAGGAGATAATCGCCCCGGGAATGCAGTATCCACACTGCACTGCCCCTGACTTGATAAATGCCTCTTGCACTGGGTGCAGGTGATTTTCGCTGGATAATCCTTCAATTGTGGTAATGATGCCTTGGTCCGCTTGCCCGGCAAGCACCAGGCAGGCATTAACTGCTTCACCGTTCAGCAGGACAGTGCAGGCACCACATTCTCCCTCTCCGCAGCCATCTTTGGCCCCTGTGAGACCCAGTTGATCCCTCAGAACATCCAGCAGGGTATCTCCGGGAGATGCAGAAAGTTGATAATCGGTCCCATTCACCTTGATAAGAAGCTGCAGCAGATTGTCACTGGATCCCATACGTCAGCTCTCCGATAGCTTGAGAAATGCACGTTCGATTAATTTCTTGACAACATGACGTCTGTATTCAATGGAAGCCCGCACATCGTCGATTGGGGAACACAGCTGGGCACTCTCCCGGGCAGCTAGCCGAATGATGTCTGTTGAGAAGGCCCTGCCGATCAGCTTCTTTTCTACAGCTGGGACTCGGGTCGCGGTGGGTGCAACCGCACCCAGAGCAAGCCGGGCGTCTGTGATCAGGTTGTTAGCTGTTGGGTTGAGACTTATCCCTAGAGCGGCACTGGCAATGGAAACGGCCATCCCAGAACGATTGCCAAGTCTGAGGAAAGCGCTGTGCATCCCCTGGGGCAATTTCTCTAGACGACAAAAGTAAATGATTTCCTCCGGCTTTTTCTTGGTTTCTTTTGGTCCTGACAGGAAATCTTCCAGGGCCAGGAATCTTGTCCCCTGGGCGCCAATCAATGCTATTTGAGCATTGTGGATCAGGAGCGGGGGAAGGGTGTCTCCTGCCGGGGATGCATTCCCAATATTGCCCCCCAGTGTGGCGCGGTTTCTGGTTTGGATCGATCCAATTTGTGAACCAGCCTGGATCAGGGATGGGGCTTGCTGCTGCAGCAGGGGAGAGGCGAGAATTTGGGTTATTGTCGTGCAAGAACCGACATCAATATATCCGGTTTCCTCGCGGATAAAATGGAGCTCATCCAGGTTCGACAGGTTGATCACTGATTGGAGATCAAGAAGCCCGTTTTTCATCTGGGGAATGAGGTCTGTTCCCCCAGCGATCGGGGTGGCTTTCGTTTTCTGAAGAAGATCCAGGGTTTCGTTAAGGGTGGTGGGATTATAAAAGTGATCCATCTCTATCTCCCCACATCGGGCATGTTGGCAATCGATTCTTGATAGTTTATTTTTTCGATGATATAATTTATTTACTGGTCCGTACATCCGCACATCCGAACCTAGTTCCCCTTATTGTAACATGATCAGGTGCTAGATGAATCCAATTGACCGCAATTCTCCCTTACCTCTCTACTACCAGGTAGCCAAACATTTGCGTGATCAAATCCTGGACAGGCGGATTGACCTGAAAGAAGAGCTTCCCTCTGAGCGCGATTTAACAAATAACTATCGGGTAAGCAGACATACCGTGCGGCAGGCGATAGATCTGTTGGTGAGTGAAGGGCTGGTGAGGCGAGTACAGGGGGTGGGAAGTTATGTGCTCCCGGAAGGGCTTGATGTCCGTTCCCGGATAGATACATTTTTTGAACACCGCTCCATGATCAGGGAGTTTGGTTTTCATCCTGAGGTCGAGCATATTTCCACTGAGACATTTCTACCGGATCATGAGATCCGTGAAGCGCTCAATCTGCATGAAGGGGAAAAAGTGGTTTGTCTTACGAAATTATTTTTGGCTGACGGGAATCCAGCGATCCTGGCAAAGGATCATGTTCCCGAAAAATACCTGGAGCAGCCTTACGATCAAACAGGTGCCGGCGAAAACTATTTTAGCTTTTTGGAGGAGCTGACTGGGTTGCGTCTTGAATATCTCTTGTCAGATATCCTTCCAGTAGCAGCTGCTGGTGAGCAGGCGGATTTATTTCAATGTGAAAATGGAACCCCACTCCTCCTGTTGAAAGAATTGTTTCTTGATACTACTCAGAATAAACCGCTGCAGTTTGGGTTTAATTATCACAACCCGAAATATGTGCGATACAGTATTCTCAGAACGCGAAGAGAACCTTAGGTAGATTGACCTGGAGAAAAACATCCTGGTGGATAATGAATTTTAACGAGGAGGTGATTGATAGAATAATTACCGGCTAAGATATACTGACAAATATACAGTTTTAGGAGGAAAAGCGCATGAAGAAAAGATTATGGCATATCCTAATCGTGCTCGTCGCCCTGACATTTGTGATCAGTGCTTGCGGTCCAGGGGCACCAGCAGAAGAAGAGAGTGCTGAGGAAGCTCCCGCTGCAGAAGAAGCGGAAGTTGAAGAAGCAGAAGACGAAGAGCTGAAGGTCTGCTTTGTAAATAATACCACCATCAATGACCAGGGATGGTCCTATTCCCATAACCAGGGACGGTTATATCTGGAGGAGAATCTTGATGGGATAACAACTTCCTATGTTGATGAGGTTTATGATACTGGTGGTGTGGATGCGGCGAAAGTATACCAGGACCTGGTGACCGATGGATGTGAACTCATCTTCGGGACCAGTTTTGGATACAACGATGCTGTTGTTGAGGTGGCTGAAAAGAACCCAGATGTTACGTTCTTCAATTACGATCAGTTTAAACTGGCCGAGAATGTTGCCTCCTACCGCTTGAAGGCGGATGAGGGAATGTACCTGACAGGCATTCTGGCCGGGATGGCAACGGAAGCAAATTCGATCGGGGTTGTGGGAACATTCCCAATTCCTCAACTTGTCCGGGAAATCAATGGTTTTGCCCTGGGTGTGAAATCCGTGAATCCGGATGCAACGGTCAAGGTGGTCTGGCTCAACAGCTGGTATGATCCTGCCAGGTCCAAAGAAGCTGCAGAAGGTTTGATCAATGCGGGTGCTGATGTTATTCAACAGTTCACCACATCCGCTGCAGCGGTTCAGGCAGCTGAAGAAGCTGATGTGTTAGCTCTCGGCTACCAGGTTGATCAATCAGAGTTTGCACCAGAATATCTGATGACCAGCATGCTTTATCACTGGGGTCCTGCATACCTAGACCTGACCAAGATGGTTCTGGATGGTGAGTGGGAATCGGGAGAATACTGGTACGGCCTGGCTGAAGGAACCGTTGGTGTTGGCCCCTTTGGACCCAAAGTGACCGACGAGATGAAGGAAATGGTTGCAGCCGCTGAAGAGCAAATCATTTCGGGTGAGCTCGAAGTCTTTGAAGGACCCATTATGGACCAGGATGGTGAGATCAGAGTGCCAGAGGGAGAAGCTTTGACCCTGGAAGAGCTGCTTTCGATCGATTGGTTTGTAGATAATGTTGAAGGTACAGTGTCAGGTTCCGAATAGTCCTTTGAAATGGAAAGGTAAATTTGGAAACTGAAGCGAGTAAATCGGGCAGTCGTTTAGAGTATCAATATTTCATTCGACTGCCCGATTTCGCAAAGGTGAGGCGTTGTGAGTAAACTCCCAGCTGAAAAGTATTTACTGGTTGAAATGAGAGAAATCATCAAGCATTTTCCCGGTGTCATGGCAAATGACAACACTCATCTCGAGGTAAAGACGGGGGAAATTCACGCGCTGTTAGGTGAAAATGGGGCGGGAAAATCCACCTTAATGAACATTCTCTCCGGCCTGTACCAACCGGACTCTGGCTTGATTTATGTGAAAGGTAAGAAACAGGATTTTCGATCACCCAGGGATGCCATCCGGGCCGGGATTGGAATGGTGCATCAGCATTTTAGCCTTGTGGATGTTTTTACCGCTTCAGAAAATGTGATGATTGGTCTTGACCAACCTGGCGTGATGCTTGAGCTTTCTGAGGTAGAAAAAGCGCTTACTGATATGGGGGATCGCTATGGGCTCCATGTCGATCCGAAGGCAAAAATCTGGCAGCTGTCTGTTGGGGAGCAGCAAAGGGTGGAAATCTTAAAACTTCTCTATCGTGATGCAGAATTATTGATCCTTGATGAACCAACAGCCGTCCTGACTCCTCAAGAAGCCGATGAGCTGGCAAAAATTCTTCGCCAAATGACCGCGACGGGCAAGTCCGTCTTGTATATCAGTCATAAACTGCAGGAAGTGCTTAATGTCGCAGATCGGATCACCGTGCTGCGGGATGGCAAAAACGTGGCTACGGTTGATGCAGCGGCTGTGTCAAAAGAAGAACTTACCCGTTTAATGATCGGTAAGAATGTTCTCCCCATGCCAAAGAAAAAAGAAAAAGAAACCCAAGGTCCTGTGATGCTGCAGATCCGGGATTTATGGGTCAAGGGGGACCGTGGTTATGATGCAGTCAAGGATCTGTCCCTTGAACTATGCGGTGGGGAAATTCTGGGTATTGCGGGAGTTTCTGGAAATGGACAGCAGGAACTTGCTGAATCTATTGCCGGGTTCCGGAAAATTGATCAAGGAAACGTCTATCTTGATCAAAAAGAAGTAACTCATCAAAGTCCCAAAAAAATCATCGAGCAAGGACTCAGCTTGATCCCGGAGAATTGTAAGGAAATGGGCTTAATTCCCCAGTTGGATCTGTATGAAAATGCGATCTTGAAGAATTATTATCAACCTCCTATCTCAAAGAATGGATTTCTAGATCCGAAAGCAGTCAGGGAGTATTCCCGGGATTTAGTTGAAAAATTTTCTATCCGGGCCACAGAACTCGATGAACCTGTTTGGAAGCTGTCAGGAGGAAATCTTCAGCGCTTGCTGTTGGGTCGTGAAATAGCAGGCACACCCCGTGTTTTGGTTGCAGCAAATCCCACTCGAGGTTTAGATGTTCAAGCGGCTAATGAAATTAGAAAACTATTATTAGAACAGCGGCGAGAGGGAGCCGCCATTCTGCTGATTTCTGAGGATCTTGATGAAGTGATGACTATTTCTGATCGGGTGGCAGTCATTTACAATGGACAAATCATCGGAGAAGTTGATAGTGAAGATGCCAATGCTGAAGATCTGGGCCTGATGATGATGGGTTCAAAAATAGACAGGGATTGATATGAGAGTACATGTAGAAAAAAGATTGGTTACCCCAAATTGGATGGAACTAACCATCCCAATCATATCCGTGATGATGGCATTCTTGCTAGGCGCAGCATTGATCCTGTTTACAGGCCATAATCCTGTCAATATATACAGCTCCATGATCGAAGGGACATTCGGTACCAGCTACGCGATCTCGGAAACGATCGTCAAGGCGATTCCCTTAATGTTGACTGGATTGGGTGTATCTGTAGCAATGCGGATGAACCTCTGGAATATTGGAGCAACCGGTCAATTATTAATGGGCGCATTTGTCTCAACGTGGGTTGCTTTGAACTTTTCGGATCTGCCCTGGTATTTCATGATGCCAACACTGATTGTCACAAGTTTTTTGGGAGGGGGGTTATGGGCTCTTCTGGCGGGTATATTCAAATCACTTTGGGATATCAGTGAAATCATAACCACTTTGATGCTGAATTATGTCGCAGCATTGTGGGTTCGCTACTTGGTCCAAGGACCCTGGCGAGATCCAGAGCTGGTACTGTATCCTTTCAGCGCAGAATTTCCTGACTCAGCGAAACTGGCCACCTTTGGGGAGACCCGGGTCCATCTGGGTCTTGTATTTGCGATCATAGCTGCAATCATTCTTCTGATTGTGCTCAAGAGGTCTCTTTTTGGATATGAGATCAAAGTGATCGGATCCAATCAAAAAACAGCTGTGTATGCTGGTATTGATGTATTTAGAAATGTCCTGCTGACAATGTTCATCAGCGGGGGGCTAAGTGGCATTGCGGGAATGGCAGAACTCTCAGGAGTTTTTTATCGACTGCAGGATAACTTAGCGGGCAATGCGGGATATACAGCAATCATTATTGCTTCATTGGCAGGGGGGAGCCCAATCGGTACGTTGTTAATTGCATTTTTCTTTGCCGCCTTATTGGTAGGTGGAAAGGCCGCACAAACTGCAGGGATCTCTGCATCGATTGCCTACATGCTTCAGGGCGCTGTGTTATTTTTTGTCCTTGCAGGACAGTTTTTCCTCAAATATCGAGTGAGATTTGAAACGGGTCGGAAAGATTTAGAGACATCCACAACATCCTCTGGAGGATGAATCAATGGATATTGACATATTCTTGAGTTTTATTGCCGCGACGATTGCGGCTGGAACTCCCATATTATATGGTGCTCTCGGGGAAATCATCGCAGAACGCTCGGGGGTCATGAACCTCGGTCTGGAAGGTTTGATGCTTGTGGGAGGGATGGCCGGTTTCTATGGAGCCTCGACTTTTGAGAACCCCTGGATTGGTTTATTAGCGGCTTTACTGGCAGGTGCTATCCTTGGATTGGGGTTTGGTTTCCTCTGCATCACCCTCCGGGCGAATCAAGTAGTCAGTGGACTTGCCCTGGCAACTTTTGGGATTGGTCTGAGTGCATTCCTGGGAAAGCCGATGCTGGGGAAGTCGATGACCAGCTCATTTCCTGAGGTTAAGCTTCCTCTGCTGGGCGATATTCCGGTGATCGGTCCTGCTTTTTTCCAACAAGATGCACTTGTCTATCTCAGCTATGGGTTGGTGATTCTCAGCTGGTTTTTTATCTTTCGAACAAGACCGGGACTCCATATGCGCAGTGTTGGGGAAAACCCACGTGCTGCTGATACATTGGGTGTGAATGTGACTAGATTACGTTACGTGTACACGATCGTTGGAAGCGCGTTGGTTGCAGTGGGGGGAGCATATTTGTCCACAGCTTATGTGCCATCCTGGCTGGAAAATATGACCGCCGGCAGGGGATGGATTGCCCTGGCAGTGGTGATCTTTTCTGGTTGGAATCCGGTCCTTGCAGTTGTTGGGGCCTATTTATTTGGTGGCGTAAATGCACTTTCTTTGTATACCCAGGCTTTTGGCACAAACATACCATCGCATTTTCTTGGAATGGCCCCTTACCTGATGACAATTTTAGCGCTGATCATTGCTACGCAGTTTCGTAAAACTGGAGCGGCGCCAGCGTCACTGGGTTTCCCCTATGACAGCGAGGAGAGGTAACCCAGACACTTATCGAAAACCAGGCGTTGGATATTTTATTAAGTCCTTCAATTAGAACAATCAATCTTAGCTTTTCCATGCTTTCAATACATTCCCAAATCATTAAGATGAACCCAAAGAGAAATTAATCATCATGGGGCAGTCCCTGAAAATGGTAAAAGGATTATCTCTGTAACAAAGACCGCGGAGTGGGTAGAAAAATATCCTGATCAAAAAATTTGATTTTGATGGAAATCTTTTCATGCAGGATTGATAGGACACCCTTGTCCATCTTGCGCAGGCGATGATCCGCGGCTCAGCTGATGATTATGGATTACTGGAGGGGTTAATCAAGCGGGTGTGAGTCCTTTAATGGACTTATCCAGAAGAAGATGGGAAGACCAGCGCTGAGTTATGTGCTCTATAGATGATTAAATCCAGGGCAACTTCATTTATTGAATGCAAGCTGGCACAGGGTTCCAAATTAAATGGGTTTCCTCAAGCAATTATTGATCCTGGGATGAGAGCTGACCTGGGCATAATCTATGGGTTTAGTAGATCGGATTGGCTCCATTGAGATAGGTGAACTCAGATTTATCATTTTTGAGACGGACAAACCGCACCTTACACCCGCTCCCGATCCAGTCTCAACGATTGTTTATGCTGCCCATAGAAGCGATGCGGTTATTGTGTTTGTTGACGATGTTTATCATCTCAAACATATCCATCCCTCGTTAGGGTATCTTACGCTCGGAGAATTTAAAGCAGAATAGTTAGGGATTCATGGAGAGGTGACTGTTGTTCACAAAGAAACGGTTATTTCGTGTCCAAAAAAAGGGACGCAGTTCTATGCATGCTCCTGGTCACAGAACCATATCGTGGCAGCAACCAGCATTTATTCGCATTGCTGGTTGATTTGACGATAATTGTAGACTTGGAAGCAAAAATTATTTTCCCCCATTGACAAAAACACTAACTTCCATGCTAGTTAGATATTCCATAATGCTTTATTTCAGCCTGGATTGGGAGGTTTTTCCTCCTTCAAAAGTTGACATAAAACAAGCACTGTGTTAAAGTGGACTATACCACTGTACCATTTTGTTTTATAAGGATTTATCCCCCAAGGCCTGGGGGGATAGGGGTTCAATTATATGAGTAAACCCACATATATCCAAATCTTTGAATCCTTGGCTGAAGAAATTGAGAATGGGCACTACACGCCTGGCGACAAGCTGCCGTCAGAACGGGACCTAAGCGAAAGTTTAGGTGTTAGCCGGATGACAGTGCGGCAGGCGGTGGAAGCGCTGGCCCGCCAGGGTTTTGTGTATCGTAAGCAGGGCAGCGGTACGTACGTATCTGAGGTCAAAATAGAACATCATGTGAATTTTCTTGAGGGATTCTATGACACCATCTCAAAAAAAGGCTTAATGCCAGGTGCTGTGCTTCTCTCATCCGAACAAATTCCTGCCAGTAAGAAGATAGCTAACTTGCTGGAATTAGATGTCGGGCGTTCCCTTTATTATATTCACCGGTTGCGGACAGCAAACGAAGAACCAATTGCCCTGGAGCACTCTTATTTCTCAGCGGAACGTTTCCCGGACCTGGAGCAATATAACCTGGTTGAGCAGTCTCTTTATGGGATCCTCAGGGAGGAATATGGGATTCAGCTGAAGTATGCGGAGCAAACTTTTGAACCAGTAATTGCCAATAATTATGAATCCGAGATTTTATCTATTGAGCTTGGTGCGCCCCTCATGTTGGTCAGGCGGATAGCTTTTGATAAGGATGACCACCCAGTTGAGTACGCAAAGGATATTTATCGGGGGGATAGGAGCCGGTTTGCAGCCCGATCTGACTTATCGGTTCCTGCCGAATGACCAACGGTTAATCTTACCAAGGACGATCGCAATGAGTGAAAAACCCCAATTACAAAACGACCTGAATAATCGGATATCGGTTCAAAATTTATGGAAAGTATTTGGCCCACGTGCAGAAGAAGTGCTGCAGGAATCCTGGGTCGAATCCGCCTCAAAAGAAGAAATCCTAAACAAAACGGACCACTGTATTGCAGTAAAGAATGTGTCTTTTGATGTCCGGGCCGGAGAGGTTTTTGTAATTATGGGCCTTTCGGGGTCCGGCAAATCAACCTTGCTCCGCTGTCTGAACTGTTTAATTAAACCTACCCGCGGTAAAGTGTATGTCGATAACGAATCGATCCTTGAAGCTGATTCTTCAAAGCTCCGAGAAATCCGCTGTAAAAAGATGAGCATGGTTTTTCAACATTTTGGTCTTTTTCCACACCGGAGTGTGATTGAAAATGTTGTCTATGGGCTCGAAGTCCAGGGGGTTGACACAACCACACGCAGAGAAGCTGCTCAAAATGTGTTGAAATTGGTTGGGCTGAAAGGCTGGGAAAATTATTATCCCCAGGAGTTGAGCGGCGGCATGCAGCAGCGAGTTGGCCTTGCAAGGGCACTTGCGGTAGACCCGGAAATCCTGCTCTTTGATGAACCATTCAGTGCCCTTGACCCTCTTATTCGTAGTGAGATGCAGGCTGAATTGATCAACCTCCAAAAAATGGTCCAGAAGACGATTGTATTCATCACCCATGATTTTTTAGAGGCGATCAAGCTCGGCGATCGCATCGCCATTTTAAAAGATGGCGAGTTAATTCAACTTGGAAATCCCCAGGAAATAGTAATGCATCCAGCGACAGAATATGTCAGGCGGTTTGTCAGCGACGTGCCCCGAACCAAGGTGCTCACTTCTCGCTACCTGATGGTTGAGCCAGAGCTTTGTGTGAACCAGAACAGCACCCCGGATCGTGTAATTTCGCGGATGAATGCTGAGAAAATTCACACCGCCTATGTAATTGATGATGAGGGTCAATTTATTGGTGTGCTTGAATATGATCAGCTCGTTGAACCTGAGGTTGATCAAAAAAAAGCGATCGGTGGTTTAGTATCAAAGCAGCAAACCACCGCCCGGCCAGATATGACACTTGAGGAGCTCCTGCCTATTGCAGCACGGACCCAGGCGGCTATACCTGTTGTGGATGAAAACCAAAAATTCGCGGGGATAATCAGTCAGGAATCTGTAATTAAAGCCATTGTAGGAGATGAGGAATAATAATATGGGCACTTCCTCCACTCCCTTTGGTATCTTGTCAAAAAACAATCGTGTCTTCAAAGCAGCACTGGCGATACTGATTGTCCTGATATTTCTCATAGTACTCAATCAAGTATCGGGAATCATGGATAAATTCCCTGCATCATTACAGTTCTCCATTCGAGATCAAGTCGATAATTTTACAGATTGGTTAACTTTCGAAAGCCCTCTCAGGAGGCTGTTCTTTAATCCCGTAAGTGATTTCATTGAAGCCCTCTTGGACGGGGTCGAAGGTTTCCTGCAGGAAATTCCCTGGGTGGTTTTTGTTGTGGGTACATTCCTGCTGGCAAACCGCACAGCGGGTCGTAAAACAGCAATTTTTTCACTGGTCAGCCTTACTTTTATTGGAGCGGTTGGATCTTGGAACTCTGCGATGAGTACGTTGACTCTTGTGGGGATATCTGTCTTCGTTTCTTTGCTTATCGGGATACCGTTTGGAATAATTGCTTCACGGAATGATACTGTTGACTCGATTCTGAGAACAATTCTGGACACGATGCAAACAATGCCAGCATTCGTCTACCTTATCCCTGTAATGATGCTCTTTGGCCTTGGCAAAGTCGCGGGTGTTGTTGCAACAATCGTTTATGCAATTCCACCAGTTACACGTTTGACAAACCTTGGTATCAGGCAGGTCTCTAAGGAGGTTGTAGAAGCTTCGAATGCTTTTGGAGCCAGTAAGTTACAGACTTTGTTTAAAGTTGAGTTACCCCTCGCAATGCCTTCAATTATGATGGGTATCAACCAAACGATCATGATGGCTCTGAGCATGGTCGTTATTGCGGCCCTGGTTGGCTCACGGGGGCTTGGTGCAGACGTGTGGTCCGCGCTGCGTCGGCTGGAGATTGGCAAAGGCCTTGAAGGTGGGTTAGCGATTGTCTTTATCGCTATAATATTAGATCGGATTAGTTTTGCATTAGTCGGTCAAAGGAAAACAGATTCTCATCCCCATCTCGAAGAGGATGTTGACTTCCTCAACTTTATCAAACGCTACCGTTACCTAATAATCTCGGTTTTTGTATTAGGGATTCTATATTTTGCCAGCCTGTGGGTTGAAGGTTTCGTGAACTATCCAGGTAACCTGCAGTTTTCTTTACAGGAACCCGTTGGCAATGCTGTAAGATGGATGAATATTAATTTATTTGATTTGACAAGTTTCCTGCATGAAATATTGTTTCGCTTTGGACTTAAACCAATCCGGGACTTGCTTTATTGGCTTCCATGGCCGGTATTAATCCTTATTGTGTCATTGGTTGCTTATGTTGCTTCAGGGTGGAGGTTAGCCTTATTTTCTTCCCTGGGGTTATTGTGCCTGGGTATCCTCGGCGAGTGGGAGCTGAGTATGGATACGCTCAGCCAGGTGATCGTTGGCGTGGTGCTTTCGATGACTATTGCCCTGCCAACAGGCATTCTTGCTTCGCGCAGTGATCGGCTTGAAACGATGCTCCGCCCGCTTTTAGACACACTTCAAACCATGCCAAACTTTGTATATTTGATACCCGTGGTCATGCTGTTTGGCGTGGGAGCTGTTTCTGGTTTAATTGCTACAGTATTTTATGCCATACCTCCTGCGATCCGATTGACAAACTTAGGGATTCGGCAGGTCTCCCGGGAAAGCGTTGAGGCTTCACAAGCCTTCGGCGCGACAACCATGCAGACCCTTTTCAAGGTGCAGCTTCCGCTTGCGCTGCCCTCGATTATGCTAGGGATAAACCAGACGATTATGATGGCCTTGGCTATGGTGATTGTTACGGCATTAATCGGCGCAACAGGATTGGGGCTTGAAGTGGCAGTATCAATCGCGCGCCTTCAAACGGGAAAGGGATTTGAGGCAAGTATTGCCATAGTCCTTTTAGCAATCATTTTAGATCGCATCACGCAGGCGTGGAGCACTAAGCGCAGGAAAATGCTCAGCGCTCACTAAGGTAGATAGGTCCACAAAGATAAGCCCCTGCAGAGCTTGCAGGGGCTTTTTTGGATTGTTATGTGGGTTTCTTACCTGTGGGTGAAGGTTTTTCTCTCCTCAGGGAACATAGGACTGCCACATGTCTTGATTGGCTTCCATCCAATCGCTTACAGCCTCTTCAGGCGCCTGGCCTTCATTATCAACCGCGGCGATCATCTCAGCTTGTTGCTCATTGGTAAGGGTATAGTTTTTGATGAATTGAGCAGCCTCGGGATATTCCTCTTCGAATCCAGCCCGACAAACCTTGAAGATAACATCGTCCGGCCAGTCACAGCCGAAGTCTGATTCCCAGCATTCATCTGTATAGGGCGGAAGCTCAACCTCTACCATGCTGTATTCTGCGAAAACCCAGTGGGGAGTCCACATGTAGAACAGGATTGGGTCACCCCGTTCATATGCACTAACCACCTCGGCTATCAATGCCCCCTCTGATCCAGCATAGATCCTTTCATATTCAAGCCCAAGTGCTTCGATGCGCTGATCATTGTGTGTCTCCCAACCAGCAACTCCTCCCAGCAGGCGGCCCTTATCACCCGTTTCCGGTGTTGCAAACAAATCTTTATAATCGTTTAGCTGTTCCCAGCTCAGCAGGTCCGGCGCGACAGGTTCAATGCCTCTATCCTCGTCACCCTCGATGACATAAGTGGGTACCCACCATCCTGAGCCACCAATCAGTCCCAGGTCTCCCAGGCTAACTGCGACTTCTTTTTCATTCATGAATTCCTGAATAGAGGCCTCATTATATGACGGCCAGAGCTCCAGGTTGCAGTCAACATCTTCAGTTGCCATCCCTGTCCACTGTGCGGGGGAATCGCCAGAGACGAAAACAAGTTCTACCTCTTGATCCATTTCCTCTTCGAGGATTGCTTTCGCCAGGTAAGTGGTGACTACCTGTCCGGTCCAATCCTGCTCAACAAGCCGAATTGGACCCCGGTCATCTTCCGCTACATCACTTTCTTCAGAAACATCTGCAGGGGCAGCATCTTCTGGTTCAGGGGCGCTGGGGGCACATGCGGAAATTAACAACGCGAAAAGCAGCATAGTTAGAAATACTCTGAATGGTCGTGACATGGTCTTCCTCCTGTTTGGTTTGTGATTACGCTTGCGAAAGGGCTGCTAAATCCAATAACATTATCCTCCTCATAGCTAAGTTTATCTTGTCAGAAATATTTGAATAACTACTATAGAGGAAGCAGGTTTTATGATATGTTTTACAGGGGCTTCAGGGCTTTAGTGTTTTCAAAACGGGATAAATATGGTATAGTGGTCTATACCATATTCTAGCATTTGGATTTAGCATTGTCAAGTTTCTTATTGACAGCTCACGGGGACAGAAACGGCGAATATTTTTAACCAAATCGGATTGGAAGAAACGGAAAATGACGGGAAACTACATTATTGCCCATGATGTCGGGACCAGTGGGAATAAAGCCGTATTGGCCAGCCTGGATGGGAAAGTGCTCTACGATGCCCACCAGGCCTATGGGGTCATGGTGCCTGAACCTCTGGCAGCCGAGCAGAACCCGGATGTGCTCTATCAAGCAGTAGTTTCCACCACCAGCGAGTTAATAGAAAAATCTGGAGTAGATCCCCGAGACATTGCAGGATTGGGAATTTCAACCCAGGCTTTCAACCTTCTTCCCATCAACAGGGAAGGCCGCCCGGCGATGAATATGATTAGTTGGATGGACCTGCGCGCAACTGAGCAGGCGGAGAATATAAGGAAGGGGACAACGCAAAGTGAGCTGTATCAGCTGACATACAATTTTCCACGCGCAAAGGACGTCGTCCCAAAAATCCTCTGGTTGAAGGAGAAACGTCCAGACGTATGGAAAAATACCAGCCTGCTGGCAAACTGTAAAGAATATATCCTGCATCAGATCACCGGCGAGTTCTATATGGATCAACACAGCGCATCGATATTTTTCTTGCTGGATCCATATTCCAGGCAGTGGTCAACTGACGCATGTGATCTATTGGGAATCCCTGTTGATATGCTTCCGGAGGTACGCCCGGGTACCGATCGCATCGGCAGCATAAAACCTGACGTGGCAAGAGAAATGAATTTATTACCTGGAACACCGGTCATACTTTCCCCCGCGGATATAGCTGCTGCCCAGATTGGCTGTGGAGCTGGTCAAGCACACCATGCAAGCTTGTCGTTAGGAACAGGCGGCTGGGTTTGCGTCAGCAGCCCCTGTTTGCGAAACGACCCTGAACATCCATTCTGGGCCCTGACCCATATTTCTCCGGAAATGTGGATTATTGGCGGTGGGTTGGATACAGGCGGAGGCGGTATGCGCTGGCTGCGGGATGCTTTCGGGGAAGGTATTCTTGACATCGCCAGGGAAAAGAATATTTCAGTGTATCAACTTCTCAGTGAAATGGCGGCAGGCGTTCCACCTGGAGCGGGCAATCTGCTTTTCATTCCCTGGGTCTATGGTGAAAGAGGGCATATGGGAGTGGAACATTATGCCAAGGGAGCTTTCATCGGGTTGGACCTCGATCACAATATGGCACGCATGGCTCGCGCAGTGATGGAAGGGGTCGCATTTCATCTCAGGTGGATGATGGAAGGGATGGAGGAGGCAGGGTTAGAAATCAAGGCTATTAATATGATTGGAGGTGGGAGTACCAGTGATGTTTGGACACAAATCATCAGTAACGTTACAGGCCGCAAACTAAGGCTTGTAAAATCTCCCCAGAACGTTGGAAGTGTTGGAACCGCACTGACCGTTGCGCTAGGTCTTGGTATTCATTCCAGTGTAGACGATCTAAATCAGCTGGTTCAATTGGATCAGGTAATTAAACCTCAGCACGACGCTATAAAAGAGCTGTACGAGGGGCTTTATGATGAATTCAGGTATATATCAAAATCTCTCATGAAGACTTATGCAAGATTAAATATAACTAAGAGGAAGGCAAAGGGCAGTTATTCCACGCCGGAGGAAAAAAATGACAAAGCATGAAAAAATTGGCAAAACATGGATTCAGATTTTATCCGACTCTGAGGTTGAAGACATTCACACTCGTTCTCTCTCTATCCTGGAGAAAACGGGGATTAAAGTTGACCACGAGGAGGGATTAAACACGCTGAAAGAAGCGGGTGCAGAGGTAGACCATGAGTCACAGCGAGCCAGGCTGCCTTCTGATCTGGTATTGAAGTGTCTTGAAACAGTACCCGATCGATATGTTCTTGCTGCCAGAAACCCTGAGAAAGATTGCTTCATTGAGCCCGGGGGAAGGCCTTATTCAAGAAATGGGGGAGGGAGTGACTTTACACTTGACCTGGAAACAGGAGATTTCCGCCGTATGACCGGGGAGGATGTGAAAGACTTCTTTCGTTTGATGGATGGTCTTGACAACATTGATTTCGTAGCTCCTGTGTATGGCCAGGATATGCCGGAAGATATTCGGGATGTCCTGGTTATGCGGGAGCTCCTAGCAAATACAGATAAACACGTTCATATGCGCGCGTACACAAAGGAAACTCTTCAGTTGATCCTAGAAATGGCAGAAATCGTTGCGGGAGGAAAAGAGAAGCTGAGGGAACGGCCAATCATGAGTCTCCTGGAAGCACCAATCAGTCCCTTGTTTTTTCCAGATATCGCCGTGGACGCACTCTGGTTGTGTGGAGAATATGGAATACCGATTGAGCTCTGTTGTATGCCGATCGCTGGTGGAACGGGTCCCATGACGATGTCCGGTAATGTTTTGCTGTTCAATGCCGAATTCCTTGGTTGCGTTGTGCTTTCTCAGTTAGTGCATCCTGGAGCTCCACTAGAGTATGCCCCCCGCCCCATGATTATGGATATGTCAACCGGGATGGGTCTGACTGGATCCATAGAAGGCGCCATGATGTCTGCAGCCGGTGCTCAATTGGCTCGATACTATAATGTCCCGGTTAGCCTGCATGGTCCTTGGACTGACTCGCTGTGCCCTGACGGCCAGTCCACGTTTGAGCGGACCTACTTTGCCATGATCGCAGCGTTTGCGGGCGCGCACGTGCTCTCGGGTTCGGGGATGGTGCAGCAGGGGCTAGCTTTCAGCCATGTACAACTAGCGATTGACGATGAGCTCAATGGCACAATATTGAAGGCACTTGAAGGATTTAAAGTCGATGCTGCACACCTCGGTGAAGAAGCCATCCACCGGGTTGGCCCAGGTGGCCATTTTCTGGGAGACGAGCATACGTTTGATTTTCTGCGTACGGAGCGATACGTACCGCAGCTGCTTTTCCGGGGAACCCGTGAAGATTGGGATGAAATCAATAGAAACACTTTCCAGGATCGGGCAAGAGCCCGGGTGGATTCCATCCTATCCTCGCATAAACCAAATCCCCTGCCAGGGGATGTGAGTAAGGCGCTTGATGATGTCGTTGAGTCAGCTCAGCGGTTAATTGAATAAACTATTTAGCAATCGGATGGTAAGCATATTTAAAATTTTATTGATGGCGATCATCAATACGATTTATTGGCTAAGCAAGATAATATCTTTCTTAAGATTAAATGTATCCAATAAACGGATATGAAACCCATTAAGCAGATTTTGTCGGGTGAGGTTTAGTAAGCAGGCTTTAGCCATACGAGCTTTACGTTTATAGAGGCAGGGTTTTCCATTTTTCCCCTGTCACGGTTACCGGGAGTAAAGGGCTGCGGACGATGCCATAAATAAAAGAGCGAGCGATATCAATATATTAAAATTAAATGGAATGGTCTGGAATTAATCAAAAGGCTGCCTTATGGCCGAAAAATCTGAAAAAGAATTCGATGTGGCAATTATTGGGGCTGGAGTTGTTGGTTGTGCGATTGCACGCGAGCTTGCAAAATATCAATTGAACTGTGCATTGATAGAAGCAGGCTCTGATGTTGGAGTTGGGACCTCCAAGGCAAATACAGCTCTTTTGCATACAGGCTTTGATGCAAAACCTGATACCCTTGAACGAGAACTCCTCATCCGTGGATACAAGCGTATGCTTGAGGTTTCTCCCCGCCTTGGTATCCCCATTGAAAGGACTGGAGCCGTCCTTGTTGCCTGGACCCGGGAACAAATCGATGCGCTGCCAGGGATCAAAGAGCGAGCATATCACAATAATGTAACTGATGTGAAGCAGATTGGTCCTGAAGAATTATATGAACTGGAGCCCAACCTTGGCGATGGTGCCCTGGGTGGATTGATTGTCCCCGGGGAATCAATCATCTGCACATTTACAGTCCCGCTTGCATTTGCCACGCAGGCTGTGGTCAATGGGGTACATCTATACCTTAACCACCGGGTGAAGGAGATAAAATCATCTGAGCATGGCGGTTATCGCCTTGTAGCTGAATCAGGGGAAATTTGCACTAAATTTCTCGTGAATGCAGCCGGGCTTCACTCGGACGAGATTGATAATATGCTGGGCCATAATGGTTTTACTGTGACCCCGCGCAGGGGTGAGGAAATTGTTTTCGACAAACACACGGGCCAGTTGATCCAACACATCATCCTTGCAGTGCCTACGCCAAAAACAAAAGGGGTTTTGATCAGCCCCACGATATACGGAAATGTGCTGCTTGGCCCGACAGCAGAAGATATTGATGATAAATCAAACACGGCTACAAGCGCATCGGGATTGGAGATCCTTCAAAGTAAGGGATATAAAATTCTTCCTTCTTTAGCAAACTATGAAGTGACTGCAACCTATGCGGGGCTTCGGGCTGCAACGGAGCATGTAGATTACCAGATACAGCTCTATGGCAGGCAAAAATATGTCTGTGTGGGTGGAATCCGTTCCACGGGTTTAAGTGCCTCGTTGGGTATCGCGGAATATGTTGTGGATCTTCTAGATGAAGCTGGTTTAACACTTCAACAAAAGGAATCTTTTGAGCAGATCCAGATGCCGAATATCGGGGAGGCATATATTCGTCCGTATCAAGACCCCGGAGCTATTGAAGCAAACCCTGATAATGGGCGCATCGTCTGTTTTTGCGAACGGGTTACCCAAGGAGAAATCAAGGCAGCTGCCCAGACACCGATTCCTGCTTCAAGCCTGGATGGATTACGGCGCCGGACCCGGGCCACGATGGGCCGATGCCAGGGGAATTACTGTCTTGCAGATGTCTTGGAGCTATTGGCTGGAGAAACAGATGAATCAATATCCCGCCTTATTGGCCTGGAGAACAGGAAGTGAAATTAGTCAAAACTGATGTCCTGATTATTGGAAGCGGCCCTGCCGGGTTGTCTGCTGCCATTCAACTGCACAAGACAGGAATCGACAATGTAATTGTAGTTGAAAGAGAACCCATGGCTGGTGGTACGCCACAATTCTGTGATCATTTTGGTTTTGGTATCCGGGATAAACACTGGCTGTACAGCGGGCCACAATATGCGGATCAGTATGCCCGTACAGCTGTTAATATGGGTGTCGATATCCGGACGGAAACCCAGGCCACAGGATGGGGAGCTGATAACTCTCTCTATGTCACGAGCCCGGAAGGCCGTTATGAGATTAAGGCTGAAGCGATCTTACTGGCTACTGGCTGCCGGGAGCGCCCCCGGTCTGCACGGCTAATTCCCGGGGATAGGTGCCGGGGAATATTTACAACCGGTTCCCTACAAAGATTTATCTCAAAGGACGAATTTCCTGTTGGTCGTAATGCTGTTGTATGCGGCGCTGAGAATGTCAGCTACTCAGCTGTTTCTGTCCTGATAAGCGCAGGTGTTAAGATCAGGGCTGTGATAACGGAGCACTCCAGTCATCAGGCATTTTGGCCCTATAAGATGATTACCGCTGATCTGCGGGGGGTGCCACTAATTTGCCGGTCTCAAGTGATCAATGTCAAAGGGGATTCACGCGTAAAAAGTGTTGAAATTAAAGATCTTGGTACAGGAAAAATTGAGAAAATCCACTGTGACACAGTGGTATTTACCGGAAATTGGATTCCTGAAAATGAACTTATCAAACTGGCTGGTCTGCCAATTGACCACGGTACAGAAAGTCTAAAAGTTGGCCAATCCCTCCGGTCTCCCAACTCCGGCATTTTCGCCGCCGGTAATCTGCTTCATGGGGCAGAACCTGCTGACATTGCCGCGCTTGAAGGTCAGTATGTAGCAGATCAAATTTACAAGTATCTGAACGGTAATGGTAAAGGATCAGCGGAAACGATTGAGATTGGCTATGAGAGCCCAATAAAATGGGTATTTCCTCAGTTTATTGAATCTGGCAATAATAAATCTATCCTTGGCAGGTTTACACTACGGGTTGAAGATATCTGTCAGAAGGCTACTTTAGAAATTCTCCAGGGAACCAATTTGCTCTGGAAAGAGCGGTATCAGAAACTCATGCCCAATAAACCTATTTATCTGCCGGATAACTGGTTGAGCAAACTTGAGCCTGTAAAGGGGGATGTCCGGATAGAAATCAAGTGATTGTCTTGCAGGTGGAACAACTTTCTAAGTTTCTAAGAATTAAAAGGCCTGCTCTTTTGAACAGGCCTCTTTTATGCAGGATTTCCTTGCTTCCCAAAATAGATCAGGGAGGGAACTGTTTTAACCTGATCATTCAAAAACTTCTTCAATTTTAACGGGGCGATGCAGATGGGCGGACTTGATAGCAGCACGTGTAATCGCAAAGCTGTTGATATTGTCATGAATGCTTGTTTCAGGTTGCTGTCCTTGATCCAGGGCCAACTTCATTTCCTGTAAAGCGTATGACCTTTGCTTAAATTCCATCTTAAGATTCTCGATTAACTGTTCATTTTCTCCATCAAAATGATAAATATTGCCATCCGAATCTACCCGAAGGGAACCCTTTTCACCCTCGAAGCGGATCTCTCCCAGGCTGCCATTTTCTTCACCGGTTGTAATCCACGAACCAAAGTAATTTACATGGATGTTGTTTTCAAAAGTTAAATTGACCGAAGTAGTAGCTCCTCCTTCAAACCAGCTCCAATATGGATTATAGGATTCGGCATAAACTTCTTTACACTCAGAGTTAGCAAATAACCGGAGTAAATCAAAGTGATGGATAGCCATGTCTTCTAGGACAACGTCTTTCATCTTTTCACGCCACCCTCCGACTTTTATCGATCTCAAATGACGGTATATTATGTAACCGATATTGCCAATGATCCCTTCGCTGATTACTTTCTGCAACGTTTGGGGCGTTGGTTGCCAGCGGTAATCCTGAGAGACCATAAAGATCACATCATGCTCTTGTGTGAGCTTTAATAAATCCCTGGCTTCATCCATATCGACAGCCAGCGGCTTCTCTGAGAGGATATTGACTTTCATCTCAATACATTTTTTAACCGCTGCGTAATGGGCTGCTGGTGGCAAAGTAATCAGAGCAACATCTGGGTTCGTCTCATGGATTGCTTTTTCGAGGTTAATATATCCAATTTCTTTATTGATTCCAAATTCTGCAGAGACTTCATCTATCGTCTCAAAGTCGTTATCCACGATTGAAGCAATCTTGTAGTTATCGTTTTTCTGGATATCTTCCAGCCACAGCTGGGCCCAGCGTCCCAAGCCCACGACCATTATATTGATCAAACTCATTTGTAAAGCCTCCCTTGCTGACTTCTATTTTGTAGTAAATCCCCCGTCAAATGTGTAAACAGCCCCTGTGATGTAGCTTGCTTCTTCGCTAGCTAAATACACAAGTAATTTTGCCAATTCTGCCGGTTCTGCCATTCGCCCAATAGGATGCATCCCAATTACTTCATCTTTTTCTTTTTGCGGATCCGGTGCACTCTGGAATTGCCATTCCATTAATGGTGTTTTTATTCCGCTCGGACAGATACAATTTACACGAATACCTTGTGCGCTATGATCAATTGCCATTGCTCGGGTAATTCCTAAGATGCCCGTTTTTGAGGCTACATATGCGGCAAATCCTTCTACACCTACGAGGCTGGCTACTGAACCCATATTAAGAATAACCCCAGATGTATGATGAATCATTATTGGAAGGACAAAATGGGAGAACAGGTAGATCCCTTTAAGGTTAACATCGATATGTCTGTCCCAATCATCTTCTGATAAAGTGGCAATGGTGCCCCGCTTAGCGATCGCAGCATTATTGACCAGGATATCAATTTGATCATATTTTTCCATGATCGTATCGACAGCTTTTTTCACGTCACTCTTCTTAGAAACATCAGCTTGAATGAAAATTGCCTCGCCCCCATTCTCAAGGATTTGATTTGTAGTTGTGAGGCCTTTCTCTCTATCAATATCAACAAGACCTACTGTTGCCCCACTCTTGGCGTAAGCCTGAGCCACTGTTCTGCCGATGCCTGAGGCAGCGCCTGTTATCAGAGCTACTTTATCGTCTAAGCGTATTTCCATGGTTTTCTGCCTGGTTATTGGATTTAGCCCTTAACAGCGCCAGCGGTGATGCCTTCAATAAACCTGCGCTGCAGGAATAAATATATGATGATCATTGGAATGATCGTAAGGGCGGTTGTCGCCATGACGGGTCCCCACTCATAGACAACTAACCCAAGGAACAAGGTGATACCTACCTGCAATGGACGCATGTTTGTGCTTGATGTGATAATCAATGGCCATAAGAAATCTTCAAAAGACCAGACAAGTGCAAACAAAGCCAGGCTCATTACGGCGCCCTTTGACATGGGCATGACTATCCGGAAGACGATTCCCCACTCACTGCACCCATCGATTCTAGCTGCATCCATAACTTCCCGGGGTAGAGTAATAAAAAATTGTCTCATCATGAAAATTCCAAAGCCAGTCGAGGCAATTGGTAGAAATATGCCGGGATACGTGTTCTCTAATCCCAATTTCAAAGACATCAGATACATTGGGATCACCCGCACGTGTAAGGGAACCATCATGGAGCTTAGGATTACACCAAATAAAAAGTTCCGGCCCCAGAAGCGTTTTCTGGCTAAGGTATATCCTGCTAATGAGCAGGTTACAACATTAGAAAAAATCAAAACGGTTGTGACAATGAAAGAGTTTAGGAAGAAACGTCCGATTGGTAATAACCTGAAGGCGTATCTGTAGCTTTCTAAGGTAAAGGGCTGGGGCAGCCACTGTGGAGGCCATTCTTGAATTTTTGCTGGAGGTTTCAGTGAGGTAGAAAAAACCCAAAAAATGGGGATAATGATAATGAGAAAAAGAATGAAAAGAATAATATATTTTAATCCCTGGAAAAATATTCGTCGTATTCTATATGAGGTGATACTTTTCATTTAGTATATCTCCTCAATATCAAAAAACTGAATAAGTAAAAGAGTAAAGATGAGTATTACCAGAAAAAGAACAATTGCCATTGCCGAGGATCGTCCAATATTTAATGTACGGAATCCCTCCCGGTAAATGAGATAAACTACTGAGATTGATGCGTTTCCTGGGCCGCCTTTTGTCATCAGGAATGGTTCAACAAACAACTGTAAGGTATGTAACATCGACATTATTACTACAAATAAGGTAACGGGTCTCAGCAGGGGAAGGGTAACACTCCAAAACTTTTTCCATTCACTTGCCCCATCCACAGTTGCTGCATCATACAGTTCATCTGGAATGGTTTGCAATCCGGCGAGAAATAATACCATTGCAAATCCACTTCGCTTCCAAACGTCCATTAAAATGAAAGCAGGCAGGACGCTCTTTCTGGACTGGAGCCAGGGAATTGGATCAAATCCCAGGAAACCCAACACGTAATTCACCAATCCATACCTCGGATCAAGCAGCCAGTACCACAGCAATGCATGAGCTGCAAATGGGATTACATAAGGCATAAAAAAGGTGGAGCGAAAAATATCCTTGCCTTTCAGGGGACTGTCTAAGAGAAGTGCCATCCCCAGGCCAAAAACAATTGTCCCGGCGACAGCACCAAGAGAATATAAGAGTGTATTCTTAAAGGCAACCAAAAATACCGGATCCTTGAGAATATCAATATAATGTTTAAGGCCGACAAATTCGACTGCTGAAAACAGTTGTGTTTTGAAAAAACTTAGATAGAAAGAATGCAAAGTTGGATAATAAACATATGCTCCCAGGATTATTAGGGCTGGAGCTAATGTTAATGGAATAAAGTGGTGTTTCTTTATCCAGGAGAAAATGCTTTTGATTTGACTTATCATGATTTATTTCTATAGATTATATTATGAGGTGGATAAAAACTATCGGTTCAATCATGATGATTAGAAGCAGGTATGACTCGTTTCTGAATCATACCTGCTTCCTAGACCTCAGTTCAATTTGTGTTAATTGAACTCAGCCAACTCTTCTTCAGTCCACAGGTACTGCTGAATGCTGGTACAAATATTATCAGCAGCTTCTTCTGGTGTGCTTACCATATCCCGGACATTAGCTAACTCAGTCCAGATAATTTCAGACACCGTTTCCGCTGCTTTAATATTGTGTAAGGATCTTGTTCCTCTAGTACCAGCTTCATACATCAACTGCTGGAATTTGCTGTCAACTAAGGCAGGATCATCAAACGCCGCTAACATTGTAGGTGTTTGCCCGTAGTAAGTTGCCCAGTAAACTGCATTTTCCTGTTCGAGCATAAAGGCAATCCAAGCTTTTCCGCCTTCCTTATTGGCAGCATCCTTGGGAACAACCCAAGGGTTTGGATGACCGTAAGTAAGGGTTGTTTCACCCTCGGGAAGCAAAGCGATATCCCAGCTTATATCAGGGGCCTGAGAGTTGATAAGCCCCAGCCACCAGGCGCCGCTTTCCGCCATTGAATAAAAGCCATTCTTGTATCCTGCGAAAGTTTCTACACGGTCCTCAGGATCCTGGGGAATAACATTTTCCTCATAGAGGTCCTGATAATAGGTCAGAGCCTGGATACCGGCTTCATCAGTCAAAGTGCATTCGGTTCGATTCTCATTGTAGTAGTCTCCACCATATGCGTAGAGCAGATATGAGAAGAAGTGAAAATCTAGCCATGAAGTTTGATGGGCAAGACCATATTGGTCTTCAACAGCTGATAGTTGCTTCCCAGCTTCCATCATCTCTTCCAGCGTGGCAGGAGGCTCGGATATATTGGATGCTTCTAAGAGATCCGGTCGATAGAAAAGCAAGCGACTTTCCCAATAGAAAGGAGCTGCATAGATTTCCCCGTCAAAAAATCGGAAATGCTCCCAAGAATTTGGGAAGAAGTCATCTTCATTGTAACCGTTCTCTTCCATGAAACTGCTCATGGGTTCCAGGCCGCCCAGGATAGCAAATTCACCTACCCAGTGATCTGCACCCTGGCTGACATCGGGTAATTCCCCACCCGAGAAGCCAGCAAGCAGCTTGTCATGCAAGGTGTCCCAAGGGATTTGAACGACTTCCACATCATATTGAGGATTTTCCTCTTCAAACTTTTGTGGTAGTTCGCCATCCTGCATGAAGCGGGCGTCATCTCCCGCCATCCAAACAACCACCTTGGTTTTTTCTATTTCGGCTTCTGCAGGTTCTTCCTCGGGCTCTTGTTCTTCAGCCTCGGCTGCTTCTGTTGGCTCTTCCTCAACCTCAGCCGGAGCCTCTGTGGGTGTTTCTTGTGGTCCACAGCCAGCGAGCACCGTTGATACTAAGGTCAGTGCCAATAACACGGCAATCAATCTTCTTTTCATGTTTTTCCTCCGAATTCATATAGCTAATGAAAATTCTTTACTCCCGGTTACTTTTTTTTATTGGATACCCTCTCACCTCCTTGTGAACAAAAATGTACTTATATGTAGTGCTTGGATATTTTTGCTTCCAATCTCGAGATGGACATTTTCTATCAATGACTATTAGGACATACTTGCTTCTCTACTTATTATTCAGCAAACGATGTCTTACTCCGGGAATCCCATTCTGCGGGAGATGGCTAAGGCCGTCTTCGTGACCAGAGGATGGATTTCTTTTATGAAGCTTTTATCAACGCGGTCCACCGGCCCAGAAACACTTATCGCTCCCAGGAGTTCTTTTTGATAATTGAAGATAGGGGCTCCGATGCAGCGTACACCGCCCTCATTTTCTACATCATCAATTGAATAGCCGTGCTCCAAGATTTTTTTCAGCTCAATCCCCAGCTCTTCCGGGGATGTTATCGTATTCTCCGTCCTTGCCTCCAGACCCTCATTGATTACGGCTTCCAGCCTTTCCTGGGGGAGGTAAGCGAGCATGATTTTTCCTAACGATGTGCTGTACATTGGCATCCGCGAGCCAATCTGAGCTGTCATACTGACAGACTTGGGGCCGACAGCCTTTGCTATGTAGGTAACTTCAGTCCCCGAGGGTACCGCCAGGTGAACTGTTTCCTCAACTTCATCAGCTAATTCCTTCATGAAGGGCAGTGCTAGCTGCGGTAAATTTATTTGCTCAAGGTACTTCCCCGCCAGGCCGAGAATCCCGGGGCCTAGCTGGTAATTGTTCCTGTCGTTTTTGACGACATGGCCCAGCCTCTCAATTGTCTGCAGATACCTGTGGGCGGTACTTACGGATGCGCCGATATGTTCCGCGATGTTCGATAGGGTTGCACCCTTGTTGATGTTTGATGTAGCAATATAGTTCAAAATCTTAAAAACACGAACGACAGAGGATATGTCGTATTTGGACTTATCAATCTTTTCCTTTACCATAGCAATCCTTTAATAAAAATATATTATTATATATAAAATATATTTCTATTTAATAATAACTTATTCTGTATTATAAGATTTTGTTCTGCGATAGTCAAGACAGTGGATACTGACGCGGGCTGTAAAATATGGATACCCGGGTTGATTTCTCATCATTTTAATCCGCAATGGCAATGACATCTAATTCAACACATGCACCATCTTCGAAACCCCCTGCCTGGATCGTTGTCCGGGCCGGTCTGTTCTCTTTGAATCGCTCAAGGTAAGCTTCATTAAAGTCTTTCCACTCTCCAATATCATGAATGAACGCGGTAACTTTGACTACTTTGTCCAGCGAACTGCCTAAAGATTCCAGTGTATCCCCAACGCGATCAATCACGATCTGGGTTTGTGAGGCTATGTCTCCATGAGCGAGGTAGGTTCCCTCGGGTACTTTGCTTGTTACTCCTGATAAAAACAGAAATCCACCCGCTTTTACAGCCTGGGGTGTATCCCAGTCTTTGGATGTAATACTTTCTTTTTTCATGTTCTACTCCTTGTTTCATTGTCAGTTCAAAAGCTTATTCATTCATACAGGGGCAATCTATCATTCTCGGTTTTTATCCAGATCAACTGGTTTTTCGAGGATTCTGTTACCAGGGCTTGATTTTGTTTCATTTTTGAAAAGGCGATATTCGTGGGCATAGTACCGTCAATATTTATTCTTTCTGGTATTTCGCCTTCAGGGGAAATGACCGTAATATCGCCCTGGACTAAGACAGTCACATAAAGGTAGCCTTCCAGGTCGAATGCCATCCCATCTGGGCCCGCCACGCCTTCGTATTGGTCTGGGTTCTTAATTAATACATTGGCAAAAAATTCCCTGCCGCTATCCAGCTTTCCGTTTTTTATCCAATATCGATATATGTTTCCTGTCAGCGTTTCGGCGACATATAATGTTTCCCCGCCAGGACCAAAGGCGATGCCATTTGTTAGTTGAAACCCTCTATCCAAAAGCTCCACCTCGTTAGTGAGGGGATCAATTCTGAATACCCGCCCATCAAAATCTAAATCATAAATATCTTTAGGGGATTCCACTAATTCTAGGGTATCTAAGGATATGCCTGAATCGGTCATGTAAATCATGTGATCTGGACCAAAGCATAGATCATTCGGTAGTAAGAAGGGCAGCTCAGGAACACCTTTTGTGATATTCACCACCTCTCCTGACATCGTAACCCGTAATAATGCTCCCCATTGAGCATCAGCTACCCAGATGTCATTGTTTCTGTCCACAGCCAATCCATTGGGTTTGCCAGTTTGTGCTATGATCCGTTTTGAATTTCCATCCAGACTGATCTGGCTGATGGCTGATGCATCCATTTCAGTAATCAGCCAACTTCCATTGGCCAGTGAAACAGGTCCTTCTGGATTTTGTACTCCCTTGAAAAATAAGTTTGAATTTAAAGAATTTGCCTGGACCATTTCAAGACCTCTTGATCTTCAATTGCTTTCTCAACGTCCGATTTTTTGGGAATTGGGTTAACGGCACCCCATCCCGTGGTTGTTATGGCTGCAGCTGCATTGGCAAATTTTAGACAATCTGTTAACTTCCCGCCATCAATCAGATGGGATAAAAATGCTGCGGCAAATGTATCGCCGGCTCCAGTGCCATCCACAAAGTTGATGTCCAGGGGATCGGCGAAATATAGTCCGTCATGTGAAGCCAATAATGATCCGTCTCTACCCATTTTCAGCACCACTGCTTTTGGTCCAAGTTTCAAAAGCTCCTTTGTGATCTGTTCCGGGTTGGCGAGGCCTGTTAATTCAATTCCTTCTGATAAGTTTGGAAAAACGTAATCCACCATGCGAATGGTCTCTAAAATTACCGACCGGGCTCTGTGCTTGCCCCATAATTGGAATCGAATATTGGGATCATAGGCAACGAAAACATTTGATTCTCTTGCGACTTCAATGGCTTCGAAAACCGCATCACATGATGAGTTGCTAATAGCCTGGCTAATACCTGTTGTATAGAATACTTTTGATTTCCTAATGTAATTTTCTGGAAGGTCATGGACAGATAAATTACTTGCTGCCGAGTTACGGCGATAATACGTAAAGGAATGATTGCCGTCTTGCCTGGCTATAAAATATATCCCTGTTTTGCCACCTTTTTCTGTGATGACATTTCCAGTATCTACACCTTCATCTTTCCAGAGGTCCAAAAAAATCTTTCCAAAATCATCATCACCTACTCGGCATATATAACCGGAATTTCCCCCCAGCCTTGATACGGCGATTGCAAAATTTGAAGTATCTCCCCCAAAACCCACCTCATACCTTCGTACGTTATGAAGAGATCCTTCTGATGTTGCATTGAATTCTAATAATGGTTCACCAAGGGAAATAATATCCGGACACATGTATTGACCTTCCTTCTGGTAGCTTTCAGCTGATTCTGAAACCAATATTTGTAAATATTTCAGAGGTAAATCTTGCGGCTCATGGTCAAGATAATACTTGGTTATGATGACCTGTTTATATGCTTTCCTGCTGATGACAGCAGGACGGGCGGCCTTGGATTCCTAATAATGCATTATGATATATAATAGTATATCATAATATATAAGATCATATTATGTATTATATGATAATATGGATTGTGATCTGGTTCAGAATTTAACGCTGCTCAGGAGAAAAACATGATCAAGGTTGGGATCACCATCGAAGGTGCAAGCGGATTAACCTGGTCTCGCTGGGAGCGGCTTGCACGTGTTGTTGAGGATTGTGGTTTCTATGGATTGTATCGTTCAGATCACTTTGTTGCAAATGAACCCCCCAATAAGCCTGCCTTGGAATTATGGATATCTTTAACATGGCTTGCTGACAATACCCGGCGATTAGACTTTGGTCCCCTGGTCTCTCCATTCACTTTTCGCCATCCGGCAATAACTGCCCGGCAGGCATGCGGTGTGGATGATTTATCCGCGGGGAGGCTTCGCTTAGGACTTGGAGCGGGTGGCTGGGAGAGAGAACATCACATGTTTGGATTGAAATTCCCCGATGTACCGGAACGGCTTGCCCGATTCCAGGAGGGCACCGAAGTTATTCACTTGCTTCTTAAAAATGACACCCCGGTTAGTTTCCAGGGGGAATACTATGAACTAAATGATGCAATCCTGCTGCCGCGCCCCAATAGACCGGGTGGTCCCCCACTGTTAATCGGGGGAATGGGAAAAAAGGTAACCCTCCCGCTGGCTGCAAAATTCGCGGATGAATGGAATGGTCTGTATATGACGCCAACCAAATTCAATGAGTACAACGAGTACTTTGATGAATTAGTCCTTTCAGAAGGTAGATCGTCTGTTGAAGTTTCCCGATCAATGCTCACAGCGTGTATTTACGCTAAAAGTAAAAAAGAGCTAAGCGAATTATCTCAAAGGTACCTGCCTAAAGGACTCAACCAGGATCAAAGAGAGGCGGTAATATCAGGAACAGGCAGTCAGATCCTGGAGCAGATTTCCCTCCTGGAGGAGGCTGGATTAGAAAAGGTATATTTAGTTTGGTTTGATTTAGAGGATACTGACGGCCTTGAAGAGCTCGCTAAAATTATTTACTAGTTTTATTGAATGATCAAGAAATCCATAATTCAAGGGACACGATACGGGAGGGAATGATTATGACAAAGCCAATCTCCTATCCAATAAGAACGGGCTTATTGGGTTTAGGCGTTTTAAGCCAGACTTCTTTGCTACCGCACTTTAACACGAGGGACGCCCAAAAGAAAATGGACTTAACTGCGGTGTGTGATATCGACGAGATGCGTGCGAAACAGACTGCGGAGGAATTCCAGATCCCCGAGTATTATATTAGTCTTGATGAGATGCTCAATCAAGCTGAGCTCGACGCTATTCTGATCTGCACTCCAACCTCGATTCATTATGACAACGCGATGAAATCTTTGTCAGCTGGTTTACATGTCTACCTTCAAAAGCCTATTGCAACCAGTGCAAAAGAAGCTCAGGAATTGATCGCCACAGCTGAGAGACAGAATCGGGTGATTGTTGCTTCTCCCCAGCAAATTATTAATCCAACCTTGAAGTTTGCAAAAGAGATGATTTCAGACGGGGCAGTAGGTCCTGTATTTTGGGCATTATGCGTGACTGATCATCCGGGGCCACAATTTGAAGAAGGTAGGCTGGGAGAGGAACCTCAAAATAAAATTGATCCAAGCTGGTGGTTTAAAAAGGGGGCTGGTCCTGTATACAACATGAGCGTTTATACGCTTCACTCTATAACCAGTTTGTTGGGGCCCGTTGAGAAGGTAACTGCTTTATCTGGAAAAAGAATGCCGATCAGGGAGTGGAAAAATAAAAAGATCAAGACGGAGGTGGATGATAATACCTTAATGCTCCTGGATTTTGGACAGAGCATTTTTTCTGTTGTGAGTGGGTGCGCATCTCATCCCGGTAAAAAGATTACCTGGGGGCACATGAGTATTTTTGGTTCAAATGGTGCTCTCGAAATATACTCTACGAATCCACATGAGCCTAACTTTATCAATGAGATCAATCATGTTGGAGGACAAACACACACTTTCAATGATTTTGGTCCATATATTCCGGAGAATCATACAAAAATAAAATTTCCCTTTATATATGGGGATATCATGTATTTTCTGGATTGTGTAAACAAAGGGGAATATCCAAAACAATTTGCTGAGCAGGCTTGCCATATTGTAGAGGTGATAGAAAAGGCTTATACCTCGGCCAAGACCGGGTCCGTTCAAACAATCGTATCCAGATTCTAGAATTTAAATACTGCCACGGTAAAGGTGCCATAATCGCCTATGACCCGGAAAAAATATCTCAATATGATTGGCTATTTTAGCAGTTATGTCGTGCTGGGTATCGTGACAGCAATCCTAGGCCCATCTTTGCCACATCTTGCGGATCAAATCAGTACAAATATCCAAAATATCGGGACCGTTTTTATTGCCCGCTACTCAGGATATATTGTTGGATCTTATACGATCGGGAGACAATACGACCGGTTACCGGGAAATCGTCTCTTATCCTTGATGTTGTTCTTTGTTGCTGTCTCCATGGTTTTTATACCTTTTACAGCCACACTATATGGACTGTTGATTTCACTTTTTATTTTGGGTGTATCTCAGGGCGGACTGGATGTGGGGGGAAATACTTTACTGGCCTGGTCAAGAAATGATAACCTTGGCCCGTATATGAATGCGCTTCATTTCTTTTTTGGTTTAGGTTCAACATTGTCTCCCTTGTTAGTGTCATTTGCCCTGTTGAAATATCATGACATATCCTCAGCCTTTTGGCTATGCAGCGTCTTGACCCTGCCAATTATCTTTTTGTTATCCCGGGTCCCCGGGCCCGAGAAAGTCAGTGGCTTTCAAAGAAACCAAATTGCATTCAATCGTACTGGTATTCTTCTTGTGGCCATATTCTTGTTTTTTTATATCGGCTCTGAAGCAAGTTTTGCAGGATGGATTTATACTTACTCGCGTTCTCTGAAGATGCTCAATGATCAGAGTGCGGCTTACCTGACCTCTGCTTTTTGGTTATCGATTACGGCAGGGCGGATTATTGCAATTCCAATCATCAAGAGGTTAAAACCGAGTGTAATGCAAATACTGGTCCTGTTAAGCAGTCTGCTCAGCTTATCTCTCCTAATATTTATTCCTGATTCCGTGTTTGTACTTTGGGTTAGTGTAATCACTACGGGATTGTTTATGGCATCCGTTTTTCCGACAACAATTACCTTTGCAAAGCGGCGAATCAATATTACCGGGGAGATTACTGGTTTATTTTTGATTGGATCAAACAGTGGGGCAATGATCGTACCATGGTTGGTTGGCCGATTTTTTACCCAGAGAGATCCAAGATTATTTCCAATTTTGCTTATTGCTAATACATTTATCGCCCTAATTGTTTTCATATTTTGCAGCATCCAAATTCCCGATAAAACGAATAGACAGGGCGCCGTTATCCAGGATTTTTGAAAGATAAACATAATGATTGCTGCGAACCATTCACGAACAGAACATAGAAAACAGGAGCGAAAAGAGCCGGGAGGGAAGCTTCATCTGAAATATCAATAAAGAATGGGTAATAAGAAATATCAAGTTATAAAAAAGGTGGCTAAAAATGAATGAAAATGATTTCACAAAGGCAAAAGAAGAAGATCGCGCTGAGTTTGTTACAAGACCCTATCAGAAAATTCCATTAACGGAATTGGTCATAGGTTCTGACAGCCATCTGATCTTTGGAGAAAACATCTTAATAAGTTTTTTGACCATGAAGGCTGGAAGTATTTTTGAACTACATTCTCACCCTGAGGAACAAATCATGTTTGTGGTTGAGGGATATTGTGATGAAATAATCGAGGATAAAATCTACCGGGTTAGTGAAGGGGACGTCATCCACCTGCCTTCAAATGTCCCGCATGGTGCATTCATTCGTGATGTTGATTGCAAAGCGATTGATGTCTTTTCTCCAGTCCGTAAGGATTATTTTAAAAAATTTAAGAACCAACATCCGGATTTTGATCCGAGGTTCCGGGATCTAAAATGACTTTATCCGAAGAATGTTTGATAGGTCAAGAAAAAAATAGATAAGGATGTAACGATGTACGCAAGAAAAAACTTACTAAAGGAAAAGATTAAAGCAGGCAAAGTGGTAATGGGTATGGAGATCTGGTTAAGGGATCCGAGGGTAATTGAATTAATGGGGGATGCGGGATTTGATTTTGCCCATATTGAAAATGAACACGTAGCTCATAATTGGGAGGCAGTAGAAAACCTTATCCGTACTGCCGAGCTGGCTGGATTGACCTCATTATTTCGGTGTGAGCAAATAGTTGATAATCAACCCCCCGTCAATCAGATCATCAAGGCATTAAAATGTGGGGCGCAAATTATCATGGTCCCTCAGGTCAGCACACCTGAGGCGGCACAAAAAATTGTCAATGCGGCAAAATTCCCTCCGATTGGCAATCGGGGAATTGCTACCTGTGATAGAAGTGCCAGAGAGATTTTCCCCAATCTGGATACTGAACTTGATATGAAAGAATTTATGAAGGATATCAATGAAGAAATCATGCTCTGGGCAATAATAGAAACGCCGGAAGGAGTAGATAATATTGATAAGATATTAGAAATTGAGGGAATTGATGCGGTCGGATTTGGACATCAAGATTTCGCAGCTTCTGGGGGATATTCTTCAGATTCAGATCCGGAAATTATTCAGGCAAGAGAACGGGTAAGGGAAGCTGCCATGCGAAAGGGGAAATTGATGTGGTGGAATACAGATCAAGCAGAAGTGGTCGCAGAACAAATTGACAAAGGAATAAACATCTTCTTATTCAGTGTCGATGTTATTCTAATTGATCGTATGTTTCGCAGAATAATCAAGGATATAAAAAACTAAAAGTAGCAAATCTCACTATTTTATGGATCTTTGCTGTCGATCATGGAGCAGGAGAAATTGGAGATTAAATATCTCTCATTGATAATAAACTCATAGGCTGGGAGTTATAAATCATATGCTCACAATATCATTCGTATCTTGATCCAAAGAGTTGTTTCTGTTTAAAAATAAATATCATTGTAAAATTAACCATAATGTCAATAATCCCGCCAGCCGCGGCTGGCGGGGACTGATTCAGGGAGGAAGTGGGTTAGCCGTATCCCCGGCCGAAGGGGAAAAGCGCCAGGGGGATGAGCTTGAAGTGCTGCCTGGCAAAGGGCAGACCGACGATGGTGATGGTCAGGATGACCCCGTGAATGAAGTGGGCCAGGGCGATCTCCCAGCCAAACAGAAGCAGCCAGATCATGTTGAAGATGATATTGGGGACGCTGTCCGCATTTTCCTGCGGCCGGACTTCCCTGCCGAAGGGGGCAAATGTCGCCACCCCGATCTTGATGGTCTGCACCCCGAAGGGGATGCCGATGATGGTCAGGCAGAGGGCGGTCCCCCCGATAATGTAGCCCACACCCGCGATAAAGCCCCCTAAGATCAGCCAGATAATATTGCCCAATAAGGACATGTCCTTTGCTCCTGTTTTTTGATTATCTCCTGCTGCTATTATATACGGAAAATAGTTGGGGGAGTTGCAAAGCGATTTGTCTTGGGGTGGTCTTTTTCCAAAAGCGCGTGACAGGATTATGAGATCTCAGAAGTCCCTGACCGATTCCACCCGCCGGATCCCTTGCGGATGGATCGTTGATGCCAGTTTCCGGGAGCCTTTTTTACCCACCAGACACAAGTTCGATATAAGCTTGGTTTATCCCAATAGATCATCTGCTGATGGGCTGTTAGCTGGGCTATAAGCAGGATCAATCTTCTGCTCGGCTCCTGAAAATCAGCACCCCGGCAGCCAGCAGGTAGTTCACCCCGCCAACTAGGGACTGCAGGACGGGGGTGATCTCCTGGACCAGCTCCAGGGTGGACTGCTCCGGGGGCTGGACAGCTGCCAGCCCGTAAACAAGAGAAGCAGCAGCGGGCATGGCCAAAAGGGACAGGGCGTGGGTGATTTTGACAGGTCCAGTAAGCTCCCCCAGCAGGGATCCCGGCGGCTGATGACGTTTGCTGACCCACAGCGGGATCAGTGCTAATCCGATCAGCACGGTTAATTTCAGGAACGCCAGGGGAAGCACTGATAGCACCAGTAATCCAAACAGGGCTGCCAGGATGGCCCCCAGGCCAATTTTTCCCCACCTGGACAGCTGGAAACCTGGTTTCCAGCCCCCCTGGCCGAGCAGCCAGTGGCCCATAATCAGCATCCCGGTGAACACCAGGGTGTAGAGGGTAAACTCTTGGGCCGGCCAGATGCCGGGGCGGACCGGCTCTCCCGCATTTGCCAGGGTTTCAAATTCAGCGATGCTTTCCGGCAGCCGGTAGGTCAGCGACCACACGCCCCAGAAGAGCCCGACTCCCCCGCTTGCAGCCAGCACCCATCCCCAGGCGCCTTTCAACAGCCAGACCCGGATCAAATACCAGCCAAACACCACACTCAAAAGCCCGTGCCAGCCGATGAAGTAAGCGGGCATGATCGGATCCAGCAAACCCGCTTCGTAGATCACCGGCGTGAGGACTCCCTCTACCAAAAACCCGAACAGGGCGCCGATGAGCACCATACCGTAGAGATCCCGGACCCGGAACGCATCAATAGCCCACAGGCAGGCAGCTGTCGGGGCGGCATAGAAAAGCAGCAGCTCCAGGATCGCGAACCCCTGCACATACCAGAACACTTTTTCAGAGAAAAACACCAATATAGCAGTGGTCAGGAAAATAAATGTCAACTTTCCGAGGGCTTTTTTCATCATCACTCCGTTTTGATCACCTCAATAAATCCAGGGGTAAAGTCTGGAAAGATCTCCTCCAGGGAGAGGATGCCCATCTTTTTGAGAATAATCTCTCCAAGAACATCCCGGAAATCCGTGGTCACAGCCAGGTCCCCGGGACCAACCAGCTGTTTCTCCGCCAGCCCTGGCCAGGCCCCGCTGACTTTTCCAGATGAAACCCCTTCCCCGATTACCATCATCATTCCGCCCCGTCCATGGTCAGTACCCAGGCTGGCGTTTTCTCGGGCCCGTCGCCCGAATTCGCTCATTACCACCACCGTGAACCGGTCCAGCTGGCCCGCAAGCTGGCAGTGAAATTCCGCCAGCCCCGCCCCCAGTTCGGCCATCAGGTTGGGCATCAGCCCCTCCTGGATTCCCTGGGCAAAATGCGTGTCCCAGCCCGCAAGATCAACCGCGGCAATCTCCACGCCCACCTCCGCCTGGATCAGCCGGGCCAGCTGCTGGAGCCCTCGTCCAAACCGGGTTTCCGGGTATCCCTCGTCCGGCTGCTGAATGCCCTGGTCAAGCTGCTGGAGCGTTTCCATCACCTGGAGGGTCTCCCGGCCGGAGATGCTGACCGGGTCGGTTCCCCCGTGCAGCAGGGAGAGCGCCTCGGCAAAGGGTTTCTGAGATCCTGCCCCTTCCAGTTGATAATCGGCAAGCGACGGGACCGCCGCAGCCGGGGTGGGTCCATAAAGGCTGCGGGGGATCTGCTCCCCCAGGCTGACTGCCCGCAGCGGGGAGGGGTTTTCCCCGGGAAGATAAGAGAGTACCCGACCCAGCCAGCCGGTGACCGGGCCGCTCTCCTTAGTGACCCCCCGTTCGATCAGCTCCATGGCCTTGAAATGAGAGCGGGAATCATCCGGGGCGCCGACAGCGTGGATGAGGGCCAGCTGGCCTGCTTTCCAGATATCCAAGAGCGGTTCCAGGGCCGGGTGGAAGCCAAAAAACCCGTCCAGGTCCAGGGCTCGATGGGCTTCTGGTTCCTTGTGATCACCCGGAGAGGGGATCCGGAGGGTGGGGCGGAGCTGGTGGTAGGCAGGTTCGGCGTAAGGGACCACCATATGCAGGCCGTCGGCCCCACCCCGCAGGAAGACAACCACCAGGGTGTGGGAGATGGGGTTACCTTTCGCAGGTAGCCTGCTTGTTGGTCTATGGGAAGGATTGAGAGAAATCTTCCCAGCCTCATATAACAAAGTCATCATGCTGTCCTTTTAATGGGTGTTTTATAGTTGAGCTTCCAGAGGCTGACCAGGAATCATCCTGCCCCGACCAGGCTCGTGGTTAGCGAAGGCCCTGGAGCACCAGAAGGGAGGATAAATTGATCATCACTGCCAGCCGCGGGCGGCTGCTTCCTCCCGGAAGGTGGAAAACCCCGGCTTTTCCTGGCCAGTTCCTGGATAAGTGCGCAGGCCGAGGGTGCGCAAAAACTCCCCGAATCGGCGGTTGGACAGGCCGTAGTAGGCCTCCAGCTCTGAGACGGAAGACGGCGATAAATCGCTCAGCCAGGAGTAAGAAATCAAGGTAATTTGGTCCGCGTGGTCATCCCAGGCTGAAAACATTTCCTGGATAAACACTGCCTGCTTCTCCGGGCTGCTGCCGAGCTCCTCGCTGGTGGGGTAGCCAATCTCGGTGATGTGGATCTCCCTGTCCGGATATTGATTGGTGAGAACTGAAAAATCCTCCCGGACCACCCCGGGATCCAGGACGCTGAAATCTCCGGCCAGGGGATAGTAGGTAGCCATCACCACGTCAGCCGATCTGTTGATTTCTGCGGCAAACTCGGCAGACTTTCCGGTCAGCCCTTCAAACATTACCTTTGCCCCCACCGGGACATCCGGCCACAAGCTCCGGGCGTGATCGGCTGCTTCAGCAAAGAAAAGGGTGTAGGATTCCCGGCGGTCCGCAGAATTCCCCAGCACACCGTCAATTTCATTCCCAATAGCCAGGGAGGTCAGTTCAAGATCTGCTGTCTGGCTGGCGGTGTAATCAAGCAGGGCCTGGAAGCGAGCGATCACCGCAGGATCATCAAGGGATTTTCCCTCCAGGTCTGCCGGGAGGCGGATCTCCGTGGTGTCGATGACAGCGATCACCAGCGAAACCTGCATATCCTGGGCAGGGTAGTAGCTGTTGGCGATTGCCAGCCAGTTGGGGTCAGGGGAAAAAACTCCGGGGGCAGTTTCAATCTCATCCCAGTAGACGCTGAGGCGGATGGACTGCGCACCCAGCGCCCGGGCGTGATCCATGACCGCGTCGTAATCATCCTGCTGGGGAGGGTTGGCGTCCAGCTCAAGGATCCGGTCTCCCCGGGGAACCGGGTTGGAGGATGATGGCGGCAAAGTCTGCGTGGGAGCGGGGGTGGGGGACATCTCCCCGCTTTCCTCGCAGGCGATCACCGCAGCCAGTAATACAGAGAGGGTGAGGAGAATTTTTTTGATCTCAGGCATGCTGGATGGCTCCTTGTTTTGGGAAGGTCAGCCGGACAGCCTTGATGAACATCAGGACCCCAAAGAAAATCCCTGCAAACCAGAAGAACAGGGCCATCGGGTTGGCAATCGGGCTCAAAAGCAGCTCGCCAGCGGCCGCGGCAGCTGGGAAAATTCCAGCCAGCAGCAGCCACCGCCTGGTGCTGATCGCGGGGAGCTTGTTCTCAACCCCCTTGGATGGGGCAGCGGCTTCTCCTTTCTGGCTGCGGAACAGCAGCGTGAAGCTGACCCCGTAGAGGATCCAGATGATCAGGTGGCCGCTCCACCCCGGGAAGGCCTCCGGCCGCAAGACCAGGCCCAACCCTAGGTAAAGAATCCCAGTAGGGATCAAAAGCAGCTTGAACTGGCGCCGGTTGGGAAGCAGCTCGTCCATGGTGTAGGAGCAGCCGCGGGTGATCCGCCTCCAGAGCATGATCAATCCGATCAGAAAACCCGTGGTGGAGATCCCGGAAAGCAGGGATTCCCCCACGCCCGGGGAATTCACGCTTTGAAAGATGCCGCCAAAGACCATCAGCAGGGCCAGGCCGCGCCAGCTGGAGAGAAAGCGGCCGATCCGTTTTGGAAAGGTCTCAATCAGCTGCCCGGACCCGGTCAGCAGCGGCTCCAGCACCACCAGGGGGAGAATGAACGCGAACCAGGTATGCCACCAGAAAACCAGCACCAGCGTCTCTACAGGCGCGATCCCGCCGATGATCAGGGCATCCCCCCAGGGAGGGCTCCAGAGCACCTTGGTCAGGTATGCTTCATAAAGGCCAAAGATCATCCCGGCAAATACCAGGCTGGAAAAGCAGGGTTTCGGCGCCCGGTAAACCAGGCTGGCAAGCAGCAGGATGTGGAGGCCGTAAAGGGGGACGACGATGAATATGCCCCAGGGGTGGAAAAAGGGAAACATATCCGCTCCAGAAAAAACTTCCGCGAAGTAGGTGGAAAAACCCGCCAGAATGAGCCAGAATAGCCACTGGTGGGATTTATATGGGGTTGATTTTTGATCCATTGGAAATCCTTTTTTTCGAGCTTATTTCCACTGAAATTGGGGGGAGGACAGCAGCGCGGCAACCAGCATCCCGGCCGCTTTTGAGGGGTCCTTCCTATAAAGCTCCCTGAAAATATCCAGAAGGGCAGCTTGTATGTCCCCGGGCAGCTGTCCCCCGAGCAGATGCTGGGAGATGGCCCCGGCCAGCGCGGGGGGGTCTTCCGCCTGGAAACCTGAGAGAAAAACAGGCAGGTCGAACTTTGTTCCCTGCAGCCGGTCTTCCACCAAATCGAGGGCAAAAGTCCAGCGCGGCAGCAGATTGCCCTGCCAGGCGCTGGCAGTATCCGGATACCCGTCCGGGGTCGGCCAGCCGTAGAGGGGCTGTCCCATCCGGGCCAGGGCCGTTTGGATCGGGGGACCGCCGTTGGTGTCGGACCCGGTCTGGCGGAGCGCAGACAGCACATAGTTGAGAGGCCGCTTATATTTTGGCCCCATATAATCAGCAGGATGCTGCACCAGGCCGTCCAGGAGGACCACCCGCAGCACCGCCGTGATTTCCCCACCGCTTGCTATGAAGGCATCCGCTGCGCGGCTGACCAGCTCCGGGGAGGGGCGGTCAGCGAGGAAGCGCCGGGCCAGCTTTTCGGCAATGGTCCGGGCGGTCGATGGATGGACTGCCAGGTGGTCCAGCACCCGGTCAAGCTCCCCGTCTCCCAGTGGGGGGATGGTCCTGCTGAGGACCGTTTTGGATCCCGGGGCGTGCTGCGCGGGCTCAAAGGTGATCTCCCCCAGCCAGAAGTGCTCTTTCACGGTCCAGCCGGTCAGGCAGCGGGCCAGCTCCATCACATCATGTTGCGTATAGCCTCCATGGACACCGAGGGTATGCAGCTCCAAAAGCTCCCGGGCGTAGTTTTCATTGGGGGCTTCCCGGAGGTTGGCCTGGTTATCCAGGTAGACAAGCATGGCCGGGGAATGGGCAGAAGCCCCCAGCAGGTCGCGAAAATTGCCCAGGGCATGACGGCGAATGACCTCGCGGTCATCGACCACTTTCAAATACCAGCAGTCCCCTTTCTCAACAGAGATGTTGAAATGGTCCGTCCAGAATTCCACTATCTGCTCATAAAGCTGGCGCTTGCTGTAGGTCTGGCGAAGCAGGGTCGCCCTGCGGAAATCAACCAGGATCCGCCCGGGGTCAGTATTATCAAAGAGCTGATCCCCCCTGGCGCGAAGCTGGTTGGCGTCCTGGTCCAGGATCTCAAACCGGCTGACCAGGAGGTTGGTCCAGGGATCAGCAATCTTTTCGGGTGTGAGCTGCTCCTCGATCCAAGCAGCAAGACCAATCCTGCTGACCCGGCTCCACACCGCTGGTGTGGGCCCGTAGGTGAGGCGGGACAGCGCCTGCCAATAGGCTGGTGGGGGGAATTCACCAGGATTCCTGTCAGTGGCTCCCGCAGGCAGGTATCCTGCCAGGGGGGAACAGCCAGCTGCAGATCCGGCAGCCAGGATGCCAGCCAGTTTGAGAAAGTCCCTGCGGGTGATGGCCATCAGGTTATGCTGCTTCTGCTGCCGGGGAGACGCGGGGCATCCAGCTCAAGAGGGAAAAAACCCCTGCGCCGAAGGTGATAAACAGCCCTGCGGGCAGGACCAGGATCCAGCCGATGAGGGGAAAAACGGACGCCAGCTCCCAGAGGACTGCGCCCCTCAGAAAAGCCCCCAGTGGTGAGAAGACATCCCCGGAGGACTGCCGGATGCGCTCACCCAGCTCCCCTGCCAGCCCGGCAGCGGCCACGCTGGACAGGCCGAGCAGGAACACCACCCAGATCCAGGCGATCACCTGGGCTCCCTGGGAGGGGAGGGCGAAGAAAAACCCGGCTGGAATCCCGGCGATCAGCGCGCTGAGGAGGCCCAGTCCGAGGCACTTCCAGGGGGTTGTGGTGATTCGCTGCCGGGAGCGCTCCACCATTCCCGGGAAAAGCAGCCGCCAGGCTGCCAGCATCGCTGGATAGGAAACTCCCAGAAAGATCAAGCTGCCAAAGACTGCATAGATATCTGCCATTCAGGAACTCCTTGAAGTGAGAGTATGGGGTTCATTCAGACACCCTTCTACCCGGTACTACCCGGGCAGGGGGAAAAAAGTTGCACCAGGAGACTAAAAAAGCTGCTCCCGAGTTATCCAGGAGCAGCTTTTGGAAGGACACACG
>CAZUMA010000005.1:0-97035 GCA_964621835.1 uncultured Anaerolineales bacterium | reverse complement strand
ACCTTTACTGGATCAGCTGGATGAGCAGGGGCGGTTAATTATGCCTGTGGGGGGGAGGGGTGGGCAGATCCTCCAGCTTTGGACAAAGCAGGAAGGCCAGTTGAAAAAGGATACTCTCTCCCCGGTCGCCTTTGTTCCCTTGATCGGGGACCATGGCTGGTCAGCCTCTTAAAGCGGATTTCCAGGACTCCCTGGTCCCCTCAGAAAATTTTGCAGCTGGGTTGCTACACCCAGCTCATGGTAACCAGCACCACGGGGCGTTTTCTGGTTTTGCTGAACAGGAAGGAGCGCACTGATCTCACCACCTCGTTGTGCAGATCCCCCTGGGTCTGTTTGACCACCTGAACGATTTTATCCTGGGTTTCCTGGATGATTCCGTTTTTATTTTTCTTATAGATGAATCCCCGGGAAATGATCTCAGGTTCTTCTTTAAGTTGTCCTTTTGAATTCAGGACCAGGCTGATCAGGACCACCCCATCGGAAGACAGCTGTTCTCGTTCCCGGACGACACTGGGGCCAATATCTCCCACACGGGATCCGTCCACAAAGACATAACTTCCCGGGATGCGCTCCTTGAGGGTCAGCTCTCCGTTTTCAAATTCGATCACCTGTCCGTTCTCGATCACGGCGATCTTGTCTTCAGAAAAACCGGCTTCCTTTGCCAGGACCGCATGGTGTTTGAGGTGTCGAAGCTCCCCATGAATGGGGATGAGGTGCTGGGGATTGACGATGTTGAGCATCAGCTTCATCTCATCTTGTTTTGCATGCCCGGAAACATGCACCTCTGCCAGGGGTTCGTAGACCACATTCGCCCCCCTGCGGAAGAGGCGGTTGATTGTTTTATACACCGCTTCTTCATTCCCGGGAATTGCATGCGAAGAAAGCACAATCGTGTCATTTTTGATGAGGTCAAACCGTCGGTTTGTCCCTCTGGACAGCCTGCCCATGATCGAGTAGGGTTCCCCCTGGGAGCCGGTCGCCATCAGGACAACATCTTTTGGTTTCATATTCAAGGCTTCATCCAAGCCAACCTCAAGATCCCGGGGGATGTTCAGGTAGCCCAGCTTCTTTGCCATTTTTGAGTTTTGCTTCATACTGTAGCCAACAAAAGCGATCTTCCGTCCAAAGCGCTCGGTGGCGTCGATAACCTGCTGCATCCGGGAAACCAGGGAAGCAAAGGAGGCCACGATAATTCTCCCCGGGGCACTGCTGAAAACTTCATTGAGGGCGTCATCAATGACCATTTCCGAGGGAGTCCATCCGGGTTTATCTGCATTGGTGGAATCGGCCAGCAAAGCCAGCACACCGCGGCCGGAAAACTCTGCCAGCTGGGCAAAATCTGTGGGCCATTCGTCCACCGGGGTGGGATCAAACTTGTAATCGCCGGTATGGACGATCAACCCTTCCGGAGATGTGATCCCCAGTCCGACGCTGTCGGGGATGGAGTGGCAGACGTGAAAAAATTCTACAAGAAAGGGGCCAATATTCTTGCTTTCACCAGCATGGACGGTATTGATATCAGCCTTTTCCAGCAGCCCTTTTTCGGAAAGGTTCACCTCAATCAACCCCCGCGTCAGGGGTGTGGCAAAGATGGGTGCATTTACTTCCTCGAGTAAATGGTGGAGCGCCCCAACATGATCCATGTGCCCGTGGGTGATAATAATCCCCCTGACAAGGTCCTTTCGTTCTTTAACATAGTTGAAATCCGGGATGATGTAATCGATTCCCAGCATTTCATTTTCGGGGAACATGATCCCCATATCGACAATCAGGAGATTGCTGCCGTATTCATACACGGTCATATTCTTCCCGACTTCTCCCAATCCCCCTAAGGGGATAATTCTTAATGCTTTATTACTCATAATTTACTTCCTTCGTAGGTAATTTCATCCTCATATTTTTCCTTTGATTGAGGATGGTTAATTTCTCATAAAAATACCCGGTCGCTGTCCTGACGGCCGGGTAGAGCATGCGTTTGATAATTTGATTGTGTTTCTCTTGCATTCTAACTGCAACGATCAATCACTCTCTATCATCACTGGCTGTGATCCTTTTTTGCACCAGCCAGGCGATGCGCTCCCCTAACAACGCAGCAATTCTAGCACGGCAGGCCGATTTTGTCAAAAACCAAATCCAAAACCCCTGGACCGGATTTCACTGATCCGACCCTGACCGGGCATAAAAAATCCGGTAGATAGTGCCCTGTCCATCTTCAGAGAGGAACAGGCTGCCGTCCGGCGCGTTAACCAGATCAACCGGCCGGCCCCAGTTGGAACCGTCCTCCCTGAGCCAACCAGTCGCAAAATCAACCACCGGTCCCAACCCGCCAGGGTCGAGGGCGATCCGGACGACTTTATATCCCACAGGAATGGATCGGTTCCAGGAGCCGTGCAGGGCGATAAATAAGTCCTTTTGATAGTTTTCCGGGAACTGGTCTCCGGTATAAAAGGTCATCCCCAGGGGAGCGGTGTGGGCCTGCATGACCACCCGGGGGTCGATGACGTCTTCGCAGGAATCTGGTTCGCCTAAATCTGGATCAATGATATGCCCCGCATGACACCCGGGCCACCCAGCATCTGCATCCTTATAAATGGCGTACACGGTTTCCGGGGGCAGGTCATCTCCAAGCCAGTCCCTGCCGTTGTTGGTCACCCATAAAATTCCATTGTCTGGTCGAAACTCCATGCCGACAGCATTTCTCAACCCGGTGGAGAACAGCGTTTCGCTGCTGCCATCTGGTTTATAGCGCACGACACCGGCCCGGCGCTCATCCCGCTCCTCGCAGACATTGCAGGAGGAGCCAATGGAAACGTATAAATGACTGTAATCAGGGCTGAAAACTACCGTTCTGGTGGTGTGCCCCCCCGCAGGGATTCCGGCGACGATGATCTCCCGCTCCTGAAAATATCCATCTCCGTCCGGATCGGTGAGCCGGATCACCCGGGTCGTCTCCCCGACATAGATGGACCCATCTTTATAAAATGCCAGGCTGCTTGGGTCCAGGAGGTCTTCGGCAACCACCTCGATGCCGTCCCCGAGTCCGTTTTGGTCTCGGTCCGGCAAGCGCAAAATTCTCCCTGTGGTCCGCTCAGCCACATACAGCTGGTCATCGGGCCCCACAGCCATCATGCGGGGGCCTTTGAGACCATCGATAAACACCGAGATCCCGAAGCCCTCCGGGAGGGTGATCTTTTCTTGGGGTGAAATGATTTCCTGCCCGGGTTGATCAGGCAGGACTTCGCTGGATGGATCTTCTGAAGTCGGCAGGGGCACCGCTGAGGGCGCCGGGGTCCCCCGGACCTTTTTATGAAACAGTCCCATCACCTGACAGCTGCTTGCTAGCACTGCAGTGATCAAGATCACAGTCATCGGGATTGCTTTTCTGGATAGGTTTTTATTCATGGTCATTTTTTCCTGCTTAAAGGGATTTTCTGCCTATTATACTCTCCTGGGTAAGCAATTCCTTAGCAGTGGATGAGATCGGATGTCCTTACCACAACCGTGAAGTCTGAGAAAAAAAGCAGTGTGGGGTAGAGTTTCTTCCCACACTGCTCGTGAGTGTCCAAAAAGCGATCTTACATCATGCCAGGCATGCCGCCGCCCATGCCGCCGCCCATGCCGCCGCCCATGCCGCCAGGACCCATCTCATCGTCATCTTTTGGTTCGTCAGCGATGAGCGCTTCCGTGGTCAGGATCATTGCTGCAATTGAGGCAGCATTCTCCAGGGCGCCACGGGTAACCTTTGCAGGGTCAATCACGCCGGCTTCAACCATATTGAGGTAATCCTCGCTGAGCACATCGAAGCCGATGTTGACATCTTTCTTCTCTTTTTGGAAGCGGCGGACATTTTCCAGAATCACCGCTCCATCCTTCCCGGCGTTTTCTGCGATCTTGCGGATGGGCACTTCCAGCGCCTGGCGGACGATTTTCACGCCTACCTGGGCATCCGGATACTCCATCTCCAGGTCTTCGATGGCTTTGCTGGCATTGATCAGCGCCACGCCTCCACCCGGCACGATCCCTGCTTCCACTGCTGCGCGGGTTGCCGAGAGGGCATCTTCAACACGGTGCTTCTTTTCTTTTAATTCCGTCTCTGTCGCCGCGCCTACACGGATGATGGCTACGCCGCCGGACAGCTTTGCCAGCCGCTCCTGCAGTTTTTCCCGGTCGTAATCGCTGGTGCTGACCTCAATCTCATTGCGAATCTGCTGGATGCGGGACTTGATCTGCTCGTTGTCTCCCTGACCCCCGACGATGGTGGTGTCATCCTTCGTGGAAATCACCTTCTCCGCTTGACCAAGATCATCCACCGTTGCGCTGTCCAATTTCCGACCCAGGTCTTCTGAGATGACTGTCGCCCCGGTCAAGATAGCAATATCCTGGAGCATGGCCTTCCGTCGATCGCCAAATCCAGGGGCTTTGATTGCCAGCACATTGACCATACCGCGAAGTTTGTTGAGCACCAGGGTCGCCAAGGCTTCCCCGTCAACATCTTCTGCGATGATCACCACTTCCCGTTTCCCCATCTGCACCAATTTCTCCAGGAGGGGAACGATATCCTGGGCTGCGGAGATTTTTGAGTCGTGGATGAGGACGTTGGGTTCCTCAATCACCGCTTCCATGTCATCCGGGTTGGTGACGAAATAAGGGGAGAGGTAGCCGCGGTCGAACTGCATGCCTTCCACGTATTCAGTTTCAAAGGCGAGGGTTTTGGATTCCTCCACAGTGATGACCCCATCCTTGCCAACTTTATCCATCACATCGGCAATCAGCTCCCCAATCGAGCGGTCCTGGGCAGATATGCTGGCCACATTGGCGATTTCTTCCTTCGTGGTGACGTCAATTGCCTGTTCACCAAGCTCATCAGAGACCGCTTTTGCAGCCGCTTCAATACCTTGTTTGAGCAGCATGGGGTTAAATCCGGCAGCCAGGTTTTTCATCCCTTCTGTGACGATAGAATGAGCAAGCAGGGTGGAGGTTGTGGTCCCATCCCCGGCGATGTCATTGGTTTTGGTGGCTGCTTCTTTGAGCAGCTGGGCACCCATGTTTTCAAACTTGTCCTTCAGTTCCACCTCTTTGGCGACGGTGACCCCATCATGGGTAATCGTAGGACTGCCAAAGCTCCGGTCCAAAGCCACGTTGCGTCCCTTGGGACCCAGGGTGGTGATAACCGCCTTTGCCAGCTTATCCATTCCAGCCTGAAGTTTCCGTCGCGCTTCTTCAGAAAAGACAATCCGCTTTCCAGCCATAGATTTCAACTCCTTGAATAATTAAATATTTTCCTTGTGAAGATGTTTTTTCCACTGGTCCTGCATGTGCTGAGATAGCAGCACAAAATAGCTCAGTTTAGCAGTCATTTATTTTGACTGCTAACCAGCGAAAAATATGATAACTGGCTTCCTGGTGAAAGTCAAGTTTCCCCGGGAGAATTTTATAAAATTCTTATACATTTCTGAGACCTGGGTCCAGCAGGAAAACCCGGCAGGTGGGGCACGAAAACTGTCTCCTGTCAGATCGGTCAGGGAGAGGGGGTGGATTCGAGTAAATTGCAGATTGCCTCGTTCTCGGCAACAATACTCATCAGGGTCGGATCTCCCCCGTAGGCTCTTTCCAGATCGTTCAATATTTCGACCGCTTTCGGGCAGTAATTTTGTCCCGGTCGGCTCAAAGCTGCCAGCACGGAGCCATAGCGGGCATAGTAATAGGCCACGTCAAAATTATCCAGCTCCAGTCCGCTGACTGCGACGCCCCCGACTTCATTCTCTTCAGCAGTGCAGCCCTCCACAGCGCACTTCAGCACGGGCAGCGCACCCTCATAGTTTCTGGCCCTGACATAGATATCCCCCAGCTGACCATAGGTGTTGGCATTTGTGGGGTCGATTTGAACTGCTTTTTCGCCATTGATTGCCGCGACAAAGAATTCCCCGTCCCGGGAGTAAGTTTTCGCAATTGCAATATAGGGGAGGGGATCTTCCACACCGTTGGATTGGTTGACGGTGATGGCTTTGGCAAAATATTCCAGGGCGGTATCATAAACTTTCAGGGCCCGGTAGATGACGCCGATGCGGATGTAGAGGAAAGTCAGGTTGGGATTGATCTCCGCTGCTTTTTCAAATTCTTCAATGGCATACCGGTATTCCCCCATTGTTTCCAGGACTGTTCCGTACACCCTGTGGGTGTCCATTAATTCCGGACCCTGGTTGACTGCCAGCCGGGCATTTTCCTCCGCCTGGGGGATTTGACCCTGGTCTAAGAGCACCTCCGCGTAAAATGCCAGCGCCAGGCTGTTGTTGGGATCCAGGGTGATTGCCAGGTTGGCAGCTTGCTCTGCTTCATTAAGCCACTGCTGGCGCTGGCCCTCGGTCCCGGCTGCGGAGGTTGCGCTCCAGTCAAGGACCAGGGCCCGGATTGCCTGGACGGTGCTGTCATCAGGAGCATCCTCAGCAGCTTGCTCAATTTCCTTCCTGGCCAGGGCTAAACGCTCCTGCCGCTGCTCTGTAGTGGAGAGCAGGCTGGAGGAGTAGGTCAGCAGCCGGGCTAATTCCGCTCGGGTGAGCGCATCTTCCGGATGGTCCTCGAGCACATCATAGTAAGCATCGATGGCATCCTTGCCGAGAGGATCATAGATTTTGCCTGCCTCAAAGTATGCCTGCCCTTCCTGGACCAGGGAATTCACCGTTCGGGTTGCTGTCGGGGTGGGCAGAAAAAGTGGTTCGAATTTCCCATCTGGTTTGTTGACTTCCACGGCAAACCAGATTCCGGATGCGATTAAGGCACAGAGGATCAGCACCCGATTGAAATTGAATTGGGGCCTGGAATTTGAAAATGAGGGTCGCTTCCCGGTTAGTTTCCGATCCATGGTCTTGGTGCGCTGCTGGGTGGATGGATCACTCTTCTTCTGGTGTGGGGGTGATGCCATCCAGCGATGCAGAGCAGATATTTAATCCTTCTGTGGCATTGATCACGGCAATTTCATTTTCGCTGATCTGACTGAGCATGAGCTGGAAAATCGGCACCGCCTGATCGCACTGGTTGGTTCTTGCCAGGGTTAGCCCGTATGCAGAAAAGATTTCAATCACCCTGGGTTTGTAGGAAAGAGGGAGTCCCTCTACCACCTCTTCATTTTCTGTTGTGCCCCCTCTCACGGCCAGGGTGAGCTCCTGCAAGGCCAGGTCGTATTGATTGTTTCTGGCATAGAGGACACCAAGGTTTCCATGCAGGAGCGGATCTGTGGGCTGATCTTTTACTGCCAGGGCAGCGTATTGAATCGCTTTGTTGTAAATACCATCCAGTAAGTAGATCCGGGATATCTCGTAATCCGGGGTGGGATCCTTGGGGTTAAGCGCGTTGGCCTGGGAAAAGGAGGTGATCGCTTTGTCATGATCATTATTTGCGTAGTGGGAATACCCCAGCATCAGATGGAGGTTGGGGATGGCATTATTGATGTTTAAAGCGCTCTGATATTCCCGGATCGCTTCTTCGTAATTCCCGGTCCAGTACAGCACATATCCCCGGGCCCGGTGGGTTTCGAGCATGTTGGGGCCCAGTTCCAGGGCTCGCAGGGAGGCAGTGCTGGCTTGCTCATATTCCTGGGTGTCAACCAGGATCTCTGCATGGACTGCGTGCGCCAGGGGGTTTTTATTCGCCAGCTCAAGCGCCCGTTCGATGGCTGCTTCAGCTTCGATAAACTCTCCCAAAAAATCCAGCGCCCAGGCTTTCATCACGTGACCGAGAGGGTTGTCCGGATTCCGGAGCAGGGCCAACTGGGCATTCTCCAGGGCCTGCTCAGGTTGGCCTGCCAGCATCTGCACCCGGGCCATGTTCACATAGAGGGAGGAATCCTCCGGGTTGACCAGGATGGCTTCCCGGTACGCTTCGATCGACTGGCCTAATTTTCCTTCCTCGAAGAGCTGTTCTGCCTGGTTGATATACGCTTCTGGATTTATGGTTGGGGTTTGTGTGGGAATAAAAAGGGGTTCGGTGATCGGCACGACGGTTCGATTGATATAGATCACAAATCCGATTAAAACCATGAGCAGCAGGATCCGCCAGGGATTTGAGCGCTTCCGGGGCTTTTTGGTCATTTTCCAGTTGCTGCCGTTTAAATACATGGATCCATCTTACCATCCGGTTAAAAACAGCGTCAAGGATGCGAAAAATCTCTCATGGGAATTTTATGTAGTCTTCAAAACCAGGCGATGCCTCTTGTCGATCGTTCCTGGTTCAGCTAGAATTTGGACATGCGCTTTGATGTGTTTACACTCTTCCCGGAGGTCTTCACCCCCTATCTGGACAGCAGCATCCTGAAACGGGCCCGGGAAGGGGGTCAGGTAGCGGTGGCCATCCACAATATCCGGGATTGGACCGTCGATAAGCATCATGTCACCGATGAACCTCCCTACGGCGGGGGGGGAGGGATGGTCCTGAAACCCGAACCGATTTTTGCCGCTGTCGAGGATATCCTTGGCGCACCCCCTGCCTGCCCGGTGATCCTGCTTACCCCCCAGGGGGAGCTGTTGACCCAGGGGATAGCGGAGGAGTTGGCAGACAGTGCCCAATTAGGGCTGATAGCAGGTCACTATGAGGGGGTGGATGAGCGGGTGAGGAGGCACCTGGTGACCCGGGAGATTTCCATTGGAGATTACGTGCTCACCGGCGGCGAGCTCCCCGCACTGGTCTTGATCGATGTTCTGACAAGGCTTCAACCAGGTGTGCTGGGAGATCCCAGGGCAGCAGCACAGGATTCCCACGCTACGGGGATCCTAGAACACCCCCACTACACCCGGCCTGAGGTCTTCCGCGGGTGGGCGGTTCCCGAGATCCTCCGCTCCGGTCATCACGCCCGGATCGCACGCTGGCGGCGGGAGCAGGCCTTGCGGAGGACCTATTTCCGACGGCCGGAACTCCTCCGGGATCTCGTGCTGTCTGACGAGGACCGCCAGTTTTTAGCGTCGCTGGCGGAGGACCCCCCTTCTGAGGCGATCTGAGGGGTCAGACTGGCACGCGCGGCAGCCCCCCGATCCTTCCCCTGGTTTGTTAACATCATATAAGAAAGCAATCATTAGCAATTCCCCTTCTTGACTGCTAAAAGAGCTCATGATAGGATGTTAAACGTTGTTAGCAGTCAGGCAACGAGAGTGCTAATACTTGTTTAATGATGAGAAACTTAACAGAAAGACAGAAACTGGTGCTGGCCTTGCTGGTCAAGGACTATATTGAAACCGCTGAGCCGATCAGCTCCGGCCGCCTGGTGGAACATTACCAGCTGGAAATCAGTTCGGCGACCGTGCGCAATGAGATGGCTTGGCTGGATGAGCAGGGGTTTCTCGCGCAGCCCTACACGTCTGCGGGGCGGGTGCCCACCAAACAGGGCTACCGCTATTTTGTGCAGCAGCTCATGGGAGCAGACTCGCTGCCGTCCCACCTGCAGCAGATGATCCGGCACCAATTTTATCAAGCCCGCCATGATGTGGATGATTGGATGTCCCTGTCAGCTTCCATTCTCGCCCAGCATACCCGGGTGGCCTCCCTGGTGACCGCGCTCCATTCGGAAACGTCCCGCTTAAAACATGTGGCCCTGCTTTCAACGCGGGGCCGACAGGTCCTGCTGGTGGTGGTGCTGAACAGCGGAGAGGTCCATCAGCAAACACTGCTGATGGATGAACTCATCTCTCAAGATCAGTTGAATCAGGTGGCAGCCAGGATCAACATCCTCGCCCGCGGGCTGGATGCCCAGCAGCTGGCTGAGCTCAGCAATCAGGTACAGGAAAAGATCCAGCAGGATGTGATCTCGGTCATCCGCAGGGTGATGAGGCAGACCAGTCTGGTTTCGTCTGGGAATGTGTATCGCGACGGTCTCACCAATGTATTATCGGCACCCGAGTTTTCTAAACCTGAAAAAGCCCAGCAGACGCTGCGGATTTTTGAAGACCGTTCCCTGTTGGACGATCTTTTATCCCGCACCGTGTTTGAGAGCGATACCGGAGGAATCCATGTCATCATTGGGGGGGAGGGCACCTGGGAAGAACTGGAAGAGTGTTCCATGATCCTGGCCGGCTACGGATCCAGCAAGGAGGCCATAGGCGCGGTGGGAATTCTTGGGCCCCTGCGGATGTCCTACAGCCGGGGGGTTTCCACCGTCCGGTTTGTCTCAGATGTCATGAGTGAACTGATTTCTGAATCGATCAGCAATTAAGAGCAAATGGAATGATCTGCATTTATTGGACAAGGAGTGGTAGGAAAGATGGCGAAAAAACAGAAAAGCATTGAAAAAGCTGAAGAAATGCACCCGGATGAATCCCCCTCCCTGGAGGTGTCGAAACCTCCGGAGGAGGAAATCGCTGAGGATCCCCCAGCAGGAGAACTTCAGGGGGAGGGTGATGAAGCAGAGGAGATCCTGGAGGAAACCGAGGAGGAGACGATTAAAAAATTGGCGAATGCACTCACAGACAGCGAAGCGAAGGCTGAGGAATACCTGGACGGCTGGCAGCGGTCCGCAGCAGAGTTTGCAAATTACAAAAAGCGCGTCAACCGGGAAAAAGCGGAGTTCCATCAATACGCGAAAGGGGAAATTATCAAGGGATATCTGGAAATCCTGGATGATCTGGAGCGGGCCCTGGAGGACCGGCCGGAAAAAGGGGAAGGTGCGACGTGGTCTGAGGGCATAGAAATGATTTATCGAAAACTACTGGCGAAACTGGAAGCAGAAGGAGTCAAACCGATGAAGGCGTTAGGGGAGCAGTTTGATCCAAATATCCATGAGGCTTTAATGCAGGAAGAAAGTGAACATCACCAGAGTGGTGAGATCATCGAGGTATTGAAGGAAGGATACTGGATTGGCGATAAAGTACTCCGACCGGCCTTGGTGAGAATCGCCGCCTGACAGCTCAATCACACAAAACAGAACAAACAGAAACTTAAAATGGAGGAAAATAAACTATGGCAAAAATCATTGGAATAGACTTAGGAACGACAAACTCCGCCGCAGCAGTGATGGAAGGCGGGGAACCAACAATCATCCCCTCCGCAGAGGGCGACCGATTGGTGCCCTCTGTCGTTGCGGTGAATAAGAACCATGAACGGCTGGTGGGTCGACCTGCCCGCAATCAGGCGGTGGTAAACCCGGAGAACACCGTTCATTCCATCAAGCGGTTTATGGGTGGGAAATTCTCTTCACCCGAGGTGGAGCGAGCCCGAAAAATGGTTTCTTATGAGACCAAAGAGGCACCCAATGGGGATGTTCGGGTGATCATGGATGAAAAGGAATATTCCCCTCCTGAAATTTCTGCCATGATCCTGGCCAAGCTCAAAGCGGATGCCGAGGATTACCTGGGCGAGCCCGTGACACAGGCAGTTATCACAGTCCCGGCATACTTTAACGACAGTCAGCGGAATGCGACAAAAGATGCCGGAAAAATTGCTGGTTTGGAAGTCCTGCGAATCATCAACGAGCCGACTGCCTCATCCCTGGCTTATGGTCTGGATAAAAAGCAGAATGAGGTCATCGCTGTCTATGACCTGGGCGGCGGTACGTTTGATATCTCCATTCTTGATGTCGGCGAGGGCGTCTTCCAGGTGCGATCCACCAGTGGTGATACCTTCCTTGGCGGGGATGACTTTGATCAGCGGGTGATCAACTATCTGGCCGATGAATTCCAGAAGGACGAAGGAATTGACCTGCGGGAGCAGCGTCAATCTCTGCAGCGCTTGAAGGAAGCAGCGGAAAAGGCAAAAATCGAGCTCTCCACCATGCAGCAAACCGAGATCAATTTGCCCTACATCACAGCGGATGCCAGCGGTCCGAAACATCTTGTTAAAAAACTCACCCGATCAAAGCTGGAGCAGCTGACCGGGGATCTGATTGAAAAATCCATGAAGCCGGTCAAGCAGGCTCTGGAGGATGCCGGTTTATCCCCCTCAGATATTGATGAGGTGGTGCTGGTCGGCGGGATGACCCGCATGCCGGCTGTTCAAGAAGCGGTCACGGATTATTTCGAGAAAACTCCTCATAAGGGGGTTAACCCGGATGAAGTGGTCGCGATTGGAGCGGCCATCCAGGCCGGGGTGCTCGGCGGCGAGGTAGATGACCTGCTGCTGCTGGATGTGACCCCGCTGACCCTCTCGGTGGAAACCCTTGGCGGTGTTGCCACTCCTTTGATCGAGCGGAACACCACCATCCCGGCCCGGGAATCGCAGGTGTTTTCAACTGCCAGCAACAACCAATCCCAGGTGGAAATTCATGTCCTGCAGGGCGAACGGGCCATGGCCACCGACAATAAATCCCTGGGCCGCTTCATCCTGGACGGGATTCCCCCCGCCCCTCGCGGCGTGCCTCAGATTGAAGTTACCTTTGATATCAATGCCAACGGCATCTTAGAGGTGACCGCAAAGGACAAGGCAACAGGAAAGAGCCAGAACATCACCATCACAGCCTCCTCAGGGCTGAGCGATGATGAGGTAGAACGGATGCGTCGGGAAGCGGAACAGCACGCAGAGGAAGACCGCAAACGCAAAGAGAAGATCGAAGCCCGCAATAATGCTGACACCCTGGCATATACTGCAGAAAAGACCCTCAAGGATCTGGGAGAGAAAGTGCCCGAAGGGGTTCGCTCTGAAGTAGAGGGAAAGATCGCTGAACTGCGCGGCGAGTTAGAAAAAGAAGATGCGGATACCGAACGTCTCAGAAGTCTCACTGACAGTCTTTCCCAATCCCTCCAGAAGGTTGGAGAGGCGGCTTACCAGGCCTCAGGGGCCGGCGCAGCGCCAGGAGGAATGCCCGGTACTGAGCCAGGAGATCAACCTGAACAATCCGAAGAGGAAGGAGACGTCGTGGAGGGAGAGTTCGAGGACGTCTAATCCTCACCTAGAGCATGCAGCCAGGACCGGGGAGTGCCTGGATGGGATTCCCCGGTCTCAGATCAGCAAAGAACGAGTTTGATGGTATGATTTGTTGTTGGGTATTGGGTGTGTGAAACGGAATGGATTATGGCGAAACGTGATTACTACGAAGTTCTGGGCGTCTCCCGGAACGCAAGTGAAGATGAGTTGAAAAGTGCCTTCCGGAGATTGGCCAGAAAATATCATCCGGATGTCAACGGCGCACCGGATGCGGAAGAAAAGTTCAAGGAAATCAATGAAGCCTACGGTGTACTCTCAGATCAGGAAAAACGGGCAGCGTATGATCGTTTTGGACACGATGCGGTGAAAGGGGCCAATGGGGGACCTGGATTCCAGACGGTTGATTTTTCTGATTTCGCGGACATTTTTGGGGATATGTTTGGATTTGGGGGGTTCGGTGGTAGAGGCAGGACCACCAGCCGAACGGCACCGCGCCGGGGAGGAGATTTACAGTACCAGGTCACGCTGTCATTTAAAGAAGCTGTCTTTGGGACGGAACAGGAAATTGACATCACCAAGGATGAAACCTGTCCCACCTGCAGCGGTTCCGGGGCAAAACCCGGGACAAATCCAAGAACCTGTCCGGAATGCGGCGGCCGGGGTGAGGTTCGCCAGACCCAGCAAACCCTGCTGGGATCGATGGTGCAGGTGACAACCTGTCCTGCCTGCGGCGGGCAGGGAGAAGTGATCAGTGATCCCTGCTCAACCTGTCAGGGCAGCGGCAGAGTAAGAAAAACGCGCCGAAAAAAAGTTACCATTCCGGCCGGTGTGGATGACGGCACCCGGATCCGCCTGGCTGGAGAAGGGCAGCCGGGGAATAATAACGGTCCTTCTGGGGACCTCTATTTAGTCATCCGGGTTCGACCGCACAAGTATTTCCGACGTCGGAACAATGACATTCTTCTGGACCTTAATGTGAACATCGCCCAGGCCACGCTCGGCGCGGAAGTAAAAGTCCCCACCGTGGATGGCGATGTCATGCTCAAAATTCCACCCGCAACCCAGCCGGGCAAGATCATCCGGATGCGTGGGAAAGGGGTCCCGCATCTCCGAAATAATTCCCGGGGAGACCAGCTGGTGGTTGTGAATGTCACTATTCCGAATCGATTGGATGAAGAGGAACGCCAGCTGTTTGAAAGGTTGGCTGAGAAAATGGACAGTGATGTGCTGCCCCAGGAGCGGGGGTTTTTAGACCGCCTCAAGAGCGTTCTGGGGGGGTAAGGTTCCCCGGGTTTGTCAGCAGCAGGAACAGTGCGAGTAAGACCGCGGTCTTACTCGCTTTTTTTATTCATCCTGCCAGAGAGGTTGATGTCCAATTGATAATTCCAGATATAATAAAATAAAGGGCCAGCAGACCCCCATTTCAGCTGCTTTCCGGCCGCTGTTAGGAACGATGAACCTGATAATGGTATGAAGTTCCTGATTCCCTTCAAAGTCCCTGGGGTGCAGGATCCCCCGTAAAATTTGTGAGCTGTTTTGATCGCCAGCGCAGAGCTACCCTGGGGGTTCTCCCTGCTCCCCAGCCTAGATGGGCGTTTTTTCCCTATGAATGAATTTGAATATGCATCCGCCTGGATTGAAGTCAGTCTGGAGGTGACCCAGGAGCTCGCGGAGCCGGTTGCCAGTGCACTGGGAGAGATCATTCCTGAGGGAGTGGTCATCGAGCGGGTGTTTGGGGATGTGTTTCCAAAAGAGATGGATGAGATCATCGGTCCCATCCGGGTCTATGGATACCTTCCAGTGGATGATCAACTGGAGGAGCGCCGGCTGCAGATTAATCGCGCGCTGTATTTTCTGGGCAGGATCAGTCCTCTACCGGAACCCTCTTATGCTCCTTTGAAGGCGGAGGATTGGACCACTGCCTGGCAGCAGGGCTACGAGCCGATTCCCCTGGGATCTGACCTGATTGTCGTTCCCAGCTGGCTGGAAAACCCTGATCCTGCGCGGACGGCGATTTTTATGGATCCTGGCAGGGCGTTTGGCTCTGGAACCCACCCCTCCACCCAGTTGGGTTTGATCTTAATTCAGGAGTCGTTGGCTGAGGAACCGGCAGAGCGGATGATTGATATCGGGTGCGGTTCTGGCATTCTGTCCATCGCTGCTGTCAAAATGCAGGTGGGTTATGTTCTCGGCGTGGATACCGATCTTACTGCAGTCCAGACAGCAGAGAAAAATGCCCGGAAGAATCAGGCGGAGGAAGCAACCCATTTTGCCCTTGGATCCGTCCGGGAGATCCTTCAAAAAGAATTTGAGATAGAGACAGCCCCACTCGTGGTTGTGAACATGATCGTGCCGCTGCTGGAGAAACTGCTGGAAGCAGGGTTGAAGAAGGTCGTCAGTCCCGGGGGGATCTTGATCCTTTCGGGAATTTTAGAGGACCAGATAGACAATCTCCAGGCGCTGCTCTATCACCAGGGGTTGAAAATTAAAACTCGCCGGCAGCAAGGGGAATGGATCGCGCTTGCCCTCCGGAGTCCCGCCTGAGAGCATTTGCTATCAAGCTGGAGATCCAGGTATAATCCAGCTTGGACCTTTGCTAAGCCACCACTTCTGAACCCAGGAGCTCCCATGAATGAACTTCATCCAGAGATCAAAAGAATCCTGATCAGCGAGCAGGATATCCGAAAACGAGTGATTGAAATTGCCGGGGAAATCGACCGGGATTATGCAGACGTCAGGCGGGTGATCTTTATCGGAATTTTGAAGGGGGCATTTATCTTTACCGCGGATCTTGCCCGGAATGTCCAGGTACCCCACCTGGTGGATTTCATGTCGATCTCCAGTTATGGGGATCGAGCGGTTTCCAATGGCGCTGTGAGGTTGATCCTGGACCTGCGGAGACCCATAAAAAATGAGCATGTCATCGTCTTAGAGGATATTGTTGATACAGGAAACACAATGCACTACCTGATCAATACGCTGCAAGGTCGCTCCCCAACATCCCTGAGGACCTGCACCCTCTTCAAGAAGAAACGGGAAGGGGTGGATGTGCCCCTGGATTATATTGGATTTGAGATCCCCGATGTCTGGGTGGTTGGGTACGGGCTGGATTATGCCGACCGGCATCGGACCCTTCCCTACATTGCCGAGTTAAAAAAGGAAGTCTATCAGGGAGACTAGCTGCTTCCATACCGCAAGAATCCCGGGGATGGATACCTGCTTCTTGATCAGCCATGGCCTCACGGGAACGCTCCATAAGAACTGAAGGGATTATTCTTCGCCGAAGGGATTTTGGTGAGGCTGATCGACTCCTGACCCTCTTCACCCGCAAGATGGGACGGGTCAGTGTGATTGCCAAGGGCGTTCGCAAACCCAGTTCAAAAAAATCCGGCCATGTAGAAATCTTCATGCGGTCATCCTTCCTGATCGCCCAGGGGCGGAACCTCCATATCCTCACCCAGGCAGAATCGATCGATCGCTATCCAGCGCTGCGCGACTCTTTAGGCGGGATTGGGTTGGGGTCTTATGTGGTGGAGCTGGTGGATTCTTTTACCTATGAGGAAGGATCTCACGTCTCCCTGTATGACCTGATCCTCAGGACCCTGACTCGTTTGGACCAAGGAGACCCGCCAGGGATTGTTTTACGGGTTTATGAGCTCAGGCTGTTGGACGAGGTTGGCTTTCGCCCGGAACTGTTTTCATGCGTGGAATGTGGAGAAAAGATCCGGGAACAGGATCAATATCTCTCTGGACCGCTGGGTGGGGTGGTATGCCCGACCTGCGCTGAAAAGTCGCCTGCGGTTGGGGGACGATTCATCACTGCACGGACGTTGAAGTATTTACGGCATTTTCAGCGCACTCCCTACCGCCAGCTGCAGTCGCTTCTTATCCCACGGGCATTGGAGGAATCCCTTGAAGAAACGCTGCAGTACTATCTGACCCACATACTTGAAAGACACCTGAACAGCGCTGACTTTATGAAACGAGTCAGGAAATTGAAAGAAGCAAACCCTGATTCCTGAATTTCTTAAAGAAGCCTGCCCTGCGGTCCGGGCAACGAGGCGATGAGGAAAAAACTTTCATAAGCAGGCTGACCAACTCGCCCGCTTTTCAGTGAGACCCGGGAGGGGAAAGAAGGGAAAAGATGCCAGCGGCAATTATTGCAGGAACTCTGATGGAAAAGATCCCCGGGTTGGAACTGCGGGAGCAGCGCATCCAGACAGCATACGGGTCTGTGCGGGTTTACCACCTTGAAGGACTCAGCACGGAGGCTGTTTTTTTACCCCGCCATGGTCTCTCCCATGACACCCCACCCCATGCGATTAATTATCGGGCAAACCTTAAAGCACTCGAGTGCCTCGGCGTGAAGCGGGTGCTGGCAGTCAATGCTGTCGGATCGATCAGTGAAGAGATCTCCCCGTTGGACCTGGTGCTGCTGAGTGATTTTATTGATTTTACTTCCAACCGGGAATCCACCTTTTTTGGTGGGGGGAAACAAGGGGTGGAGCATGTGGATATGAGTTCTCCTTATTGCCCCTATTTGCGGAAATCCCTGCTTGATCTGGCACCAAAATTCGACCTCTCCATCCATTCGCACGGGGTCTATGTGTGCACCAATGGTCCTCGCCTGGAATCGCCGGCTGAAATCAAGATGTTTGGTCTCCTGGGTGGAGACGTGGTGGGGATGACCGGGCTTCCTGAAGTTGTTCTGGCCAAGGAATTGGGTCTTTGCTACGCCGCGGTGGCTTTTTCAATAAACTGGGCAGCGGGCATCCAGGAAAGTGTAGAATTTGTTTCCGACTCTTCCGGCCTGGACAGGATGCGCAGGAACCTGATCCAGCTGCTAACTGATACAATCGCCGCGACCTCAGACGCTGAGTGCTGCCTCTGAATCCTGCGCTCAGCCAAAATCATTCACCTCCATTCATCAGGACACAGCCCCCAGCTGACCATGATTATCTGTGAGGATACCCATGAGCGAAAATCAAACATCCCATGATCCCGTAACAGCAGATCTGTGCATCCAGGGAGGAACAGTGATCACAATGGATCCCGATCGCCGGATCATCGAAGATGGCTTGATCTATCTCCACAAAGATCGGATCCTGAGCGTCGGAAGCAGGGATGCGCAACGGGAGGAAAAACCGGCTAAAAAGACCCTCTCAGCCGAAGGCATGCTTGTACTACCTGGGTTGATCAATGCTCATAGTCATCTGGCAATGACTCTGTTTCGAGGGTATGCTGAGGATCTTGTCCTTCAGCAGTGGTTGGAAAAAGTGTGGGCTATCGAATTAACCGCGCTGGATGAACAGGCTGTCAGAGCAGGATCCAGCCTCGCCTTTGCGGAAATGATTAAGGGGGGGATTACCTGTGCGCATGACATGTACTGGCACTATCAGCAAACCATGACCCTGGCGGAGGAAATTGGTTTTCGATTGATCTCAGGCCCTCCGATTACCAGCTTAGGGGATCAGGATGTGGAGGAGATGTTTCGTGCAGTCCGGGACAACTTCGCTTGGCAAAAAGAGCTTGATTTTGTTTATCCAGTTCTGCAAACACACAGCGCCTATACGACCACCTCGGAGATGATGACCCGGGTGCAGTCGCTTAAGGAGGACTATGGGCTCTGTTTCACCACGCACGCCTCAGAAAATCAGGCAGAGGTGGACAGCGTTCAAGCCAAGCATCACAGATCTCCCATCCAGGTGCTTCACCACCATCACTTGCTGGATGAATCCACCATTCTGGTTCATTGCGTGCAGGTTGATGAGGAGGAGCTTGAACTGCTTTCAGAAACCGGCAGTAGTGTGGCCCATTGCCCGGAAAGCAATCTGAAATTAGGATCGGGGATTGCACCGGTCGCTGCCATGCTGGAAAAGAATATCAACCTTTGTGTGGGAACCGATGGAGCGGCATCGAATAATGACCTGAACATTCTTGGTGAAATCAAAACAGCAGCGATGCTCCAGAAAGGGGTGACCCGGCATCCGGAGATGTTTACCACTGCTCAGGCGCTGGAGATGATCACCCTGAACAGTGCCCGGGCGTATCATCTCGATGAGCTGATCGGGTCCCTGGAGCCCGGGAAGAAAGCTGATCTGGTGCTGATCGATCTTGAAAAAGCACACCTGATGCCTGTTCATGATCCCATTGCGAATTTGATCTATGCTGCTGACAGATCTGATGTGGATACTGTGATCATCGACGGGAAGATTCAGCTGCAAGATGGACACTTAACCCGTTTAGATGAAGAGAAAATCAAAGCCGATGTGCGCTCAACCCAAGCCTTATTTCAACCCTAGCAGCTGACTGGGTTGAGCGGTGGGATGATATGGTCTGGTTATCTAAAAAGGAGTGGAGACATGGCCTACCTTAAGTTTCAAGAGCGATTGTTCAAGGCGGTCCAACTGGCTCATCAGGCAGACCTGATTCGGATGTCGGCTGGAAATCTCAGCTGCCGAATTCGTGAGGATCGAGTAGCAATCACCCCAAGCGGCATTCCTTATCGAGAGATGGGTCCGAAAGATATTTCAATCGTGGATTTTGAGGGGAAACTGGTTGAGGGCCCACGACCGTCCTCGGAGACGCCCATGCACACCGCGATCTACCGGAATATCTCCCGCGCGGAGAGCGTCTGCCATACCCATTCGATCTATGCAATGGTGTTTGCCCATTTGCGGGAGGATGTCCCCCTGGTAAATATTGAATTAATGGTCTGCGGTGCACCCATTCCCGTGGCTCCCTGGGCGGCGCCCGGGACTGACAGGGCGGGGGAGGTGACGGTGAAACTGTTTGGGTCCAACCCTGATTTGTGGGTGGTTCTGCTCCGTCAGCATGGACTGGTTGCCCTGGGAAGCAGTCCCGTCCGCGCTTATGAATATGCCTACAACGCGGAGATTGGGTTGAAAACTTATTTTAAGTCTCGCCTGGTGGGAGATCCCACACCATTTACCGACTCTCAGATCCAGGAGATCAGGGATGTGTATGGATTCTAACCTGGTGTGAAATTGTCAGGCTGATTTATTGGTATGTCCCCTGGCTGATCAGTTCTGCCGTTTCCAGATCGACCCCTTCATACAGGTAGTATTTCAGGGTAAGGGGAATGATTTTTCCTAACATCGCCTGGGATGGGCAGTACTTGGTGGCTGATAACTCAATCGAGCGGACCACCGCCTGCTCGTCGATTTCCTCACCCGCGACATGGTACTCAACCACGGCGTTGGTGAATACTTTTGGGTGATCTTCTGCGCGGGAAGCTGTGACCTTAACCTGGTAATCCATTACCTGCTGGCGTTTCTTCTCCAGGATGGAGATCACGTCCATCGCCGTGCAACCGGCCAGGCTCAAGGCCATGAGCTCCATGGGCCGCAAGCCACTGTTGTCTCCCCCAACTGCAGGAGAGGAGTCCAGGGGGACTTCATGTCCCGAGTCAGCACTCCCTGTAAAAGCAAGCTTTTTCTTCCAGCGAACCTCAGCGTTCATGGGCTACTCCTCCAGGATGGGGGTGATATACTCCTCCAGGGATGCTTCATTGATGGCACCTAACCAGACGAGCCGCAAATTTCCTTTTCGATCAATCACGTAAGAGCTGGGCAGGGAGGTGTTCTGAAACATTTCCAGGGCTTTTCCCTCTGGATCCAGCAATACCTGAAAATCCAACCCAAGCTCCTCCACAAACTCCCTCACTTCACTTTCAGGCTGCCCGGCTTCCACAGCGACCACCTGGAATCCCCGTTCTTTATGTTTCTGGAAATAATTATTAAAATGCGGCATTTCCAACCGGCAGGGAGGGCACCAGGTGGCCCAGTTGTTGACCAGGATGACGCTGCCTTGGTAATCTGTTAAGGAGACCGGCTCCCCGTCCAACGTGTTTAATGTCAATTCTGGAGCGGGCTGATTAACTTCCAGGGGGGGGAAAGTAACCTGATCGGCAGCCGGAGGTTCACTCCCTCGAAAACTGCTCAGAAGCAGACCCACCACGGCGGCAATCAGGAGGCCAGCGCCCCCAGGATTAGAGCAAGCTTATTTCCTGAAGCTGGCTTCTCTCCTGGATCTTTTGTTCTCATTGGGGACTTCCTCTTTCTATAAATAGCTCTGTTGAGAGTATTGTACCTTCAGATGTCAAGGATTTTATCAATCTTACGCCGGTTGAACCCAACCACGATTTTTCCATTAATGTCGATCACCGGGACCCCCTGCTGCCCGCTCCGGCGCTGCATATCCCGGGCGGCAGCCCGATCCCGGGATACGTCCACATTTCTAAAGGGAATATTTTTTGATCGGAGGTAGCGTTTCGCGTGACCGCAGTGGGGGCAGCTGGGTGTGGTGAAAACGATCACCCTCGGTTTCTTTTTTGGGGATTTTGATTTCGGCATGACTTTTTTTCTCCTTCTTGTGGGCTCACCCCAGGGCATTCTTGATTTCCTCAATTATGCGCTCTTCGGGAACTGCTCCGATTACCCTGCTGGCGCCGTGATTAATCGATGTGTCGGGCACCCCACTGACCTGATACTTCCTGGTGAGGTCGATGAATTCCGATGTTTCAACCATCTCAGCTTGGATAAGTTCACTGGCAAAGGCCAACCGATGAGCCAGAATCACTGCCTGGGGGCAATACGGGCAGGAGGGAGTGACGAAAACCTGCAGGTGGACCGGATCCTGCAGCCCTTCCAGGTACTCCAGGGTAGCGGGATTCAGCCCTGAATCCCTGTTAGAGACAATCAGAAGATCCTGGATGAGTGTGGTGAACTCATGACCGGACGGAATGCCGGCAAATCGGATCCCGTGATCGATCACCCCTTCATTACCATCCACTGAGGCTATGATCACCCCCGGAGCTTTATCAAGGTGGTATGTTTCTGCAAGCTGATGATCTTTTTCCAGATGATATTCTTCAAGTGCCAGCAAAGGTGATACAGCTGCCACTTCCTGGAGAAGTTTTCGCGTATCACTGCAGTATTCACAGGATTCAGCTTCAAAAAAGATCATCCGGACCGGTTCCTTCAGATCTTCAAAAGCGATTTTTACCTGATTGATGACCTCCTCATTCAGCAGTTTCTCCATGGCGATCCTCCTTTATTTATCTTAGCAAATTTCAGATTCCATTTCCTGATTAACAAAAAAAATCCTCAAATCGTTTCCTAAATTGAGAATCTTAGCTGTCTGCCTATTTAGATGAAATCAGGGCAGAATGGTTACATCCAATCAGGTTACATGCTAAACAAGGGGAGGAGAAGCCAGGGGATCTTTCTCAGTCCCGCCGGGGACATCAGTCAAGGAAAAGTTCCCGATCCAACCGCTGGATCAGCCTTTTTTTTGCTTCCTCTGGTAGTGCGGTTTGCCTGGCGCTGATGTGGGTGATGGTAATGGTTTTTTTGAGGGTATTCACCATGATCTGGCAGTTCGCACAGCCCTGCAAATGGGATTCGATTTCCTGGCACAGCTGCTGATTTTCCAGGGCGCCATCCACGTAATCAGAGAGATGCGCCAGCAGCTCCTGGCATTGTTTTGAATGGGTCATTACTTGATGACCTCCTGTCCTCGCTGGGAATCGTTGATTGGAGAGGATGCCAGCTTTTGGCCATAATAGCCTGAGAGCAGTTCCCGTAAACGCAGCCGCGCTCTGGACAAACGGGTTTTCACGGCCGCTTCACTGATCTCCAGGATTTGGGCGGTTTCGGCAGTCGACAGCCCCTCTATATCTCGCAGGATGAAAACAGCCCGAAGGTTTTCTGTAATCAGATCGATGGCGCGGTCTAAATAGTCCATCGCCTCTGAGGAGAGCAGTTCTGCCTCAGGGAGGCAGCACCAATCCACCAACTTCATGGGGGTGTAGGTTTGTCCATCATCGGACTGGAGGGGCTGTTGATACGACACCTCCTTTCCCTTGCGGGAGCGCAGCATCATCAAGGCTTCATTCGCAGCGATTCGATACAACCAGGTGGAAACCTTTGAGTTTCCTTTGAAATTGCTCATGCCGCGATACGCTTTGATGAAAGTCTCCTGAAGAATATCCTCGGCGTCCTGCGGGTCATGAAGCATTTTCAAAGCCAGACGGTAAATCCGATCAGAATAGGCGTTGACCACTTTTGTAAACTCCTGCCGGTTTCCTTGACGCAGTGCGGCAAGCGAAAAGTCCTGCTCTGCTGGTGGGGATCCTTCACTCATTTGGATGCGTTTCCTGTAAAAAGGTTACCTGAAGTTTCCCGCATTCTATCACAACCATGAGGGGTTCTTTTTTAAAGAAGGTTGCAGTAAAGCCCTCAGATTGTAATGGGGAAAGGGTGAGTTTTGTCTATTGATTCGTTGATATATGGCGATGTAAAAAGGGGGGATTGCTGGTATACTGTACGGTGTGTTTTAAGCTTATTTTAACTTCCAGCGCCGTATAGAAACTAGCCGATGGTCAATACTGGTAATGTGTGTAGCGTTCAAAGCACCCATGATGTGGTAATTTACACCCTTTTTTTTATCGGTATCAGTTTTTTCAAACTGTCACGCCCGATATCGGGGATTCCCACAGGGAAAAGCAGGAGGAGCGCCTGCTGGCCTGCCTTAATGCGCAGCGTCCGGAGGGTTCCTTTTTGTTGTTTTAAGCGCTGCTGATCAATCTGGAAACGCAAAGGAGAACAGCGATGAAGATAACGGTTGAACTTCCCTCCATGTACGGGGATCATCATGTCATCGAGGTCCGCAGAATCCTGCTGGGGATCGATGGCGTGAAGGAAGTTTATGCCAGCAGCGGATTCCAGGCTGTTGAGGTGGATTTTGATGGAAGAAAAACATCCGAGGAAGACCTCACTGCCGCCCTGGAAAAGGCTGGTTACTCGAAGGACTTTCAACTGCCAGAGGAGCTTTCCATTCCTGCTACTGAGCAGAAAGAGGGTGCTTACTTCCGCCATACTGCTGCGTATGAGGAAACCAAAAATACAGTTGGATTCAAACAAAATGTCAGCTACCAGCGGTCTCCGCTCTGGCCCTGCCCCGGGATGGGAGCGCTGAAGCCGGCAGTATTATCCGTTGAAAAGGAGACTGATGATGGCTAAGAAGAAAAGAACTCCCAAAGAATTCTCAATCGACCCCGCTTCGCAGGAGATTTTGGAACGGGCAGAAAAACTGGGAATTGGCACGGCATTCTCACGGTCGGATGAAATGTCACCGTGCAATATTGGTGGGGCGGGGATGTGCTGCAAGAACTGCGGTATGGGCCCCTGCCGGTTGACAAAAGATGGCCAGGTGGGGATCTGCGGCGCGAGCATTGATACGATCCAGGCTCGCAACTTGCTGCGGGCGATTGCCTCGGGTGCCTCCGCCCACTCAGACCATGGACGTGATATGGCGTTCACCTTGAAAGCCACCGCAAATGGGGAAGCAGAAGGGTATCTTATCCGCGATGTGGCAAAACTGCGCACGGTCGCCGGATATTATGATATTCCTGTTGAGGACCGATCTCCCAATGACATTGCCAATGAACTGGCGGATTTATACATTTCCCAATTTGGCCAGCAGAAAGGATCCCTGGCGCCGGTGGTCAGGGCTCCGAAGAAACGGCAGGGGAGATGGGAGGAGCACGGCGTGCTCCCCCGTGGGGTGGATCGGGAGGTTGTCGAAGCCCTTCACCGCACGCATATTGGCGACGACCAGGACCCAGAAAATATTCTCTTTCATGCCATCCGAACAGCGTTATCTGACGGCTGGGGTGGCAGCTTAATCGCCACCGATATTTCTGACATCCTGTTTGGAACGCCTGCCCCGATCCTGGGGGAGGCCAATCTGGGGGTGCTGAAGAAAAATATGGTCAATGTGGTTGTCCATGGACATGAGCCGACCCTCAGTGAGATGATTGTTGCCGCTTCTCAAGACCCCGAGATTATTGAGTATGCCAGGGATGCCGGTGCGGAGGGAGTCAGCCTGTCCGGGATTTGCTGCACTGCCAATGAAATCCTGATGCGTCAGGGCGTTCCGGCCGCAGGGAACTTCCTGCAGCAGGAGCTGGCCATCCTGACCGGCGCGGTGGAAGCCATGGTGGTGGATGTGCAGTGCATCATGCAGGCGCTGGTGGGACTTGCGGAGAATTTCCACACCGAGATTATCACCACCTCTCCAAAAGTGAAAATTAAGGGGGCGACTCATATCCAGTTTGATGAGCACAAGGCCTTGAGTATCGCCAAGGAAATTCTCAAGACGGCGATAGATAACTATCAAAATCGGGGAGATGTCCAGATCCCTGACTCCAAAGAGGAGCTGATTCCCGGATTTTCCCATGAGTATATTAACTACACTCTGGGTGGATCCTATCGGGCTTCCTTCCGCCCCCTTAATGATGCCATTATCTCCGGTCGTATCCGTGGAGTGGCAGCGGTCGTCGGGTGCAACAACCCCCGCGGCCAGCATGATTATCTGCACACGCAAGTCACAAAAGCGCTGCTCAAAGAGGATGTGCTGATCGTGGAAACCGGCTGCGGCGCGATTGCCAGTGCCAAGGAGGGATTACTTTTGGGGCAAGCGGGATTGGACCAGGTTGGCCCTGGGCTGCGGGAAATCTGTGAAGCGACCGGAATGCCCCCCGTGCTCCATATGGGCAGCTGTGTGGATAACAGCCGGATTCTGACCGTGCTTTCTCAGATGGTCGAAGAGGGCGGCTTGGGGGATGATATTGATCAAATTCCAGCAGTTGGTTTGGCCCCGGAGTGGATGAGTGAAAAAGCCCTTTCCATTGGCACATACTGTGTTGCCTCTGGTGTTTATGTAATTTTTGGTGGAACATCACCGGTGGGTGGAATGCCGGATCGGGTTTCTGACAGCGACATTGTCACCAACATCATCAGTGAGGGCTGGGAGAACCTGTATGGGGGGAAATTGGAGTTCATTCCAGAAGTGGATGGGATGATCCAGGCAACCCTCGATCACATTGACCTCAAACGCAAGGAGCTTGGATTGGCTGAGTACGATCCCAGCCAGTTTGGGGAAAGTGGAGATCATCGGATGCTTGAACTTCAAGAGCTGTCGCTGGAAGAACGCCGACAGGCGATCTACGGTGTTGCCGTCGAGTGAAGGAGAAAAGTAGATGTCAAAGTACATAGCAACCAGAGCAACCCGCGGTGCCAACGCGCTGATGATTGAAGCGGAGGCCATGCTTCAGAAAGCTTTGGAGGATAAGGGACCGGATACGGTGGTTGAATTTCCCAATACCGCGTATTATCTGCCCCTGATCTATGGGATGACCGGGATGGAAGTCAACACGCTGGGCGGTTTAAAAGGTGTATTAGCGCATGCCCGAAAACTGCTCCACCCCATCCCTTCCCAGGATAAATGGACTCCCTACCTGGGGGAAACGCTGGACAGCGGGATGGCCACCCTGATGGCCGCTGAGGTCATTGAAGCGGTTCGCTTTGTGTATGATCTGCAGCCAGAACCCTATCCTGAAATCTTACTATCCGGGGGGACCAAGTACGCGGGTGACGATGGGGAGATCAGAGGGCATCTGAATGGTCCGATTGATGATATCCAGCTTCGCTCCTGGGGGATTCAGCTTGTGGATGGCAGAATGCCCGGATTTGCGGCAATTGTGGGCGCTGCCCGTTCCAATCAGGCGGCTGTGCAGATTGTTCGTGAACTGCAGCAGCGGAACATCCTGACCTTTTTATCCGGGAATGTCAATGGACGCAGCATTATTGACCAGCTGCTGGAAGAGGGTGTGGAGCTTGGGTACGATACCTATACCGTTCCCTTTGGAACCGATACCTTGAGCGCAATATATGCCCTGGGCTTTGCCACCAGGTCCGCCCTGACATTTGGTGGATTGAAAGCTGGTCAGGCGAGGGATATTCTGCTTTACAACCGGGAACGTGTGTTTGCTTTTGTCCTTGCGCTGGGAGAAGTGGATGATTTGAAATATGCTGCTGCTGCCGGGGCGATCAATTTCGGCTTCCCGGTAATTGCAGACACGGTCATCCCCGAAATCCTGCCAACCGGGGTGACCACCTATGAACATGTGGTCAGCATGCCTTTTGATCAGATCGAGGGCAAGGATGACAAGGAAAAAGCACGGCAGCTGGTCCAAAAATGCATCGAAATCCGCGGTGTGAAAATCAAGATCACCGATGTCCCGGTGCCAGTGCCCTATGGGTCTGCATTTGAGGGCGAGGTGGTCCGCCGCGCGGATATGCGGGTTGAATTTGGCGGCAAACATTCCCGGGCATTTGAATACCTGAAAATGGCTGAGATGGATCAGATCACGGACGGGGAGATTAAAGTCATCGGACCTGGTTTCGACAAGGTTGAAGAAGGCGGCTCCATGGATCTTGGGATTGTGGTGGAAGTCGCTGGACGGGAAATGGAAAAAGACTTTGAACCCGTTTTGGAACGCCAGATCCACGATTTTGTTAACGGTGCATCGGGGATTCAGCACATCGGACAGCGGGATATCGTCTGGTGCCGGATCTCAAAAGCGGCTGCTGAAAAAGGGTTTAAACTGGAGCACTTCGGGGAGATTATCCATGCCCGACTGCATGGTAATTTCGGAGCAGTGCTGGACAAAGTGGCTGTGACGATCTACACCAAACTGGAGGATATCGAGAAAGAGCTGGCAGAAGCCAGGGAAGCGTATGATTTTCGGAACAAACGTCTGGCGGATATGACAGATACATCCGTGGATGTTTTTTACTCCTGCACCCTGTGCCAGAGCTTTGCACCCGACCATGTTTGCATCGTCAGTCCAGAACGGCTGGGATTGTGTGGTGCCTACAACTGGCTGGACTGCAAAGCCTCCTTCAATATTGATCCGACCGGGCCCAACCAACCGATCAAGCTGGGGGATTGCTACGATGAGGAGAAAGGGTACTGGGAGGGAACGATTGATTACACACGCCAGGCTTCGCATGGATCCGTGCAAGAGGTCACCATGTACTCGATCATGGAAAATCCCATGACAGCCTGCGGATGTTTTGAATGTATTGTTGCTTATATCCCCGAGGTTGAAGGGGTCATGGTGGTCAGCCGGGAAGATACCGAGATGACCCCCATGGGAATGAAGTTCAGCACCCTGGCCGGGATGGCGGGGGGTGGGGTTCAGACGCCCGGGGTGATGGGCGTAGGAAAGTACTACCTGCTGAGCCCAAAGTTCATCTCGGCAGACGGGGGATTCCGGCGGATTGTTTGGTTAAGTAAAAATGTCAAAGATGACATGCGCTCTGAGCTGGAAGCTGTTGCGGAGCGGGAAGGAGTTCCCGGTTTTGTAGATAAAATCGCGGACGCTGAGTCGGTGACATCCGTAGAAGAACTGGAGAATTGGGTCCAGGAGAAAAACCATCCCGTGCTGGATATGCCTTCCATGCAGGCGCATGTTGATGAGGGGCCAGCGGTGGAAAAAGCCGCCCAACCATCTGGAGAAGAGCAGGGAGGGATTATCGCTCAAGCGGAAGCCATTGTCGCTGAAGTTGGGCAACCCCCAGCAGTCCAGGATGCAGAACCAGCCCCACCGGACGAAGTAAAAGACGCAGCACCTGCTGCCCCGACTCCCTCCAGGGACACCCCGCCCCAATCTGAGATCAGCTCTGACCGCGCTGAGAACGCAGTCAACATGCTCAGAAGGGCTTTGATCGCAGCCCTGGCTGAATTAGGAGGGGTAGAAGGGTTGGATCTGGGAGAGCTGCAGTCGGCTGTCCCCACATTACCAAAACCAGGACCGGGGGAACCCAAACCTGCGGTGATGGTGGAAAAGGAAGTCCAGGTAGAAATCCCTCCTGATAAGCCCTGGCTGATAAAAGATACCCAAACCAAGGTGGCCCTCTCCTCCTGGGACGGGGCGGTGCGTGAGGTGGTCCTGGGTGCCACGGCCGAGGAAGGAGGCACCCGGGCAAAAACGATCACCGTTGGGGGCGAAACCGCCCTGCCATTCCTGCATTTTGAAGGTCAGATTCCACACCCACCGGTTGTGGCAATCGAGATTGCCGACCGACGTCAGGAAGACTGGTCGCAAATCCTGCTGGATGTGTGGGGGGATGTCATGGAGGATCCGGGAACCTGGGCAAAGGCAGCTGAAAACGCGGGAGCGGACCTGCTGCATATGCATGTATCGCTCAACGATCTTGATGGCAATCCGACCACCCCGGAGGCAGTGGTGGAGGCAGTTCAAAAAGCCCTGGAAGCCAGCGGTTTACCGATGATTGTCTTCGGCCCCGGTCAACCCGAGGCAGATAATCAGCTGCTGCAGGCAATTTCTGATGCCTGCAAGGGAGAGCGATTGGCGCTGGGTGTTTGTGAGGAAAAGAATTACCGGACCATCGTTGCTTCCGCGCTGGCAAATGACCACCTGGTGGTCGCCCGCACGGCAATGGATGTCAATCTCGCCAAACAACTCAATATCCTGATTAGTGATATGGGCATGCCCCTGGAAAGGGTGATCATGGATCCCACAACCGGTGCCCTGGGATATGGTTTTGAGTATGGCTACTCCGTCATGGAGCGGCTGCGGATTGCCGCCTTGCAGGGGGATAAAATGACCCAGCTGCCGATGCTGGTCACACCCGGGGAAGAATGCTGGAAAGCAAAAGAATCCCAGGTTGGGGATGATGTTCCGGATTCCTGGGGGGATTGGACCACCCGGGCCATCAACTGGGAGACGCTGACATCAGTGATGCTGATTGAATCAGGCGCAAATATTGTTGTCCTGCGTCATCCAGAAAGTGTCAAACGAACTCACGCTGCCATCAAAGACTTGATGCAGGCCTGACGGCAGCAGATCACGGAGAGGTACTATGGCTCTATCAGGAATTGAGATTTATAAAATGCTCCCCCAAACCAACTGCAAAGACTGCGGTTTTCCCACCTGCCTGGCCTTTGCCATGAAGCTGGCCTCAAAGCAGGTGGAGCTGTCCAAGTGTCCCCACGTCAGTGAGGAGGCAACTCAGCAGCTCGCAGAAGCCTCAGCTCCCCCGGTGCGCCCCATGAAGCTGTCTTCAGACGGCTACGCCATTGAAGCGGGGAACGAAGTGGTGATGTTCCGGCATAACAAGCAGTTCTACAGCAAACCCGGGTTATGTATCCGGGTCTACGATTCCATGGATCCGGGCACCATCCAGGACAAAGTCAAACCGGTGGATGCCTATCAGACAGATTACGTGGGGATTGATCTGCAGATGGATGGAATTGCCGTGCAGGCGGACGGGGGTGATTTTGGTGCGGCAGTAGCTGCCGTTCGGGAGGTAACGAAACTGCCGTTAATCCTGGTCGGGAAGCCGACGGATTTGAAAGCAGGCCTGGCTCATGTGGCGGAAGATGAAACCCCACTGCTGGCCTACGCCACCGAGGATAATTGGCAGGAGATGGCTGCGCTGGCCAAACAACACCAGGCTCTTCTGGCACTCGCCGTGGACAACGTCGATCAAGCGGTGGCACTGGTGAAAAAGATTCAGGGTGCGGGTGTTGAGGATCTTGTTTTAGCCCCCACGCAGCGCTCCCTTCACGGGACTTTGACTGCCAACTCGATCATTCGCAGGACCGCCCTTGAAAATAACTTCCGACCGCTGGGTTATCCCATCCTCAGCGTCCCCGGGGATCTTGGCGATCCTGCCCAGGAAATTAACCTGGCGGCGCAGGTGATCGGGAAATACGCAGGGTTTGTTATCCTGGATCATTTTGATAAGGCCACGGCCTATGCCCTGCTGGTGCTCCGGGAAAACCTGTACACGAACCCCCAGGAACCCATCCAGGTCACCCCCGGTATCTACGAACTCAATGATCCAAAACCCGAGGATCCGATGCTGGTGACGACCAATTTCAGCATCACCTACTTCAGTGTGGCCAATGAAGTGGAATCCTCCGGGATTCCAGCCTGGCTGCTGGTCTCGGATGCGGAGGGGATGAGTGTCCTCACTGCCTGGGCTGCAGGGAAGTTTGACGCCGTAAGCATTGCCAAGGACGTCAAGAAATTTGAGGCAGACGCCAAACTGTCGGGGGAAAAACGGATAGTCCTTCCTGGACATGTGGCGGTTTTATCCGGTGAACTGGAAGAGGAACTGCCGGGTTGGGCTGTAAAGGTGGGTCCAAGAGAAGCGGTGGACCTTCCCAGCTACATGAAACAGGTTTTATAGCAAACCCATGACCAGGTCCTGGGCAACCTGACCTGGTCACCGCCTTTGCTTTCAGAAAACGGAATCGTTTATGGCTGCATACTCCGTGAAGTTTGACCTTGCTGAGCAACCTGTCCAGGTCCCGGAAGGCACGACGCTGGCTGAAGCAGCTCAGCAGGCAGGGGTCGATGTGCTGCAGCCGTGCGGCGGGCAGGGCCGCTGCGGCCGCTGTGCGGTGAAAGTGGAGTCCGGGCAGGTCCGCCGGCGCAGCACCCTCCGTCTCTCGGCCAATGATGTGGCCCAGGGGTACGCCCTGGCTTGCCAAACGGTCGTGGAGGGGGATGTTTCGGTGACAATTCCTCCCCAGGAGCAGGTAAAACGGCGGCTGACCACCGATCACCAGGTGGTGGAGGTGGTGGTTCCTGAGGGCTACCAGCCTCAGATCAACCAACCCCTCCGCCGGGTGCCGCTCACCCTGACCGCGCCATCCATGGAAGACCAGACCGATGATTGGAGCCGGTTGGAAACCGCTCTGCGCCAAACGGTTGAATTTGGCTCCCTCACATCAGATCTGGCAGTCATCCGTCGCCTGGGTGATGTTCTGCGGGAAGGGGAATGGCAGGTCACAGCGGTGATCCATGCTCCCAGCTGGGAAGACCCTGCTCCTGACGTTCGCCTGCTGGATCTTCTTCCAGGGCAGATTCCCGCTGAGGATCCCCTCTGGGGGGCCGCAGTAGATATCGGGACAACAACGATCACGGTCTGGTTGGTGGATGTGCTTTCCGGGGAGGTGAAAGCCACCGCTGCAGAATACAATGGTCAAATTGCCCGCGGCGATGATGTCATCTCCCGGATTATTTTTGCCAGCAAGGATGACGGCAGGGAAAAAATGCAGGCGCTGGTGCGGGGGACCATTGAAGAGCTCCTGGACCGGGTTTGTGAGCGGGCAGATGCAGAGAAACACGACATCTATAAGCTCACGCTCTCCGGCAACAGCACGATGATGCACCTGTTTTTGGGCATTCCGGCCGCCAGCATCCGCCTCTCCCCCTTTGTTACCGTGATCAATCACATTCCCCTCCTGCAGGCAGCAGAAATTGGCGTGGCGGTCTATCCTCAAGCAGTGGTGGACTGCCTGCCGGGAGTTGCCAGCTATGTGGGCGCTGATATCACTGCCGGGGTGCTCTCATCCGGGATGGATGACACTGAGAAGGTCACCTTATTTTTGGATGTGGGCACCAATGGTGAGACTGTCCTGGGATCCAAGGAATGGTTGGTGACCTGTGCCTGCTCTGCCGGGCCAGCTTTTGAAGGGTCCGGGGTGCTTCATGGGATGCGGGCGACCCTGGGGGCAATCGATGATGTCTGGATCAACGGAGAAACTTTTGAACCCACCTATCATGTGATTGGCGGTAAGAAACCCCGCGGTCTATGCGGAAGTGCCCTGATCTCCCTCCTGGCGGAGATGTTTATGACCGGGGTGGTGAATAAAAGCGGAGGGGTGGACACAACCCTGGAAACAAACCGAACCCGCCGCGGGGAGCACGGTGGAGAGTATGTGATTGCCCGGGCAGAGGAGACTCACACAGGTCAGGATATCGTCATCACGGATGTGGATATTGATAATCTGATCCGCACCAAGGCTGCAATTTTCGCGGGATTTACGGTCTTGACCGACAGTGTGGGCGTGCCGCTGGAGATGGTGGAACAGGTGTTGGTGGGCGGGTCCTTTGGACAGTATATCAACGTTGAAAAAGCGATTCAAATTGGACTGCTGCCGGATATGGATTGGGAGAGGTTTCAGTTTCTTGGGAACACCTCCATTAAAGGAGCCTACCAGGCACTGCTGTCCCATCAAGCCCGGGAGAGAATCGCTGAGATCGCCAGCCGGATGACTTATATCGAGCTTTCTGCGGATAATCGTTTCTATGATGCGTTTACCTCCGCGATGTTTCTTCCCCACACAGATTTAGCTCTCTTTCCCTCAGTGAAGCAAGCGCTGGATTAAGGTCCGCAGCATGGGTTTAAAGAGACAATCAAAACTGATCATCTGATAAGGAGTAATGGTTATGTATATCATTGGAGAAAACATTCATATCATCTCCCCCAAAGTGAAGACCGCTCTGGCCGACCGGGATGAAAAATTTTTCCAGGAGTTAGCCGTAAAACAGGTCGAAGCTGGCGCGGATGCCATCGATCTCAACCTGGGGCGTCAGAAGAAAGACTGGCAGGAGGTATTTCCTTGGATCACCAAGGTGGTGGAAGAGGTGGTTGATGTGCCGCTGTGCTTTGACAGCACCAACCTGGATGGAATTATTGCTGGCCTGAAGGAAGTCACCAAAGCACAGCCAATCATCAACTCCACTTCTGCAGAACCAGAACGGTTGGAATCCGTTCCTCCTGTAGCTGTGGAATACAACGCCCGGCTGATCGCCCTGACGATGGCCAAGGGCGGCATTCCAGTGGGGGCAGATGAGCGGGTCAACCTCGCCCTTGAGCATCTGCTTCCCAGGGCGATGGAGGTTGGCCTGCCGATCACCGATCTGATCGTTGACCCGCTGGTGCTGACCGTATCCGGCTGTCAGGAATACTGTCCGGAGTGCATCGAGGCCGTCCGGATGCTGCAGTATGCCGGGGATCCGCCCCCTGCCGTGTCTGTGGGCTTATCCAACGTTTCCAACGCTGTTCCCCATGAAATCCGACCCTTGCTTAACCGCGTTTATGGGGTGATGATGATGGGGGCGGGGTTGAAAATGATGATTGCCGACCCACTGGATGAGAAGCTCAAGGAAGCCATCCGGATCGTGGAAGAGCGGGACGACAGCACCCCCCTTGGCAAGCTCTATCTGACCCTGCATGATAAAGTGGAAGCGATGGATGAGCTGACCAAAGACGATGTTGATATGGAGGATCCTGAACAGGTTGAGGTCTGGAAAACAGTCCAGATTCTGCTCAACAAAGTGATCTACGCAGATTCTTTCCTTGAGCAGTGATTCTGACTGGATTACCTTGAAACCCACCACAGCTGCGGAGCTGACTGCCCGCAGCTGTTTTTTTTTCCTCTGCTGTTAGGTGAGATACGGCGTGAAAGTTCAGGAGGAAAGCAAGGGGAGGGAGGCCCCGCATTCTCTTATAATTAAATCAATTAACGGTTCCGGACTCTTTGTTGCCAAATCTAACCCATGGGAGGATCGATGGCAGACAAGTCAATCAATGTTGAGGAGCTGTTGGAGAAGGCAAAAAAACCCGCTGAGGATGCCCTGAAGCTGCATCCATTTTATCAAGGGAAGATGGAGACAACCTTAAAATGCACTGTTCGGGGGGTCGATGATTTTGCCATCTGGTACACCCCGGGAGTGGCAGCACCCTGCAGGGAGATCCACCAGGATCCCGAAACAATCTACCAGCATACCAGCAAAGCCAATACCATAGCAGTTGTCAGTGATGGGACCCGGGTATTGGGGCTGGGGGATATTGGCGCCAAAGCGGGGCTGCCGGTGATGGAGGGAAAAGCCCTGCTGTTCAAGTATTTAGGGGGGGTGGATGCGGTGCCGATTATGATTGACACCAAGGACCCTGATGTTCTCATTGAAACAGTGCTGCTGATCCAGGCTTCATTCGGCGGGATCAATCTGGAGGATATTTCCCAACCGAAGTGCTTCCGGATCCTGGATGAACTGCGGGCCAGGGCAGAGATCCCGGTCTGGCACGATGACCAGCAAGGCACAGCAACGGTGACCCTGGCCGGGCTGATGAACGCCCTGAAACTGGTTGAAAAGAACAAAGATCAGGTCCAAATTGCCTTTATTGGAACCGGTGCTTCCAATGTGGCTATCTCCCGGTTAATCTACAGCTGGGGGGTGGATCCCGGTCTCTGTTATATGGTTGACAGCAAGGGGATTTTGGGCAGGCACCGGAAGGATTTAGAATCAAAAAAGGATCTTTACCCGGACAAGTGGCATCTCTGCCAGATTACCAACAAGGAGGGAAGAACGGGGGGGATCCCGGAAGCGATGCAAGGTGCGGATGGGGTGATTGCGCTCTCAACACCGGGCCCGGATGTTATCCAGCCAGAATGGGTGCAGACAATGAACGAGGACGCAATTGTCTTCACCTGCGCGAACCCTATCCCGGAAATCTGGCCCTGGGATGCCAAGGAAGCGGGAGCCAGGATCGTCTCTACCGGTCGGTCAGATTTTCCAAACCAGATCAACAATTCCCTGGGATTCCCGGGGATCTTCCGGGGAACCCTGGATGTGCGGGCAACCACCATCACGGATGAAATGTGTTTTGCCGCCGCAGAGGCCCTGGCGGATCAGATCGGGGATCAACTGGATGAGGAACATTTACTTCCCACCATGGATGATTGGGAGGTCTTTCCCCGGGAAGCCGCGGCGGTGGGAATGAAAGCCCAGGAGCAGGGCATCGCCCAGCTGGAAAAAACTTACGAGGAACTGCTCGAAGAAGCAACGCGGGTGATCCAACGCTCCCGGAATCTCACCGCAATGATGGAAAAGGAGGGGTTTATTCCCCCGGCTCCCGAGGAATAGCGGTAAAAGGCAGCTTTCATAAGCAGAGATAAAAGAACAAGTCCTGGATTTCCAGGGCTTGTTTTTTTTCCAGGGGTGCTTTAAAGAATGGCGGGATTAATCTATCCTTAATGCGGTCGATCCCGGTTTGCAGGTTGGCCTCGGGGACATTAAAGGAAGACTAATCTCAGCAGTAAAAACCTTTTTATTGGGTTGAGCAAGTTGACAGATGTGGAAAGTTGTTTATAATTTATTGCCAAGCGGTATGCTTAGCTTCGGAACCCCCGAAACAGTCCGAAAGGGTGCAGAATGGTTTCACCGTAGAAGGTGGGTTTTTATCAGTGGGTGGCCAGACACCGGATCGGAGAAGGCAATAACCATTTTCTATTTTCCCAAGAAGGGGGTTCTTCAGCAGTAAAAACAACATATCTTTTGCAATAATGAATCACCCTATTCATCGCATAGTAGATCTCGATCAAGGAGGTGATGCTCGGAAGAATCAAACCATTCAGACAAAAACTATTTACTAATATTGTATTTCCCTTTTTCTCAAAGGAGGAGAATCTGTGAAAAATAAAACCCTATTTCTATTAATTGCTCTTCTGCTGGTCGGCTCATTAGCTTTGAGCGCCTGCGGTGGGGCAGAGACCCCTGAGCCCGAAGAAGCGGCGGAAGAGGTCATGGAAGAAGAAGAGGCTGAAGAAGAAGAGGCCGAAGAAGAAGAGATGGAGGAGGCCGTTGAGCCCACCACCATCGTCATCGGGACCACGGACACGATTTCAAGTCTGGATCCGGCGGATGCCTATGCTGTCCGGGACTGGGAGCTGATCAAGAATACCGGCGAAGGATTGCTGGTGTGGAAGCCTGGTACAGCTGAACTGGGTGTCGGTCTTGCGACCGGCATGCCGGAAGTATCCGAGGATGGCCTGACTTATACCTTCACCCTGCGTGACGGGATCAAGTTCGGGGACGGCCTGGAACTGACAGCTGAGATGTACGCTGAACAGCTGAACCGGTTGCTGACCATTGGCCCGGATTGCCCCAACGGTGTCGCCAGTGCCCTGGCCACACCCTATGTTGAGAGCGTTGTGGCAGAAGAAAATAAACTTGTCTTCCTGCTCAAGCAACCTGTGGCATACTTCCCGCAGCTTATGGCCAGCGCAGCCTACTTCCCCGCCCATCCTGACATCTTCTCACCGGATGAATGTGTTCTCTATCCTGAGGCACCGATCTACGGTGTGGGACCCTGGTGGATTTCTGATTACACTCAGAAAGAACAGGTCGTCCTTGAGCAAAATCCTTTCTACAACGGCGAGCGAATGCCCCAGGTTGACCGCGTGATTGTCCGCTACTTTGCTGATCCACAGACGATGGCTTTGGCTGTCCAGAATGGCGAAATCGATGTTGCCTGGCGGATCCTTGGTCCTGAGCTGATTGGACAGCTTGAGGGCGTTGAGGGGCTGACTGTTGGCACGATCAATGGTGGTTCAATCCGCTACCTGATTGTCACCCACACGATCGCACCGATGGATGACCCCAATGTTGTCAAGGCAATTGCCTCTGCAATTGACCGGGATGAGATCTCTGACACGGTCTTTGGTGGTCAGGTTTCCCCGCTGTACTCCATGGTTCCCCCAGGATTCCTGGGTGCCAATGAAGCCTTTGATGATCTGTATGCTTCCCCGGACCTTGATGCAGCCCGCGAGTTCCTGGCGGCCTCTGGGTACACAGAAGACAACCCGGTTGAAGTTGAGATGTGGTACCCGCCTGAACACTATGGTGCCTCCACAGCAGCCTGGATGGAAGTGCTCGAGAAGCAGCTGGAAGCCACTGGCGCGATAGATGTCACGCTTCAGGCCCAGGAATGGAGCACCTATGTGACCACCCTGACTGGTGGTGAAGCCTACCAGATCGGTGTGTTGGGCTGGTTCTTTGACTATCCGGATCCCTCCAACTACCTTGAACCCTTCGTCTACAATGGCGGATTGGGCACGAATGTGTCCCTGCAAGCGGAAGGGTCCGATTACGGTGAGCCGATCAACGACACGGCTCAAGAGCTGGTGGACCTGCTTGTGGAAGCTTCCACCGAAACTGATCTCGAAGCCCGGGAAGCGCTTTATGAGGAAGCCCAGAACGTCTACGCGGATCTGGTTGTTTCCGTCCCGCTGTTCTTCGAGGCAGAGCACGTGGTCTACCGCGACAATGTGATGGGATCTGACGATTTTGCGTCGCCGGAAACCCTCAACATCGGCGGAACGCTTGAGTTCAACTACTCATTACTGCAGCTCAAGTAACCTTTTTCACCCAAGGGGTGGGTGAAAGCCCACCCCTTTTGTTTTTTTAAAACCTTAAAGGTGCATCCATGTCACCCATTGCATTAATCGCTATCATTATTGGCTTGCCAGCTGTCCTGGGATTAATCTACATCATGATCACCGGATCGTTAGGGCTCCGGAGATATGTCCTGACCCGGGTGGTGCTGACTATCCCGATGGTGTTTATTCTGGCGAGCTTGATTTTTTTCGTGATGCGTGTTTTACCGGGCGATCCAGTTTCCTCAGCCCTGGGACCGAAAGGCACGGAGGAAATGATCTTCCGGATTCGAGAACAAATGGGGTTGAATGATCCCCTGATTGTCCAGTACGGCCGGTTTATCTGGGATACTGTCCGGCTTGACTTTGGAAATTCCTTAACCGGGGGTCACAGGCCGATTGTCGATGAGATGAGTGAACGGTTTCCAGCGACACTGGAATTGGTCATTCCCTCCTCGCTTGTCGCTTTGGGCCTCGGGATTTTTGCAGGGACATTCGCCGCCTCCAGGCGGAAGAAATTTGCCGACTACGGGCTGCGGATGTATTCAGTGGTGATCTACTCCCTGCCTATCTTCTGGTTTGGATTAATGCTGCAGCTGCTTCTGGGAGTCCAGCTGGAATGGCTGCCGATCTCAGGCCGAATTGATTCCGTGATTGGGACCACGCTGGAAAGAAGAACGAATTTATACCTGATTGACACCCTGATCACCGGAAACTGGGTCGCATTCCGATCTGTTCTGGTCCACCTGATCCTGCCAACCACCACGCTGGGGCTAATTTTATCGGGGGTTTTTGTCCGGCTGACCCGGATTAATGTCATTGAAACCCTGGCGGCCGATTACATCTATGCAGGTCGCGCCCGGGGACTATTGGAACGGGTCTTGATCTACGTTCACGCGCTGAAAAATGCCCTCATTCCCATTGTGACCTTGATTGGGCTGCAGGTGGCGATCCTGCTGGCTGGCGCTGTGCTCACGGAAACTGTCTTTTCCTGGCCAGGCATGGGCAGCTACCTGGTGGAGCGGATCACATCACGCGATTACACAGCCGTGCAGGGGGTGATTACAATCTTTGCCCTCTTTGTGGCCGTGATCAGTTTAACCGTGGATATCATTTATTCCCTGATTGATCCCAGAGTGAGATACTGACCATGGCAGATTCGGCACTAAAAACTCCACAAGAAACCCAAAAAGATTTTTCCTGGGAAGAGGATCTCCAGGAAGTTGGTATAGTCCGACGGCTCTTGATGGCCAGGAAGTGGTATGGAGCTGATTGGTGGCTGGTTGCCATATCCTCCCTGATGGTACTTGGGTTCATCATTCTGGCGTTATTTCCAGGATGGTTTGCTCCCTACCACCCCGGGGATCTTGTCGGCCCCAGGTTTCTGGCCCCAGGTGAGGTCCCGGCTATCCCGGTATTGATCGTCCCGGCTGGCTCTGGGATTGACAATCTCGAGGATCTGGCAGTCCCTAGAGATGCAGGACGGGTGCCGGTTGGGGTCCTGCAGGGGCTTCCCACTTCCGGCGCCCTGCGGGAGGAAGCCAGCAAAATTGATCAAGAACTTCGAGATGGTGCTGAAGATCTGAGATTACGCCCGGATATCATCCGGTTCAATTCCAGGTCTGAAATGCTCCAGGCCATTATCACTGGGGATGTGGAAGCGGCTGTGGTAGAAATGCAGGAATTTAACAAGCTGGCTGGCGATTATCCTCAACTGCAGGTGTCCGGCTCCATCACCGGAGAACGCGCGACCCAGGGAGGATTTTTGCTGGGAACCAATGAAATTGGCCAGGACGTTTTTTCCAGGTTGATCTGGGGGACCCGGATTGCCCTGATCATTGGCTTCAGTGCTTCTCTTGTGGCTCTGTTTCTGGGGGTCCCTTTGGGGCTGCTGGCTGGGTATATGGGCGGGGGTTTTGATCGTCTGCTCAGCCTGCTGATGGATTCCTTGTACGCTTTTCCAGGTTTGATTCTGGCCATTGCCATCACCGCGGTGCTTGGACCCAGCGTGTTGAATGTCATTGTTGCCATTGCAGTGCTGTATATTCCAACCTATTATCGAATTGTCCGCGGTCAAACCTTATCCGTGAAAGAAGAAGTATATGTTGAGGCGGCGCGGAGCATCGGGGCCACGAGAGCTGATCTCCTGAGGCTGTATATCTTCCCGAATGTCATTCCGTCAGTGGCGATCATCTTTTCGGTCAACGTAGCCGATGCCATCCTGACCGGGGCTGGATTATCCTTCCTTGGGCTGGGGCTGCCACCGACCATCGCGGATTGGGGCATTGATTTGGCCCGGGGCCAGCGGTTTATTCAAACTGCCTGGTGGATGATCACCTTTCCAGGTTTGGCAATCATGCTGATTGTGCTGGCTTTTACCATGCTCGGGGAAGGGTTGATGGAGATCTATAATCCAAAGTTGAGGTCGCGGTAATGCAGGACAATGTTTTATACTCTGTTCATGATTTGACTGTGAAGTATACAACCCGGGCCGGGGATGTGGTCGCTGTCAAGGATGTCAACCTGGACCTGCTCAGTGGGGAGATCTTAGGTCTGGTCGGCGAATCTGGTTGTGGGAAATCCACCCTGGGAAAAGCCTTGCTGCGGCTGCACACCGGCCCGGCAAACATCTCCTCTGGAGAGCTGCTTTTTGATGGCAGGGACCTGATGACGCTGTCAGGGAGAGAGATGACCAACCTCCGCGGATCAGCGCTGGGGATGATCTTCCAGGATCCGATGACCTCCCTCAACCCTGTTCAACGAATTCTTGACCATCTCACAGAAACAATTTTAGCTCACAAAGCGGTTTCCGAAGAGGAGGCTGAAGCCAGGGCAGAAGAAATCATTGAGCTGCTGGGGATCCGCAGCGAGCGTTTGAAGGATTACCCCCATCAAATGTCCGGGGGGATGCGCCAGCGAGTGATGATTGCTCTGGCACTGGCTTTGCGGGCAAAAATGGTGGTAGCGGACGAGCCCACCACCTCGCTGGATGTGATTGTGGAAGCTAAATTCCTGGATCTATTAAAAGAGCTCCAGCAGGAATTTGACCTCACTATCCTCCTGATCACCCATAATATTGGGGTGGTCGCAGAGGTCTCCGATCGGGTGGCGGTCATGTATGCAGGAAAGATCGTGGAGGTTGGTGATGTTCAGGATGTGTTTTTGAAACCAAAACATCCCTATACTCAAGGATTACTGAGTTCAGTGCCCAACATTGAACTGGATGATGAAGAACTCTACCAGATGGAAGGAATGCCCCCCAACTTGCTCAAGCCCCCCTCAGGATGTCGATTTCACCCGCGGTGCCCCCACGTGATGGAGATCTGCCGGTCCAAGCAGCCCGCCATGGCTGTGATCAACGGGGAGCAAACCGCTGCTTGTTATTTGTATGACGAGGTCAAACCATTGGAGGATAGGATTGGTGGATAAACAACCTGGGACAAAATCTGGCAATGGTTTGGTAGATGTTCGCGGCCTGGTGAAACATTTTCCGATCGAGTCAGGATTTATTGCCAATCTGCTCAGCCGGGGTGAAATCCCGGCGGTCCGGGCGGTAGACGGGGTGGATTTTTCCATCCACCCGGGGGAAGTGTTCGGTCTGGCAGGGGAAAGCGGATCGGGGAAATCCACCATTGGGCGCCTGGTGCTCAGGCTTCTGGAACCGACCCAGGGGCAGGTAACCTTTGATGGGGTTGACATCAATCAGCTCCCCGCAGCAGAGATGCGCCACCTGCGATCCCGGATGCAGCTGGTCTTTCAGGATCCACTGGCTTCTCTGAATCCCAGGATGACCCTGGGGAAAGCGATTGAGCATCCCGCGCAGATCCATCTCACAGACTTGAATGACTCCGAGCGAAGAGGGCGGGTTTTTGAGATTCTGGAATCTGTTGGCTTAGTCCCGCCGGAAAACTTTTTCGATCTCTACCCTCATCAAATTTCCGGAGGGCAGCGGCAGCGGATTGTCCTTGCCCGCGCTCTGGTGACTCACCCCGACCTGATTGTGGCCGATGAGCCGATCGCGATGGCTGATGTCTCGGTACGGGCCTTGCTGCTGGATCTGATGCTGGAGTTGAAAGAGAAATTTCAACTAACTTACCTGTACATAACGCATGACCTGGCGACCGCGAAGTATATCTGTGATCGAATTGGTATTCTCTACCTGGGTAAGCTGGTGGAGATCGGTGATATTGATGAGCTTTTCTCCCACCCCCTTCATCCTTACACCCAGGCCTTACTCTCCGCAGTCCCGGTGCCGGATCCGCGAAGAAGAAGGACTGAGCCGCTTCCGAAAGGGGAAATTCCCAATCCCATCAACCCCCCATCCGGGTGCCGTTTTCATCCCCGATGTCCATACGCAGAAGAGATTTGTGCTGTGGATGACCCCCCGCTGCGGGAGTTGAAACCGGCGCATGTTGCTGCCTGTCATTTTGCGGAAAAATTCCTCTAGATCAGGAATACAAGTTGGCGGCCGTCCGCAGGATTTTCTGCGGGCGGTTTTCATTTAAGCTATTCTAAGGAGAGTTAATTGACATTCTCTCAGACGCAGACTACAATGGAGAATGACTGAAGCCGGATCTTCCAATCGGTTAGGAGGGACCATGAGTGTCTGGCCAGGCAAATATGCCATCGGGTTAACAGGGAACATTGCGACCGGGAAAAGCGTCGTCAGAAAGATGCTGGAACATCTCGGTGCCTATGGCATTGATGCTGATGTGCTCTCCCACAGAGCAATCATCAAAGGATCCCCCGGATTCGAACCGGTCGTGAATACTTTTGGCAAGTGGGTCTTAGGGGAAAACGGGGAGATCGATCGATCAAAATTGGGGGAGCTGGTGTTTAACAACCCGGAGGCGCTGCTCCGCCTTGAAGAGATCATTCATCCCCTGGTCCGCCAGGCACTGGATGTCTTAATTGAAAGAACCAAACATCGCGTGGTTGTCATTGAAGCCATCAAACTGCTGGAGTCGGAACTGCACAGCCTCTGTGACCAGATCTGGGTCACGAGAGCCCCCAGTGAACTGCAGCTGGAACGGCTGATTGAAAAAAGAAAATTAACGCAAGAAGAAGCCAGGGATCGCATGAATGCCCAGCTCCCGGCCACCACAAAATTGATGAAAGCGGATGTCGTCATTGAGAATGACGGCTCCTTTGAAAAGACCTGGAAGCAGGTTTATGAAGCCTGGCAGGCGATTACCCAGGAAGAACCGGATTTCAAACCTGCGCCCAGCAAGACCTACGGGAAGCTGGATGTCCGTCGAGCAACCCCCGAAGTTGCAGATCAGATCGCAAAGTACATCACAGAGCACAGCAAATCGAAGCGGAAGATGACCAAAGACGACATCATGGCGGCGTTTGGGGAGAAAGCTTATATGCTGCTGCTTTCCGATGAAGAGATCATCGGGTTGTTAGGATGGCAGGTTGAAAATTTGATCACCCGGGTCGATGATGTCATGCTCAATGAAGGCCTGGCATTTGAGCAGGGCTTGGAAGCCCTGATGAGTTATGTGGAAGACTCCTCAAAGGAGCTGCAAAGTGAAGCAGCCCTGCTGTTTCTACCGCCCTCAATTGCCCAGCATGAGTCCATCTGGAGTACGCTGGGATACCAGGCCCGAACGGTCAAGGACTTAAATGTTCGAGCCTGGCAGAACGCAGTGATGGAATCGATGCCGCCAGGGACTGTGCTGTTATTCAAGCAGCTCCGCAAGGATCGTGTGCTGCGCCCCATGCAGTAAGACACTATCCCTACTATAAGAGTGGTCACGTGATCACAGAAATTCTTGATTATTTGCTGTTTATTTTTGAACGAGCAAATTGGCTGAGCGTACTCGATATCCTGCTGGTCTCCGCGGTTGTGTTTTCAATCCTTTATCTGCTGCGAGATACCAAGGCGCTGGTTTTACTGCGCGGGGTGCTTTTCCTGATTGTCGTGATCAGCCTGCTGTCCAGCTTGCGGGTCCTGCCAGCTTTCTCCTGGTTGGTCAGCAATACCCTGCCCACCCTGCTGCTGGCAATCCCGGTTATCTTTGCCCCGGAAATCAGACGGGCCCTGGAGCGATTGGGAAGAACCGGCTCATTCTTTATTCAGGATAACTATTCCTCGGAGTTTGAGCGTATTATCCAGAGTGTTGTGGAAGCCTCCCGACGGATCGCGGAGCGAAAGTATGGGGCCTTGATTGTTTTCAACCGCCTGGACACACTCGAGCCCTATGCGGAGTCCGGGATCAGGCTGGAGGCAAAGATCCATCCCGAAACGATCATCCAGATTTTTTATCCCAAAACCCCCCTCCATGATGGAGCCGTGATTATCCAGGATGAGCGGATCATCGCTGCTGGTTGTGTGCTCCCGCTTTCTTCAAGCGGTGTGTTGGAGGAATCTCCGGAACGCTCAATGGGACTTCGCCATCGGGCTGCGCTTGGTATTGCTGAAGAAACAGATGCCATTGCGCTGGTGATCTCTGAGGAGACCGGGATTGTTTCCTTAGCCTATGATGGGATGATTGATAAATATGTTCCCCTGGATGAGCTGGCAGATAAACTGCTTGGGTTTTTCCATCAGGAGAGCGAACAACAATCCCTGCTCTCTCGGGTGTGGGGGTTGGTGAATGGTGCAGTTGAAGGGGTCGTTGAATGAAATTTTTAACTTGGATCGGTGGAAATTTAACAACGCTGTTTGTCTCAATTCTGCTCGCCGTGGTGATCTGGGTTTCGGCCGTTACCGCGGCAAACCCAAATATTGAGACCGATCTGGTTGTCCCTCTTGTTGTCCAAAATCAGCCGGATGATATCACCCTGATCGATGAAGTCCCCCCCACAGCCAGCCTGAAAATCCTTGCCCCGCAAACAGTAATTGAACAGATCCAGCAGGATGACCTGATTGCAGCAAGCATAAATCTCTCCGGCCTGGAGTCCGGCACATACCGTTTTCCTGTAATTCTTAACTACCCGGATCAGGTGCGGCCGATCCGGGTCCTGGAGTACACCCCACGACAGCTTGAACTCACCCTTGGGAAAATTACCGATCGCCAGCTTCCCCTTGATATCCAGGTGATTGGCGAACCCGCCATTGGCTATAAAACTGGAAAGCTGGAGTGGAGACGGGGTATGGTCACCGTCAGCGGCCGGGAAGATTTGGTTGAAGAGGTTACCTCGGTAGTCGGTGTCCTGGATATCTCTGATGCGAGTGAAACAGTTGCTCGAGAGGTCAGTCTGCAGCCTCGCGATGAAAATGATCAACTGGTTGAAAATCTTACCCTGGAGCCGAATTCTATCCGGGTCACCCAGGTGATCAACCTGCAAGGGGGCTACCGGAATGTTGCAGTCAACGTTGTAACCGAGGGGCTGGTGGAACCAGGCTATCGACCCACCAGTATCACCCCCGCCCCACCCTCAGTGATGGTCTTTTCTGAGGATCCCCAGCTTGTGGAGCAATTACCGGGCTATGTGAATACCAAACCGCTGGATCTGACGGGGGTGGATAATTACCTGGAAACGATCCTGGAGCTGGATCTTCCCCAGGGAGTAACGGTTGTTGGGGATCCTACCGTGCTCGTCCAGGTTAATGTCACCCCGCTGGAAACCAATGTCCTGGTTGCCCGCGAAATTGAAGTGATTGGGCTCCTCCCCGGGCTGACTGCGGAAGTCTCACCACAGCAGGTCAGCATTCGGATCTCTGGACCAGTTCCGACGCTGGATAATCTTACCCTGCGGGATATCCGGGTGATTGTTGACCTGACCAACTATGAGGCTGGGATCCATACTGTCACCCCCACCGTTGAAATCCTGCCAACGGATGTGGTCCTGGAGGATATCTCCCCGACGACAGTGGAAATCCGCATTGAATCTGGACCTACCCCAACGCCTGGCTCCTAGGCGAACATTGATATCCCAGCGAACACGAATCTGATGAAAAAACCCATTGTCGCAATTGTCGGTCGTCCCAATGTTGGGAAAAGCACCCTGTTTAACCGCCTGGTTGAAAGCCGGTTGGCGATCGTAGATGAAGTTCCCGGGACCACTCGCGACCGCTTGGTGACGGAAGCGGAATGGAGTGGGGTTGTTTTTGATGTGATTGATACCGGGGGATTGGACCCAACGCAGGTGGGGCCGGGGAAAAACCAGGAGCCTCTCTCTGTCGGATCCCATCAGTTTATTGAGGAGATCAGAACCCAGGCGGAGATCGCCATCCGGGAGGCAGATGCAATTCTGTTTGTCGTCGATGGCCAGGCTGGGGTGACCCCCGCAGACAAAGAGATTGCAGACTCCCTGAGAAAATCTCAACAGGTCAAGGAAGGAATTCCTTTCCCCAGGATTTTGCTGGTTGTCAATAAAACGGAAAGCCAGGCAGTGCGCCAGGAAGCAGTGCAGTTTTATGAACTTGGATTCCGGGAGTTATTCCCGGTCTCCGCGATCCACGGGGTGGGGGTAGGTGACCTGCTGGATGAGCTGATTGAGGGATTTCCAGATCGAGGAGAAGAAGAGGAAGATACCTCCCTGAAAATCGCGATTGTTGGAAAGCCCAATGTGGGTAAATCAAGCATTCTCAACCGGATCATTGGAGAGGAACGCGTGATTGTCAGCAGCATACCTGGGACAACCAGGGATTCCATTGATACGCACCTGATATTTGATCAAACACCGATTACCTTAATCGACACAGCGGGAATTCGCAAAAGGGGGCGCGTTCAGCCGGGGGTGGAGAGGTACAGTGTGCTCCGGGCAATGAAGGCAATTGAGCGATCTGATGTCTCGCTGCTGATTGTGGATGCGTTCGAGGGCATAAAATCGCAGGATACCCATATCGCGGGGTATATCCTTGATAACTGGAAAAGTGTGTTGGTGATCATCAATAAGTGGGACCTGATTGAAAAAGACAGCCACACGATGGCAGAGTTTACCGAATATGCTCGATATGAACTTAACTTCATGGATTTTGTGCCGATTTTATTTACCTCCGCAAAAACGGGAAAAAGGATCGATCAAATCCTTCCCCTGGCTTTACGGGTGCAGGAAGAACGCCTGGTGAGGCTGCCAACGGCCCAGGTCAACCGGATCCTCCAGGTGGCGCAAGATAAGCACCCCCCTCCCTCAAAGGCAGGAAAACATCTGAAGATTTATTATGGTTCCCAGGTGAGAAATGAGCCACCTACTTTTTTATTCCATGTTAATAATCCTAAGCTGGCCCATTTCAGTTATTTACGGTATCTGGAAAACCAAATCCGACGCCAGGCTCCCTTCTTGGGCACACCAATCCGGATCATCCTCAGGGCCAGATAAACCGCCGATCGTTTTCCCCCTGCCGGGCAGCTCTGGCAGCTTAAGAGGATTATTTCCAAACCTAGAGGCCCATTCACCCCCTTGCCCACTTTCTCAAGGGGTTATATAATCTGACATACACTTTGCAGACAGATATGGATATGAATAAACAGATTGAACAACCATCTCAGGACCCTGCTGAACCCAGAACTGAGAGCAGACCGGTCTTTGGGACCGTCGTGGATATCCTGGAAACCCTCTTGCTCTCGGTTGTGTTATTCTTTTTGATTAATGCGGTTTCGGCCCGGATCAAGATTGATGGATCAAGCATGGAACCCAATTTGCACCACGGTGAATTTGTGATCGTATCAAAACTGAATTATCGTTTTGGAGAACCCGAACGAGGGGATATAGTGGTGTTTGATTTTCCCCGGAATATAACCCAGGAGTATATCAAGCGGGTCATAGGCCTCCCGGGAGAACATGTTGAGATCCGTGAGGGAAAAGTCTATATCAATGGGGTGCTGCTTTCCGAGCCCTATTTACAGGTGAGCCCGGAATACGAAGGGGAGTGGGACGTTCCTGATGAGACGCTGTTTGTCCTGGGAGACAATCGGAATAACTCTTCTGATTCCCACAACTGGGGAATTGTGCCGGCGGAGAACCTTGTGGGTGAGGCATTGCTGGTCTACTGGCCGCCATCTTCCTGGGGTTTGGTGAATGGTGTTAAACCGGTGCTCGCATCCGACTGACAAATCCGGGCTGAGCTCCGCATACATCGGATCCCTTGACAGATTTGCTGTGGACCCGACATGATGTGTAAGTTCCCCGGCCCCTTTTTATGTTCAGGGAGTAGAGATCCAATAACTTCCTGCTGTTGATGGAGAGGAGAATTTTTTTCTCCTGATCAACAAGGTCGCGATCTGGAGAGTGACCGGGAGAACTGCTATGGCGCAGCGAACACTGACATCGAGGATTATTCCCGTCCACGTGCTCACAGCAAGCTACCGTATCGCTGGGAACTGTAAGGTGACGAATACAGGGCTCAATGGCCTGCTGGTCGATCAAACCAGTTCTTTTATGAAAATCATGGATGCCAGCCTGGCCCGCATCCATGACCCGGATTATCTGGTCCAAAAACTGGATGAGATCCACCTCGTGAAAGATCATATTCACAGTGCTAGCTTGAAACGCCGCCAGGATGTGGGTCCTAAAGGAATTACCCGCCCGGGATACGAACATGTCAATAAATTCCAGATTGCGATTACGGATTCTGTCTACGAGTATGAGGGTGTGCTTGAATGGCCGGGGCGATTTGATTTCACCGCCTTGATGTCTGGAGGGACGTGGGAATACTTACCCATCTTTGAGGGCATGGTCCGATCGATTGTCTATCCTGAATTGGTGATTTCCAGCCCAGCTATGCTGGTCAACCGCAGACACATTGCCACCTTCACCCATGGCCTTTATAAAGATAATTGAGCAGCAGGAGCAGTGCTGGTCGGACCCCGTTCCTTTCCAGATCAGGGTTGACCCGCTTTGGAGGGAATGGTAAAATTTTCCCCGTTCCCGCCCCCATCGTCTAGGGGACCAGGACATGACCCTTTCAAGGTCAAGACCGGAGTTCGAATCTCCGTGGGGGCACAAGTTTTCTTAAAAAAACTGCTCTTACGATAAGTAGGAGCAGTTTTTTCTTTTCCGGTTACAGGATCAAAGCTAGACAGCAATCTATACGGATGGGCAAACAGCAACGAGATTTTCATTGATCATGTTTTCTGTGATATCCGGTGTCCAACTGATTGCGGGCAGGCAAATAACAAGCAAAGACCCAGAATGAGGAAACCATTCAAAGCCACCCGGAAAGGGGATCCCGGCTGTGGGATTTCCTTCTCTGTTATGACAGGGAACACGCTTGATCCAAATTTTCCGAGGAGGGAAATCAGGGCAAGATATTCCAGCAACCGGGAACGATCCCGGTTGAGTTTTCTGCTTTCAGGGAGTAGATCACCTCACCCTCGAAAGGGAAATACTCACGGGCAGCCCCCACAGATGGACCTGTTTATCCTGAACGACCTGATAGCCAGATGCCTGCAGCAGAGAAAGGACAGGAATGGGGCGGCAGTCGATCCAGGTAGGCAAAAGAAGATGCAGCTGCTCATACACCCTTCCGGTCCAGGGAAGAGGTTGGTCTTTGGAGAGGGAGACAAGCAGCAGCCTCCCGGTGGCTTTGAGAATGCGGCGGAATTCGTCCAGAACGCTTGGGATCAGGGGGGTGTCAAACAGCTCGAGGGTGAAACTGCAGAAAATTGCATCAACTGCGTTGGATTGAAGGGGAATCTTCAGCGCATTTCCCTGAAGTAAATCCGGGGAAAGGTTCGGATGGTATTGGATTAGTTTTTGCCGGGCAGTCAGACACATGCCTTTTGAAAGATCAAGCCCGATATGCAAACCATTGGATTCCTCCTGGAGGATCAATTCCAGGCCTCGTCCGGTTCCAGCCCCCACATCAATCAGGGACTCACCGTGTTGTGGATTCAGCATCCAGACCCCATCTTTGAGAAGACTTTGTTCACTGGCAGCCAGCCAATCATACCAGGGAGCCAGACGGCTGTAAAAGCGCGCGGACGCTGAAAGGGGACGGCGCACAGGGGTGATGTCTTTTTGGTCCTGGTTCATACACAGCCAGAGCGGGTCAACGATCTCAGAGGGGGTTGCTTAGATAAAAGCCCGTCGATAATCATCAATTGCCGTGGTGATGACTTTTTTTGCATGAGCTGCGTTGTAAGGATCCCCCACGATGACCTCTGCTTCTACTTCATCCGGTTGGGTTTTGTAGGTTGCAAAATAATGCTTCAGGCGGTCAATTAATCCATGCGGCAGTTCGGAAATATTGGAGATATGGCCCCAGAGAGCATCATCTTCGAGCACAGCGATGATCTTGTCATCAGCCAGCCCGTGGTCCAGCGTTGGGATCCCGCCCACGACGTGAGAACGGAGCAGCACATCTCCGCGGGAGATGGATCGTTCACTCAGTACGATAATATCCAAAGGGTCATGATCCCCTTCTTCTGCCCCCTCCATCAGCGCTGCTACACCATCATCGCAGTAGGTCCTGGGAATAAATCCATACAGAGCAGGGGGGAGGGAGCTTGTGTCCTGAGGTCGGTCAACCATTAAAAACCCGGTTTCCTTATGAAGTTCATACTTCACAAGGTCAAACGGAGTGATTTCCACAAACGTATAGACAACGCTGGGGGGATCAGGCCCTACCTCAAGACCATGCCAGGGATGGGGTCGATCCCGTAAAAAATGCTTCTTTGAAGCCATTACACTCTCTCCTGATTCAGTCCTCTTTTGTCTAGTATACCGCATTGCAGGGTGCCGCTGGAAGCTGGCCAACTTTTCCTGGATCGTAAACAAATGAAGCGTGCCCAGTGCTTGAACACGCTTCTTAAGCTGGATGCGAGATTACTGATTACCCCAGGCTGACCGGCTGGTGTTTGCTTCCATCCTGGTACCATTCGATCTCAATTTCCAGCTGTTTTTTTGTCCCTTTTTTCTTCTTATGTTTTTCTGTGAACTCAATTTCAAATTCAACTGTCTCCGGCATCGTGATGTTGACCTCATCTCCAGCTTGCTGCAGCGTGACCTGGTTTGATTCTATTTTGTCCGCCAGTTCCCCCAAGAAAGCTGCCACGTCCGGGAGACTCATCCGGACATCACTTTTGACAAGGACTTTTTTCTTGGCCATTCTTGACTCCTTTTTGATTATTTTTTTCTCTATGTTGACGATCGAGACCCCTCAAGCCCCGAAAAGGTACCTTCGTTCTCATGGATTCAGCACATGGTGCAGTCGTCTTCCCCATATTCTATCTCTACAGTGATATGACCGATCTTGTATGGACTGAGCAATTCTTTGACCTCGGCTTTGATGCGGGAAGCTTGTTGTTGATTCGCTTGTGTCCCGATATTCACATGGGTAGATAGCACATGGCTCTCCCCATCCAGCGACCAAACATGGGTGTGGTGAGAGGATTGTACACCTTTTACTGCATTGATTTTCCCTTGAATTTCTTGCACATCAATCTCCCTGGGAACTGATTGCAGAAAAACAGAAATCGTCTCCCGCAGGTTTACCGTGATGTGGTAAAGGATGTAGAAGGTAATCAGAATGGACAGGATGGGATCGAGGATAGGAAGGTCGACAAACAGCAGGATAACAGCCACAACCAGCACCGCAGCCCACCCCAGCACATCTTCCATCAGGTGCCAGGAAATCACCCGGGCGTTTAAACTGCTGTTCTCACGGAGGTTGAGAGCTGCAAAGCCGTTGACAAGGATGCCGATGACCGCAAAGAGGATCATCCGCGGGGCTGCCGCTGGTTCCGGCGTAAGCAGGCGGGGAATGGTGCGGGAAAGCACAACCACCGAGCCGACCAGCAAGATCAAGGCGTTAAGGAGGGCTCCCAGGAGGGAAAAGCGGCGGTAGCCATAGGAAAACCGGGGATCTTTTTCTTGATCCGAGATCCTGTCAAAATACCAGGCAAGCCCTAAGGAAACGCTGTCACCGAGGTCGTGCACGGCATCGGAAAGAATTGCCACGCTGTTGGACCAAATGCCCCCAATAATTTCCAGGAAGGTGAAACTCAGATTAAGCAGGAAGGCTGTCCTGATTTTCTCCCTGCTGTGGGATTGAGCATGAGGGTGTTTGTGATCTTGATGTTCCATGATTTCCCAATCTGATTATCCTCGTGTTGGGTTATTCTACCAGAGGAGGATAAAGGATATATAAGAATCAGAGGGGGAAAGATGGAGCACGGCCCACTTATCGCGTCCCGCCGTAATAAGGAGGGACGGTGATGGCATGTATCCGGCAGATGCGCCGGTCCAGCATCCGGCTGCGGATGCGGGGATCGATCTCGCTAAGAGTATCTGCGGTGGTGATCACGGTAGGAAGTGAAGCGATGTAGCGATAGTTAAAAAGCTGATAAAGTTTTTCCTTCACCCAGGGGGTCATTGACTGGGTTCCTAGATCGTCCAGGACCAGCAGGGGGGAGGTTTTGACTTCATCAAAACGCCGATCATAACTAACGGTGCTCTCCGGGTTGAAAGTAGCCCGGAGATGGTCAAGCAGATCGGGGACCATGATAAACAAGGGGGGGAAGCCTTCTCCCGCCCGGTAGTTGGCAATCGCGGCCGCCAGATGTGTTTTCCCACTGGCATACCCCCCCTGGAGCACCAGCCAGCCCCGGGGATTTTCCGCATAACTGCGAGCAGCCTGGAAAGCACTCTTCAGCTTTTTTTGATCCTCCTTGTCCAGCTTTTCTTCCTCCCGCAAGCTGAAACTGCCGAAGGTGTGCTCCCTGAGAAAACTGAGCGTGGAGAGTTCAGAATGCCCAGTATCATCCATCGGCCGCCGATAATCCGGAGCCAGGATCCTCACCTGGGTGACCAGTTCTGGATCCTGCAGCCGGGAGCGGATCCGTCCCTCCATTTGATCAAGCGAGAGATTTGTGGTCACCAGCAGCGGCAAATTGTTAATATAGCGGTAATTGAGGATTTGAAACAGCTTTTCCTGCGCCCAGGGCGTGGCGTTCTCTGTTCCAAAGTCATCCAAGATCAGCAGCGGGGAACGACGAATATCCTTGAATCGCTCTTCGAATGTGGATTCCGGGGTGTGGTAAGAAAAACGAAGATTGTCCAGTAAGTCAGGGACAGTCAGAAACAGGGTTGGCACCCCGAGATCCACCACGAAGTTTGCCACTGCAGCTGCTAGATGGGTTTTACCGCAGCCGTAGCGGCCCTGGATAACCAACCAGCCCCCTAATTGGCGGGAAAACTGCTGGGCGTGATTGAAAGCCTGTTCCAGGGAATTTGCCTGGGCAGGTCCAACGCCGATCCGCCCCCGGGGATTGAAGTTCTCAAAGGTGAGGTGGGCCAGCTCCTCGAGGTTGCTCATCTGGTACAGTTGGTTTCGGACTTGTTGTTTCAGCTGTCCGCTGCGGCAAGGGCAGACCTGGATTCTGCCAAAATCGGGATGATTGAGGGGCACATCCACGCGCAGATACCCCACCCCACCACAGAGCTCGCAGTCCGGATTCCCCGGCAGAGTGGGTTCTTGCGGGCTATTCTTCGAGGAAGTCCGCGAATTTATCTTTGAGATATGCCCGGCGGTCTTTTTCAGTATGTCTTCGATCCTGTCGCTCATCTCTTCCACTTTCCTGCCAGCTGGTCAGGATAGCCTCAATATAATTCCATTTCCGGACGTTGTTCTGGACGGCAATCTCCACTGCCTGAGCAATCCACTGCTCCGGGTAGATTTTTTCAGCTTCCTTGAGGGTGTCCGCGATCAGGGGGGTCAGAGGCCCGATATTTTCCTCATACAGCTGAAATATGTTCGGCCGTTCAATATCGAGGGTGATGGTTGATCTGCCGGATGCAGGATGCCATCTACCCTTTTTGACTGCCTGAACGGCCGTTTTTCCCCGAGGAGAATTAAAAAAATAAAGAAGGGTTTGACCCTCTTGATCCGGAGCGGCTGCTGTAATAAACACACCGCGGGACACCGCCCGCTCCAACCCCTGCCGCACTGCGCGCTTTTGTTCGGCCGGGGTATCTCCCATCCCTGCCATAAAGATGGGGTCATTGATCAAATCAGTCTCCCTGAGGCAGCGGATCTCCCCTTCCTGGCGGGTCACCTGCCAGAGTGCGTAGAGGATGACTTTCAGCTCCTCCAGATTGTCAATTTGGGGCAGCAGGTCCTTAAAAAACAGGGATGGCAGTCTTGTGTATGAAAGTTTACCAGAGGGAAAGCCATTAAATGTCATTACATCACCTGGGTCAGATCAATGTCCCTTGTGGCGGCGTTTTCAAATTTTGCCAGGTTTCTGCGGAAAACCAGCTGGACATCCCCGGTGGGGCCATTGCGATGCTTGGCGATGATGATTTCCGCCAGGTTTTTCAAGGGGGTGTCCTCCTCATAGACTTCCGGTCGATAAATAAACATGACAATATCCGCGTCCTGCTCCAGGGATCCGGATTCGCGAAGGTCGCTCAGGACCGGTCGTTTATCGCTGCGCTGTTCTACAGCCCGTGAGAGCTGGGCTGCGGCCAGCACGGGGACATTGAGCTCGCGGGCAAGGATTTTCAGGCTGCGGGAGATATCGGAGACCTCCTGGACCCGGTTGCTGGAGCGCATGTCCCCAGTCATCAGCTGCAGGTAGTCAACCACGATCAAATCCAGTTTGTACTCCAGGTGCAGGCGGCGGGCTTTGGTGCGCAGCTGCAGGGGCGTGAGGGCGGGGGTATCATCCAGGAAGATCTGCGTGTCATTGAGCACCTCAATCGCCTGGGTGAACAGCGGCCACTGATCAGGGTTCAGCTTCCCGGAGCGGAGCTGAGTGGAATTGATCCCCGTCTCCTGGGCAATGATCCGCTGAACCAATTGCTCATTGGACATCTCCAGGGAGAAAACTGCGACATGTTTTTTATGGATCAAGGCCGCATTTTTTACAGCAGACAGCAGGAATCCCGTTTTCCCCATGCCGGGTCGTCCGGCGATGATCAGCAGGTCTGATGGCTGCAGTCCGCCCAGCATGCGGTCGATATCAATGAACCCGGTCGGAACCCCAACCAGCGCCTCATCCCGCTGGGAGAGCTCCTCAACCCGGTCAAAATACTCACTGAGGACCGCTTTGATTGGCTGAAGATCCCGGGTCAGCCTGCGCTCGCTGACGTTGAAAACCGCTTTTTCAGAATCATCCAGCACAGTCTGCAGGCTGAGATTCTCCTCGTAAGCCAGCTTCGCAATTGAGTTTGCGGCATTGAGCATCCGCCTTCGAATCGCGGTCTCTTCCACGCGATGCCCGTAGGCCTCAGCATGCAGGGAGGAGGGGACATTGTTGATCAGCTGGGTAATGTAAGCTGCTCCGCCGATATCAGCAAGGTGTCCCATTTGATCCAGCTCCTCTGTGACCGTGACAAAATCAATGGCTTCATTCCGGTCATGCAGGGCGACAAAGGCCTGCCAGACCCACTGGTGGCGGTGGATATAGAAGTCCTCTGCTTTCAGGAACTGGGCGACATCGTAATAAGCTTCTGGGTTTATCAGTACCGCACCAATGACTGCTTCCTCAGCCTCCCGGCTGTGAGGAACCAGCTGCGGTCCAGATGAGTTGGATGTGGAATCGAACTGGACGACATCGGTCATGGGGCATTGTCCATCATCGCTGTGGGGTTCTTGTTTTATTGTACACCGGAGAGCAGGAATAAAAAAGCTGGTGGATCGAAACGGGAGTTCCCATTTCTGGGCACCAGCTGGAAGGAAGGGGCGACAGGGTTAATTCTTGTTTTCACCTTCCTGATCGGCCTCGTCATCCACATCCTCGTCCTGGTCCTCCGGGGTCAGGTTTTCCAGGTATTCCTCGAAAACCGAAAGACGCTCGGTATCGACCTCTTCATCCAAGCCAGCTTCTGCAAGATCCTCTTCGGGGATCAATCCGGCTTCTTCAAGGACATCATCCGCCACGAAGATGGGGATATCCAGACGGACAGCTAGGTTCATGGCATCAGAGGGCCGGGAGTCGATATTATGCAGGGTCCCATTCATGCTGACCACGATGTTGCCGTAGTAGGTTTCATCGCGAAGCGCAACCACCTCAACATGGACCACTTCAGCGCCCAGCTGATCGAGCATGTTCACAAAAAGATCGTAGGTCAGAGGCCGGGATACCGTGACATCCTGGAGGGCCAGCGTGAGATGTTCCGCCTCAAAAACACCGACCATGATCGGCAGATAGCGGTCAGCATTCAGCTCGCGGAGAATAATCACGCGCTGCTGAGACATCAGACTTACCCGAATGCTGTCAATGACCACTTCCACCATATTGGACATATTCATGCTCCTGCGGGTGCGAACGGATTGGTTTCATTATTCTATCACGGGCCATTGCCAGGTGTAAATGGGATTGGGGTTTGGGAACATAGTGGGGAGTCCAGGATTGCAGAAAGGCGGGGGGCTCCTTCCCGGGGGACCCTCAATACCCGATCTTTACAATTCCCGGAAAACCATTAAACTGTAGTCAGGCTTTTTTCCTGTCTTTGTTCAAAGATATGGGAAGATCCATGGTGAACCAGCCTTGCAGAAAGCTGTGATATGGGCATATTGCTGAGGGTCAGCTGCCAGGCTTCAGCGCACAAGTTGTTGGGGTCTGGGGTAGTCTCGGGTGGACAGGAAGACCGTTGTTAATTTTACCTGGAAGGCCCAGAGACAACTTTGGTTCTGGTTGGCTGCATATCTATCGGTGGGTGTGATCTATAATTTTCCACCTAGATAGAACATGAACTTGTGAACGCGATTCCCTTTACGGTCCAGCCATCAGAAAAAATCCATTCAAAAATGCTCGGGCTGGCAGCCGATCAGTCCCACCGCTTGTTGGGGGATACGCTGGATCCCCAGAAAAAAACCGGGATACGGAGAGCAAAAGGAGCCCCGTGATGGAGAAAATTGATTTTAAGAAGGAATGGAAACACCTCTACAGTCCCCCCAAAACAGCCTTCCAGGTGGTAGACGTTCCACCGCTGCAATACTTGATGATCGATGGGCATGGTGATCCGAATACGGAACCTGCCTATCAGCAGGCAGTTGAGGCGTTGTATGGAGCAGCCTACAAGATCAAGTTCTTCAGCAAGAAAGCAGGTCGGGATTATGTTGTTCCTCCGCTGGAGGGTTTATGGTGGGCAGAGGATATGGAGGCATTCACCACCGCCCGAGATAAAAGCACTTGGGATTGGACGATGATGATTATGACCCCGGACTGGATTTCCCAGGAGGAGGTTGAATTGGCAATAGAGGAGGTGAAAACCAAAAAGGACCTCCCCGCCCTGCAGCGGCTGCGCTTGGAAGCTTACCGGGAAGGGTTGTCGGTGCAGATTCTTCATGTTGGTTCCTATGATGAGGAAGGGCCCGTGTTGGCGCAGCTGCACAACCAGTGGCTTCCGGATCACGGGTTTCAGACAAATGGAAAGCATCATGAGATTTATCTCAGTGATCCGCGCCGCGTGGAGCCTGCGAGGTTGAAGACCATTCTCCGCCAACCGGTTTCCCGGATCCCTTCAGCCTGAAGCAACAGATTAGATTACAAACTGCTGCCCGCGGGATTCTCATGTCCGGGGAGTGGATTTGGTTCCTGAAGGACCGGAAATGACTGCAGGATCAGCACAGGAAATTGGGCCGCATGGGATGCGGGCATCCGGGCGCGGTCCTGCCCTTCGCAGATCAATCTGGTGGGTTATACTAGATCAAGCGAGGCTCTCGAACATCGCATTCCATGTCATCGGAGGGTATCACCATTGACAAATAACCGTAATCGGCTTGCTACCATCCTCAAACCCTTTTCTAGCCCAGAAGGGCTGAATAAGAAGCTTATCCTGGTGTTTATCGTGATCAATGCTATCGTGCTGGCGAATGCAGTCCTGCATGATCCGCGGATCGGGTATGATGCCAGGGCTCATCTGAAGTATATTGATGCGCTTGCTGAGCTCCGGCTTGTCACACAAAATGACACCTATGAGTTTTATTCGCCTCCCCTGCCTTATTTCCTGCCCGCAGTGACCATGTTTCTAACTCAGCTGGACCTGTATTGGGTAGGAAAAATTGCCCAATTGATCAATTTCCTTCTCTCACTGGGTGCAACCTATTTTCTGATCCGCAGCTGTGATAGGATCCACCCGGATTCCTCGTTGAAATTTAATTCACTTGTTCTCCTGCTGATTCTGCCTGTGTACTATAAAACCTTTTCCCAGGTCAGGGGGGAGCCTTACCTGGTGTTTTTTGCTGTCTTGCTGCTGTATTCCCTGCTGCGGATGATCCAAGGTCAGACCTACAAACCTGTCAATGCTGTACTCCTTGGCGGTATCATGGGCTGTTTGATCCTCTCGCGGCAGTGGGGGATCTTTCTTCTGCCTGGGGCGTTTCTGCTCTTAGGGGATCAATGGCTGCGTCATTCTTCTTTGCGGCGGCAGGTTGTTAAGACGATCTTGATCGCCGCTGTAACATCAATCGCAGTCGGAGGATGGTTCTACACCAATCTCAAGGTTCAATATGGATCCTTCTCCGCATTTAACCGCGAACCAGCCCCAAGTTTTTCGCTTCGGAACCAATCAAAGGATTTTTATCTCGATTTTCAACGGGAGGAGATTTTCAAAAAGCCAGTCCGTCCCAATTTTTCGAACCTCTTTGTGCCCACGTTTTATTCAGAAATCTGGGGGGATTACTGGGGGTATTTCACCCTCTTCGGTGTGGATACGCAAAACGGCGAGTATCTGGATGGATATCAAATCCGAAAGATAGCTCGAGGAGGAGAAATTCCTCCCGGGGTAGTGACCAATTACTTCTCAATCCGGGGATATCTGGGGCGGGTAAATCTGGTTTCGTTAGTTCCCTCAGGGCTGCTTTTGGCTTCATTGTTGTTCTCTTTGGGTCAGGTGATCCTCACCGGGGATACCCAACCGGACCAGGAGATTATTCAGACCATCACTGCTTATCTTTTATTTTCAATCCTCTTGACAATGGTGGGGTATTTCTGGTTCCTGATAATGTACCCGATCCCGGGAAAAGGAGACACCATCAAAGCGACTTATGTGATCCAGGCCTTCCCTTATCTGGCAATTCTGGGGGGGTACTGGCTGAACCGGATCAAAAACAGGATTCCCTGGGGATATTGGGTTATGCTGCTGGCGTTGGGGATTTGTTTTCTTCATAATCTCCCGGCTTCGGTGACCCATTACTCGTTTTTACGGTTGGTCAATAGTTGACCTTTTTGAGGCCCCAAGAGACAGGGGTCTGGTGGGGGGACTTCAGCAGCGGGATGCGATCGCAGATATCTGTTAGAAACCTATCAAAACCATCAAAATCAGACTCTTTCCCTTCTCTTCTTGCGTATTGAAGAGTATAATAAGTATGAATATAATCATAAAAAATATGACCGAGGAGGTCCATGATGGCAGTTGAAAGTTATCCAGCCTTTTTTGATAAGGTGAAAAAATCCATGGGGGAGTACGGCAAAGTCAGCCCGGAAATTATGGAAGGGTTCCAGAAACTGCATCGGGCAGCATCTTCAGAGGGGGCCTTGAGCGGGAAAGTCAAGGAACTGATTGCCCTGGCGATTGGGATTGCTGTCCGCTGTGATGGGTGCATTGCGTTTCATGTCCATGATGCCCTGGAAGCAGGGGCGACGGAAGCGGAAATAGCCGACACGATTGGGGTGGCGATCCTGATGGGCGGGGGACCTGCAGTGGTGTATGGGTCTGCCGCGCTGGAAGCCCTGAAGCAGTTTAAGAAAAAACAATAACCTCAGCCAATCCCTGGTTTCTTCCAACTCCCTGGATCTTTGGTCAGATCCAGGGTTTTTTTTATTTCCTGGCCCGGAGCACAAATACCTGCCAGTGCTATCTGAAATCCACCCCATGAACCCTGATGGTGCCCTGGATCCCTCAAAAACCCAAAGGCTTCCCGTTGTTTGATGTACAATACAAGGCAGAGCAGCAAGAAGGTGGAAAGTCTCTGACAACACGGCGATCGGTTTTATCCAGGAGGGTGTTTGATGAATGAACTGCCTATGTTGGACGCATATTTCCCCGGGGGAAAGCTGGAGGGAGGGATTCAGTTGGCGAATCGGTTGGATTGGGGGCTCTCTGTTGGAAAAACGGAAGATGGCTGGGCTGTTTCCAGCGGGAATAAATTGATTATGCGTACAAATAGCCAAGAGGCCCTGGAGGCTTTTTTCTATGGGATGGGCCTGGCCTATGCTGTTCTTCCCCCGGCGGTATTTGACGAACTGGAGGCTACCCTGGGATCCCTTTAGGATCGGGATTGAACTCCGACTGCCCGGCGGTTTTCAGCCACCTCTTAGAAAACTGAACAGGCCGCTGGAGGAAAGTCCATGGAGGAAGAGTGATGTTTAGAAATCATCTCACGGAAAGATTCCTTCGCAGGCTGTCATCCATATTTGGAGCGGCTTTCATCTTATTCGTTGCCAGCCTGGCCTGCAACCTGCCGACTGCCGGGGTTGAGGAACAACCCGAACTTCAACCGGAAGGAATTGTGGAAACCAGCATTGCCCAGACGGTGGCGGCGTCAGGTCAGCAGGATGGCGGGGAAACCCCGGTGGATCAGCCTGACCCGCTTGCCCCTACAAATACCCCTGGCCCAACAGCAACTCCTGGAGCGTCTGAAACCCCGCAACCTTCAGCGACAATTTCCCCTACGCCCTCGGCCACATTCACCCCTACATCGGACGCACCGCTGCTGTACATCTCGGAAAATACCAACTGCCGAACCGGTCCAGGGGCGGTGTATGATTGGTTAACGGTTTTGCTGAGCGGAGATGAATCGACGTTGGTAGCAAAAGACCCCACAGAAAAATATTGGTACATCCAGAATCCAGACAAACCGGGTGATTATTGCTGGCTGTGGGGAAGGTATGCCACCCCGGAGGGGGACACGGAAACGCTTCCGGTGTATACTCCGCCCCCGACCCCAACCCAGTCTTTGGATTTTAAAATTACCTACCAGGACCTGTTTGGTCCTTGTTCGGACTGGTATCTGATGTATCGAATTGATAATGTCGGGGCATTTAAACTCGAGTCCTGGAGGACTTCTGCCACCGATTACACCGGAGGATCCAATCCAAAGACCATTGAAAAGAATGTTTTTCAGGAATACAACGCATCCTGCACATCGGTTTCTGATCAGGATGATCTCACCCCGGGAGAAGGTCATTTTGTCGTTATGAAGTTTAAAAATGACCCTTCGGGGCATGACATCGCGACCCAGATAAAAATCTGCACCAAGGAAAACCTGGCGGGGGAATGCGAGACGAAAATCTACCGCCACAAACCATAATTTGAGTGGTCGCAAAAAGGACTGGACTCTGATGATCAACAACGTCAATCTGGCAGATAAGTTTCAGTTAATAAAGCGAACCTGGGACCCAAAGGTCATCGCTCAGCTCAATGACTATTATATTAAAATTGCCAGGATCCAGGGAGAATTTGTCTGGCACAGCCATCCGGAGACCGATGAGCTCTTTCTGGTGTTTGATGGTGAAATGGAGATGCACTTGCGGGACGGCAGGCTTCCCCTAAAAAAGGGAGAACTCTGCGTTGTTCCGGCGGGTGTGGAGCATAAACCTGCCTCGTCAGGAGGCTGCCAGATCCTGATGCTGGAACCAGCTGGCACGCTTAATACTGGGGATGCAGGAGGGGAGCGGACCATCGAGGAGGTGGAGTGGATCTAACTACCAGGCAGGAACAAGGCCAGGGTTTGTGATGCTGGAAAGATTCCGTTCTCGCTGGATTCCAGGCGCATATCATGGTCGGGGTCAGCGGGAAGTCTTTTTTGAAGGGTGGTACCTCAAGCTGGTGGGCCAGGACCTGGAAGACCGCTGGGCTGTCATCCCGGGGATTTTTCATCACCCTGACCCGGACCTGGCCCATGCTTTCATCCAGGTGCTGGATGGGATCTCCAGTCAGGTGGTGTACCACCGATATCCCCTGGAGGCGTTTGCTTCCTCACGTTCTGATTTCGACCTCCAGGTGGGGGACAGCCGATTTTGGGCGGGCGGGTGTGCCCTGGAGATCCAGGGGCAGGGACAGCAGATCCACGGGGAACTGCGCTTTGAAAATCTCCGGCCCTGGCCTGTCAGGCTTTTCTCACCAGGAGTGATGGGTCCTTATGGCTTGGTCCCCTTCATGCAAACCTATCACGGCGTGCTGAGTCTCGACCATCCAATTCATGGAAACCTTGAGATCAATGGGCAGAAGATCTCCTTTGAGGATGGAAGGGGATATATCGAGAAGGATTGGGGACAGACCTTCCCGCGGGCCTACATCTGGCTGCAGACCAATCATTTTCCAGATCCAGGCATTTCTCTGACTGCCTCCGCGGCCACCATCCCCTGGCTGGGAAACTGGTTTCGAGGTTTCCTGGTGGGCTTTCTGTTTGAGGAGGAGCTCTACCGATTCACTACCTATCTGGGATCGGAGATCCAGGAGCTCAATCTTTCAGATAGCCATATTTCTTGGACCTTACGGGGAGGGTCCCGAGTCGCTTCATCCCCGGGTTTCCCGGCTTACCAGCTTGTTATCCAGGCAGAGCGGGGGACAGGGGGCCTGCTGTCCTCCCCGGAACTTGAGGGGATGACCCCTCGGATCCTGGAAAGCCTGACCGCCAGTGTATCAGTAACGCTGGCTGGGTTATCCCGCACAGGGGAGGTGAGCAGGATTCTGTATCAGGGGAGGGGGAATTGTGCTGGGCTGGAAGTAGCTGGGTCCGTGGAGGAAATCCTGGATTGATCCCAAGGAGCTGCGGATGATTACTCTGACAGATCGCTGGCAGAGAATGTACCCGGAGGGTGCTGTGGGCATAATTGCCTTGCGGGACCTGGAGAATCCCGCCTCCCATCCAGCGCTGGAAGCCGCTGGCCGGGAGCTGGCTTTAGAGCTTAAGCAGCGCTACCGTGGGATGGATCGTCCGCAGCTGCGTCAGCAACCAGTATTTGCTGCCTACGATGCGTTTTATCGAAATTTCCGGAAAACCTATCACGTTCAGCTGCAGTTGGAGAGTGTGATCCATCACGACAAACCCATTCAGGCGCCTTCCGCGCTGGTGGGAGCCATGTTTCTGGCGGAATTGGAAACAGGGCTCCTGACCGCAGTACATGATTTGCAAAGGATATCCTTGCCACTCAGGGCAGATGTGGCTCAGGGTGGGGAGACCTACCAGCGGATGGATGGCTCCGAACAGGCACTAAAAAAAGGGGATATGTATATTCGGGATCAGCAGGGGGTGGTTTCCTCCGTGATTTATGGACCGGACTATCGGACACGGATCCGCCCCGAGACTACATCTGCCATTTTCACGACCTACGGACCCCCAGGAATACACCCGGGTCAGATCCAATCCCAGCTGGAGAGGATCCAGGATTTGATCCGCCTGATTGCTCCAGCGGCGCAGCAGGCAGCCCTGGTCGTGCTGCCCGAGGGGTAATCTGTGAGGGAACGGCGGAACAGTCCTGCCGCCCCGGGTTGATTTTCTCAAATCCTCACCACCTGCTCTGTACGGGCAGATTGATACAGGGCCAGCACTGTGGCGATATGATTCCGGGATTCTTCGAGGCTGATCAAAGGGGGAGACCCGTCCAGGATGGCTGCGTGCAGGTCCTCCACCTCTCCCAGGTAGAGAGATTTTTTCGGGACTCGCAGCTTCCTTCGCCGACCTTTCTGGTTGGTATAGACCACCTTTTGCCGTTTGTTTAGATTGGTGAACGGGCGGGTGAGTTTCAGCGCACCTTCACTGCCGATGATTTCCAGATCAGTGTGGAAGGGGGTTTCAAACGAGCAGGAGATCTGGGCCACAGGGCCCGGCTGCTGAAAGCCGCTGTATCCCAGCTGTCCAGCAAAGGATTCATCCACCCCGGTAGATCCTAACCGCCAGGATCCAAACACCCAGACCGGTGCCTGACCGATGAGGTATTGGGCATAGCTGATGGGATAAACCCCGACATCCCAAAGGGCTCCGCCAGCATAATCAGGAACCAGGCGGACATTGAGATTGTCGGCTTGGCGCTGTTTTTGGGGGAGCTGGAAATGAAAGGTCCCGCGGATCAAAGAGATCTCCCCAACTTTTCCAGACCGGACCCATTCAACAACCCGCCGGGTTTGCGGATGATGGCGGTACATGAAAGCTTCTGCCAGGACACATCCGTGCTCCCTGCTGGCTGTGATCATGGCGTCGACTTCCTCTAGCGAAGAAGCCAGCGGTTTTTCACAGAGCACATGCACTCCCGATTGCAGGGCTTTGATAGACCATGCCGCATGCAGGTGATTGGGCAGGCTGATATACACTGCATCCACCTTTCCGGATGTGATCATTTCCTCATATCCGCCGAAAAAAGCGGGAATTTCCCATTTTTTTGCATACGACTCCGCTTTATCTGCGGATCGGCTGGCGACAGCCACTAACTCCCCGCGTTCGGATTCACGAATAGCGGGAATTATTTTCCGGTTAATGCGGGCTGTCGAGACCAGCCCCCAGCGAATTCTTGCCATGACGGCCTCCTTGTTCCTCAGGTTCGAGGCATAGGTTTTGGAAAGCAGGTCTTGTACCTTAGTTTGATTATATCCTGCCTCTGGTTTAGAGCAGCCGGCGCGCGTGCATAGAGGGATTTTTTAGGTTTCCAATTCGAGTCAGTAGGATACAATACAACAAGGTCTTCTGTCCCTGGCTGGGCGTATCTCCAGCGTCTCTGGACGGTTTAGGAAAGGTGGGGATAATGGAAAAATCTGCCGTGGTTTACCTTCATGGTTTTGCTTCCTCCGATCGTGGTGAAAAAGGGAGGTACTTTCAGGACAAAGCACAAGATATCAATGATTTTCGTTACCTGGCTGTCAACTTCAATCCCACCCCCAGGGACTTTCGGTTTTTGTCCATTACCGGGATGATCAACCGTGTCCGTCAATTTCTGCTTGATCACCAGGTGAATGAACCGCTGCTGATTGGCAGTTCATTAGGGGGATTGGTCAGTCTCCGCTACGCAGAGCTGTACCCGGTGAGAAGGATGCTCTTACTGGCCCCGCTTCTGGCTTACCAATCCCTGAGCATGAACGAGAAGGAACTGTCTTCCTGGGAGAGGGAGGGGACAGTGGAAATTGACCATTACGCTTTTGCAGGAAAGCTCCCGCTGGCCTATCGATTTCATCAGGATGCACTGCAGTATACGGAGATGGTTGAGCCCCGGGCGGCTACCCAGATTATTCATGGCAGGTGGGATGAGACTGTGCCCATCGAGGACAGCCGCTATTATGCTGAAAAATACTCCCAGCAGGTCAGCCTGCTTGAGGTGGATTCTGATCACCGGCTTGCAGACCAGCATGATCTGATCTGGGAGCAGGTCTTGGAATTCCTTTTCGGAAGGGAATCTTAGGAGGGAAATGGTCATTCAAGAATATTTACCCGTGGCGATTTCTGTGGTGATTATCGTCCTGGTCGCGGTTCTGGAAAAACGGAGCAAGCTGGTTGCCGCGGTCACAGCAACCATGCCCATTAAAGTGCCTCTTGCCCTCTGGGTGGTCTATGCTGCGAATCAGGGACAGCAGGAGATCATGGAAGGTTTCAGCCGCAGCCTGGTTGTCGGCATTCTGCCGACAATCGCTTTTCTGGTGGCAGCGTGGCTGTCTGCCAAGGCAGGACTGAAACTGATTCCCACCCTGCTGATTGGTTATCTGGTCTGGGGAGTTGGGGTAGGTCTCACGTTTTTCTATCGGACCGTACTGGGAGTATAAATTGCAAAAAACAATCAGAAACGTGAGGGCAATTTCAATCTGCTCAGCTTTTTCCTGCATTCCGGGTTTGAGTCGCTGTTGGATCCTGGCGGCGGGAGGAGTGGGAGAATGAAAAAGGGCAGCTATCTCCCGGTGGCAGTATCCGTGCTGGTGATCATTCTGGTAGCCCTGCTCCAGAATCAATCCCAACTGGTCGCGGCGGTGACGGCAACTATGCCCACCAAAGTGCCTCTTGCCCTCTGGGTGGTGTATGCTGCGAACCAGGGAAAAAAGGAGATCATGGAATCCTTCAGCCGCAGCATGATGATCAGCATTATCCCCAGCTTTGGATTTCTTCTGGCAGCCTGGTTGGCTGCTGCCGCAGGTTGGCGGTTGATCCCTACCCTGCTGGCTGGCTACGCGGTCTGGGGGGCGGGGATCGGGACCACGGTCTTTTTCAGAAGGTTCTTGCAGATCTGATCAAAAATATGGGGCGGAAGGATGCCTTGCTGGAAACCCTGCTGCAAAGCGAATGGAATGCCAGACCCTATCCCGGGTCAGGGCTTGAGAGGCCCGGTGGATCGAGAAGAAGAACAGCCGGGATGTATCAGTTGGATGGAGAAGATAATCTCTGAGGATAAGGAATGGCCGGTAGGATTAACCAGGGACGCAGGCTGGTAAATCGGTGTTTGCCGGACACTGCCGATCGATGCCAGGTTCTCCTGGGATTGGATCACAGCTCCTGAGGGGATTGCGCTTTGGTTAGGGGTGGGTGGGGAGATCAGGTGGGAAAAAGGAGCTCGCTACCGGCTGGCAGATGGTACGTCTGGGGAGGTCCGGATTTATCAACCGGCTTTCCATCTCCGGATAACCCGCCATCCAAGATCTTATCAGCGTCCTGCGGTCGTCCAGGTGCGGGTGATTGAAAAGGGACAGAGGTCAGTGATGGCTTTTCATGAGGAACATCTACCCAGTGCTGAGCAGCGGGAGGAACGCCGGCAGCATTATCAGCGTGTTTTTTCGATGATCAAGAAAGATCTGAAAGGCACGGGAGAGGGTTAACCAGATGGTTCAGTCGGATTTGAAACATCAGCCAAGCTCGGAAGCGTCAGGATGAAGATGTTCCACCGACGGTTCCTGGTGCAATTAATGAAAGAAGGACGACCGCAGGCGCTGATCTCAGGAGTGGCCGTGCTGCTTGTCAGCCTGTCCTGCCGGCCCGTGATCGCAATTGGATGGGGGGAGCTGCTAATTGTAGCTGCCGTACTGCTGCTGGTGCTATTCCCGCTGATTTTCAGGGTGATCCGTTTTCTCAGAAAAACCCGGGAATATGAAGATCGTGGGGAGGAGTGAAGCCGCTGTTTTTGAACAGGCAATTAATCCAAAATCACCAGGGTCTGGTTGCGGTCCACATTCTGTGTATTTGAAACAAGGATGCTGGCAACCGTGCCATCCCGTGGAGCTGTCAGTTCGTTCTGCATCTTCATTGATTCTAAGATCAGCAATACGTCCCCTTCTTTAACACGATCTCCCTCCTGAACCGGGATCTCGATGACGAGTCCCGGCATGGGTGCCTGGATGGGTACGTTTTCCTGGGAAAGTGAGGACTCCCCTGCTGCAAGCCTCAACCGTTTTTCCCGCTCATCTTCCACTTTGACAGAATACCTCTGACCACGGAGAATGACCTCCCAGGATGAGTTTTCCTGGTAGATATTGATTTCAAAGGAGCCCCCATCCACCAGCAGCGAGTAAGTCAGCTTCTGGCGCAAAGCCTGAAAACTGATTTGATGGAGGATGCCGTTAACACGAACTTCCCGGTCGCTGAGGATTTCCACCAGATATTCATTTCCGTCTATCTCTGCGAGGTATTTGGTAAGCATTGTGATTATTCTTGTGTCCGCTCCCAGCGGCTGACCCATTTCCAGTTGCTGAGATCTCGATTTGCGCGGCGGATGACGAGTGCAGATTGCTGGATCCTTTCATCGGCCGCCAGGACAGCAGCCAGGGCAGCGATTTCCGGGTAGCTTTCAGCATGGGGCTGCGCGGGATGGGCTGACAATCTGCTATCTACAAACTGGGTGTTGAAGTTCCCCGTTTGAAAATCAGGATGGCAGAGGAGCTTTTGATGGAAGGGGATGTTCGTGCGAATCCCAATGATTTTATATTCCTCCAATGCCCGCCGCATCCGGGCCAGTGCCCGGGGACGGTTGGAATCATGCACAATTAGCTTGGCCATCAAGGCATCATAATAGGGGGAGATCTCAAAACCGGAATAAACGCCGGTGTCCATCCTGACACCCGGTCCTGTGGGAAGCAGGGTGTGAGAGATGATCCCGGTAGAGGGAAGAAATCCCCGGAATGGATCCTCGGCATTGATCCGACACTCAATAGCCCAGCCCTTGATTTCCACCTCCTCCTGCCGGAGGGAGATGGGCTCCCCGGCTGCAATGTGAATTTGTTCTTTGACGATGTCAATGCCGGTTACTGCCTCTGTGACGGGATGCTCCACCTGCAGCCTGGTGTTCATCTCTAGGAAATAAAAATTCTTATCTTGGTCAACCAGAAATTCTATTGTCCCGGCGTTGACATAATCAACCGATCTTGCGGCTTGAAGGGCAACAGCTCCCATTTCTTCCCGGAGGGCAGGATCCTCCGCTACAAATTGGGCGGGTGCTTCTTCGAGCAATTTCTGGTGGCGCCGCTGAATGGAGCATTCCCGTTCTCCAAGATGAATGACATTGCCGTGATGATCGGCAAGGATCTGGAATTCAATATGCCGGACATTCTCAAGCATTTTTTCCAGGTAGATGTTATCATCGCCGAAGGAGGCTTTTGCTTCCCGGCGGGCTGCCATCATCAATCCCGGCATCTCTGAGAGGTTGTGGACTTCTCGCATCCCCATCCCTCCGCCGCCCGCGCTGGGTTTAATCAATAATGGGAAGCCAATTTCCTCAGCGAGGGAAAGCAATTTCTGATCCGAAAGATCACCCTGTCCTTCGGTCCCAGGGACCACTGGAACCCCAGCTTCTGAAACCGTCGTCCGAGCAATTTGCTTATCTCCCATTGCCGCAATGGAAGAGGGTTTCGGACCGATAAAAGTGATCCCTGCTTCCAGGCAATCTTGAGCGAAATCTGCCCGCTCGGCTAAAAATCCATATCCGGGATGAATGGCGTCTGCGCGGCATTCTTTTGCGATCTCCAAAATCCTCTCCCCCTGAAGGTATGACTCACTGGCTTTTGGTGGGCCCAATCGATATGCTTCATCTGCGTAGCGAACATGCAGGCTCTGGCGGTCAGCGTCCGAATAAAGGGCCACGGTGTGTATGTCCAGTTCCCGACAGGCCCGAATGATCCTGACTGCGATTTCTCCCCGGTTGGCAATGAGCACTTTTTGAAACATGGCTGCGTTCGTTTTTCCTCTGCCCAGATTCTTTGCTGGCTGATCGTGAAAAGTCTTGGCTCGCGGGCCTTAGAGGGGAATATTCCCGTGCTTTTTGGGTGGATTCTTATCGCGTTTATTGCAGAGCATTTCCAGGGCATTAATCAGTCGGGTTCGGGTTTCGCTGGGCTCGATAACATTATCCACATATCCCCTAGAGGCGGCAATATAGGGATTGGCGAATTTCTCCCGATATTCCTTCACCAGCTCTTCCCGCTGTTTCTCCGGATCTTCTGCCGCTGCAAGTTCCTTGCGAAAGACAATATTGACAGCGCTCTCCGGTCCCATGACGGCAATTTCTGCACTTGGCCAGGCGAAGTTGAGATCCCCGCGAATATGTTTGCTGCTCATCACATCATACGCTCCCCCGTAGGCCTTCCGGGTGATCAAGGTAATTTTGGGCACTGTCGCTTCCGAAAAAGCAAAGAGCAGTTTTGCGCCTGCGCGGATGATCCCCCCGTGTTCCTGGTCAACCCCGGGAAGAAATCCGGGCACATCTACAAGGGTCAGCAGCGGGATATTAAAGGCATCACAGAAACGCACAAACCTGGCTGCTTTTTGAGAGGAATTGATATCCAGTGCACCAGCCAGGTGGGCGGGTTGGTTGGCGACGATCCCGACGCAGTGCCCGCCAGCCCGGGCAAATCCAACCACAATATTCGGGGCAAATTTCTCCTGGATCTCAAAAAACTCGCCTTCATCGACAATCAATGAGATCACGGATTTCATGTCATAGGGTTTGGTAGGGTCTTCCGGGATGATTGTATCCAGTGCTGGTTCCCGGCGCAGGGGGCTGTCATCGGTGGGAACAAAGGGAGGATCCTCCATGTTATTTTGAGGAAGATAGGATAGCAGTTTTCGAACCAAAAACAATGTGTTGGCTTCCGTGTCCGCCGCGATATGACAGACCCCGGACCTTTCCGCATGAACATCTGCTCCCCCTAACTGCTCAAAAGAAACCTCCTCGTGCGTGACCACTTTGACCACTTCCGGTCCGGTGATAAACATATACGAGGAGCCCCGGACCATAAAGATAAAATCGGTCAGTGCTGGGGAATACACCGCACCACCAGCACAGGGGCCCATGATGACGCTGATCTGGGGGATGACCCCGGAGGCGAGGGTATTACGAAGGAAAATCTCAGCATATCCCCCCAACGAAACAACACCTTCCTGAATGCGGGCCCCTCCGGAATCATTCAACCCAATAATCGGGGCACCGTTTTGCAGGGCCATGTCCATGATCTTGACAACTTTTTCGGCATGGACCTCTCCGAGGCTTCCACCAAATACCGTGAAGTCCTGGGAAAATACATAGATTAAGCGATTATTGATGGTTCCCCATCCGGTTACAACCGAGTCCCCTAAGACCTGCTTTTTCTCCATCCCGAAATCGGTTGTGCGGTGGACGATGAAGGGATCGATTTCCCGGAAAGAGCCTTTATCCAGAAGCAGTTCTAATCTTTCCCGGGCGGTCAGCCGCCCTTTCTGATGCTGTTTTTTAATACGCTCTTTCCCTCCCCCTAATCGGGATTTGGCTTTTTTCTCCCGCAGTTCTTGTATTTTGGGGTTTTTCTTTTGGTCGGCCATACTCGCTCCAGGGAGTTAAGGGGAATGTCTTTGGAAGTGTTGTTTGCTTGATCGGTGGACAAGCAGTCCGGATACCACAGCAAGACCAAGGATTGTGATTGTAAGCTGGAAAGGCCACCGGTTTTGTAGGCTAAGTGGGTCTGGTGCCAATAACAGCTCCAGCCACGCTTTGAAAGCATACAGCACGCTGAACGCAAAACCACCCAGCCTGGACCAGGGTTTTCCGGGCCACAGCCCCCAGAGTACGATGATACCAAAAATTCCCAGGAATAGGCTCGGCAGTGCGATAAACAAGGGAGATACGGTGATTTGCAAGGCTGTGAGCATGTTCCAATAGAAGAGCACCTGAATAAAACGCAGAAGTTCCCTGGCGCTGAGCAAAAAGAAGATCATGCTGAGAAGAATAATTTGGAGCGGTTGATGTGGTGATGCAGCCGGCCTGCCTTCGGGGAGTTTCTGGTGGTTATTTTTTTCCATCAGCGGATTTTCTCCTTCCTGCCTGGATTTGATGGTTTTGGGATCTGATTCCGGGAGGATATCCACAGGATGATACACAGAATTATCCCCACCGCAGAAAAGCTCAGACCCAGGGGGACATCCCAGGGCAGATACAGGAAGACATATTGGTGATGACCGCTGGGTGCAAAAGTGGAGAGCCAATCCGAGTAGCTGAGCTGGATTCTCTTCCCATCCCGCCATCCACGCCAGCCAGAATAGGAGTATTCCTTGATGATCAGGGTTCCTAGTTGATCTGTGTCGCAGGTGACGGAGATGGTTCCCCCCAGTCCTTCTGCGCTGCAGGGGATTGACTTCGTACCCTGAATGACCGCTGCATATTCCACATCAAGGCGCTCATAAATGGTGATTGAATGGATGGTCTGGATGGGACGGGCGGCTCCCTCCGGTTGTCCAGTATAGCTGGCTTCCAGCTTGGCCCTGGGAATATTTCTGTCTTTCCACTGCCAGGGCATGATTCCAGGGCTCGTTTTCAGTCCGAGACGAACTGCTGGTTCAATATAATAATGGTCTCCATGGGGCAGTTGAACCCATTGCAGGCTCTCAGTTTGCAAAGCCTCAACTACTTCATTAATCTCAGGAGGAATTCCTTGCACTTGAATCCATAGCGATGCAAATTGATAGGTTTGGAACAGGCTGAACAGCAGAGGAAAGATCAAAATCCATTCCGTAGGAAAACGGAGAGGTTGGTTTTTCCCTGGCAAGCGAATTGGAAATCTCCACCTTGGCCAGTCCAACCGCAGGAGTTTATCAAGACCCACCGCAGAGAAACTGAGGACTAAGGGTACCGACAAACCAGCAATCAAGGAGGGATGTCTGCTGGCTGCTGCCATTTCCCAGAACACATGTATAAACCGGAGGGCAATCCCGCTGGCAAATAACAGAATCAAACCTATGCTGCTGATCAGGTAGAACTTGATGGGCTTGGAGATCATCTTTGTTTCAGTTAGCCCATACACGGCGAGCAGAACAGGAATCCAACCAATAAAGAGGGCATTCAGGGCAGGGTAGGGAAGTTTGTCCAGAATCGGGCTGATGTAATAATCATAATCATTGATGACATAATTAAGGGGGATATAACGGAGTGGTTGAGCCATGGCTAAATTCACATCCGCGTGCTTTGTGAAATGAGGGCTGAAATGGATGAACGGCACCAGCAGTATTGCCGACAGCAGGAAAGCGATGATCAATGCCCGGAGATAGTCCCCCCAGCTGTTTTTGAGTCGAAACTTACGATCCAAAAGAAGAAACCCAAATGCTGGTAATGTCCCCAATAATCCCAGCTGAATGTATCCCTGTCCTGACAGGATCACTGAGGCTGTGATGATGCCAAGGATCACAGATGCTCTTCTGCCAGGGTGATTGAAAAGATGGAAAACAGCCCCGAAAACTAAACTGGCCATGGCCGTTGACAAGACAACTCCAAAAGCACCCAGCTCCATTCTGGCGGATAGGTGACCTCCCGCAACAGCTAATCCGCTGCTCCATATCCTGGCCGCAGCACTCAGACGCAGTTCCCGGGCAATCCACCACTGGGCAATGCCTGCTGTCCAGAATGACAGCACCAGGGCTATTTTTGCCCCGTTGACCACACCTGCCAGCAGCGCGGTCATGATGACTAGGGGGTGAAGCATGCTTCCAAAAAGATCAGCAAAGGCTGGATAACCGCCAGCTGCGGACCCATTCCATAACGCGCACCAGCCACATTCCTGAAATCGAGTCCACAGATGATGTGTCTGAACAGCGGAACTGAATTCTCTGCCCCCCGGGACAACCAGCGGGTCGAAATTAAAATAGCATCGGCAGACCACGTATGTCCAGATACTGATCAGCAGTACCTCAATAAAATACTGCAGAGACCCATCATCCATTCCATAACGCTTAAACAACTTTTGGGCTTGTTGATGGAGGGTATGAATCAGGGTTTCTTCTTTTTTTAACAGCTGGTGGAACCAATCCTGGCGGTGTTGATACCCTGGACTTTGCCGATACCGCCCTGCCCACCAGGTAAAAAGCGCGGTGACCAGGATTCCGCAGGCGATGGCGATCAAAGTCCACTCCGTTGCTGCCATGTTCCTTCCTTAAGGTTCAGTTGATCCCCTGGCAGGTTGGTGGGGAGTTGCTCCGCAGTCTTGTGATCCACCCAGGCTGTATTTGTTATCCATCCCGGGGTGGGTCTGGATCATTCTGGGTGTTAGGGGGTCCGCTTTTGAGATCATGATGGTGATTCACAACGAATTTGATTTCGACGTGGTGGTCTCGGTTTCGAAAGACCCATTTTGAGAAGAACCCAACTTCGTACTGGTGGTGTGGAGGCGTTTGGGAAGTTGTTGCGGATTCAGTCCTGCTTTTTCTCGCTTTCCCAAGCGACAGCTTGGGAACCTGGAGAGCCTCCTGGAGGCCGGCAAGCTGCTTTTTGGGCAGCATTTGATAAAAAAGGTAGATCCCAAAACCAACCAGCGGCCAGACCAACCACATCACCCGGGAGGTGAGTAGATTTCCCAGGCCTGAACGAAGAGATTGGTAAGAAGAAAAACTGATCGTTCCCCGGTAGACAGCCCTGGCGATGGGTTGTTTTTCTTTACTCAGAAATGTGACCAATTTCCCTTGCTTGATCTGGTTCAGGAGAACCGGCACAATGGATTCAGCCAGGTCTTCTTCGATAAACACAGAAAAATCCTTGTCTGCAGGCCAGGAAACCGAGTTCCCCAGTACATCATCATACGCGTAAGATTGGAATTCCGGGTTCGTCAGGTCGAATCGGTACAGGAATGGTTTCCATTCCCTCCAGTTTTCCTGGGTATAGATATAGAAAAAGTCGACTTCTTCCGGGTTGTTCAACCCTGCCCAATTCATGATCGCCTCAAGGTTTGGACGGTATTCCCGGGGAGAGGTTACAAAATATTCATGGATCCCAGCGACCATCATCACCAGGCAAAGACACAGCAGGAAAAAGGGTTTGATGAAACCCCAGTCAATCTTTTTCTCTTTCAAGAACGCAGCGGCCTGGTCCACAGATGAGTAAACCCCCACGCCAATGATCAGGGAAACGGCGGGAATAATTGGCACCAGATGCGAAGGGCGGGGAGGGTACGTGCTGATCGTGCTCAGCAGGATCACCGCGCTGCCAAACCAGAGGAGGATGAGAAACGTCTTGGGCTTCCAGAAATGGGTGAGGACGATGTAAAATCCCAGGACATAAAAGAAGACAGCAAAAGGTCCTGATAGGGACGAGGTCAGGAAATGGTTTGTGTGATGCTCATCAAATTGAAAGGAAAGCATCGTCCGCAGAAAACCGCGCAGAAGAACTTTCCCATAAATTCCGGGATTGTAATAGAGCTGGAACTGTTCAATGGTATACGGAGGATGGGTTTCAAACAGGGCTTCTTCCCCAAACAGGCCTTTGGCAAAATCAGCTTGGATGAAGAGCCCCTCGATCATTTTATGATAAAGGTCATAGGAGCTGAGATTCCTTCCATAAACAAGATGGGGAACTGCGATTACTGCCCATCCAGCAATCAGGACCAGAATGGCCGCCAGCAGGAACCGCCGCAGGGTTTTATTGCGGAGATTTCTCAAAAGAAAGTAACCAAGCATTCCACAAAGGATGATCAAGCCCAGCCGTCCTGCTGTGTAAGTTAAAAAACCAAATCCAGCAACAACACCTGCAAGATATGTGTAGAAAAGGCTGCCTTTTTTCACGGAGATGATCAGAAAATAGACGCACAGGGTTGTGGTGAATATGGTCTGCGAGTTGTTGTATCCAAGCCTGGAGAAGGATAAAAGGTATGGCGAGCTCATCATTGCCAGGGAGGCGATGGTGCCCACCCAGCTGTTAAATAGTTCCCGCCCGATCAAATACAGGGGAACGACCGCCAGCACAGAAGGCAGCAAAGAGGAAAACCTCCAACCCCATAAATCAACCCCAAAGATGCTCATCACACCGGCCTGGAAAAAGGAGCTGAAAACAGGATAAGAATACACCCCGAATCCAAAGATCGACCCTCGATATTCTCCTCTGGTAATAAATCGAGCGGTTTCAAAGAAGTTGCCCTCATCTCCCAGCAGACTGTTTGGAAGGTTTTGCAGTTCATATGTTCCAATCAGCAGCGCAAGGATCAGCAGACCGGTGAGGATCCCCAGTTGAGCGGTGGGGATTTTTCCACCCAGGGATACCCCACGATTCCTGTCATATCTGAAAAAGGCCGATGAGATCAGGAGCAGGGCAGCGACCCAGAAGAGGATATCAATGTAAATCAGCTGACCTTGAAAGGCCCGATAGAGCAGCAGGGCGAAAAACAGAGACCCGAAAACCCATCCTTTGAGGGATTTTATGAAAGGGGATTTCTGAGGTTTTATCGGATCGGCTTTCTGGAGCGGAGTGAGTCGGCGGGTGTGGATCACAGGATGCTTGAAGGTCACCAGGGCGAATAGCAGTCCCCCGATCAGGGTGGCGGTGATGCCAATAAACACATTCCCCAGATACTTGACATCGATGCGGAGCCACTCGTTGATTGCCAGTAAGGTTGGCCGCCAGGCTTCGATGGGCGCGGTTCTTCGCATTGCCAGTTGGCCGAAGACCACCAGTCCGATCCCCAGGAAAACCAACTGATATTTCTTGATCGGCAGCAACCATTTGAAGAAGGTGGCTAACCCCTCCTTCAACCTGGATCTTTCATAACGGATGAACCCCCGGATACCCCCGCCGTTTTTTTCGTGTGTTTCGCTCTTGCGATATTTCTGAAGTCTCCAGGTTAACAGGGCTGATGAGAGGACACTAAGAGCAACTGCTAGCACTGTCCAACCAGTCCGGTTCATATGCGACCTCCGCGCTTTAGAATCAATCAGTCTTCCCTATCAAGGCTATCTCAAGCCGGTTTCAAGTCTGGATATCACCCACCGCAGGATTTCACTGGTGCCTTCGTAGATCTCAGTGATTTTAGCATCTCGATAGTACTTTTCGATGGGGAGTTCTTTGGAGTAGCCCATGCCTCCGTGAATTTGCACCGCTGCGTTTGCGCAAAACGTCGCAGTTTCTGAAGCAAACAGCTTTGCCATCGCAGCTTCGAGGGTGTAGCGCTCGCCTGAGGATTTATATCGTTCCTTTGCAAAAGCCGCCTGGTAGATTAGTAATCGGGAAGCTTCGATTCGTGTTTTCATATCCGCAATGGGAAATGAGACCCCCTGGAACTGTCCGATCTTTTTCCCAAAAGCTTCCCGCTCCTGGGCATATTGGACACTGGCTTCATACGCGGCTTCAGCAATGCCAAGCGCCTGGGCAGCCACGCCGATTCTTCCGGCATCGAGCCCGGTCATGGCAATTTTAAATCCCTGTCCTTCCTCCCCAAGGCGGTTTTTGACCGGACAGCGGTAATCCTCGAAGACCAGTTCACTGGTTGCCGAGGCCCGGATGCCGAGCTTCGGTTCCTTTTTCGAGCGGATGAAACCTGGCTGGCTGGCATCAACCAGGAACGCTGTGACACCGTGGTGTTTTTGCTCCGGCTCGGTCATCATGAACACGACCAGAACCTCCGCGACTGGCCCTCCAGACACCCAGGATTTACGACCGTTAAGAACATATTCGTCGCCCTCCCGAACCGCTCTGCTCCGCATGGTGCCTGCGTCTGAACCAGACATGGGTTCGGTGAGGGAATAAGCGGCAACTTTCTCCCCAGAGGCAACTGGAACAAGAAAAGTCTGCTTCTGCTCTTCCGTGCCAAATATCAACAGGCCGTAATTGAACAGGGAATTATTTACAGACATTATCGTTCCATGGGCAGCATCCGCTTTGCTGATTTCCTCCAGGGCTAAGACATACGCCAGGGTATCCATCCCGGCGCCGCCGTATTTTTCTGGGACTTCAATTCCCATGAACCCCATCTCCCCCATTTTCCTGATGGTTTCCACAGGGAAATCTCCCCGCTCATCAAATTCTGCTGCGATCGGGCTGATCTCATTTTGGGCAAAATCTCGGGCCGCTTTCTGGATCATTTTGTGCTCGTCGCTGAGGATGAAGCTGTCCTGGACCGTAGGCATGGCTTTCCCTCCTATTTAATTGGAAACAGGTGTGATTTGGATGTTTTGATTATAGCACTCCCACCCTGAAAATGCGCTGTCGAGGGGTGGGTCCCGAAGAGGTCGAGAGGACATCTTCTATCCTTGAAAGTCAGCAATCCCGCACTGATTACCACCGAAGGGGAGGATTTCCTGATCGAGGAATTAAATGTCTGAGAACACAGCCAGGAAAGAATGATAAAATACAATTCACGTTTTGGTTGTTTCCGATAAGGAAGAGTGTATGGCAGAAAACATTACCCCAAAAGTATTCCAGCGTTTGCTTGAACTGGCGGCCCTCGAGGTTCCTGAACAAGAAGGGGAATATCTCCGCAAGGAGCTGAATAACCAGATGATCTCGATTGAAGTCCTGGAGTCGATTCCCATTGATGCAGAGACAGAACCTGCTGATCACGGCGTGCCTTATACAGCAGAGAATTCCCCCTCATTGCGATCTGATCGATCCAGCCAGGATCCGAACCGGGAGGAGATTTTATCGCAAGCTCCCGAGGTTGATGAGGGATTTATTGTCGTTCCTGATATTTCCCATGAGGAGTTGTGACTCATGACGGAACTCTGTGACCTTCCTGCGTTTCAGATTGCTGGTTTGGTACGCACCCGGCAGGTATCTGCCGTCGAGGTGCTGGAGAATACGCTGGAGCGCATCCGCCAGGTGGATGGCAGGCCTGGCCAGGTGGATGGGGACCTGGAGCTCACGGAGCAGGACCGGGAGCGGGTGCATGCAATGATCACCCTCGCAGAAAAGTATGCCCGGGCTCAAGCAGAACAAATTGATCAGCAAATCCAAGAGGGGGTCAATCCCGGCCCACTGGCTGGCGTCCCCTATACGGCCAAGGATATTTTTACAGTCAAAGGGGTTAAAGCAACAGCAGGATCGAAGATCCTTTATAACTATCAGGCACCTTATACAGCGACCGTGGTGGAGCGGATGAATCGGGCGGGTGCGGTGATGGTGGGGAAGGTGAACCTCGATGAGTTCACCTACGGTTCTTCCAGTGAATCTTCCGCATACAAACCTGTTCCCAGGAATCCCTGGGATACCACCCGGGTGGTTGGGGGATCCTCAGGGGGAAGTGCGGCTGCGGTCGCAGCGGGCGAAGGAGCGATCTCCCTGGGGACAGACACGGGAGGATCTATCCGCCACCCTGCCTCCTTCTGCGGGACGGTGGGATTAAAACCTACGTACGGCCGGGTTTCCCGCTATGGGCTGATCGCCTTCGGTTCATCCCTGGATTGTCCAGGGCCTCTCAGCCGCAGCGTCATGGATGCAGCCCTGGCCTTACAGGCAATTGCCGGGGAGGATCCCATGGACAGCACAGCGGCGGCTGTTCCGGTCCCGGATTACCTTGCTGAGATGGAGAAAGAGATTCGAGGGTTGCGGATCGGTTTATCCGAGGAATTTTTCCGGGTGACGTTTTTTGACGCTGAAACCGGTGAGCTGCAGGAAAACCCAATTGATCCAGAAATCCGTGAGGCGGTGTTGAGCACGGCTGGCTATCTGGCCCAGCTCGGAGCTGATATTGTCATGGATGTTCCGCTTCCCCATACAAAATATGGGATTCCAACCTATTTTGTGATCTCCCGGGTCGAGGCGTCCTCCAACCTTCTCCGGTATGATGGCGTCAAGTACGGCTACCGGACTGCTGAGCCGGTGGAGGATTTGCGGGACCTGTACCGAAAGACTCGCGGGGAGGCTTTCGGCGTGGAACCAAAACTGCGGATGCTGATGGGGGTTTACTTGAGCGCGGCTCAATTTGATAAGGGATATTATCAGCGGGCGCTTAAAGCCCGGGCCTTGATCCGCCAGGATTTTGAGACCATTTTTGATCCCCGGGGGGAAATTCGCCTGGATGCCCTGCTGACACCGACTACCCCATCGACAGCTTTTCCAATTGGGGGCGTGTACGGGGACTCTGTGCTTATGCAGTATTCCGACCAGCTTACCGTGACCACAAATCACGCCGGCATCCCCGGGTTGAGCATCCCGGTGGGTTTTGATGGCCAGGGTTTACCTATCGGGGTGCAGATTTTAGGGCGGGACTATGAGGAAGGACTGCTGCTCCGTCTGGGCCGGGCATTTGAAAAAGTGACTGAAAACGAGCAGTGGCGCCAACGGAATCCACCGATCCTGAATTCCTGAGTATCGCAAATCCGATGTGTTTCCAGTTCCCCGGGAAAGGTGTTTATTGATATTCCCGGGTTGCCGAAGGATGTGGATATGTTTGATTGGATTGCTTTTGATGCTGACGATACCCTGTGGAAAAATGAGGAGTACTACCGGGAAGGCCGGACAATCTTTTCAGAGATCCTCGCAAAATATGGGGTGGATCACTCTCTTCCGGAACGGGTGGATCAATTGGAATCCAGCAACATTCGCTATTACGGATATGGGGTGATGAGTTTTGTACTCTCCTTGATTGATATTTCAATCCAGGAAACCGGGGGAAAAATTCAGGCCGAGGATATTCAAAAGCTTTTAGAGTTGTCAAAAAATATGCTTTCCAGAGACGTGGAAGTGATGGCTGGGGTCGAAGATTTGCTGGCTGCTTTGCAGGAGAGGTATCCATTAATGCTGGTTACCAAGGGGGATTTGTTTCACCAGCAGCGGAAGATTGCCCAATCAGGGTTAGAGTCCTACTTTCGGGCAGTCGAAGTGGTGAGTGAGAAAAACCCCCGCACCTACCAGGCCATCCTGGATAAACACCGCATTAAACCCGATCGGTTTGTGATGATTGGAAACTCATTGCGGTCAGATGTGCTTCCCGTATTGGAAATTGGAGGTTGGGCGGTATATCTCTCCGATCATCTGAGCTGGTCCCACGAAGATGGCAGCGATCAACCCCTCCCGAAGGACCGTTTTTTAGAGATATCCAGCATCAGTGAAGTTGGCTCCGCTCTTGCCCACCTTACCGGGGAGTAACCCAGCAGGTTCAAAACGCACAGGGATTGTCCCTTGGGGGAATTCTGGGATTCTCACTGCGGCGGTGGTTTTTTAGCGAGGGGAGCTGCAAGGCAAAGGGTTGACCACCTGGTTAGGGGGTTGGTTATTTGTAATCCGACCCATAGGGCTGATGATTGTCTTTCCCTGCGGCCTTTAATTGGAGTCTGCCTGGCGATCGCAAATCGCCGGGCCCCCATTCAGCCTTGCCCGCAGCGGCTTTTGATCCCAAAATAATCTGGGCTTTGTGTATGTTTAGCGAAATCTCTGATCTCCAGCAGATCTATTCTGATTAGCTGCCTGGAATCCTGATCTCAAATGCGGGAACTTTTTTGGAAACATCGGCGTCATACTCATAAAGCTATTGCTCTGAGGGAGGCGCACATGTTCCGGGATTTCCTTTTTAAACATCGATTAGCAGCAGCTTTGCTGCTGGCAGTCAGCCTGGGAGTTTTTTCACCAACCCCTGCTTTCGCAGATGGGATCATCATCCCTGATCCCCCTCCAGGATCCGGCCCGCCTCTTCTGGAGGATTCCTGGCTGACCATCAGCTATCACCGTGTCAATGTCGTCGTAGAGAATCAGGTGGCAACCACCCATATTGAGCAGGAATTTCTCAATGAGCACAGCTGGGAAGTGGAGGGGAGATATGTTTTCCCCCTTCCGCAGGGAGCTGCAGTTTCTGATTTCCGGATCTGGGTGGACGGATCACCAGTGGAGGGAGAAATCCTGCCTGCAGCGCAGGCCCGAAAGGTCTATGAGGATATTGTGCGCCATCGAGAAGATCCTGCCTTATTAGAGTATGTGGGTCGGGATGCAGTCCAGGCCAGAATTTTTCCCATCCCCCCCGGGGGTTCCAGAAAAATGGAGCTGAGCTATGATCAGGTGCTGCGGCGGGAGAATGGCATGGTCGCTTACAGCTATCCATTAAACACGGAAAAATTCTCCGCACGACCCCTGGATGAGTGTGCAATTCGGGTTGAAATCAATTCCCAACTGCCAATCCGCTCTGTGTATTCCCCAACCCATCAGGACCGGGTAGTTGTCAACAGGGAGGATGATCACCACGTTTTGATCGGATATGAAGAAACCCAGATTGTTCCGGACCAGGATTTTGAGCTGATTTATACTGTCAGCCAGGAGGATGTGGGGCTTCATGTGGTTGCCTCTCCCGGGGAAGCCTCTGAGCCCGGGTACTTTCTCTTGATGGCAGCTCCCACGGTTGAGGTCGATCAGGTGCTTCCCCGGGACATCATGCTGGTCCTGGACACGTCCGGTTCGATGGAGGGCGGGAAGCTCTCCCAGGCGAAAGATGCCCTGGAGTTTGTCCTGAACCACCTCAACCCAGAGGATCGATTTAATGTTGTCACTTTTTCTACCGGCGTCAGGCATTTTGCTCCCGGTTTGCAGCCAGCAGAAAAATCTGCTGAGGCAGCTGCCTGGGTGAGAACGCTCGAGGCGTTGGGAGGGACGGATATCAATCTGGCCCTCTTAGAAGCCCTCCACAGCCGGTCGGAGATGGATGGCGATCGTCCTTTTGTGGTCCTGTTCCTGACCGATGGGCTGCCTACCGAGGGGGTGACAGAAATTGAACAGATTTTAGACAACGTTAAAAGCAGCAGTACGGCAGCGGTCCGGTTGTTTCCGTTTGGAGTAGGGGAGGATGTCAATACGGTGCTGCTGGATGGACTGGCAGAGCAAAATCGCGGGGTGGTTAGCTATGTCAGCTCCCAGTCAAAGATTAATGAAGAAGTCTCTGCATATTATGCCAGGATCAGCACACCGGTTTTAGCTGATTTGACCCTGGACTTTGAAGGTGTGCTGGTTGAGGAACTCTACCCCGCCACCCTGCCGGACTTATATGCCGGTTCCCAGCTGATCCTCGCTGGGCGTTTTCGAAATATCGAGAAAGCAGATCAGACTGCTACAGTTACCCTGACCGGGTTGGCTGCGGGTGAACGACAGAGCTACTCCGCCGTGGTGGATTTCAATACCTCTGACAATGAGCCAGCGAGGGGGGGAGTCATTCCCCGCTTATGGGCAGTGAGAAAACTTGGCTACCTGCTGACCCAAATCCGGCTGAAAGGAGAACAAGCAGAGTGGGTAGAAGCTGTCATTAATCTGAGCGTGCGCTATGGTGTAATCACACCCTATACCTCCTATTTAATTGAGGAGGATGATATCTTCAGTGAACGGGGGCGGGAAGCAATCACCGAAGAATGGTTGGAAGCTGAAGAGTCCGCCCCGGTTGTAGGGGGAGATGCTGTCCGCCAGGCGGCATCAGAGGGAAATCTCCGGGAGGCAGAGTCCGCGTTTATGCCTGCGCCGGAAGGGGAAGATGAGCGATCCCGCAGAGCCCAGCTGGCCGTACAGGTTGTGGGAGATAAGACATTCCTGCTTCGCGATGGGATCTGGATGGATACCATCTTTGATCCTGAGGAGATGGATGTTCTCCAGATCCGGTTTGGCTCTGAAGGGTATTACCAGCTTCTGGAACTGCACCCCGGCTGGGGACGCTACTATGCGTTGGGGAAGCGGGTGATTTTTGTCGATGAGGAGCAGGCTTATGAAATCGGGTTGGAGGAGGATCCTGAAATGATCAGCCGTTTATTGGGTCCGAACCCCACCAGGCTGGTTCCGGATCAGGGAGGAGATCAGGGTTTTTTTTCTCCTGCTCCCTGCAGCACTGTGGGCTGGATCGCCCTGGTTTTATTCCAGCCGCTGGTTTCCGCCCTGACTGATTACTCGATGGGGAAAGAATAACCCTTCTGAAAAATCCGGTCAGGAAGGAGCAGGTACGCGGCGGCAGGCAGGAATCCAGCAGCCTGACTTCCTGGACTTGAAAGGGAGGTTACTGATTTGTCAACCGGGGACGAAGGATGTTGTAGAGGTAGGAGGCCAACAATCCCAGCAAAAACCCATCGACAAACCCATACCCAAGTGCAATAAGGCTTCCCACCGGGCTGATGGTGAAGCCCCGATATATCCGGCCGATCAGGGTAACCTCCCGGGTGATCCCCTCCTGAAGGATTAACCACCAGGTGAGCGCAAACCAGTTGACTCCCCAGGTGATCCCGGTTGCCAGTGCGAATGCTTTGACATTGATCTTCATCATCTCCCTCCTATTTTTTTGGGAGGTTTTTTTCCAGGCGGGTTGATCTCCAGCCTGTTATAAGGAGTTGATGCCTCCTTGCCAACCTGTAAAATCCATGTTGATTTTCACTGTCAGCTGGTCTTAATGTGGAACCCACTCCAGCCATGTTGCTGGAAGGAGGGGTCAGTCGGCGTTTGATTTTTTAGATGCCAGGTGGAACAAGCTGGGGCTTTCATCATCCCGGAAACCTACCAACACGATCAGCGCGTTGGCTACTTTGTCTCCCGGATTACGCCATTGGTGTTCGAGTTCGGCTGCAAAAATCAGGGAATCTCCAGACTCTAAATGATACTCTTCCTCTTCAACCTGGTAAATAATTTCACCTCTGAAGCAGTATACTAATTCATGACCGCTGTGTGTAATTGGGAAGCGTCCGCTGGAAGCGCCCGATTCCAGGGTCAGCATGAAAGGTTCAAGTTGACCGCTGAAACGCTGACCACCAAGCCCTTCCCAGAGACCGCGGTGGAAAGGAATCCGGCTTCTCTCTCCCGCTTTCGTCAGTACAATATCCCTTTCCTTGGGGTTCTGCTCAAAAAAGGTGACGATGGGGATTTCCAGTGCCGAGGCAATTTTATACAATGTGCTCACGGAGGGGGAGGACTTTCCCCGTTCGATCACGCTCAGGGCGTTGGCGGAAAGACCGCTCAAGCGTCCCAGCGCCCGGATAGATAATCCTCTTTCTTCTCTGATTTCCCGCAGCCGGTTGCTAATATTGACTGAAAGCGCTTCCTGGTTGTAGATATCCATACCACCTCTTTGATCGGGCTGTTAATTTGATTATAACAAAAAGCGGACACCGGGAAGGAGGCGCATCGATGATTCAATCAGGATTTGGACTAACCATCCTGAGAAGGAGCGAAACAAAATCCATCCCTGCCCGTATATAGTCATAGAAGCAAAAATAAGAGATATTTGAGGAGTGTGCCATGGCTGAGTCCTATAAACGACTTTATCGCTCAAGCGAAGACCGAATGATCGCAGGAATTTGCGGGGGGCTGGGGGATTATTTCCAGGTGGATCCAACCCTGATCCGGTTGCTGTTTGTTGTCGGGTTCTTTGTCTCCGGCAGTGGACTGTTCTGGATCTATTTGATCATGATGATCATTGTCCCCGAGGAGGTCCCTGCCGCCGAGGAGACCATCAGCGGGAAAGTTCAGGAAGCCTCTGAAGATTGAGAAAAGAGGTTAAACGAAAACAGCCCGGCTGAACCCCGGGCTGTTTTCACGCAAAGGAGAGGTTATTCAAGATAGATCTCCACGTGCTCCAGGTCTTCCCCGTCAACCAAATCGACAATCTTTCCCTGGATATTTTCCGAAAGCGCCTCCCGGACAGTTTCCAACACCTGTTCACTGCTGATCTCTGGCGCAAACTGGGAGGCGATATTCAAACCTGCACCCAGCAATTTTAAGGGTAGGTTGACATTCACCTTAGCTTTTCCGGTGCTTATATCGGTCACCCGGACCCGCAGCCATTGTGATTCTAGTTGACGATTCCTCCCCATTCTGGGCTTTTCCTTGGAGGAGGTGAGCGCTTTGAGCAGCCTCGCCCCCTCCTCGGCAGTGATTTTTCCTTCCTTGATCATTTTCAGGATTCTCATCCGTTCTTCACTGGTGACCATGGTGGACTCCTCATGCAATTCCCGGCGGCTTCTGATCCTGAGCCGCGAAGGCAGCTGCTACTCAAGGGCGGAAAGGAGGTCGGCGGCTTCTGCAGCAGTGATTTTTTGCTCTTCGAGCATTTTCAGAATCAGCAGCTGCTCTTGATCGGCGGGATCATGCGTTTTTCTGGCCCCAAATATAAAACGCTCCAGATTAAAATCCCGATTCCTTTCCTGGACCTGCCTGGCTTTTTGCCGAATCTGGGTGATATTATGTTGGATTTTCTGCTCTGCTTTCTGTGCGGTGATTTTTGCTTGATTGGCTGCCTGTTGGCCAGTTGCTTGAATTTTTTCTTTCAGTTTTTCCAGGTTCTCTTCCGTTAGCCCGGCAGTCTCCAAAGACTCAGCTAACCCGGAAAGTGTGCTCTGGAGATCTTTCTCCAGGGAGCTGAGATGTTTTCCAAGCTGCTGGGAGGTCTGATTGGAGAAATCCCGGATCAGCTGATCCAGATTCTGGAACGTATAGAAACTGGAATCAAAAACCGCTCTGTATTTCCAGGATAGGTTTGTTATGTGGATGGAGCCTCCAGCGGAGAGGTCGAGGAATGCTCCATCCTTTCCTACTTCCAGGGTATGCCGGGAAGTATGAATCTCTTCCTCAATTCCAGCGTATTGCAGGATAATATTTTCGGCCCGGCTGTTGAGTTCTGCTGTTATGCTGGCGTGGGCGGGAAGGGACACCTTCAGGTTCCCACCAGCCTGCAGTTGGTAATCATCCCAGGGGATGGGATCAAAGGCCGCGGTGATATTTCCCTCTGCGGCAATCTTGATCCCCCGGCCGATTTTATGGACCTCAAGATCTCCTTTTGCCTGCACCGCAATCTGACCGATAACCTGGTTGATAACCCCGTTCCCCTTGAGGGAGTTGATGACAAGGTCCCCTAGCAGTTGGTTTGCTGAACAATTTCCGTTGGCTTGCTGGATGGTTGCCCCGCTGATGTTTTCCAGGGTGACATCCCCGCGAATGTTTCCAATCTGGAGCGTCTGACCCAGATCCTTCGCCCAGACATCCCCTTCGATCTCCTCCAGTGAGATCGGCAGGTTGTGCGGGAGATCCAGCGTGCAATCCCCTCTCAACTCAAGGGCAATCTGGTTCCCCTTTGGCTTGCTGTCTGGCGTGGTTTCTCCTTCAATCCTGATCTCTTCCCGTGTCCAGCCGCGGAGGGTGAGGTTACCGTCCGCGTAATTAATCACCAAATTAGATTCCGGTTTGACCGGCAAAGAAGTCTCATTCATTGATCTTTGCCTTGATTATTCTCTAACTGCTGGATGGCTTCCTTCGCAGAGATCTCCCCTGCCTCCAGGTCATTAAGAATCTGCCGTCTTTTGTCTTCAGATAACCCTTCAACACCACCAGGTTCATATCCCAGGCTGCGGATGACTTCATGCAGCCGGTTGCGGATTGTAGGGTAAGACTGCCCCAGCTCCTTTTCCATATGGGTGATTTTTCCCTCCAAACGGACAAAGGTTTCCACGAAATCCAGTTGTTGGGAGGTGAGTTGAGAGAATGTCCTGGAGGTGAATCTGCCTTCAAGTTGGGTCCCGCAATCTCGGCAGCTGATCTTTGTAACTATCACGGTACCGCCGCAGAGCGGACATTGGGAGGGAAGTGCTTGCATAAATAGCTCCTTATTGCCGTTTCTGGATCCTGAACTCCTGTTGGCTGGAGCTCATTGGCCTCCGGCCCGCTGCAATCAGCCCCTTGCCGGTCCCATGGATCCAGGGGATGAATCGGGGTGGTTTGGAACTGCTCTGCTGAGTTCGCTGCCGGCGATCCGCCTGCCGCTTGTGTCGCTAGACCGCTGCCCGGGCGCGATCAATCTGGGGACCGGACCGCTGATCCTCACCTGGTCAGCAAATCAACTTTACATATATTTTATCGAAATAATTTAATAAGTCAAGAAAAATTATTCAATAATTAGATTAAATAATGATATTATTTAATTATTAACCGAAAATAATTCAAAAAGTCAACGGGGGGGATCCAACCTGGAACAGCAGCCAACCCCTGGCGGACTGCCGGGGAGTTGGACAGGGCAAACTTGCTGGTTTAGGGGGTGGGATTTTGGGCTGAGATGAGGCTTTCTTCGGCGGCATCCACGCTGGCAATGACTGTTTCCGTGAATCGGGTCATGCTGCCAGTGTATTCTTCCGGGCCCGCCGCCGGAATCCACTGATCCAAATTAAAAGGAATGGTTCCGGAAGCAGGAATCCATTGACCGTTGTATTTCCGGGCGATATGAACATGGGATCCGGTGCTTTCCCCTCCCTCGCAGGAGGGATGGCCGATCGGATCCCCTGACTCCAGGATCTCTCCCTCTGCTGCGCGAGAGCTGCTGCTGAGATGGAGGTAAAAGACCACCCAACCGGTCCTCGGATCGCCATCTCCATCCAGGTCCAGCTCAACCAGCCCGGGTTCAGAGCGAGCGATCACGCCCGGGGCGACCGCCACGGCCCATTCCGGTGTTGGCTCGCATCCCCCGGCGACGCTCGGAGGCGCAAAATCCAGCGCTGCCCAGGGATCCCCCCGCCCCCAGGCGGTATGCGGACCCCCGGTGAGTGCCCAGGTTTTGTTGCGGTCAAAAGGAAGCTGCATTTCAGGCTGCCTGAGACTGCCGGGAATATGGGGCGGCGTATCCCAGGGTTCTCCAAAGAGAGCCTGGTAAGTTTGGATAAACCCTTCCGGGCCGATTGCCTTCTCAAATTCCTCCCGGGAAACGGTCTGGGAAAAGTAGTACTGCAGGGCAACGGTGGCTGCATTCTGCCATGGATCAGGGTGTTGGATGGTTTGATCGTCAAATTCCAGGGTATCCAGATGATTGGTCAGCCAGCCGTAATATCCTTGATTGAGGATATTTGCCGCCCAGACCAATTGAATATACAGTCCGTGATACCCAAAAGCTTCATACCCGAGTGGGTATTCATCCACATTGGAAGGGGGGACCGGATTGCTTAGTGCGCCGGTTTCGTACTCCAGCAAAGCCAGAAGCAGCCTGGGACTGATGCTGAAGTTGGTTGCGATATACTCGACGATTTCCCCTCCGCTCCGCTGCTGTTCTCCAGCATATTGATGATGATCGCGAAGCCAACCATTTTGGGCATTCACATAGGCAATCGGGTCAAAACCGCGTTCGGCAGGGCCATTGATGAAGGTGCTGTTGGGTAGGATTTGGTATGCAGTCCCCCAGAGTGTTTCATAATAAATGGGGATCTGCATGGGCAGGCCCGGGGGAAGAGTAGTGGCGTCAGACGGGATGAAAGGATTTGCGGCAAGGATCTCTTCCCGGGTTGTATTGAAGCGACCGGAGAGATTATGCAGGGTATCCCCGGAATGGGCTGTATAGTCCACCAGCTCGCCAGGGTCATAGATCGGTCGTTCTGGGATCGGGGTCGGCGAGACCACCGGTGTGGGGGGCAGAGCCGTTGCCGTCGGGTCTGGTTCGCTGGGAACGGGCTGGATCTGGCAGGCCGGGAGCAGCCCTGCCAAGATCACCACCAGCAGACTTAAACGACTCACTGTGAGTTTTCGGCAGTGATCATTCCTAATCATAACGGGTCTATTTTACCGCGAAATCTGGCTTCCGGGAGCACTGTATGAACTGGCCCGAACGGTATCGCCGTCCCTGGTCATTGTCCCGGCGTAGGGTCTGGAGCCATTGTGAGCTGTCCAACCGCTGAGCACAAAGGGAATTGGGCCGTTGGCGGCCATCCATTCCCCGTTGTATTTACGAGCCATATGAACATGGGTTCCAGTTGAGATGCCCCCTTCACAGGATGGATGCCCGAGTTTATCCCCGACCTCCACCCAATCCCCGACCTCCACCTGCCTGCCCTCGGTTGCGATATGCAGGTACAGAATCACCCAACCGGTCCGGGTGTCCCCATCTCCATCCAGATCCAGTTCCACCACCCCATCACCCGTCCGGATCACCAGCCCGGGTGCGGATGCGGTTACATAGGAAAAGGACCGGGAGCACTCCCCCCTAAATCCAGAAGGGGCGAAATCAATGGCTGCCCAGGACCCCTCCCGCTCCCAGGCGCCGTGCGGTCCACCGGTATAATTCCAGACCCGTCCCGGCTGAAAGGGGAGTTCCAGCGATGGCTGGCTCAGATCGTAGGAAAACAGCGGTTCATACTCCTGGCGGTTGGCCGGATCCCCAAACATGGACCGGTAGGTCGCAATAAAACCAGTTTCCTCGTCCAGGGCTTGAATCCACTCCTCGCTGTCGTAGAGCTGTGAGAAATAATACTGCAGCGCCACTGTCCCCGCGTTGAGCGTGGGGTCAATACGAGCAGTTACGGTCTTGGTTGGATCCTCAGAATCGGTGAGGTAGATTTCGGTCAGCCGACCTTCCCGCCAGCCATAATATCCAATGGACAGCTGATTGACAGCCCAGCGAAGCTGGTGGACCAGCCCTTCATCACGGGAGTTGATTTCACCTAAGGGGTATTTCAAAGATTTCACATTTTGCGGTTGCCCGTAAACCCAGCGACTTTGGTATTCCAGCAGCGCTAACAGTAAATAGGGGTTGATGGAGTTGTTTTCTGCGATCTGGGCGACAATTTCTCCACCATGGGTCAGGAGGGTGTGCTGATATTCCCGGGGAGTGCTGAGGTATCCAGCGGCCTGATCAACAAAATCAACGACATCAGCAGGAAAATCAGGATCCTCAACTGCCCGGGAGTTGACGAATTCACTGTCCGGGAGCAAATGAACCCCCGATGTGGTGTTGATAAGCACCTGAGGGATAACCAGCATCGTCCCGGGATTGATAAAGGAATCCTCTGGCAGGGTTCCCTGATACCGGATTTGGTCCTGGCGAACGCCGAAATGGGTGGCGACAACAGCGAGCGTGTCCCCGGCCTGGGCCTCATAGACGATCGGTTCCAGCTCCTTTTCAGGGGTGGGGACAAGTGTTTCTGTTGGTGGGGGGGGATCAGTCGGTTCGGGTGTGGGAGAAAGCGCCGGGGTAGGCATGACAGTTTCCAGGAGGGCTTGTTCGGTTTGATCGAGGGTGGGTTGAGCGGGGAGCGGTGTGATGGGGGTTGGGGTGGTTCCCACGGGCGGGACAAAAATAGGCGGAGGGGTATAGTACAAGCTGCAGCTTGTCGTTGTGATTAAGACCATCAGCAGGAACACTTTCCTGAACGTTTTCATGGGGATGCCCGAAAAATCTGGTTGGTGTCAGTCAGAAAGTCATCCGCCTGGAGGGTCTCCCCTCCCCGGTTAAGCGTGCCCTGGTAGGCGCTGCCGAGACTGCTGGAAATCCAGCCCTCCAGGTTGAAGGGTAAATCCTGATCTGCTGGAATCCATTCGCCATTATACCGGCGGGCCAGGTGGAGATGCGTGCCGGTGGAGACCCCTCCTTCGCAGGATGGGTGGCCGATCTTATCTCCAGCATAGAGAAAAACACCGGTTTCCACCCGATCGCGCTCCTCGATGTGCATATACAGCAGGGACCAGCCGGTTTGCAGATATGGGTCACCATCCAGGCTCTGAACGACCGCGCCCTGATCCGATCGCACGATGATCCCATCCGCTGCCGCCACCACCCATTCATCACTGAGGGTGCAGCCCTGGTTTCCGGGAGGCGGTGCAAAGTCCAATGCTGCCCAGGCTGATCCGTTTCCCCACCCTCCGTGCGGGCCCCCGGTGTATGTCCAGATCACACCGGGTTCAAAGGGAAGCTGCAGGGAGGGCTGCTGGAGATCCGGGGGGACCAGGGGAGTGAATGTGTAGTCAAAAGGGTAGCCAAAGAATCCTTGATACACAGAAATCAAGCCCCCTTCCGACATCGCCTGGCGCCACTCTGAATGGGGAAGTAATTGCGAAAACAGATGCTGAACCCCGGCTGTTCCGGCGTTGATGGTGGGGTCAATGGGTACATTGACCCCGTCCTGCAGGATCCAGCTCCCAACCCCCTTCACTTTCCAGAGATAATATCCCCGATTCAGCTCATTTGCAGCCCAGGTTAGCTGCCGGTAGAGCCCTTCATAACCGGCTTCAGTGTAGGCTAAAGGATAAGGATTCTCAGGGGACTTTTCTGTGCTGACCCATCCTGATTGGTGCTCCAGAATGGTCAGCAGCAGCCGGGGATTGATGGAGTAATCCACAGAAACCCTTTCCAAGATCTCCGCTCCGGTGCTGGTTACCCCATTAACTTCCTCCTCATAGGCAGCAAGCGTTCCTCCCTGGTTATCTATAAACGAGCCCGTGTTGAAGTGGACAGAGTACGGACCGAGAACTAATTCAGAATCCGGGAGGATTTTAAAACTAGGGCCCGGCTCCCCGATAACCGGTGCAGGGAGAAACAGCTGCTGGCCAGCATAGATCAAATTCGGATTGGGAATCTGATTTGCAGCAATGATTTGCTGGGGGAGTAAATTGTACCGCTGGGCAATAGATTTCAGGGTGTCTCCCTGGCGGACATAATAAATCGTGTCCTGTGTTCGCAGTGTGGGAATCGGTCGGGGGGCATCAGGCGTCGGTGTCAAAAGGGGTTGGTCTGGTATTCGTGTGGGGGGGAGGTAGGGATCAGGGGTCGCAGAGAGGTTTGTATTCTGGTAGGTCTTTGAGAAATTAATGTAAGGCGCCGTATGGGCTGATTTTGTACACGCACTCAGCACAAGGATAAAACAAGCGATGCCCATCTGAAATTTTTTGATCATATTCCAGCTAAATTGTACCTTTAAGTCGATTTTCTGTCGAAATGCCTGTCTGTTGAAAGGATTGCAAGTACTGTACCGCGTAAATCCCTGGGCAGGAGGGGAAGATGGCCCCTTCAAGCATATAAGAAATCCGCAGGATAAGGTATACTATTCGTGTTTTAGGATAGTAGATTGAGGAGTTGAAGGATGAGCCGTTACATCGTCTTTGCTGTGCTGGCAGGGGTATCCTGGGGTCTGGGAGGGTTCTTTGAAAAGGCTGGCTTGCAGGCACTAAAACTACCTCCAATTGCCGGGATTACCCTGCGAACAGTGGTTGCGCTGCTCATCCTGGGAACGCTGTCCATCCCGGCATGGAAGCAAATTGAAAATCCGGATAACATAAAAGCTTGGTTGATGGTTGCGATTGGAGGGGGCCTGGTCGCAGGCAGCCTGGGGATGTGGAGTTTTTATTCCTCCCTCTCCCTCACAGAAAACCTGGGAGTTACCCTGGCGATTGCTTTTGCGTTCTCCCCCATTACCGGCACGGTGGTGGGGTTGATCAATGGGTCCCAGGAAATTGACCTGAAAGTCGGTCTGGGTTTGATCTCGATTGTGATCGGGATTGTTCTCCTGCAGCTATCCCATCGACCCACAGCCCCTTGATTTTGCTGTCATCCCCCGCGCCTCCCCCAGGCTGATGGTACCATTCGTGCCCAGGTCGGTCGTTTAGATCCCCCAGGCAAGAAAGGTTGGAATGAAGCATGAAAGTGTTGGTCATCTCTGATATTCACGGAAATCGGACGGCACTGGAGGCCGTGCTGAGGACAGCTGGCCAGGTCGATGCTGTGTGGTGTCTTGGGGATCTGATTGGCTATGGCCCTGATCCAAATGATTGTGTGGCGATCATCCGGGATCTTCCAAATCTGGTCTGTTTGCGGGGCAACCACGACAGCGCGGTGATTGGACTGACGGAAAGATCCAAGTTTAATTATGCCGCTCAGGAGGTGCTGCAGTGGACCGCTGAGCAGCTGAACCCCAGCCATCATCACTATCTCCGGGGGTTAGATCCCCGGGTGGATCTGGACCAGGTTACTCTGGCGCACGGCAGCCCCCGGGATCCGATCTGGGAATATATCATGGATGTTTATACTGCCTATACAAATTTCCAGTATTTTTCCACACCGATTTGTTTTGTAGGACACTCTCATCTTCCTGTTGTCTATACAAAGCTTCAGGACAAAGACCATGCGAAAGTGAGTTTTTCTAGAGATCGCCAGGTCCTTCACATCGATGGTAGGACCATCCTCAATCCCGGATCTGTGGGCCAACCCCGGGATCATGATCCCCGGGCAGCTTTTGCAATCTATGATACTGATCAACACACCTGGACCCAATACCGGGTTGCCTACGAAATCAGCGCTGTCCAAAAGCGCATGGTCAAAGCCGGTCTGCCAGTGGAATACATCCAGCGGCTGGATTTGGGTTGGTAGGGAACTTTTTAATTGGCCTGGGCGTCATTAACCCAACATCACCCGACTATCGAGGAGAAGCCTATGAAGATCAAAGTCTTTGCCATGCTGGGGGTTGTTTTGATCCTGACAGCTTGCGCCGGGCGGGCAGCGATGGAGACGAGCGAGTCGTTTGCTCCCGTCCAAAATGAGCTGGATTTTGCGGGGGAACCAGCCCTCGAGTCAGCCGCCCCTGACACGTTTAGCTCGAGCGAATTGAAAGGAAGCACAGACCGTTCTGAGGAGGATGAGGGCCGCCTGGTTATCAAAAATGCCTCCTTGTCCATCGTTGTGGAAGATCCGGGTTCAACCATGGATGCGATCAGCGCCCTGGCGGCGGATCTGGGCGGGTTTGTGGTCAGTTCGAACCTGTATCAGACTCAAACCGACCGCGGTTTGGAAGTGCCCCAGGCGAACATCACTATCCGGGTCCCTGCGGATAAAATGGATCAAGCCCTGGAAATCATCAAAACGGGGGCTGGTCAGATACTCAGCGAAGTGGTCACCGGGGAGGATGTCACCCAGGAATTTACGGATCTGTCCTCCAGACTGCGCAACCTGGAAATTACTCAACAACAACTAACCGAGATTATGGAGGAGGCCTACCGTACCGAAGATGTCCTGAATGTCTATAATCGCCTGGTGGAAGTGCAGGAAGAAATTGAACTCATCAAAGGGCAGATGCAGTATTACCAGCAGGCAGCCGCTCTCTCAGCGATCTCAGTAAGCATTCAGGCGAATGAGGCTGTTCAACCCCTGAAAATTGGCAGCTGGCAGCCTGTGGGGGTGGCCAAGCGAGCAATCCGGGCGTTGATCAACACCCTGGAATTCTTTCTGGACGCACTGATTTGGATCGTGCTCTACATTGTGCCGGTGGTTCTGATCCTGTATTTCCCGATTCGCTGGGGTTGGAAGAGACTCTCCCGCTTGGCCAGGCGCAGGAAGAAAAATCAAAAGAAGGATGAATCAGAGGAGTAGCCACCACTGAATTGGGATCAGGTCTGGCCGCAGCCTGTGCGGTCAGACCTTTTTTGATGGCTCCCCGATCCTGTATAATGGTTGTCGATGAAAGAGTTAAGGAAAGAAACAGAGGGGCTCATTGGGCTTCGTTTGTCTGAGCAGCAAGTCGCCCGCCTTCAGGCATATGCCGATGAGCTTGCAGCATGGAACCAGCGGTTCAGTTTGACGGCGATCAGTGAACCTGAGAAGATCCGGATCAAACATTTTTTAGATTCCTTTACCCCCTACCTGGTGATGAAGAATTTGCCCGGCAGACGGGTGATCGATATCGGTACCGGGGCGGGGTTCCCTGGGATTCCTTTAAAGATTCTGCTGCCAGAGATTGAGGTTATCCTGGTCGATTCCATTGGGAAAAAGACCGCGTTTTGTGAGCACATTGTCAGGCACTTAGGGCTGGAGGGAATCCAGGTGGTGCGCGAGCGGGTGGAGCGGTTAGGACAGGATCAAACCTTTCGGGAGCAGTTTGATTGGGCGATTGCCCGGGCAGTTGCCCATCTTTCCACCTTGAGTGAATATTTGCTGCCTTTGGTTAAGGTGAATGGCAAGATGCTGGCAATGAAGGGGGCCCAGGGGCCCCAGGAGGCTCAGGAGGCGGAGAATGCCCTCTCCATGCTGGGCGGGGATCTTCAGCAGGTTCTGGAGATAAAACTCCCTGGCGTTGTGGAGCACCGTTATCTGATCACTATCCTTAAAAAGGCCAGCACACCGGATCAGTACCCCCGCCGGGTGGGGATTCCAGGCAAACGGCCGCTGTAATCAGCCCACACTCAAACGGCCCTGGTCTATCCGCCATTGGGCTGCGTTTTGTTGGAACGTGGGGGAGAAAAGGGAAAGATCCGTTGTGGTTAGGAGGGCCTGCTCGGTCAGGGACAGCCGATCCAGCAAGTCTTTTCGCCGGATTTCATCTAATTCCGCCAGCACTTCATCCAGCAGCAGCACAGGCCAGTGGCCTGTTTTCTCCTTAAACCAGGTGATTTCTGCCAGTTTCAAGCTCAGCAAGGCGGTGCGGATTTGACCCCGCGATCCGAATCTACCTAAATCAAGCCCATTGCTTAGAAAAAGGACCTCGTCGCGATGGGGACCGGTGGTGGTGATTCCTCGGTGGATTTCTTCCTCTCTCAGCCTGAGCAGTTCTTCCCTGAATCCATGCTGGATGTTCTCCAGGGACAATCCGCTGCGGTCCACTGGCTGGGTGATGGGAAGCTCCATCTGGCCTGGAGGGGAAGGCAGGGGATCATACCCGGGAAGATACTGGAGACGCAGGATCTCTTCCCCCCGGGTGAGTTCTTGATGAATACTGGCAGCCAGGCGCTCCAGCTCCTGGATCGCCTGGATGCGTGAGAGGATGATCTTGGAACCTGCTTGGATGGTTTCTTCGTCCCAGTAGGAAAGTTGGTCGGGGTTTCCGTTGGTTTCCTGAAGCTGTTTGAGAAGTGCGTTCCGCTGGGAAAGGGACTTTTGATAGGCAGCATTTTGATCATGATAGTGCGGAATTACCTGCGAGATGGTCAGATCGAGATACTGCCGCCTTCTGCTGGGGGAGCCGGTGATGATCTGCAGCATCTGAGGAAGAAACAGCACAGCATTAAAGTGGCCGATGACTTCACCCAGTGGGCGCTTTCGTCCATCCAGGAGGACTTCTTTGCGAACGCTGGTGTTTCCGTTGAGATGGGTCTGCTGAATAATGCGAACTTCCAGCCGGTGTGAGCTGCTGCCGCGGAGGTAATCAGCGACAATTCGGCTGACGGCAAGATCACCCTCCTGGGCATAAAAATTGATCAGCTCTCCTGCGCTTCCCGCCTGAAAAGATTCCATTGCCGAAAGGAAATACACTGCTTCCAGCAGGCTTGTTTTCCCCTGGGCGTTATCCCCGACAAGAATCAATGCATTTTTAGGAAGGTCCTGATCTAACCTGGAAAAAATGCGGAAGTCCGTCAGCGATAGATGGGTTAGATACATGCGCGTCTAGACTGGCTTGTAATCCTCTTCTGTTTTCCAAACTTGCTTGGCTCGATCGGTGTAGAGAATCCCATTAATATGGTCGATTTCATGCTGAAAGATCCGTGCCAGCCAACCCTGGGGGTGAAGGATGATTGGTTCTCCGAATCGGTCCTGTCCTTCCACTGTAACCTGAACAGAGCGGTCTACCTCCCCCATCAGCCCTGGAATAGAAAGGCACCCCTCTGCGCCAGACACCACATCTGCTGAAAATCGGGAGATTGAGGGATTTACCAGGATATGCAGCTCCATTGGAGCCTCAGGATCTTCTTCACTGCCAAATTCAATCACGATCACCCGTTGAGAGATATCAATCTGGGGAGCCGCCAAACCGACTCCTGACTCTTCCCGCATGGTATCCACCATGTCGTCGATCAGTGTCTGCAGATCCTGCCCAAAGTCCTTGACTGCAGGTGCTTTTTTCCGCAAAGTTGGGTGGGGGACCGTGATGACTTCCCTTAGCGCCATGTCGCCGCATTCTCCTCTGGATGATTTTATGCCTAGGAATCAGGGACATCCTCTTCATCTTTGGGGATCGTCCCTGCTTGATTTTCCTGGTGATAAGCCGCTAAAAATTCTACCATATCCTCCCGCTGTCGTTGGGCGGTCGCCTGTTCCTTTCTTTTGATCGCGGTATGATATCGCTCAAAAATCTCATTTTGAACCGCTTTTGGCCTGGCAACATTTTCAAAATCCAGCTCGATATCCCCGACATTGATCGCCACGGTTCCAAAATTAAATAAACGCTGGAGGAGATTTCTTCTCTGGTAATCGAGGCTGAGGATGTTTTCCAGCATTGCTGATCGCTTTGTCTCCTGCCCGAATGGGGTTCGGTCCAAATCGATGATTTGCTTCTCGGTCACCTGAAAGCGATCATTCGCCCAATCAGCAAAAACATATCCAAGGGCCAGCAGAGTCAGGCTGATCAGCAGGCCGATTGCAGCCAGGGAAAAGAAACTCACCAGATTGACCAGTCGGGCAAAGAAGCCAGAGACCCCCAGGGCCAGCAGGAGCCACAACCACCAGGACTTGCTGAAAAAGATGAATTTATGCTTGCGGTAGGTAATCACGCCATTGATCTCATAACGAGCCCGGAACAGGTTCAGGAATTCCTGCAGGGGTGTAATGGTTTCTGTCATCTGCATCCCCTGGGGAGGGTGGGGGACGGCC
>CAZUMA010000004.1:3122-111349 GCA_964621835.1 uncultured Anaerolineales bacterium | reverse complement strand
AGGAAGAAGAGGACGAGGGGGAAGAGGACGAGGAAGAAGAGGACGAGGGGGAAGAAGACGAGGGAGAAGAGGACGAGGAAAGCAAAACCGATTAATTGAGTCAGTCTGGCGTAATGAAAAAAGGCTGGGAAATTCTCCCAGCCTTTTTCTGATTAAAAAGCTAATCGGAAAAGATGGGTGATTTCTGGTTTTCTTTCACCCAGAAAAATTCCTCCTCATCATCCCGATCATCACACTCGCATCGAAACCCTTTTCTACACTGGTCACAGCAGAAAATAAAGGTTCTGTCCCGGACCGGAACCCAGCGGATTTCAATACCGCAGCCATCACACCAAAGCGTGTCCTTGTAGCGCACCATCACACACCTCCTCTTGACAGACCTCAGGTTGGTTCCAAACAGCTGATCTATCTGTGGAGTTGCCGGATTGAACGAGCCAAACCGGAGCCGCTGCAATGTCACTTTTTCTATCTTCACTATACCAAAGTGCAGGGGACATTACAAGCATTCCCGCCCGGGTCAGATATTCAGCCAGCGGCGGGCGGTTTCAGCCAGCTCGGACAGCGGGCCTTTCTGTTTGGTGCAGGGGGGCAAGGAAGATAGAAACATATCCTTGTAGCTTTTTGTGTCCAGGCGTCGATCCATGATCACCACCACGCCTGTATCCTGCTTGGTGCGGATCAGGCGGCCGAAGCCCTGTCTGAAGCTGAGGATGGCTTCCGGGAGAAAAAATTCCTGGAAGGGGTCGTGATACGCATCAGACCGGGAGGCGATGATGGGATCCGAGGGCACGTCAAAGGGAAGCTTCGCGATCACCAGTACGGAGAGATCCTGACCCGGGACATCCACACCCTCCCAGAAAGCACGTGTCCCCAGGAGAACGGCCTGGTCTGCTTCTCGAAAGCTGGTCAGCAGTGTGTGCGGGGAGGGTCCGCTGCCCTGTTCATAGACGATGATCCCCTTTTCTGCCAGCGGTCCGGTGATCGCCTTCGCGGTGGCTTGAAGCTGGCTGTAGGAGGTGAAGAGCACCAATGCCCTTCCCCCAGTGGCTTTACAGAGCTCGATAAGCCCCAGGTTCAGCGCTCGCTGATGACCGCGATAATCCGTGGGTTCGGGGATGTCATCCACCAGGTACAGCAGGGCTGCTTGCTGATAATCGAAGGGGGAGCCCAGGGCAAGTTCTTCTGCATCAATGGCCTTCAACCTGCTGCGGATGTACTCAAAACTACCGGTGGTTGTCAGCGTTGCCGAGGTGAGAATCACGGCCCGTTTTTCATACCAGATGTAGCGCTCCATCAATTCACCAATATGCAGCGGAGCTGCCTGGATGGTCAGGGCATGATAGTGGGGGGAGGATTCCAGCCAGTAGATCATGTTCGGATCGGGTTGAAAGACCAGGTTATCAATGTTCTCAAAAATCTCATAAAGAGAGCGGGAGATTTCACGCAGGTCATTCAGCAAGGTTTCGATTTGGGCTTCCTGTTCTGGAGCGCTGGAAAGGATTTTCTGCATATTCTCCCACAGGTTTTGGATGTCCAGGATCAGGCCGTGAAGAGGCTGGCGAGCCTCGTCCCAGGCGATTTCAATTTCGACCCAGTTTGGTTGGGTACGCGTCTCTGTGAGGATCCTTTCCTGCTGGGAATATCTGCCGACAGGTTTCCCCCCCCGTTTGCGATCCATGAAGGTGGAGAGGCTGCTGAAAAATTTATCCATGCGGCTGTTGACCTTGAAAGATCGGGAGACCATGGTCTGTGCTAAGGAGTGTAGGGATCCGAGCTCCCCGGGAGAGAGGGTTTTTTCTCCGAGCTGCAGCACCCATTTCAGCGCCCCATTTTTCTGATCCCCCAGGGCATTCAGGGAGCGGCGGAAATTGGATTGCGAGGTGTAGAAGCTGAGGGCATTTGTGGTCGCTGATTCAATATGGTGGGCCTCGTCAATAATCAAGGTGTCGTACTCGGGCAGGACCCGGTTTCCCGTGGACATATCCGCCAGCAGCAGGGCGTGATTGACAACCAGGAGGTGAGCTGCATGAGCACGCTGTCGAGCCTGGAAAAACGGGCAGCGTCCCCCTGTGCGCTTCAGGCAGCCCTCTGAGGAGCAATCCTCATGCTCCGCAGAAAGCCGATTCCAGATTTGGTTTTCCCTGGGGCCGTTGAGATTGATTTCCCCCCTGTCCCCTGTGAGGCTGGAGTTGAGCCAGACCAGGATTTTTGATACCACCCGCAGTTCGTCCGCGTTTTTCGGACCGCTTTTGCGAAGCATCTCCAGGTGGTGCGGGCAGAGGTAATTGGAACGACCTTTCAGCACTGCCGCTTTGAGCTCTAAATCCAGCACGCTTTTCAGGGCGGGGATGTCCTTTGCCATCAGCTGGTCCTGGAGGTTGATGGTGTTGGTGGAGATCACCACCCGACGGCGATTTTTAGTGGCCCAGATCGCGGCCGGGACCAAATAGGCAAGGGATTTCCCGATCCCGGTACCGGCCTCGATCAGAAAATGGCGTCCTTCCGAGATTGCCCTGGCCGTTTCCCGGAGCATCTGCACCTGTTCGGGCCGATGCTCATAATCTGGAAACTCTTTAAAAAAGGCACCCCCAGGTTCCAGCAGGGCAGCAACCTCCGGAAGATCGAGCGGCTGATGGGACTCACGGGGGTGGAGGGAAGAGGTTTCCTCCGGTGGGGAGATGGAAAGAAGCGGGTTTTGATAGGTTGATTTTAATCCCGCCCCGTTTCGCTCCTGGTAGGCCCATAAAAAGGGCAGTTTCCCGTCCCAGCTGATCTTTGCAGACAATCGGACAATCTCAGCAAGGATCGGCAGCGGCAGGTCGAGGATTTTTTCATAGAGATCAAGAAAGACTTCCCGGGTGACCTGGGAATCATCCAGCGCTCGATGGCTTGCTTGAAAGGGCAGATCGAGGCGCTGTCCGAGGGCGCGCAGATTGTAGCGCCCCGCGGAGGGGAGGAGGATGGAGGCGATTTCATAGGTATCCAGGGAGGGGTTTTTCGTAAGGACGCCCTGCTGGCGCAAAAAGCCCAAATCAAACTGGACGTTATGTCCCAAAACTGGCGCCTGGCCGACAAACCCAGAGAATTTCTGAAGGACTTCCTCAATGGGCGGTTGGCCGCGGACCATGGCATCGGTGATGCCGGTCAGTTTCGAGATTTGGGGGGGGATCCGTCTGCCCGGGTTGACCAGCGTGCTCCAGGTATCCAGCGATTTTTCGCCGGTAAACTTCACTGCCCCAATTTCAATGATGCGGTCTTTTTTGGGGTCAAGCCCGGTGGTTTCCAGATCGAGCGAGACCAGGGTGTGTTGGATCATAAGAAAGCTGCAATGCTAGGTTGATTTTTTATAATACCAGTCTTTTGGGGATAGAATTTACATCCCGCTCAGGTTGATTGTTTTCCAAACGCTTGCAGGATGCGGACGATGTGCCTGGCACCGGCAAGGTATAGGTCCAGGCGGATGTTTTCGTCTGGGGCATGGACATTTGCACCTGGATACCCGATCCCCGCAGTCGCCACCGGCAGACCGAGCGTGTGAACAAAGGCATGGTTTGGCCCGGATACGCCGGTAAGCGGAACTGGCTGCATGGGGTGACCGAAAGGATCTTGGGCAGTTTCCATAACCAGCTTCACAAAAGGATCCCCCGGGTCCGTTCTTGCAGGAGGTCCCCCTCCAAGATAAGTAATCTTGAGATCAGAAAATCCAGCCTGATCAAGGTGCGCTCGGAGCTGTTCCAGCACCTGGGCGGGGGTTTGGTCCGGGACCAATCGAAAATCCACTTTTGCAGAGGCTGCGGCGGGCAGGACGGTTTTTGATCCTGCGCCCTGGTATCCGGCAGTCAGCCCGCAAATCGTGCAGCTGGGTTCAAACACGCCCGTGGTCTTAACCTCGAGCTCAGAGGTCAGGCCTCTCACGAAGGATTGGACCCCATATCGGGTTTTGTATTCCTGGATGACTGGGGGAAGAGCGTCTAACATCGCCAAATCCTCCTCGGTAGGAGGGAGGACAGGGTCGTAGAATCCTGGCAGTAATATCTTTTCATCCCGATTTTTCAAACTGGCCAGCGCCCAGACCAGGCGCCAGGCAGCATTGGGGAAGATCGTTCCGCCCAATCCGGAATGGACATCCACCTTGGCGGTTTCCGTGGAGATCTCAACATAGCAGATTCCCCGGAGTCCCAGATACTGCATGGGGATGTCCCGGTAATCCACCCCGCCAAATTCCCAGATGCAGGCTTCCGCTGCAAGCTCCTCTGGATGGGAATCAATGAAGTCTGGCAGATGGAGACTGCCAACTTCCTCCTCCCCCTCCACAATAAACTTCACCCCACAGGGGAGCTCGCCGGCGACCGCCAGCAGGGCATCGATGGCAAAAAGCCGGCTGAGAAAGTGACCCTTATCATCACTGACCCCGCGGGCGTACAGCTTCCCCTCCCTGATTTCTGGTTCAAAGGGGGGGGAGGTCCACAGGGCATTGGGTTCGGAGGGTTGAACATCATAATGGTTGTAAATCAGCAGGGTTTTGGGAGATCGCCCGGGACGTTCTCCAACCACGATGGGATGCCCGTCGGTTGGATGGATTTCCGTGGTAAATCCCCGGATTTCCAGCATTTCTTTCACCATCCGGGCTGTTTTTTCCATCCCCCAATCCTGGGCTGCTACACTGGGCTGCGCGCAGAAGGATTTCAGCTCTGCTATGCTCTCTGAGAGATGTTCGGATAAATATTGATCTGCTTGTTGGGGTAGGGACATGTTAGGATTCCTGGAGCATGGATTCAATCCGGGCAACAATCAAATCCAGGGCAACATGGTTATAGCCCCCTTCCGGGATGATCACGCTGGCATAGCGCTTGGATGGCTCTACAAATTCCAAATGCATGGGCCTGACGGTTTCCATGTACTGGTTGATCACGGATTGTGTGGTGCGGCCCCGCTCGCTGATATCCCGCTTCAAACGCCGGATAAAACGGATATCCGCATCGGTGTCGACATATATTCTGAGATCAAAAAGCTTCCGCAGTTCAGGCTCAACAAAAATCAGGATCCCTTCGATCAGGATGATTGGCTCCGGTTGGATGGGGTTGGTCTTCTCGCTCCGGGTGTGCGTCTTGAAATCATAAATGGGCAGCTCAATTGACGATCCCTGCCGGAGTGATTTGATATGCTCAATGAGCAGCTTCGTTTCCAGGGAGGAGGGATGGTCGAAATTAACCTTCACCCGTTCCTCCATCGGGAGGTGGCTGAGATCTTGATAATAGGCATCATGAGGCAGGAAGGCAATCTTCTCGGGGCCCACGGTCTCGAGGACATAATTTGCAATGGTGGTTTTTCCGGAGCCTGTGCCGCCAGCAATGCCGATCACAAGAGAAGGGTTTTGATGTGCCATCGTGGTTGTATTATACCTGACAGGGCATGAATGGTAGGAACGGGGAGAACGGTGTTTTGATCAAATACGGATGGGGAAAATCCCTATTCCAGCCGATGGTTATACCGCCTGGCCCAGAATAGTGGGGAACCCTGCAGCTTCTGAGAGTGACCGGTCAGCCCGGATCATTATTTCGCATAGGCACTAATCCTGGATGGGCAGGGCCTCTGCAGTCCAGATAAACAAGCAAATTGACTTGTAATCCGTTTATACAAGTGATATAACTTGTACAGAGGTGAAGGGATGATCGATCTGACAAATGATCAGTACTGGGCGGTCCTGACGGGAGATGTGGTTGGATCAACCGACCTTGCCGCAGAAGATCGCAGGGCCCTGCCGGATCTGCTCAACGCTGCCTCAGAAGGGATGCGAAAGACGTTTCCATCTGTGCCGTTTCCTGTGGACATTTTTCGTGGCGACAGCTGGCAGTTTATTGTTTCAAACCCGGCGCTCTCCTGGCGCACCGGGCTTTATTTTCGAGCCCGGGTGCGGTCCGCCATGGAGGCGACTGTCCTTGATACCAGGATTGGGATTGGGATTGGGACGATCAGCTTCATTCCTGAAGAGAATATCTCCGGGGGGGATGGAACGGCATTCCGCCTCTCCGGTGCGGCGCTGGATTCGCTGGAAGGTGGGACGGGTTTTGGTATAGCTTTTCCAGAGGATCTGGAATCCGGGATCACGGAGGCGTTTGGTGTAATTTTAGATTGGATGGATCAGGAATGTCGGCGCTGGACATCCCGTCAGGCCGCAGCGGTAGCTGGAGCGCTGTCAGGATATACCCAGCAGGAAATCGCCCGGCACTGCTTTGATGGGGCCATCTCCCAACAAGCGGTTGCCCAGCATCTGAAACGAGCCGGCTGGCAGGTGCTGGAGCGGAGTTTGTTGTTTTTTGAATCCTCGCTTCCAGTGCTGCCAGATGGGGAAGGAGGAGCGAGATGAGGCGCAGACTCATTGAAACAGAGTGGGGAGGGTAGGATGGCAGCAGACTTTGTGCGCGCCGCTGCCATACTGGTGGCAGCCAGCCTGGCCACGGACCTGGTTTTCCAGCAGAGACCGCGGTTGCCATCAGACTGGATCCGTTTGGCGGTCCGGGGGTTATTTCACGGGGCAATCGTTTTGATCCTGATTGGTTCTCTGGAGGGATGGCCTGCGGCAGCAGGGTTTCTGATCAGCAGCCCGCTGCTGGAATTATTGCTCCAGGGGAAAGAGAGAAAAAAGGGGGTGGTGATTCGCCGGTGGATCGGGGTGGGGAGCCTGATCCTGGTCTATGCGCTTGGGCTCGGGGCCTCCGGCGTGATGCAAAACTCGATCTGGGAGATCATGCTGCCTGGACTATATCCGGCACTGATAATCTTCAATGGTTTTGCGTTGAGCGTTTTTGCCGCCTCGTCCCTGGTAGGGGAAGCTGTAGCCCCTTATCTGGATCAAATCCGTGCGGAAAAAACTCATCTGGACGGGAAACAGCTGGAAGAATGGCGGGGGTTGTACGGCGGAGGGGAAACGATAGGGAAGCTGGAGCGCGCGCTGATCTTCCTGTTTGTATTTGTGGGCCAGGCTGCTGGGGTGGGATTTCTAATTGCGGCCAAGTCCATCCTGCGGTTCGGGGAGTTGAACGTCAGTCAGGATCGCATGGAAGCAGAATACGTGATTCTAGGAACCTTTTACAGTTTTTTTGCGGGACTGCTGGCGGCTTACTTGACAGCTTATCTGCTGGATTTATTGTGATGCCTTTGGGAGGAGAAACTGATGAAAAAGAAAATCTTTGTGATGGTCTTGGTTGGATTATTAACGCTCACTCTGGCAGCTTGCGCTGCCGGTCCGAATCCCTTGCGGGGGAATCCCGATGAGGAGGGCCGGGTCGCAGGCTTCTGGCGCGGTCTCTGGCATGGGTTGATTTCCCCCATCACGTTTGTGATCTCGTTATTCTCCAACCGGATCAGTGTTTATGAGGTTCACAACAATGGAGGCTGGTACACGTTTGGTTTCCTGCTGGGCGCCTCAATTACCTTCGGAGGCAGCGGTGGTGGGGCAGCTTCCCGCAGGAAGAGCCGCAACTAAGCTGCAAAAAAAAAACCTGGAAGGATGGATCAGCCGTTATCCAGCTTAAGGGGGGACTCCACCGGTTCTTCATCTCGTTTCCCAAGCAGGCGGCTTTTTTTGTATGCCGCCCAGACCGCTTTGGATAGAATCGTCCGGATGCCGCCTTTTTCAAGCTGGTAGATAGCCTCAGCGCTGGTACCGCCCGGTGAGGTAACCATGTTTCTAAGCTGGGCGAGGTGTTTATCAGACTGCAGGGCGAAGTCCACTGAGCCTTTTAAGGTCTCCAGCACAATCAATCGGGCATCTCTGCGGGAGAAGCCGAGGTGGACCGCAGCGTCAACCAGGGCTTCGGCCAGCAGAAAGACATAGGTTGGCCCGGTGCCGCTGACGGCGGTCGCCATATTCAGTGCGTCTTCATGCTCCACATAGAGCTCCTCCCCCATCGCTTTCAAGATCACCCGGGCATCCTCACGCTGTTCTTCAGAAACAGCAGCTGAGTCCGTCCATACGGTCATTCCAGCGCTGATCTGTGCCGGAGTGTTGGGCATGGTGCGGATGACCGCCTGGTGATCCAGCCCTTTTTGAATGGTGGCAATTTGAGCCCCGGCGACGATTGAAAAGACCAGGCTTTCCGGAGGGATCTGCCCTGACAGCTCACTAAAAACTTTTGAGAGCACCTGGGGTTTGACCGAAAGCACCACGATGTCCACCCCATCCACCGCCGTTTTGTTGTCCCCGGAAACGTTGACCTTGTATTTGGCAGCGATCAATTCCCGCTGTTCCGGGTAGGGATCGCTGGCGGTGATGTTCTCGGGGGGGAGCTCCTGCTGATGAAGCAGGGCCCCAACAATCGCGCTGCCCATGTTCCCGCTGCCGATCAAGGCAATTTTCTTTGTCTCGAGCTGGTTCACAAAATCCTCCTTGACTGACCCGTTTCCCGATGACCCGCTGCTCAGGTAAGGTCCAATCCCACCAGCCGGAAATCAGGAGCATCACCGATCATTGTACCACCAGGGGGCTTTCCTGAGCCTCCAGGATCGGAAACCTCATCAAGGATAACCGGATTATGTTTCCGGGTCCGGCGGGCTGTCATCGTTGTTCATCCATCCCTGGGATGCGAGGTAGGCCAGGATTCGCCGGGAGATTTCCTGGTATTCTTCCCGGGGGTACTTGATTCTTGTATAGAGCGCTGCCAGATTGTTGATCTGATATTCTTTGACAAGTTTTCTCAAACGGTTTGAGCGCAGATACCGCTCCCAATCTGCAGTTTCTTTTTCCTGGTAAATTCTGTCAATCTCCGGGAAGGAGTAGTCCCGGTACTGCTCATGGTGAACCAGCCCCGTCAGCGGTATACGCGTCCGCCGCGGCGGGGATTCAGCCGGATAGCCGAGGGCAAACCCTACCACGGGGACGACATGTTTTGGAAGGTTGAGGATCCGGCCAATCTGATCACAGTTCGCGAGGGTGCTTCCCAGGTAGCAGATGCCCAGGTCAAAGGATTCTGCAGCCAGCGCGGTAGTTTGCGAGGCCAGAATGGCATCCACTGCGGCAACCAAGAAACCAAAAAAATTATCAAAGCTGACCGGCGCGTTGTTCATTGAAAGCCATTTATGCATGCGGTTGACATCCGCGCAGAAGGTGAGCAGGTGGGGTGCCTCCACGACCATCTGCTGTTTTTTATGGGGGTTGAGCAGCTGCTCCCTGAGCGAACGGTCGGAGGTGACGATGATCGAGTAGGTCTGCATGTTTCCCGAAGAAGAGGTCCGGATCCCGGCCCCCAGGATTTGAGACAGGATCTTGTCAGGGATAGGGTCCGGTTTGAATTTGCGGATCGAGCGATGGTTGTGAATCTGGTCCAGAACTTCCATGATCAGGTTCCTTTTTATGGATCTATACGGTGGGAAAAGCAGATAATTCCTGCAAGGATAGTATACAATAGGGGGGATACTTTGTGCTTGATGCAGGTGACGGGGAGTTTAGGGAGATCCAACATGTCAGCAAAAACACTGCGTTCCAATCTGATGCTGCTGCTCACCGCTGTGATCTGGGGGGGCGGGTTTGTCGCCCAGCGCATTGGCATGGAAGCGATGGGTCCCTTTATCTTCAACGGGTTCCGCTTTACGCTCGGGGGGATCACCCTCCTGCCAATCCTACTGCTTTATAGAGAGCAAACAGCGGGCGAGACCTCATGGGGCCATACCATCCGGATCGGGGCAGTGGCGGGATTGTTTTTATTTTTTGGGGCCACCTTTCAGCAGGTCGGCCTGGTTTATACCACGGCCGGTAAGGCAGGGTTTGTGACTGGACTGTACGTGGTGATTGTCCCCCTCATGGGGATATTCTGGGGGGACCGGGCTCCCCTTCAGACCTGGCTGGGGGCTATTCTGGCTGTGACCGGGCTGTATTTTTTGAGCATCACAGAGCGCTTTACCCTGGCCCCGGGAGACGGCTATGAGCTGCTGGGGGCTTTTTTCTGGGCAGGCCATGTCCAGTTCATCGCCAATTTTTCAAAAAAACATCATCCGATCCGCCTCTCGTTTGTGCAGTCCCTGGTCACCGCCCTGGTGAGCTTTGCGGTGGGGCTGATTTTTGAGGAAGCGAGCCTGCCGATGATCCGGCAGGCCGTTATCCCCATTATGTATGGTGGGGTGATTTCGATTGGTCTCGCTTACACCCTGCAGCTGGTTGCCCAGCAGACAGCGCGTCCGACCCACGCGGCGATTCTGCTCAGTTTAGAAGCAGTTTTTGCCGTGGTCTGGGGGTGGTTGATCCTGGAGGAGTCGTTATCTGACCGTGGAATGTTGGGTGGGGGTTTGATGTTAGCCGGGATGATCCTTTCCCAGATCACCCTCAGGCGTAAGAAAGATCATCCGATCCCTCCGCATCCTCCAACTTGATGGCTCGGGAGATGCGCTCGTGGGGAGGGGAAATTTTCATCAAATATCAGGGGGAGAGTTGACAAGACTTCCTATTCTTGGGGATTCAGGAAAACGTTGTGGATCATCCTACCTCTTTTGGCGTCAATAATAATACTAAGGCTTTTTTCAAGAATTTCACCGCGCCAAAAGCTGATGTTCCAGGCAAATATAGCAGCCTAACCGTTGCGATGGTCCCAGCGCATTCCTGCCGGGGAGTATCCCTCATCTACCCCGCTTTGATAAGCAATTCTCATCACTTGATCCGAGTTAATCATTTCATCCAGTTTGATAACTTTACTTGACGCGGATGTGGGTTTTTCTCTACCATGAATTCCTTCCCTTCCCACAATAATTACATCATCCAGTAAAGAAACTGCTGATTCTGATTGGCGACCGGGGGAATAGATCGTGAAATACCACCATGGTGCTTTTCCATCAGCGTGAATTTTCCATGCAGGATCAGCTGCGTTAATCGCTGTCGCGCTGAGAACCAGGCTATCCTGGTCCCATGCTTTGATGTGAGGTTGGACGCGTTGATAGGCTTCATTAACGGTCCAGAAGTGAGTGGGAGTTTCGATTTCTTCAGCAGCTTAATATTCTGCTGGCGTACCAGCAGGTAGATCCAATATTTCGCAACCAGGAAGATAGATCATTCCGATCCAGACCAGGATGATCAGGGAAGTCCTTTGTATCATTCACCCTTTTGGCATTGAAAGCCAAATATTCAGGGATTCCTCAATGTACCTGAAGATTTCCCAATCTAAGCTTTCAATACCTAGAGAATGAAACAATCCACTCTGCTTTTGTGGATGAGCATTCCCCCTGGAAAAAATGCTAGCCCTCTTTTGAAAGCCTGCGGTAGGCGGTCACCAGCACAGCCAAAGCGCATAGCCCGGCAGCCACCCAGGCGGAAACCGACACCAGCTGCGAGGACTGATGTTCCACAGCGATGCCAATAAATGCCCAGACGAATACCAGCAGGTAGGGAATGTCTTTCCTGGTGAGCGCGATGATCCAGCCCAGCACGGTCGCAACCCCGAGCATAATTGCCGCCCAGGCGGCATCGGAGATGCCCCATCCACCCCATTCGTTAACATACAGGAATTGGGTCGTATTTGCGATCGTGGCCACGGAAATCCAGCCAAGATAGACGCTGAATACCACCCGGACCAGCCAGAATTCAGCTGCCCCAACTTCCGTTTTGCCAGTTTCAAGCTGTTGGTAAATCAGGATCAGGCTCACCAGCAAGGTCAGCATCGCCAGCAGGGTCCAGTTAAACTGTAAATAATGCCAGAGGAAAATCCAGGAGATGTTGGCGGCACTGGAGATGATGAATAATATCGAGATGCGGTCTAAACGCGGATTGTCTTTGGTAGCCGGGAGGACCTGATAAATCACAAAAGCTGCTATCCCAAGGTAGATCAATCCCCAAATCGAGAACACATACCCTGCAGGAACAAAATATATATCAAAACGGTCTGAGATTTCCCCTGTGTCCAGGCCGTTAATCGGCAGTGAGTTTGCCAGGGCATTGACGGTGATCATCGCTACAGCTGCTAAGACAACAAGCCATCGTAAAACACGTTTCCAGTTCATATACTCCTCCAGATAATTGGTAGCTTTGTTATTTGTTGATTTTGATGCTTAATGAAGTGATTGTCTTACTGCTCCTGCTCGGAGTTAAAAGGATTGGTCCCGTAGATTGCGGGCACCCACTTCTGGCTGGTGATGGGAGGCCGCTGATACCCGGGATCTACCTGCCTTTTGGGGAGCTCCACCGGTTCGGGGGTGAGATCTTCGTACTCCATCAGGCTCAGCAGATGACTGATGCAGTTCAGGCGAGCATGCCGTTTCACATTGGCATTGACCACATACCAGGGTGCTTCCTCGGTATCGGTGTACATGAACATGGCATCTTTTGCTCGGGAATACTCCACCCAGCGGGATCTGGCCTCCACATCCATTGGGCTGAGCTTCCAGCGGCGCACCGGGTCTGTGTTGCGCTGACGGAAGCGTTTCTCCTGCTCTGCGTCGCTGACCGAAAACCAATACTTTACCAGCTGAACCCCAGAGCGGATCAACATCCGCTCAAATTCCGGGCAGGTGCGCATGAACTCACGGTATTCATCATCAGTGCAAAAACCCATCACCCGCTCCACGCCAGCCCGGTTGTACCAGCTGCGGTCAAACAGCACCATTTCTCCAGCGCTGGGTAGATGGGGAACATACCGCTGGAAATACCACTGCTGCTTTTCTTTGTCCGAGGGGGTGCCCAGGGCAACGACGCGAACAATCCGGGGATTCAGCCTGGCCGTGATGCGCTTGATGACGCCCCCTTTTCCAGCGGCATCCCTTCCCTCAAAAACAACGCAGACTTTTAATCCCTGATCCTTGATCCAATACTGCAGTTTTACCAGTTCCTCTTGAAGTTTGGCCAGTTCCCGGTTGTAGTGGGTCTTTTTAAGCTTGCCGCTTGAAGTGTACTCAAGTTCCTGTTTTTCTTCTGTCATCAGTGGCTCCTTGAGGATGAAGGGCGGATTTGCGAATGCTGGAAACTAAAAAAGGAAAGGGGAAATGTCTTGCTTCTGGCCTTGTCCCTATAAATATATCCAAATCGTAATCCCCCGTCAACAGATAGATCACGGAAAGATCAAAATCCCCCCATTCCAATCAATAACCTATGGCCAGGGTGGAAAAAAAAGAGCCACCGGAGGGAGTCGAACCCTCAACCTATCGCTTACGAAGCGATTGCTCTACCCTTGAGCTACGGTGGCAGATGATCTGCAAAAGAACAAAAAAATTATACCAGTTTCCTCGATCAACTGACAAGGAGAGCACCATTTTCGTATGAAAGCTTCCGACTCAGTTTGCAGGATGTGCTGCGGCTCTTCCAGCGGCCCAGCCGGTGGAGAAGGCAGCCTGCAGGTTGTATCCCCCGGTGTCCCCGTCCACATCGAGAATCTCTCCAGCAAGATACAGCCCCTTCACCAGCTTGGAGGCCATGGAACGGGACTCTACTTCAGATACGTCAATCCCACCCGCTGTGATGATTGCCTGCTCAAATCCCCGATGGCCGGTAATCTGAAAGCGGAAGTTTTCCTTCAGCCACATCCGGATCTCTTTCCGGTCGTCTGCTGTCAGCTGGTTGATGGGTTTGTCCCAGGGGAGCCCGATTTGTTCTACACAGATCGGGACCAGGGAGGAGGGCAGCAGCCCGGAAAGCAGGGTGCTGAGCTGTTTTCTACCCTGCCTGCGGATGTCCCGCAGCAGTCTTCTGTCTAAGGTAGGGTGATCGAGGGCAGGTTTGAGGTCAATGGCTACCTCGACCTGCTGATCTTTCTGGAGAGCCTGGACGATCTGGCGGCTGAGAGTGAGGATGATCGGGCCCGAAAGTCCGAAATGGGTGAAAAGCAGTTCCCCAAAAAGAGAATCAGCTTTTTTGTTTTCTATCCAGAGGTTGGCGGTGACATTTTTGAGACTCAGCCCCTGGAGCTGCTTTGCAGTGTTTCCAGCGGTGAGTAGCGGGACCAGGGCGGGAAACGTGGGATTGATTGAGTGACCTGCTTGTTCTGCAAGAGTGTACCCATCTCCGGTGGAGCCAGTACCTGGGTAGGCTTTCCCGCCTGCAGCAAGGATTACAGCAGATGCAGCAAAGGACCCCTGGGCTGTGGAAACGCCGGTGATCCTCCCCTCGTGAACGTTCAGGCCGGTCACAGGATGGTCAGTAAGCAGGTTGACATTCTTCCTTTTCAGCCATTCCAGCAGAGCATCAAGAACATCCTTGGCTCGTTCACTCTTAGGGAAAACCCGGCCTCCCCGCTGTTCTTCAGTGGGCACGCCGAGCTTGTCAAAAAACTCCCGCAAATCCGTGTTGAAAAACTGGTAGAAAACCTGGGTCAGAAACCGCCCCTCCCGGTTAAAATGGTCCAGCGCCTGGGGGACAGGCGCCATGTTGGTTAGGTTGCAGCGGGTTTTTCCGGTCAGAAGCAGCTTTCTCCCCGGGGAGGGCATTTTCTCCAGGACCAGGACCCTGGCGCCATGTTCTGCAGCCTGACCGGCAGCCATCAATCCGGCGGGTCCAGCTCCGATAACGATAATATCGACCTCGGTCATACTCATCATCTATTACGTGTCCTTCCCTATCTGTTCGTTTTCAGTGTAACACTAATCTTAAATATTTCTGAAAACATCGGGGTAGTGAGCGCAGCGGTGAAGGAGCTCTTCCTCTTGTAAATTCATTTTATATCGTTTATAAGAAAAAGAGGAACAGCGTTATCCTCGTCCACACCCAGCACAGGAGAAGAAAAATCATGTCTGGACACATCCCCCGGAAGTTCATCCTATTATCCGCAATCATCTGCTCCCTGATTCTTTCCAGCTGTGATGTGATTTTTCCCCCTGAGCCCACAGTGCCGCCGACTGCCACAATGACACCAATCCCCACTTCAACGTTCACACCCACCTTAACCCCAACCTATACCCTCACCCCAACAGCAACCCTTACCCCTACACCAACTTTTACCCCTACGCCTTTGAGCCCTGATGACATTTTTGCCTTAAACTACATTGAAACAAAAACAGTTTCCAATGTGGATGCGGAGATCGTCCGGTTGATGGTCGCTGACAAGGAAGCTCTGCTGAGCGGTCATCCAATGGTGGCAGATGAATATACACTCCTGCTGGATTCCCCTGTGTATGATGAAAAATCTGTCGTCGGGCAATTAACAATGCGGGTTACCAACAACCATGAGCGGGTGGCAACGATGTTCCCTTATGAGTGGAGCATTCAGATTGGCCAGCAGCAGCTCACAATGGAAGAATTTATTCTCGCGGAGGCAGAACCCAAACCCTATAATCCATTTGACATTGATTTGCTGCCCGGATCTTCTGTGCTGCTGTCCTATACGTTTGGGTTTGAGGATCTGGATGTCGCAGAAATATCAACTGTTTCCATTCTGCTGCCTGCTCCGCTGGATTGCAATCAGAGTGTTTGCTATGATTGGGGTGGGTATTACTTGTTCAAACTCGATTTTTCAGAGCATCCCTACGAACCTGTTCCAGAAGAGGTGATCAAACTTTTTGATTGAGGTAGGGCATTTATTATCAGGTGATTAGTTTTCTAATACTGCTATCCAAACAGCCTGGCTTGACTGCTGGGCTGTTGAAAGGGTTTACCTGCAAAGGAGAGCTTTAATTTTACAAGACAGCTCTCTCCCTGCCTGTATTATTGGGCAGATTTAACCCAGATTGGGCTTGTCCAACCCCATTGGCTGATCCGCTGGCCGACCCGAAGATAATACCCATCACGGTTATTCGACCTGGATTCATGCATGAAAGCATGACGGCTTTGCTATTCTAATGCTGGGGCGAGCTCATGAAAGCAGACAGCCGGGGTAAGAAACCCGCCTAGATATTTTACAACCGGCACCTGGATTAAGTCAGCGAATCTGACTGTGATCTTATTTCCCTTGATTTCGCCAATAATCCGGGTCTGATCTGCTCCCTGGATGGTCAGGCTGAGCCCTTGTGTCCCTGATGTGGATGTGGTGGGATTCCCCCAGGTCCTGGTGGTCAATTTCACGCGGCTGTGTTTGAGGGGTGAGTTCAAGATGATATCGGGCGAGTCCCAGCTTTCAGCCAGCCTGCAGGACTGCCCTGGTGCTGGAGCACAACAGGGATTTGTTTTCTTGTGATCATTTTGTAGATCCGGACAACTTCCTGGGGAACATGATGGACCAGGAGCGGGTCAAGTTGGCTTCTTCTGCTGCCCAGTGTCAATTTGGGGGACGAAAATGGAAAAATCTAACCGGGGAATGCTGGAATTGTGTTGTTCTGCCTTTCTGTCAGGGAGGGTGCCCAAAGAATCGATTCCTAAAGACCAGACAGGAAAGGGCTGGGAGAAATTATCTCTGTCCTTCCTTTAAGACTTTTTTCCAATCCATTCTTCCTCGCCTGGAAAGGATTAATAACTGGTCCAGCAGAAAATCATCTTCTCGGGTAAGCAGCAAGCGGGGGGAATGACAGTGAGCCTCCTTGGTCTTGGGACGGGGGATCCTCGGGGAGGATTTCACAAGATGATTTTCTTACCTGCCAGTGGCAGTTTGTTTGCTGAAGTTGTTTTCTATTCAGGATGTGTTTTGAATGGCTGAATTTTGTGGGTTTTGTTGTGAATTGAGTGGGGCTGGTCCAGGAGAGAACCAGCCCCACAGCTACCCCACCAAACATAACTCAGGAGTAAGTTATGCTTAATGACTGATCATGTCAAAACCATCCTAAAACCAAAATCAGGATCTGCAAAAAAAATCCCTTGCGCACGCGCAAGGGATGTCTTTTTCGATCTGCTGATCCCACCCCATAGCGCGGGGGCGTTTCATAATAAAGCTGAGCGGTCGACCTGGCTTCTGGGGCTCCCAGTTACAGTTGCGCGTCAGCGCCGGACTCCTGATCATTGATCAGCCACCGGCTTCGCCTTTAACCCTCTTATCCGGAAGGATAGGCACTCAGCTTGTCTGGTTTGGTTGTTATTAAAGTTCAGGCTTGGTTTTCCTACAACCGGAGTGTAGCATACCTGCAGCATTGCCGCAATAGGAATTACCAGGAAAATAGGAGATCAGACCCTCATCCTCCTGGCTCCCGACAGCCCGGACACGTACCATGGAGAATCAGGTGATCCATCTCCACCAGGTATCCGTAGAAGTTGTTGATCTGCTGGTAAAAAGAGCTCACGAGGGAGGGATCGATTTCCAATTCCTGACCGCAGATTGCACAGATCAGGTGGTGATGCCTGTTTTCCTGGACCAGCTCGTAGGTTTTTTCACCCGCCAGGGATTCAGCGGTGACAGTAATGCCCAGGTTTACAAAAAGATCCAGGGACCGATACACGGTTGAGCGGTCAATACTCTGATCTATTTGTTTTGACTGATAGTAAATTTCCTGGATGGTGGCATGGCCGTTGGCAGTGCAGATCGCCTCAAGGACGACCTGGCGCTGAGGGGTCATCCGCAGGCCGTGATCGTGCAGAATCTCCAGGTAGTTGATTCGGTCATGGGACATATTCAAGGCCCTTCTTGCACATTTTTGCAGCAAAGAAAATGGAAGCTCTGGCGTATTATACTTGGAATGTTTGGATTAGAGGAGAGAAGATGCACGAACACGGAAAAGCGGATCAAGATCGCGGCACCGTCCCTCAGGAACATTTGCACAGCCATGAGCACAGCTGGTGGGAAAAGCTGGCTGATGCGCTCCATCTGCCTGGAAGCAGCCACACTCACACGCACCCCGTCGGAGGGGATGCGGTTTTAAAAAGTGAATTGGGGATTCGCACGCTCAAGCAGGCTCTGCTGCTATTAGGTGCCACAACCCTCATCCAGGCGGCAGTCTATATATTCAGCGGCAGCGTGGCCCTGCTGGCAGATACTGTCCATAATCTTGGCGACGCTTTAAATTCCATTCCCCTCTGGATTGCCTTTGTGCTCTCCAGGCGGGCTGCAACCCGTCGTTTTACCTATGGATACGGCCGGGCTGAGGATGTCGCCGGCCTCTTGATTGTGCTATCGATTGCTTTCTCCGCCGGGTATATCATGTATGAGTCGATTTCAAAGATCATCGATCCACAGGCGATCTCTTACGGGTTCTGGGTTGCGATGGCGGCAGTGATCGGGTTTCTTGGCAACGAGGCTGTGGCCGTGCTGCAGATTCGCGTCGGAAAGCAGATCGGGTCGGATGCAATGGTCACGGATGGGCGGCATGCCCGCGTGGACGGCCTGACGTCCCTTGCTGTACTCCCCGCAGTGATTGGCAGCTGGCTGGATCTGCCGGTCCTGGATCCAATTTTTGGAATTTTGATTGGGGCAGCAATTGTCTTCATCACCTGGGAGGCCATCCAGGCGATATGGTACCGGCTGATGGATGCAGTGGATCCGAAAATTGTTGTCCAGGCGGAAAGGATTCTCCAAAGCCATCGGCTGGTTTCGGAGCTTACTCATCTGCGCATGCGCTGGGTTGGCCACAGCCTTTACCTGGAGGGCAGCATTTCTGTCCGGGAGGACATCAGCCTTCCCCAGCTGAGACAGCTGCCAAGGGAACTGGAACAGGCATTAAAGAAAGAGATTCCTCACCTGGCAGAAGCTACCATCGCCGCTGCCTGAATCCGGGTCTGGGTGAACTGTTCAGGCGAGTTGGTGGGAATTCCCGGGAAAAGTTGGGCACAGGAAAGGGGAGGGACGTCCTCAGTCGAGGAACCTGTTCAAGCGCCTTGCTCGAGCTCCAGCACGCGGATGGCGGTCAGATTATCCGTCACCAGGGCGTTGACAAATCCACCGCGGATTGCCCCCAGCACAGCCTCCGCTTTGCGAGGGTGGCCAGCCACACCCAGCTTCGTCTGGATCTGGGCCAGATCTTCAGGGGACACCCCGATGCGGCGCTGGTGAAAATCTACCGGGGCCAGGGACCCATCCATCCGAAAATAAATTGCACAGACATCGCCCACCGCTCCTGCCGCCTGGAGTTTCTCCACCTCAGCCAGGGAAATATGCTTTTCCTGATACAGGCTGCAGAAGTCAGGTTGAGTGGTGCCGATGCCCAGCAGGGCAATATCGCACTCCCTGCTGAGGGCGAGGGACTCTCTGACATTCGGGTCATCCCGGAGGATGGCCGCTGTGGATTCATTTTCAACCAGGAAGGGGGCATACAGGTAGAAACCTTCTCCCTGAATTTTATCGGCCATGGTTTCGACCAGGGTCTGGGCGCTGTAGGACTGGCGGGTTGATCCCAGCACCCCGACCAGTTGAACCACTTTTGTATCTAGAAAAGGAGCAAACTCGAAGGACTCAATCGCAGCCTGGATGGTTGTCCCCCAGGCAATCCCGATGGTCTGCCCGGGTTGGATCAGCTGGGCGAGGAGCCGGGAGGCTGCTTTTCCCAGCTGTTTCCGAATTTCATGATAGGTGGGCTGGTTGATGAACTCAACCACGCTAACATGCTCCAAATTCAAGCGCTGCTGAAGCGCCTCCTCCAGCCCCTGATCGTACCGGAACGGGTGATGGACAATGATCTCCACGATCCCTTTTTCCCGTGCCTCGGTCAGCATCCGTGAAATCGCGGAACGGGTGCGGCCTACCAGCTCAGCGATCTCAGACTGCTTGTAATCTTCCAGGTAGTATTTTTCGGCGACAAAGGCGAGGATTTCGGAGCGATCTGTGCTGCCAGTCATGGTCATCCTCCGGTGGGGCAGACTTTTTCCATCCGGATTATATCACATACGTGAAATATTATCTCACATTTGTAGGAAGTATTGGCCCCTAACACGCTCTCGAGGACGGCAGGCAGGGAGCTGCGAGCCGGGGAAATCCCTCAGGGAGCAGCGGATCTCCTGGCGGTGGAAGCAGGCCGCCTCTCTGCTTGACAGGCCGGGACCCTCCCGCTATAATAATCACAACTGTGATGAATAAACTCACATATGTGAGTTTAAAGGTGAGAGCGAAGGAGGGGGGGCTTGCACTCACGCAGCAGGAGAATCCAGGGAGCAGAAAAGCTTGGCGAACTGTTGAGGAGGTTATTCGGAATGCCGATCAGTAAAAAACTAGCACAGGAATGCCTACGGCAGATGTACCAGATCCGTGCCTTTGAGGAGCAGGCTGAGAAAAGCTATATGGCCGGAAAAATTCACGGTACGATGCATTTATCGATCGGCCAGGAGGCTTCGGCTGTGGGCTCCATCAGCACGCTGGAAGAAACAGATTACATCATTGGCCACCACCGTGGGCACGGGCTGTGCATTGCCAAGGGGGCGGACCTCAACCTGATGATGGCGGAGTTCTACGGCAAAGAGAACGGCTACTGCCTGGGGCGGGGCGGCTCCATGCATATTGCGGATGTGGCTGGGGGAAACCTGGGCGCCAACGGCGTGGTGGGCGGAGGGATTCCGCTCGCTGTCGGGGTTGGGATCGGGTTGAAAATGCAGCAAGAAGACCGGGTCCTGCTGGCATTTTTTGGCGACGGCGCAGCGTCCACCGGTGCATTTCACGAGTCGATGATCCTGGCGGTGCTCTTCCAGGTGCCGGTGGTGTTTATCTGTGAGAACAACCAGTACGCCATGTCCTTTGCCGCCAGTGATTGGACCACAAGCGGAAAGATCGCTGCTCAGGGGGAGATCTATGGGCTGCCAAGTACTTCGACAGACGGGAATGATTTCTTGGAAGTGCGGGACGCAGTATCTGAGGCTGTGGCGCGGGCCAGAAAAGGCGAAGGTCCCTCGCTGGTCGTCAACGATACCTACCGCTGGCGCGGTCATTCCAAAAGCGACCGCAACCGCTACCGCACCAAAGATGAGATTGAAGAATGGAAGGAAAAAGATCCCATTCTGAGGTTTGAAACGTATTGTCTGGAGGAAAAAATACTCAAAAAGACGGAAGCAAAAAAAATCAGGGACCAGGCCTACGCGGATATCGAAGCAGCCCGGAAATTTGCCGAGTCCAGCCCTGAACCGGCTGTCGATACCCTGGAAGAGGGGGTGTATGCGCCATGAGAGAAATCACTTACTTAGAGGCCGTCCGGGAAGCGATGACCCAGGAGATGGAGCGGGACTCCCGGGTGTTTCTAATCGGGGAAGACATCGGGGAGTACGGGGGGGCATTCCAAGTTTCCTACGGCATGCTGGAGAAATTCGGCCCGGAGCGGATTTTAGATACCCCGATCACGGAGCTGGGTTTAACCGGGGCTGCGGCAGGTGCGGCGCTGATCGGCATGCGTCCTATTGCAGAAATAATGTTTATGGATTTCACAACTCTCGCCTCCGAGCAGCTGGTCAACCAGGCAGCCAAACTGCGCTTCATGTTTGGTGGGAAGGCTACAGTTCCCATGGTGCTGCGCACCCCGGCCGGGTCGGGGACAGGGGCCGCAGAACACCACTCCCAGAGCTTCGAAAACTGGTTTGTGCACGTCCCGGGTCTCAAGGTGGTCATGCCCAGCACTCCCCGGGATGCCAAGGGCCTTTTGGTCTCCGCAATCCGCGATGACAACCCGGTGGTATTTATAGAGCATAAATTGCTTTACAAAACCAAGGGAGATGTTCCAGAAGAGCTCTATGAAATTCCCCTGGGGAAAGCGGATGTAAAGCGGGAGGGAAGAGATTTGACGATCATCGCGACATCCATCATGGTCAAAAAATCCCTGGAGGCTGCGGCCCAATTAGCAGAAGAAGGCATCGAAGCCGAGGTCGTGGATCCCCGGACGCTGCGGCCGCTGGATGAAGAAACCCTCATCAGCTCAGTGAAGAAAACTGGCAAGGTGCTGATCGTCCATGAAGCAGTCAAGACCGGCGGGTTTGGTGGCGAGCTGGCCGGGGTGATCGCGGAAAGTGAAGCCTTTGGCTTCCTGGAAGCCCCTATCCTCCGCCTGGCGGGACGGGAAGTGCCTATCCCCTACAACCGTAAATTAGAAACAGCCGCGGTGCCGCAGGTCGAAGATATCCTCAGAAAGGCCAGAGAACTGGCGACATTGCAGGTGTGAGATGGCAATTGAAGTGATTATGCCGAAAGTGGATATGGATCAGGAAACCGGCACGGTGGTGGAATGGATTAAGACCAGCGGGCAGCCGGTGGAGCAGGGGGAAATTATCCTGGTGATTGAAACCGACAAAGTCGCCATTGACGTGGAAGCACCCGGAACGGGCATCCTCGAGGGGATCTCCGCCCATTCCGGGGATGTGGTTCCCATCGGAACAGTGATCGCCTATATCCTGGAGGAAGGGGAGGAACTGCCTGCTGGATCCGCTGATCGGGATGAGGAGGACGGGGCGCCTTCCTCCCGGCCATCGGTCGAACCGGCAGCTCCCCCTGATCAGGTCCCTGCCACGCCCATTGCCCGGAAAATGGCCCAATCACATCAGCTGGATCTAACCTCCATGGCTCCCACGGGGAAAGGGGGCAGGGTGACCAAAGCGGATGTCCAGGCAGCTCTCGATGCTGCCAAGATGTCTGCAGACCCCGGGAAGATCGTCGCCACTCCTGCGGCCAGGAGAGCTGCCAGGCTGAAAGGAGTGGATCTGTCCCTGGTCGAGGGGACCGGCCCTGGGGGTCGGGTCCAGGCCTTTGATGTGGAAAACTACCGCTTGCAGGCCGGGGCTCCCAAAGCTGGTGCAGTGCAGCGGGGGGATCAAATTCCGCTGATAGGCATCCGGCGCACGATTGCTGAGCGGATGACCGCGAGCTACCAGTCTATCCCCCACATCCAGCTGACCGTCCGGGTGGAGTTGCTCGAGTTCAATAAAATCCGTGAGGAATACAACCAGAAAGCGCTCAAGCGTGGTGGCGATAAGCTCTCTGTGACCGCGATGCTGGTCAAGCTGGTAGCCCAGGTGCTGGCCAGGAATCCGCTGCTCAACAGCTCATTGGTTGATGAACAAATCCAGGTTCATCAGGATATCAATATCGGGATTGCTGTTGCCCTGGAGGAAGGGCTGATTGTGCCAGTGATCAAGCATGCGGACCGAAAAAGGATTGGGGAACTTGCGGCCGAGACCCGGGATCTGGCTGCAAGGGCCAGAGAGGACGCGCTGGATACCAGGGATGTAAAAGGGGGGACCTTCACGATCACCAACCTGGGACCATTCGGGATCGAGCAGTTTAACGCCATCATCAATGCCCCGGAGGCTGCCATCCTGGCTGTCGGGACAACGACCCAGGAGGTGGTTGCCCAGCCAGATGGGGCAATCGCCGTCCGCCCTGTGATGCGAATGACTCTTTCAGCGGATCACCGGCTTATCGACGGGGCGGTTGCCGCCCGTTTTCTGGCAGACCTTAAAAAGGCAATCGAGCAGCCCACATTAACCCCATAATTTCCCCCTGAAATCACTGCCGCAGGAATTGACAGCCAGGGCAAATCCCATTACAATTTGCTGTGGTCAAATACGTACCTTGATAAATTAAAGATTTCTGGTCAGGGTGCCTTGTCTCCCCGGAAGGGTAGGCTGAAAGGCGAAGTCTGTGAAAGTCAGACGCTGTCCCGCAACTGTAAGCTGGCATTTCATCAAGCCGGCAAGCCAGGTCGACCGCCCTGACCATTTGTTCATCCGTCTCTCGTGGGTTGGAGGGTTGAGCGAGCTTTGGACCCGATTTGTTCAAAAGCCGTCCCTGTCAGAGACAGGGAGTTTTTTTTTAAAGACCAAGATACACGATTTGAAACAAGGAGTCTGGAACGATGCAAAAAACTAACATGATGATCTTTATTGTGGCCGCAGCTGCAGTTGTGCTTTCTGCCTGTCAGTCTGTACAGGTGACAGATGATTTAGGTACTGAGCTTTCTTTGCAGGGTCCGGCGGAGAGAATCGTCTCTCTTTCGCCTTCGATGACTGAAATTGCCTTTGCAGTTGGTGCAGGGGACCGGTTGGTAGGGCGGGATTCCAATTCCCTCTATCCCCCGGAAGCACAAGCAGTTAAGGATTTGGGTGGGTTTTGGGAAACCCTGCCCATAGAGGATATTCTGGCGCTGGAACCGGATCTGGTGCTGGCTGCGGAAATCATCACCGAAGAACAGGTGAAGCAGCTGACTGATCTGGGGTTGAATGTCTACTGGCAGGAAAACCCGGATGATTTTGAAGGGCTGTATGAAAACATCCGCCAGGTGGCTGTCCTTACCGGCAACGAGGAAGAAGCAGAGGAGCTGATTTCCTCACTGCAGGAAAGAGTAGACGGGCTGGAAGAAAAACTTGCTGATGTGGATCAGGAACCGCTGGTGTTTTATGAGCTGGATGCCACCGATCCCACCAATCCCTGGACTACCGGATCAGGCACGTTCATCTCCTATGTGATTAATAAATCGAAAGGGGAAAACATGGGGGATATCCTCGAAGGCAGCTGGGCCCAGATCAGCTCGGAAGAGGTGATTGCCCAAAATCCGGAATACATTCTGCTCGCGGATGCCATGTACGGCACAACCCCAGAGGGGGTCGCGGAGCGAGCCGGATGGGATGAGATCTCCGCTGTCCAGGAGGGGAATTTGGTCCCCTTTGATCCCTCCATTCTCAGCGTGCCCGGTCCCCGGCTGGTCGATGGGTTTGAAGAGGTGGCCAGGATCATCCACCCAGAAGTGTTTTCTGAATGAACTTTATCAAACGTCGGCCTTACCTGGTTAGCATCAGCCTGCTGGTATTGATGTTCGTGCTGAGCATCGCCCTGGGGGCGGTTTATATCCCCCCGGGGAAGGCACTCCGCATCCTGGTCAGCGGTCTGCCCTGGTTTGATCTCACGCCAGATTGGCCGGCATATTTTGCTGCCATTCTCTGGGAGATCCGGGTTCCCCATACCATATTGGTCCTGCTTACCGGTGCTGCCCTGGGCGGCAGCGGGGCGGCATTCCAGGGGCTGTTTCGCAACCCATTGGCGGATCCCTATCTGATCGGGGTTGCCTCCGGGGCCGGGTTGGGGGCGATCTTCATGATGGCGCTCCCCGTGGTTGGGGCGTATTTTATCCCCCTGGGTGCTTTTTTTGGGGCGATCGCGACCATCTTTTCTGTGTACTCCCTGGCCCGTGTGGGGAGAATGGTCCCCCTGACCACCCTGATCCTGGCAGGTGTGGCAATCGGATCCCTGACCTCGGCGGTGACCTCCCTGATTATCATGCTTACTGAAAGCGTGGTGCATCAGGCGCTGACTTTTCTGTATGGAGGCTCAGTGGTTTCCGGCTGGGACCCAATCCTGATCGCGGTCCCATATTTTCTATCCGGGCTGATTGTCCTCGTCATGAGCGGCCACGCTCTCAATGTACTCCAGTTTGGGGAGGAGCAGGCCCAGCAGTTAGGGCTGGCGGTGGAACGGGTCAAGATCCTGATCATTTTTGCAGCCTCCCTGACAACCGCTGCCGCAGTTTCCTTTTCTGGGGTGATTGGCTTTGTGGGGCTGGTCGTCCCGCACATCATCCGCTTAATCTGGGGCGGGGATTACCGGCAGCTGATCCCGCTGTCAATTCTCGGGGGAGGGTTTATCCTGATGCTCTCAGACCTTGCGGCCAGAATTGTCCTGGCGCCGCAAACCCTGCCGGTCGGGATTGTGACGGCGATGATCGGGGCCCCGTTTTTCCTGTGGATCCTCCGCCGCGCAAAACGGGAGGTGTTCTGGTGAGAGATTCCGACAACCAAAACATGCTGCAGATCCTGGACCTTTCCGCAGCCTACGGAGAGGTGCTGGCGCTGGATCAAGTCACCCTCGATGTCAAGCGCGGAGAGATCCTCGGTTTGATTGGCCCCAACGGTGCCGGGAAATCTACCCTGATCCGGGTCTTATCTGGGATCCTGCGCCCAAAAAGTGGAACAGTTTTCCTCAACCAGCAGGATGTCACCGGGCTCTCACCCGCCCAGCGGGCCCGGGTGATGGCGGTGGTCCCTCAGGCAAGGCAGCTGGGGGGTGCGTTTACCGTGCAGCAGGCGGTCCTTTTAGGGAGAACGACCTACCTGGGAATTTTAGGAAAGGCAAGCGCGTACGACCAGGAAAAAACCTGGTGGGCTATGGAGCAGACCTGTGTTGATGACCTTGCTGAGCGGCGGCTGGCAGAGATCAGCGGGGGGGAGCAGCAGCGGGTGCTCTTAGCCCGGGCCCTGGCCCAGGAGACCCCGGTGCTGCTTTTAGATGAACCGACCAATCATCTTGATCTCGGCTACCAGATCGGTTTTTTAAGTTTGGTTAAGGACCTGGTGGACCGGGAAGGGTTGACGGTCTTAATGGCCATGCATGATCTGAACCAGGTGGCAGGGATTGCTGACCGGGTGGGGCTGCTGATCCAGGGACGGCTCAAAGAACTGGGCACCCCCCTTGAGGTGATCAACACCGAGAATATCACCCAGGCTTACCAGACCCCGGTGGAGATCATAGATCATCCGGAAACAGGGCTTCCTTTCATTCTCCCTTATTCTTGAGCTTCTTGGCCATATAAAAGTAAGCGGCAGGCAGGAAAAACGCCTGCTGCCGCTTAGGGATCCCTGTTCAAACCAGATCAGGCGGGCTGTTTAAGGGGATTGGGGCCCAATTCACGGATGCGTTCAGTCATCTCTGTGGCTGCTTCGGCAAAAGCCTTTCCCTGGCCGCCTGATAAAAAATACATCTCGAGCCGTTCCCGTCCCAAGCCAATCTGGTCCAGCAGGTCCTTGGTTAGCTCAACACGGGCGTGAGCACGTTCATTCCCCCGCACATGATGGCAGTTGCCCAGGGGACAGGCAATGATGTAGACCCCATCGGCGCCTTCCTCAAAGGCTTTGAGCAGATAGCGCGGATCGGTTTTTCCCGTGCAGGGCAGCTTGACCAGCTTGACATTGGGTGGGTAGGGAATCCGCAGCGCGCTGGCGGTATCTGCGGCCATATACCCGCAGTAAATGCACATAAAAGCGGTGATTTCCGGTTCGAACGCGGTTTTGTCGGTCATTGGATCCAGCTCCCCAGGATAGGATTATCCGGCACCATGATTTGCTGATCGGTGTAGTTCTGCAGTTGGATAGCATTTGCGGGGCATTCCCCGGTACAGGTTCCACAGCCGTGACAGAGGGATGGTTCAATGAACGCTGCGCCTCCCAGCTCCCCAATTCCGGTGAACTCGCTGTCAATTCTTGGAATTTCAAATGGACAGGTCCTGGCACAGGTGAGGCAGCCGACACATTTCTCCGGGTCCACTACTGCAACAGTCCCCCCATAGTGGAAGGTTTGCTTGGAGAGGATCGTGGTCGCTCTTCCAGCGGTCGCCAGCGCCTGGCTGATGCTTTCTTCAATAAATTTCGGATAGTGAGCGATGCCGCAGACGAAGATGCCTTCCTCCATGAAGTCCATTGGCCGCATCTTGATGTGCGCTTCCAGGAAAAATCCCTCGTTTGATAAAGGCACATCCAGAAGCTCTGCCAGCTCACGGGTCCCCTGGGAGGGTTGAATGGCTGTACTCAAGACCAACAAATCCGGCTTGAGCTGCAGCGGCCTGTCCAGCATGGGCTCCTGGAGATGAACCTGCAGATCGTCGTTCTCGCTTTGCACGAGCGGGGGTTGGGCATCTTCATAGCGGATAAAGATCACCCCCCGCTCACGAGCTTCAGTGTAATACTGCTCCCGGAAGCCGTAGGTGATAATGTCTTTATAAAGAACGGTGACGCTGCATTCCGGATTGATGACCTTGATGCGGATGGCATTTTTGATCGTGCTGGTGCAGCAGATGCGCGAGCAGTAGTCGTAGCTTATACCATCCGGACGGACACACTGAATCATGGTCACCTGTTTCAAATCCTGGATTTCATCAATGTGATGGGCAAGGGTATTTTCCAGTTCCAGCTGGGTAATTACCCGGGGGTGCTCTCCCAGTAAATGCTGTTTGACGCGGGCTTCCTCTCCCCCGGTAGCGACGATGGTTACCCCGTGGGAAACCCTGGTTTCGGATCCATCCTGGTGGTGCAGCAAAGCGTGATAGGCGCCAACGTGGCCGCTGTGCTTCACAACCTCAGTGCGGGTGTGAACCTCGATCCGTTCATGAGCGATGATCCGATTGACCAGATCCCGGAGCAGTTTGTGCGGATCCTCACCCTCAACCAGGTACTGGACTTTGTGGAGATTTCCGCCAAGATATTGGTCCCGCTCAATCAGGGTGACATTGTAACCGGAATCGGCGATTGACAGGGCAGCGGTCATCCCGGATACCCCTCCGCCGATCACCAGGGCCCGACGCTGGGGCGGGATGTTGGCTTTGTAGATGGGCTCCAGCATGGCTGCCCGGCCAACACCCATCCGGACCATCTCCAGCGCACTCCTGGCTGCGGAGGCTGGATCCCGGGGATGGACCCAGGCGGAAAAGCCCCGGATATTAACCATTTCCAGCAGGTAGGCGTTCAGTCCCGCTTCCCGGACAGTTTTTTGGAATAATGACTCGTGTGTGCGGTGGCTGCACCCGCACACCACCACGCGGTTGAGATCCTGGTCAGCGATCGCCCGTCTGATTTTTTCTGTTCCCTCGGGGAAGCAACCGTAGCCGATATCTTCCGTGTGGACCACATGAGGAAAGTTACCAGCAGCCTCCAGCAGCTTTTCTATATTTATTACACCTTCCATGGCTGGGTAGCAGCGGCAGCTGAAGACGCCAATCCGCGGAGGTTTGTCGGTGACGTCCTTCTCAGGTGGGAATTCGCTGCTGCTCAGGAAAGGATATTCCCGGCTGTAGGGTGATTTTCCCAGCTGGTTGTGGAAAAGCCGCATCACATCGCCGGCAGCTCCAGCGGAGTCGATGATCGTTTCGGCGATTTCCTTGGGTGTGGAAAAAGCGCCGCAGACATAGATGCCGGGCTGACTGGTTTCCAGGGGATTATATTTATCGGTCTGGCAGAAACCGTATTGATTAAGGTTGAAGCCCAGCTGACTGGAGACTACTTCAGCCCCTTTAGGAGGCTGAACGCCCACGGAGAGCACGACCATGTTGAACCGTTCTTCTGTCATCCGTCCCCCGTTGCTGGGATCTGGATAATGCAGGATGAGATCGTTTGTCTCAGGATCCTGCTGGATCTCTGAAATCCGGCAGCGGGTGTAGAGCACCCCGTGTTCTTCCGAGGATCGGTAGAAGTAGGCGTTGTATTCCTTGTTGAAAGCCCGTTCGTCCATGATGAAAATCTGGCAGTGGACATCCTCGAGGCGCTCTTTGGCCAGCACAGCTTCCTTGGTGGCATACATACAGCAAATTGTCGAGCAGTAGGGATGGTCCTGATCGCGGGAGCCAATGCACTGCAGCCAGGCGATCTTTTCAGGAGGAGTGTTATCAGATGGCCGCAGGAGAAGCCCTTCCGTTGGGCCGGAGCGGCTGACATAGCGCTCGTACTGCATGCTGTGGACAACGTTCAAGTAGCGCCCGTAGCCGAATTCAGCCAGCTCTGTCGGATCGGATAATTTGTAGCCCAGCGCCAGGATAATGGCTCCCACACCAATGGTTTCCTGCCAGGCTTCTTCATTGAGATCGATTGCTTGCGTCGGGCAGACATCCTCACACCGCCGGCAGTCGTCACAGAAATCACCCTTGTCAATGTAGTACGTGTTAGGCAGCGAGCGAGGAGCGCTTTTGTGGACTACCATACGGGTGACGATGGATTCCTGGAATTCGCTCGGCAAGCGCTGCGGACAGGCCAGGGCGCACAGCCCGCAGTTGGTGCAGCGGGCTGCATCCACATAACGGGGTTGATGGTCCAGGGTCACCTGAAAATCCCCCGCTTGCCCTGAGGCGTCAATGATTTCTGTGCGGGTCATGATCTCGATATTTGGATGACGGTTGTGATCCATGAAGGCTGGGGAGATCGCCGGGCGGGTGCAGCCGTATCCATGGTCCGAAGTCCCCCGGCAAAGAACACAATCGTGGGTCGGGAACATGAATCCAAGTTGAGCGACCCGGCCGCCGAGCCCCGCGTCCCGCTCGATCAGATAGACCTTCAAACCGGCTTCCGCAAGATCTACCGCCGCGCGCATACCGCCAATTCCACCGCCTACAACCAACACGGATCCAGCTGATTGTTTTGGCCCGTTGATCATCGCATTGTCTCCTATAACTGGCGGATGTCCTCTACCGAGGTTTCCTCGAGGTTGTTGACAACATCAAGCAGCTCCTGCTCGCTGATGTTTTGAACTTTGCAGACGGAAATCCAGTGATCAGGTACGTTCTCAGCGTAATACCCGACACAGACGGACAGGTAGCCCCCGGCCTGGGCGATCGCGTTGGTCAGCCGGGCAACTTCACCGGTGCGGTCCGGCTGCAGCACGGTAATCCGCGTCCCGGGGTTTCGGGCTCCCAGCAAGGAGACCATGATGTTGAAGAGGTCATTATCTGTGATAATCCCCACCAGCTCTTCCCCGTCCATCACTGGAAGACAGCCAATCCGCTTATCTGCCATAGTCCTGGCGGCAATCTCAATCGGGGTCTCAAGATCGATCGTGATGAGATCTTTCTCCATCACGGTGTGCGCCTTGATTTTCGCCAGGGTATAGGAGATTTCAAATCGGCTGAAATTGCTGATATCAGAGGGAAGGGCGCTGAGCAGAGATCTGCGGGTGATCAGGCCCACGAGTTTTCCATCATCGTCAAGGATGGGGAGGTGCCGGAAGCCCTTTTCGATCATCAACTCCTGGGCTTCAGTCACGGGCATATCCGGATGACCGCAAATGGGATCCGGTGTCATGCGGTCTTTAACGAACATAGCAGCCCTCCTGGATCGCTACAATTCAATTGTGGCGGCGATAAGGCACTGGGGCATGCGAATGATGTTCGTCGGTGTTGTGTGTTGGAGGATGATGAGTGCCTGGTGTCTCAATCAAACTATTTATACCAAAAAGTTTCCGAATTGCTCATTAAAAATAGGGAAATTGTGAGGAAAATCACAATTTTATCCCGGGATAAGCGGAAATCCAGCCCAAGTGCGGGGATTAATGCTCTGGATCCGGCGCTGTTTTTTTCCGGAGCGCCTGGGATTGCCTGGAAGCTGCCCAGCTGGCCACCCCAAGGATCCCCGCGTCGTCACCCAATTGGCCAATGACGACTTCCACCTTTTCGATCGGCATCAGAAACACCGTTTCCCGGAGGGTCTTTTTTATCGGATCCAGCAGCAAATCCCCTGCCGCGGCAACTCCCCCTGACAGCACCACCCGCTGGGGGCCGATCGCGATGCAGATATTGGCAATGGCCGTTCCCAAATAACGGCCGACTTTCTCCCAGATTTCCAGGGCGATTTCATCTCCTGCTTCCGCCGCCCGGGCGATGATTTTCGGGGTGATTTTATTGAGGTCATAATCGACCATCTCCCCGATACGTGTTGTTCTGCCCTGGCGGACAGCTTTTTCTCCCCAGGAGGCGATTGCCGGTCCGGAGGCGTAGGCTTCCACGCAGCCTTTGTTCCCGCAGCCGCAGCGCAGGCCGTCGATTTCTACTGTGAGATGGCCCAGTTCTCCAGCTGTGCCATGAAATCCCAGGACGAGTTCTTTATTAATCACCAGGCCCCCGCCAATGCCTGTGCCGATCGCAAAGCAAGCTAATCGCTCCAGGCCGCGTCCGGCGCCGAACTGGAATTCCCCATACGTGATCGCCCTGACATCGTTGAGCAGGGAAACCGGGAGATCGAAAGCGTCCGAGAGTATCCCCGCCAGGGGGATGTCCCGCCAGTGGCCGGCGAGGTTGGTTAGAAAAATCGTGGTCCCCCGCGCAAGGTCCAATTCGCCGGGTGCGCTCACTCCCAGACCGGCAATCTCGGAAGAGTCCACACCGCAATTGGCAATCAGGTCGCGGATCAGCTCTTTCATCCGGCCGATGACATGATCATGTCCTTCGTGAGCCTCCGTGGGACAGGAGGTGCTGAAGATCACCTCGCCCTCAGCCAGGTTGACCAGGCCTGCTTTGATATTGGTTCCCCCCAGATCGCAGCCAATAAAATAATCCAACCTAGAGCCTCCCTTCTGTTTTTAATTTCCTGCAGGAATTTAATCAACTGGGACAGGTTATCCTGCTGGAATTATACCCACACCAGGGTTGGTTTGCTAGTGCAGGCTGGGCTTGGTGAGCAGAAATCACTGCCGGCTGATCTTTCGCCCTGCGGTCGTGGGGCCCGATTACCCGTTACCCCGGAAAATATTTGAATACTCTCAAGCTGGGTTGGAAGAGGAAGCACATCCAGCAGACATGGGAAAAACTACAAGTATTCGAGTTAATCCCTACCTTGGGGATATAATCCTGATATTCACATTCTCACCAGGGTTCAAGATGCTCACCCTGGGAAACTTCAACTTCAGGCCGGGATCCACTTGATGAGCACAACAAAAAATTATGCCATCCCACCCAAAAAAACTGCGCTTCCGGCTTATTTCCTATCCGAGCTTATCCTGGGTTTGTTCATCTCCCTTGAGGGTCCAGCGCTGCCCTACCTGGCTGAAAACACCCGCAGTTCCCTGGACCGGATCAGCTTGTTTTTCGTCCTCGGATCCCTGGGGTATATGCTGGGGTCTGTGCTTGGCGGCCGAGCCTATGACTGCCTCCGGGGTCACCGGCTGATGGCTATCTCCCTGGTGGTGGTTGCTGCTGCCGGGTCCCTGATCCCCCTGATATGTTTCCTCTGGTTACTGCTGCTGGCTCAATTCATCCTCGGATTGGCCCAGGGAGTGATTGATGTTGGCTGCAACACCCTGCTGCTCTGGCAGCAAGGGAAGGATGCCGGACCATCTATGAACGGGCTGCATTTTTTCTTCGGGCTGGGCACATTAGTCTCCCCCCTGGTTCTGGCTGGGGTGCTTTCCCAGACCGGAGGGATCCACTGGGCTTTCTGGGCCTGCGCAGGACTCTGCCTGCCCCTGGCCGTCTGGGTCTGGCATCTTCCCAACGCACTGCCCCAAAAGCATCCAAATGAAGATAAAAAAACCGGGGAGATTTTTGCACCCCTCACCCTGCTTTTTATGGCCTTTCTGCTAGTGGTGGGTGCGGAATTTGGTTTTGGGAATTGGATCTACACCTACACCCTGGAGATGGGTCTGGGGACAGCGGTCACCTCGGCTTTGCTGACCGCTGCTTTTTGGGGAGCCTTCACTTTCAGCCGCCTGATTGGAATCTGGCTCTCAACCCGCTTGAAACCCACCACCATCCTTAATCTTGATCTGCTCGGCAGCCTGGTCTCTCTCAGCCTGGTTGCCATCTGGCCGCAGTCCCGGATCGGTCTCTGGCTGGGGACGATTGGAACAGGATTATTTATGGCCTCCCTATTTCCTACCCTGCTGGTGCTGGTTGGCCAGCGGCTGCAGGTCACCGGCGCTGTCACAGGGTCGATGCTGGTGGGTGGGGGTGTGGGAGGCATGCTTCTTCCCTGGCTGATCGGACAGGCCATCGTCCAGGTCGGCCTGATTACCATGCCCCTGATTGTTTCCGGGACAATCATCGTGAACCTGGGTATGGTGATGCTCTTGAATGCCCGGACAAAGGATTTTGCTGCCTGAGTGCGGAGGTTTTGATTGGACAGGATACCTCCCGCACAGTGACAGGCTGGTAATTCCCGCCCCAGCAGGGATCTTCCTGCACTGTGATAAAATCCCCCCAGAGGGCAGTTTCAGAAGAGGATCACTCCTGCTTCTGACTGGTGTTCAGTCTGCTAGGGGCATGAAGGTAGGTTAATGGTTGAATCCCTGCTGAGTTTTTCAAACCTTCCCGAAGATTTCCAGGAGGTCATTCGACTCGCCGAAGACCACCATGATATCGCTGTCGCTCCGCTGCAGGAGCTGGGCGGCGGCAGGTCCGGGGCGGCAGTCTACCTTGTCCGGGTGACACGGGCTGGATCTGCAGAGCCTGAGCATCTGATCCTGAAGCTTGACCGCAAGCATCCCAAGTCCTCCAGTGATGAAATCTCCCGTCATCTTGCCGTAGAGAATGATTCTCCACCGCAATTTGCCCAATCACACATCCCAACATTGGCCCTGGATCGCGTGGAAGCTGCTGGGGCGCTGGCAATATTCTACTCAATTGCCGGGCAGTCGCTGCGGCGCTTCCGAACGCTGTCAAGCTTCAGCCGGAAAAATCGCCTGGAGCGGCTTTTTTCGGTCACGAACACGATTTTGCTCGATGCCTGGAATCCCTCTCCTAAATTTGAGACGGTTGCTCACCCCGGGCAGCTGCTGGATCAATGGCTGGGCTTCCGGCTCAATCCCGGCCAGAACATTGAGGGTTTTCTCCAAGATGTCTGCCGCCTGCCCCTGGGCAGCTCAGGATTTCTTGTCCAGGGTTTGCTTTTACCAAACCCGCTTCACTACGCTCGTGAGCCGAATGCATGGGGCCAGGTCCGGGCCCTGGATATCTGCAACGGAAGGCTGCACAGGGATCTGAACACGAACAATATTCTGGCTAAATTCAACGGGGAGAGCGAAGACCTCGAAGCGTACTTTCTGATTGATTTTGCCCTGTATAAACCGGCCCTGCCGCTGTTTTATGATCAGCGCTACCTGGAAATGTCTTTTTTGATCGACAGCCTCTCTACCCGGCCTTTTGAAAGTGTTATTGATTTGATCAACCGCTCCAGCGAGGAAAGGAACCTGCCAGGGGATGTATCGCCGATCGAGATGGCGGGCCTGGATGACGTTATCCACGCGGGGCAGGAGGCCTTCAGGGGCTGGGTTGATGCAACCCATCCCAGCCTCCAGGATGATCTCTGGGGTCAGTATTGGTTGGCGGGCACAGCTGCCGGATTGGGCTACTGTCATAAGGATGGTATCGGGGATAGAATGCGGCTGGCCGGTTTGATCTTCGCCGCCGCAAACCTGAAAAGATTCCTGACCTATTTTGATCTCCCTTCTCCCACAAAAGCCGAACAGCTTTATGTGAAGGGCCAGTTTGAACGCGCAGCAGGATCCCCATTTCAGGAAAGCAGGGAGCCCCAGAACAATCTGCCCTCCCCATGGACGCGCTTCATCGGGCGGGAGGTCGATCTGGAGCAAGTGACCAGCCAGCTTCTTCAACCAGAAACCCGGCTGGTCAGCCTGACCGGGCCCGGGGGAACTGGCAAGACCCGGCTGGCCCTGGAAGCAGCCCGCGGATTGCTGGATGAATTTCCCCACGGGGTATATTTTATTGATTTATCGAAGATCAACGATCCCAGCCTGGTGGTCCCAACGACCGCTCACACGATCGGCGTTCGGGAGGGGAGCAGCGCTTCCCCAATGGAAAAGCTCACAGCCTACCTGTCCCACCGAAAAATGCTGCTGGTCTTTGATAACTTTGAGCAGGTTGCAGATGCCGCCCAGGCTGTCTCGGCGCTTCTGGAGGCAGCCCCTCAGCTGAAGGCGCTGGCCACCAGCCGGACGCCGCTTCAGCTGCAGGGGGAGATTGAGCTGCCCATCCAGCCGCTGGAAATTCCCCCAGCAGAGATCCAGGATCTGGAGGATATCCGTGAATACGACTCCCTGGTGCTTTTTGAGCAGGGTGCAAAAGCCGTTAATCCCCGCTTCCAGGTTTCAGCAGAAAATAAGGCTGCAGTGGCAGAAATCTGCCGACGCCTGGACGGACTGCCCCTGGCGATTGAGCTTGCGGCAGCAAGGGTAAAGATGCTCCCTCCAGCGGCGCTGCTGGAGAGACTGGATCAAGGACTGGAGATTTTGGTCAGCCCGGACAGGGACCGGCCCGACAGGCAGCAAACTTTGCGAAAAGCGATTGCCTGGAGCTACAGGCTGCTTGGTCCAGAGGAGCAAACACTTCTGGCTCAGCTGAGTGTCTTCAACGGGGGCTTCACCCTAGCAGCTGCTGAGGCAATCTGCCGCTCCATGAGCAGTTCCCAGGTTTTCAGTGGGATCGAGACGCTGCTCAACAACAGCCTCCTTTATCAGACCTCCTCAGAAACCAGTGAACCCCGGTTTGATATGCTCAGAACCATCCGGGCTTTTGCAAGGGAAAAGGCATCCGAAGACGGCCATGAAGATGAGCTCCGACGCGCACATTGCCAGTATTTCATCCAGCTGGCAGACCACGATTTGGAGGGGGGCATTTACGGGGAAGAGTCCGTGCTGTGGATGAGAGTGTATGAACAGGAGCATGATAACATTCGCCAGGCGATTTCCTATGCGCTGGATCACCCGGAGCTGATCTTGCCCATGGTATCGATGATGACATCTCAACTCGCCTGGTTTTGGTACCGCTATGGGTATCTGCAGGAGGGTAGCGCGTGGATGGAGCGGGTGCTGGAGGTCACAGAAGGGATGGGCGACTCGCCCGAGCGAGCCTTCGCGCTCACAGGACGCGGCACGCTTGCTCTCTGGTCTGGCGATTTGAATGTGGCTGTCCGGCGAACCCGGGAGGCCATGGACATGGCGCAGCGCCTGAAACTGGCACCCATTATTGCAATCAATAAAATGACCCATGGCATTGTGCTGATCAACCAGGGCCGGGACAGGGAGGCTCATCACCATCTGGTCGATGCGGTGGAAATGTATGATGACCTGGGGATAAAGGGGTTGAAGGGAACCGCCCTGGTCCACCTGGCCAATGTCTCACTGGGTTTGGGTGATACCGGGCAGGCACGTGCCTGGTTGGACCAGGCAAGGCCATTTTTATATGAAAGCGGGGATGTCTGGTTCATGGCTTTTGCGCTGAGCAACTATGGAGAGGTCGCCCGGGCCGAAGGGGATTATCTCAAGGCTGAGGAATACTACCAGCGCACTGAAGCACTCTACCAGCAAGCGGATTCGAAAGGGGACCAGGCCCGGTTGATCACTGTCCGCGGGTACCTGGCTCAGCACCGGGGCGAGTTTCAAACAGCGCGCACTTTTTTCTTACGGAGCTTAGATGAATTCCGCAAGCTGGGCAACCAGCGGGGGATGGCCGAAGCCCTGGCTGGCCTGGCTGGCCTGGCCGCTGAACTCGGTGAGGGAAAGTGGGCCGGAAAGCTGCTGGGTGCGGCTGAGTCCACCCTGAACGGGATTGACGGAGAATGGTGGCCCGCTGACCGGGTGGAGATTGACCGGGCGAAAGCGCTGTTGGAAGCTGACCCGGCGGTGGAATTTTCTTCACTCTGGAAAGAGGGGGAATTCATGACGCTTACAGAAGCCATCGATTTCGCGGCAGCGGGTTGGGAAGGACAGTGACCCAGGGATTGACCAAACGATCAATTCATATTCTATTCAGTGTTTTATTCTAATGATCGATTGCAAATGCAGGCCCGAAAATCTGTAGGGATAGGTGGGTCTGAAACCCTGAGCAGCTGTGCTATTATGGGGTCTGGCAAGATGGTTCAGGCAGATTCATAGCTCCCGTCATGGAGGGATATAAGGGGAGAAAACTTTATGGTATATTGATTACATAAGGGGAAAAGAGTATCGTTTTCTTTGCAATAGGTTCAGGGGATTTTCCCCTGTCTAACAGGTTTACCTATCCTAGGCTTCACAGATCAATCTTCATTGACAAAAAATCGATTGAATGGTTTTGCTGTATACAATTTCGTTTATGATTTGGATTTGGGATGAATAGGAAAGGAACTCAATTTCAACAGGATGAATGATCTAGGGTTGACAAAATGCATTCAAAATTGCCCTGAAAAGCCGATGAAAGGAGCAACCTTATGGATAGCAAATTTCGCAGCTTTTGGCTTATTCTTGTGTTTGGGTTTTTCCTATCGGCATCGTGTAATAGGTTGACAGAACCGGTCCCATTCTCTGCAGGAGAAACGCGGACCAGTTCTCCCACTGCATCCCCATCATCTTCCGCCACTACACCCCCAACTCAGGTCGCGCTGAAATATCGAGATCTATCATCGATTGTTTTGCAGCCGGGTGATTTAGCTGACCTGGAACTTGACTCAGAGGTCTATACAGGGGAAATCAGGATATTGGCGGAGGATTCTCTGGAAAACATACTGTTTCTGGATAATCCTGAAGTGAGGGACGGGGCTGTTAAGTATTACCAGGTCTCGATATATTTTGAGACTGTAAGCCAATCATCGGGGTTTTCCCTTCAGATCCCGAACTATGTGAATGCAATCATTATTTATGAAGATGATGAACAGGCGAAAAGTACTTTCCAGCTTCTGGCAAATGACAAAAAAGCGTCAGAAGATCACACTTATCAGGAAATTGCCGTTTCACGGATTGGCAGCGAGAGCTTCCTCGTTTTCGGGATGGAATACAGTACTTTTCCATTTAATGACATCTACTGGAGATACAACGAGGCCATTGGTTATCTAAGAATATTTGGTGCAGAACGCACTCAGGAGGAATTGGAAAGAAGAGTGAAACCAGTTCATATGAGACTATCAGGTTCCACTACTCCATCATCATCGCCAGCACCAACCAAGACGATTGCTGGCGAGATCAGTGAATGGGGCTCTCTGGGTCAATTCAGTGCAGATTTTACAGCGACTTTCGGGGGAGTTGAGTTTAAACTGAAGGAACATCCTGATAAAGTGTTTCAGGTGATAACAGATACATTTGCTGAAGCAGCGGAAATCGGTGTGATGTTTATGAATGATGATGGGATATATGAGTTCGAGGAACTCGACGGTTGGGAGGTGGAGGTTACCTACCTGGAAAGTGAAGATGACCTTTATCAGGTAACCTCATTTACTCGGCTTAATGCAGCTGAGACAGCGGCAACCGTGCAAAAAACAGAACCTTCATTGAGCCCGACAATCGAAGCCAAACCAACCGCAAGGTCAGATTATAAAACGATCCATGAGGCTGCTTATGCTGGAGACACAGCGGCTGTTGAGGAGTATCTGGACAGAGGTGTGGATATATTTGAAAGAGATGAGGAATGGAATAGAACACCCGCTCACTGGGCTGCAGCTGGGGGACACATAGAACTCATGAAATATCTTAAAGGGCGGGATGGGGTCAGCGCTGTCAATCAAGACAATAACGGGGCAACCTCCCTTCATATCGCCACGGCAGATAACTATGCTGATGTGGTCCAATATCTGATTGATAACCATCTCTGCAGTTTATTTATCATGGATAAAAATGGCGGGATGCCAATCCATATTGCAGCTGCAAATGGGAACACCACTATCCTGGAAATTTTCATTTCAGAAGGAATGGATGTCAATACCGTAGATGGCGGTCCAAACGGGACCCCCCTGCATTGGGCTGCAGCAAACAATCGTCTGAGTGCAGTGGAATATCTCTTGGCTCAAGGCGCAGATCCAAGCATCCTGGACGACCAGGGAAAGACCCCTGAGGGGGCGGCTGCGGATGCGGGTTTTTCGGAGATAGCTCGAATGCTAGGAAATGCCCCAGTCCCCGCAAAGGATGACAGTCAACCTCCTGTTCAACTTCTCGTAGATGTTTTGGATAAAAACGGAGAGAAAATGCTCTTTGTAGATTGGGACACCCATGCCCTGACTAAGAACCTGAATTTAGAAAAACCCATTCAACCACCAGGGGTTTGGCCTGGGATCTCGTTCTGTTTTGGCGAAAAATCAGGATCAAAAGGCTTGAGTGATTCAAAATGCCTGGGCATCAGCGGGCCACCATTTGGGGTTGTTTTTGAAGCAAATCTTTCCGGCGACTACGGTGGAATTCTTTTCAAACCCAAGGAAGTGGAAAGCCAAAGCGAGTTCCCAGTTGTCCAGAGCGTTTCCGGATTCGTGGATATCCATATTCCAGACTAATATTATGATCTGGCGCATGGGTAAAATCCGAATTCAATACAAAGAAATCCTTGCACCACTTGAAAGGGGATCAAAAGATTCCCCCAGTTTGCTTCCAAGTGGACTTGTCATGTCATATTGAACCCATCCTTCGGTTCATATCTGTAATCACCGGAGTACATCTCCATTTCATTCAGAGAACAAAACCTTCGTAGCAAAGAGATACAATATATTTTTAAGAAGAAGGTGCATGAGAGCGATCTGGGAAAACGGCTAAAAAGAGGGCTCAGAAACGATGAGGATAAAAACTATTGGATAAAATAACACGGGTATATCATCATTTTTTCAAGACAAATTTTTCCAGACCCCGAAGGGAGAGGAAGTCAGCGATGGACATGAATACGTTATCACCAGAACGGCAGCAGGTTTGGGACAAGATCAACCAGATGATGGATGTCGGCTATGGATGCGCGGAATCCTTTATCGCTGCCGTGGGAGAACACCTTTTTGGAGAGGTGGATGAAAGCATCCAGATGGTCTCCACCGGGTTCAGCGGGGGGGTGGGGGGGACCCATGAAGAGGTATGCGGGGGTGTCAGCGGGGCGGCGATCATCGTCGGCCTGCTCTACGGACGGACAACAAACGATGAAGCCCTGATGATCCGCTGCAAGCGGTTGATTGCTGAGCATCGAGACCGCTTTGTCCAGGAATTTGGTACGACAAACTGCCAGCAGCTCCGGGATGCCCAGTTTGGAGCGGATGAAAAGAATCCCTGTTCGGCGATGATCGCTCCGGCAGCTTTCATGCTCCTGGACATCCTCGAAGAGGAAAAGGAGCGGGAGATCCAGGCCGCGAAGAAAAAACAAGCCCGGGCAAAGATCGATCTCCTTCCATTAGAAGAATATATTACAAAACATACCGGGGATCACGCTGCAGCGCTGGTGGAGGAGTTATCCAGGGGGGAGCTTCTTGCTGAATACCGGAATTGGATCGGAGAGCGATTAGCTGAACTGGGAGATCACCGCCCGGGAGTGGGATTGGGGGAAAAGGGCCTGCCTGAAATTTCCTGGCTTCAGGTGCCGTCTGGAAAGGTCGCCATTGAGCGGGCAGGAGAATTTCCCGTGGAGGAGCTCTACCTGGCAAAATACCCCCTGACTTTTACCCAGTTCCAGACTTTCCTGGCAGATCCAGAAGGATTTTCCAACCCGGCCTGGTGGGAGGGATTGGGTGCAGATCCAGACCACTGGAAGGAACCCGGCACCCAGCGCTTCCAATTCGGAAATCACCCCCGCGAAAATGTCAGCTGGTATGATGCGGTTGCCTACTGCCGCTGGTTGACAGCAAGGGTTCGACAGGAAGGATTATTCGGGGAGGGCGGCAGCGCGATCGGAGAGTTAATCGAAACCGGGGAGTGGGAAATCCGCTTGCCCACAGAATGGGAGTGGCAGATGGCTGCCACCGGGGGGAAGAAGGAAAACAAATTTCCCTGGGGGTTGGATTGGGATGAGGATCTGGCCCACACCAAGCACAACCAGCTCAATAAAACCATGGCCGTCGGGATGTATCCCGCGGGTGAAGCGCCGACGGGTGCCATGGATATGAGCGGGAATATCTGGGAATGGTGTTTGAACTGCTACGAAGAGCCGGAAAAGCTGGATCTGGCCCGCGAGGGCCGACGCGTGCTGCGGGGCGGGTCCTGGTACCATTGGGGCTCCTATGCGCACACCCAGATGCGCTCCCGGTATTATCCGGATCACCGCTACAATGCCGGGGGCTTCCGGATCGCCTGCGGCAAAAAACTTCCCTGAGGCCACATGAGTAAGGAAGCACGCAGAAACAGGGCCGTTTCGGCCCTGTTTTAGCTTTGGAGAGGGATATGGGGGCAAGACAGCGGGAAGAAGGCTCGGGAATCTGGTTGACGGATCACCCTGATATTATTATAATGTTCGTACATTCGAACAATTATCAGGAAAAATAGCCGGATGAACCAGATCAGCCGTTCCAGGAAAGTGCCCCTGTATTACCAGCTCTACGAGATCCTCTACGAGCAGATCCAGCAGGGGGTGTGGCAGCCGGAGGAGATGCTTCCCACCGAAGCAGAGCTGGTTGAGCGCTATGAACTCAGCCGGGCAACCGTGCGGCAGGCGTTTGAACTGCTGGTCAACCAGGGCCTGGTCTACCGCCGCCAGGGCCAGGGCACGTTTGTTTCCCGGCCGGCATTTGACCAGAACGTAAATCGAATTATCAGCTTCTGGGAGGATATGCACCAGCGGGGGCTCAAACCCGGGACAAAGGTGCTCTCCAGTGAGCTGATTGAGGCCCCGGATAATGTGGTTGACAGCCTGGAGATTGAACCCAAGCAGGAGCTGGCCAGCCTGGTGCGGCTCCGGCTTGCCGATGATGAACCGCTGAGCGTGGAGCATTCCCTGCTGGTCCACAGCATGTGCCCGGGAATATTAGCCCAGGATTACGCCAACAACTCCCTGCGAAAAATGCTTGCAGAGGAGTACAACATTCACCTGGTCTCCGCAAAGCAGACCATCCGGGCAGTTCCCGCCACAAAAAACCTGGCTGCGCTTTTAGATGTCGATCAAAATGCCCCCCTGCTGCATATTGTCCGGATCTCCTACACTGACTCCGGCACCCCCGTGGAATTCCTCCGGATTCAGCTGCGCGGGGACCGTTATACTTTCCACTCTGTCTTAAGGGAAACGCGCCATGAAGAAAACCTATGACCTGGTCACGCTCGGGGAAATATTAATTGATATGTTCCCTGATCAAATTGGGGGAAGGATCGCTGAGGTCGAAAAGTTTATCCCCAAGCCTGGAGGGGCCCCCGCCAATGTAGCTGTGGCTGCAAGCCGCCTGGGTGGGGAAACTGCCTTCATCGGGAAAGTTGGCCAGGACCATTTTGGGACCTATCTGATAGACGTCCTGGCGGGAGAAGGGGTGGATACCCGGGGGGTGTGCTTTGATCCTGAGGCGCGGACAACGATGGCAATTATTGCCATGCCGGATGCCAACACAGCGGAATTTGTTTTTTACCGCAATCCCGGCGCGGACCAGCGGCTTCAGGTCAGCGATCTGGATGAATCGCTGCTTGCATCCACGCGGGCATTCCATTTCGGGTCTGTGAGCCTGACCGATGAACCAGCCCGGTCGGCCACCCTGGCAGCTGCCCGGACAGCCAGGGAAGCGGGGGCGCTGGTGTCCTTTGATGTCAACTACCGGCCTTCTCTCTGGAAGGATCCGGAATTGGCGCTGGAGCAAACCCGGAAGATGCTTCCTGAAGTGGACCTTGTCAAGGTAAATGAGACGGAGGCAGCCCTGCTGACCGGGATGGACCAGCTCACCCCGGGGAACCTGGACCGCTTGGAAGCTTCCACCAGGCGCCTGCTTGAGCAGGGACCGGCCGCTGCCGTCCTCACCCTCGGTCCGCGGGGAAGCTATTTTCAGACCGGGCGAGCTGGCGGTTATGTGCCTCCTTACCAGGTGGAGACCGTGGATTCTGTGGGCTGCGGGGATGCTTTCGTGGCGGGTTTGCTGACCCAGCTTGGAAGCACTCAGAAAATGTTGGCTGACCTGGAAGAAGAGGATTTCTTCCGGGCGCTTGGCTTTGCCAATGCTGTGGGGGCATTAACCTCGCTGAGACGGGGCGTCATCCCGGCGCTCCCGACCCTGGCAGAGGTGGAAACTTTCTTATCCAAACAAAAATGAGGTATATCGATGGAAAGATACACAATCAATCAACTGGAAGATATAGCCCGACAGCTCCGGCTGGATATCTTAGAAATGACAACCCGGGCCGGGTCCGGGCACCCTTCCAGCTCCTGGTCAGCGGTTGAAATCGTCACAGCTCTGTATTTTGGAGGGGTGCTTCGCTGCCAGCCCGATCAGCCCTGGTGGGAGGATCGCGACCGCTTCATTATGAGCAAAGGACACGCGGCACCGCTTCTCTATGCTGCCCTGGCAACCGCTGGGTATTTCCCCAAGAAGGAGCTGGAACAGCTCCGGGAGGTGGACAGCCCTGTCCAGGGGCATCCGATCTGCAGGATGATGCCCGGCGTGGAGGCTACCACCGGCTCCCTGGGGCAGGGCCTGTCATTGGGGATCGGCCACATCCTGGGGGGACGCCTGGATGGGAAGCAGTTCCGGGTCTATGTGCTGCTGGGCGATGGGGAATGTGAAGCCGGGCAGATCTGGGAGGCGGCGATGGCGGCAGCTCATTTTAAAATGGGCAACCTGGTCGCCATCCTGGACTACAACAAATACCAGGAAACAGGTCCAATCAGCCGGGAGATCGCCCTGGAACCGCTGGCTGAAAAGTGGCGCTCCTTTGGCTGGAAAGTTCATGAAGTCAATGGGCACGACCTGGGCGAGCTCCTGGATGCCTTTCGGCTGGTGGCCCAGCTGGAAGCAACCGCCCAGCCCCAGATCCTCATTGCTCATACGATAAAGGGGAAAGGCGTTTCTTTCGTGGAAGCAGATTTTACGTTCCATGGAAGGGCGCTCAAACCAGATCAGGCAGAATTAGCGCGGGAGGAAATCAATGCAACTCGGTAAACACGCTGGACTTGAACCCTGTGATAGGCCGCTGAGAAATATTTTTGGCGAAGCCCTTTTAGAGACAGCCCGGGCCAATCCCCGTGTGGTTGTCCTTGACGGCGACCTTGGGAATTCTACCAAGGCGGAGTATGTTCGCCAGGAATTCCCCGAGAGGTTTTTTAACATCGGGATCGCCGAAAGCAACCTGGTCGGTGTGGGTGCCGGGCTGGCGGGTGCGGGATTCTATCCCTTTATCGTCAGCTTTTCCTCCTTCCTGCTCTGCAATGCCTACGATCAGATCCGCCTGGCAGTGGCCATGTCCGACCTGGATGCAGCCGTGGTTGGCAGCCACGGCGGGATCACGCTTGGAAAAGACGGCCCCACGCAGATGGGCATTGAGGACCTGGCCCTGATGGGAGGGCTTCCAACCTTTACCATCCTGGTGCCGTCGGATCCTGCCCTGATGCATGCTGCTGTGAAGGCAGCTCCCGGCATCAAAGGGCCGGTTTTCATTCGCTCCAGCCGTGTGCCCATGCCGTACATCTACCCCCTGGAGGAACCACCCTTTGAGGTGGGCCGGGCCAACGTGGTTCGGGAGGGGGAGGATCTGACGATCATCGGCTGCGGGATGATGGTCTCAGCCGGGTTGGATGCAGCTGCCATGCTGGCAGAAAAAGGAATTCAAGCCCGGGTGCTGGACCTGCACACCATCCGGCCCCTGGATGTGGAATCAATTGCTGCTGCTGCGCGGGAAACCGGGGCGATCGTCTGTGCTGAGGAGCATTTGCTGCAGGGGGGGATGGGCAGCAATGTAGCCCGGATCGCAGCCCAGGAAGCGCCCGTGCCCATGCGGTTTGTTGGCTTGGAAGATGTCTACGTGGAATCCGGGGATCCCTGGGATCTGCTCAAAAAATACCACCTCACCGCAGAGGATATCGCAGCTGCAGGAGCGGAGGTGGTGAAAGCAAAATCAGGAGCCTGAGATGATTTATCAGAAGCTGGAGCAGAGGCAGGCAGAGGGAAAGCCCATCCGCGTGGGCGCCAGCGCGATTGAGTGGATGGGCAGCGGCCTGGTGGCAGCCTTTGCGCACGTGCCCGGGATGGAAGTATCGGCAGTCGCCAATCAGCAGGTTGAGGAAGGCGTACAAGCTTTCCTGGCAGCGGGTATCCCTGCGGATCAGGTTGTGGTTGCCAATCAGAAAGCTGAGATCGAGGACCTGATTGCACAAGGCAAGCGCGTGGTGACCGGGGACCCCTGCCTGCTGGCAGAAATTGATGTCCTGGATATCGTCACCGATGCGACCTGGTCGCCCGCCATCGGGGCGGAAGTGGCCGATGCCTGTATTGAACACGGGAAAGATGTCGTCCTGGTCAATATTGAAGCGGATGCGACCGTGGGGCACATCCTTAAAAAGAAAGCCGACCGGGCCGGGGTTTTATATTCTGTTTCTTCCGGGGACGAGCCCGGATGCCTGATGGAGCTGGTTGATTTTGTCAGGTGCCTGGGGTATGAGGTGATCACTATCGGCAAGGGAAAAAACAATCCCCTGAACACTGCTGCAACCCCGGAGATGGTGGCCGAGTCCGCCAAAAAAGCCGATAAGGACGCCGTCCAGGTTGCTTCCTACGTGGATGGAACAAAAACCATGTTTGAGATGGCTTGTGCGGCAAACGCGACCGGCTGCCGGCCCATGCAGCGCGGCATGGTGGGTCCGGAAGCTACCCTGGAGACTGTCTCTGAGGTCTTTGCCCTGGAGGAGGATGGTGGGATCAGCCAGTTCCCTGGCAATGTGGATTTTGTCCAGGGCTCCTCGATGGCCGGCGGCGTGTTCGTCACGGTGAGGGTACGCGATTCCCGGATCCAGGAAGACCTGAACTACCTCAAGGTAGGTCAGGGGCAGTATTTCACCTTTTTCCGGCCGTATCACCTCTGGTTCCTGGAGGCGCCCATCTCGATTGCGAAAGCGCATCTGGAAAAGGCCGTCTGGCTGGCGCCCCTTGATGAACCCGTGGTGGATGTGCTCGCGGTCGCAAAAAAGGACCTGGAGCCGGGGGAGATCCTGGAGCGCTTCGGGGGCTACACCCAGTACGGGGTGATTGAGCTGGCAGGGGAAGCCAGGAAGCTGAACGCGCTTCCTGTCGGGCTCAGCCCGGGTGCTGAGATCGTCCGCCCGGTTGAGGCCGGGGAGATACTTACCTGGAATGATGTGGTCCTGGATGAGCAGAGCACGCTGGTTCAGCTCCGGAGGGAGCAGGACGCATTATACGAAAAGTAGCAGGCTATAGAAAAGGAGTGGATGATGCAAATTGGAGTTTTCACCGCGTTGTGGGGAAATCTGTCATTTGAGGAAGCATTGGATAAAGCTGTCAGTTTCGGGATCACTGCGGTAGAAATTGGGGCCGGAGGGTATCCCGGGCAGCCGCACTGCCCCGTGGATGAGCTGCTGGAAAGTAAAACGAAGCGGGATGAGTGGATGGGAAAAATCGCTGATCGGGGACTGACATTAAGCGCTTTGAGCATTCATAACAACCCGGTCCATCCGGACCCAGGCACGGCTGAGGAAGCAGATCAGGTGATCAAGAAGGCCATTCAGCTGGCTGCCCTGCTTGAAGTACCAACGGTCAACGGCTTTTCCGGCCTGCCAGCAGGAAACCCAAAAGACACCACCCCGAACTGGGTTACCTGCGCCTGGCCGCCCCACTTCCTCGAGATCCTGGAATACCAGTGGGAGGAGGCCGCCATCCCGTATTGGAAGACCATCCACCCGCTGCTGGAAGATCATGACATCACCCTGGGATTTGAAATGCACCCCGGGATGCTTGTTTATAATGTTTACTCCCTGCTCCGGCTCCGGGATGCGGTTGGTCCCCGCCTGGGGTGCAATTTTGACCCCAGCCATCTCTGGTGGAACGGGGTGGATCCAGTGGCGGCCATCCGGGAGCTGGGTGAGGCCATCTTCCATGTTCACGGCAAGGATGTCTTTGTTGATCCCTACAACACCCGTGTGAACGGCTGCAATGACTATAAACACTACGGGGATATTCCCAACCGGTCCTGGACCTTCCGCTCGATTGGCTACGGCCACGGCTTGAAGGAGTGGAAGGATATCGCTAGCGCCCTTCGGATGGTCGGCTATGATTATGTGGTCTCCATTGAGCATGAGGACGCCATGATGTCCCCCGATGAGGGTCTTGGGAAAGCCGTGGGACTTTTGAAAGAAGCCTTGACTTTTGAAGAAGCTGGCGAGATGTTTTGGGCCTGAAACAGATGAAGCTGATCCTGTTTGACCTGGATGGTACCCTGCTCACGGGTGGCGGCATTGGCAGGCAGTCAACCCGGAAAGCGCTGGAAGCGGTATTCGGCTCTTCCGGCATTCTGGATGAAATTTATCCAGGAGGAAGGACCCAGGAGGCAATTTTCCTGGATACGCTCCTGGAAGCAGGGTTTACCGAGTGGGACTATGCTGCCAGGCGGGATCAGCTTTACCAGGTCTTCCTGGAGGAGTTCAAGCGCGCTGCCGGGGAAAGTAACGGGCGGATCAACCCGCTCCCAGGAGCAATTAACCTGATCCAGATCCTCACCGGGCTGGAGGAGGTGCATCTCGGGGTGGTGACCGGCAACCACCGCCAGAATGCGGAGATCAAGCTTCAATCAGCAGGATTTGAGCCTGGCTGGTTTGCCGTGGGCGCCTACGGGGAGGAATCTGCTGACCGTTCCAAGCTTATCCCCCTGGCCCAAAAGCGGGCCGAGGAGCAGATTGGAGTGAGTTTTCCGGGAGCGCAGCTGGTGGTTGTGGGGGATACCACCCGGGATATTGCCAGCGCCCGGAAGGCAGGTGCGGTGAGTATCGCAGTCACAACGGGGTCGGATGATCGGGCGCTTTTGATCTCTGCCTCGCCGGATTACCTGCTGGATAGCCTGGAAGATCCGCAGCCCATCCTGGAGATCCTGGCAGAAATTTGAGCTGAATTGGAGGAGGAACCAATGGGATTTGAAAAGGTTGAGGAACTGGATTTCCCCCGCATCCAGGTGGGCATGCTGGGGTACGGATTTATGGGGCGGGCCCACAGCAATGCATTTAAAAAGATGGCCTACATGATGATGCCCCCGCCTGCTGTTCCTGAGCTGGTCGCGGTCTGCGGCAGGAACGAAGAAGCCGTAGGGGAGATGGCTGCCCGATTCGGGTTTGAAGGATACTACACGGACTGGGAAGAACTGGTCGGGGATGACCGGATCCAGCTTTTGGACAATGTAGGCCCCAATCACATCCACGAGGAGCCCTGCGTGGCTGCTGCGGAACGCGGCGTTCATATCCTCTGCGAAAAGCCGCTCGGCCGGACTGCGGAGGAAGCAAAACGAATGTGGGATGCTGCCAGGGAAAACAGGATCAAGGCCATGACCGCCTTCAACTACCGCTTTGTCCCCGCAGTGCGAAAAGCCCGGGAGATAATAGCCTCAGGGCGGTTGGGGAAGATCTACCACTTCCGGGCCATGTACCTGCAGGATTGGATTCTGCCCCATTACAATACGCCGCTGCTCTGGCGGCATAATCAAGAAGTCTCCGGCACAGGTGCCCTGGGTGATTTTTCCCATATCATTGATATCGGGCACTTCCTGCTTGGGTCCCGTATTAAATCCGTCCAGTCAACTTTGAAAAACTTTATCCCGGAACGGGAACTGATGGATGGAAGTGGAACAGGCGTGGTGGATGTGGATGATGCCTTTGCCTCTGTGATTGAGTTTGAGAATGGGGTCCTGGGCACACTGGAAGGGACCCGGCTTGCCAGCGGGCGGAAAAACTATCATGTTTTTGAGGTCAATGGCGAGAAGGGAAGCCTGGCCTGGAATCTGGAGCGTTTGAATGAGCTGGAATTGCAGTGGGTGGAAGAAGCGCCGGGTGACAGCCAGGGATTTCAGACTGTCCTGGTAACAGAATCGGCCGATCCCTGGATTGAGAATTGGTGGCCGCCGGGACACATCATCGGCTGGGAGCATACCTTTGTTCATGAACTCCACCACCTGATTGACTGCATCATCCATGAAAAAGAGCTGGGCCCGATCGGGGCGACATTTGAAGACGGCTACAATGCCTGCGTGGTCGCGGATGCAATGGTTGAGTCCTCTGAAACCGGCCGGAGAGTGGACTGTCTCTACTGAAAATAGGTTTTCCAGAACATCATCCGCGGTGGATAATTTGCCTGCCTGAGCAGGAAGATGATCCTCAGGCACCTTAACATCAGCCGGGAATGACCTGTAAATGAGGGGTGACAAAGATCACATTCTTTCTAAAAAGGCTTGACAGGGGCGGGTTTTCCAGATAACTTGTTATAACAGGATAACAAGATAATAAGATGTCAGCCCAAATCCCGTCTCACTTCATCGATCGCAGTTCCTTTGTCCCTTATTACATTCAAGTGATTGAGGCGATCTCAGAGTACATCGAAGTCAATGATTTGCCGCCGGATTTTCAACTGCCGGGGGAAGCAGAGCTTTGTGATACCTTTGACGTCAGCCGCACGGTTATCCGCCAGGCATTACGGGAGCTGGAACATCAAGGGCTGATTTACCGGGAGAAAGGCCGGGGAACGTTTGTTTCCCAGCCCAAGATCCGCGAAAGCCTATTTCAGGAATTGACCGGGTTTTATCATGACATGGTGGCCAAGGGGCATGATCCACGATCCGATGTCCTTTTACAGGAAAAAATCTTGGCCCCAAAAAAGGTCGCTGGTTACCTGGAGATCCGGGAAAAAACTCCCGTTGTCCAGATCGATCGCTTGCGTTACATCAATGAGGAGCCAGTGGTATTTGTCACCACTTATCTGCCGTATGAAATCTGCCCGGAAGTGCTTCAGGTCGACTTCTCCAACCGATCCCTCTATGCTTACCTCGAAAATGAACACGGGTTGATCATTGATCGGGGGAAGCGCTATTTGGAGGCAGTCAGTGCCAACCAGCTGGAGTCGGAGCTGCTGAAGATCAAGGTCGGCGCTCCTTTGCTCATGTTAGACAGTGTCAGCTATCTTCCGGATGGGACACCGATTGAATATTTTCATGCCTTGCATCGGGGAGACCGGTCCCGTTTTGAAACCGAGCTTGTCAGGGTCAGCCAGCCCAGTGATCTGGCAAAAAGAATCCGTGATTCAAACAGCACAATGAATCATTAATAAAATTTTTATTTGCACACCCTATTCATTGAGCCCATAGTTGATAAGGAGAATTGAGCATGAGCAAGATGAAAGTCGGTATCGACAGCTATTGTTTCCACCGCTATTTTGGGGAAGTATACGGCCATCAGACCGCGCCAGATAAAGAGATGACCATGGAGGATTTCCTGGCTTATGCCAAGTACCTCGATGTCGATGGGGTCTCCCTGGAATCCTGCTTTTTCCCTTCCTTTGAGAAAGCCTGGTTCAAGGATTTGAAAGCACAGCTGGATGACTACGGGTTTGACCGCGTTTATGCCTGGGGGCATCCCGATGGGCTGGAGGCGGGAGGCAACCGGGAGGAGTTTGAGAGCATGGTTGCCCAAATCCCGAATGCCAGGCTGATCGGAGCGGACGTGATGCGGGTGGTTGCCAGCTCCTTGATGTTCCGGTTTGAACCCCACGGTCCCCAGATTGATATTCTCGTGGATTGGTTCAAAGAGGCCGTCAAGGTAGCCGAAGAGCATGATGTCATCCTCGCGGTTGAAAATCATATCGACTACACCGCCGATGAGTGTGTGGAAATGATCGAGCGGGTGGATTCCCCCTATTTTGGCCTCAACCTGGACACCGGAAATTTCCTGCGGCTGCTGGACGATCCCGTGGAGGGAACGAAAAAGCTGGCAGACAAGGTGCACGCGACCCATATCAAGGACCTGAAGCCGGTCGTTGGTGTGAATGCCACCGAATGGTACTTCTTCTCGGCCACCCCGGTAGGAGACGGCCTGGTCAACAACCAGAAGATTGCCCAATACCTGTATGATGCCGGGTATGAGGGATTCCTGGCGGTGGAAACGGACTCGCTGCACCCTGATTATGAGAACCAGGAATTCGAAGCCGTGGCCAGGAGTGTTGCGAATTTGAAGCGGATTGCTGCCAGCGTTGTGTAGATTATCGGTTCATATATCCTGGGTATCGGGATTTCCTACAACCTGATACCCAGGAATGATTTAGAAGAACAACAGCTTAAGAAGGGATCTGCGGATGAACTTTGGAGCAAATACATTTATCTGGCGGTCGCCGTTTTCCACGGACAAAGACCTGGATTTAATCCCCAAATTGAAGGGGATGGGGTTTGACCTGATCGAGGTGGCTGTGGAGGACCCGGCGTTGATCAATTTGGATGATCTCAAAAGGGCGCTGGAAGAACACGGGATGGACGTGATTACCTGCGGCGCATTTGGCCCGGAAAGAAACCTCAGCAGCCTGAAAGAGGCAGAGCGGAACGCATCAAAAGAGTACTTATTCTGGATGATCGACGCGGCTGCATTTTTGGGGTCCCCGGTTGTGGGCGGACCGATGTATTCCGCAGTGGGCAAAGCCCGCCTGGAAAATTCTGCAGATCGAGAGCGAGAGTGGCAGCTGGCAGTCGAGGGGTTGAAAGAGATCTCTGACTACGCTGGCAGCCAGGGAGTAAAGCTGGCTTTTGAGCCCTTAAACCGCTTTGAAACGGATCTGATTAATGTCGTCGACCAGGGGCTGGAATTAATTTCCGAGGTGGGTGCAGATAATCTGGGGTTTCACCTGGACACCTTTCATATGCACCTGGAGGAGAAAGACTCCCCGGAAGCAATCCGGAAAGCTGGGGATCGGATTTTTCACTTCCATGCCTGTGAAAACGACCGGGGTGTGCCTGGAACCGGCCAGGTGGATTGGAAAGGCGTCTTTGCAGCCCTGGTGGAAGTGGAATACCAGGCCAATGTGGTGATTGAGTCGTTCACGCCAGAGGTGAAATCAATCGCCAGGGCGGTTTGCATCTGGCGGGAAATCGCCCCTGATCAGGATTCAATTGCCAGAGAAGGATTAACATTCATTAAGTCCCATCCGGGTTTAGCCTAAATCCGGGTATAGTGGAGTATCAGTCCTATGTCTCAATCAGTGTTAAATAAAAAAGCCCCCTTAATGGAGGTAAAAAATATTTCCAAAGCTTTCCCGGGAGTGCAGGCCCTGGATGATGTCAGCGTGCAGTTTTTCCCGGGTGAGGTGCATGCGGTGGTCGGCGAAAATGGCGCCGGGAAATCCACCCTGATGAAAATCATGGCCGGGGCCTATAAGGCGGATAAAGGGAGGATATTCTTCCAGGAGGAAGAAGTTGCCTTCAACCACCCGGTGGAAGCACTGCGAATGGGCGTGGGGATCATCTATCAGGAATTCAACCTGCTTCCTGAGCGAACGGTTGCCCAAAACATCTATCTGGGCCGGGAACCATCCCGATTCGGGGTAATCAACCTTCCGCAGCTCAATAAACAAACCGAAGATGTCCTCAAAGAGCTGGGTGTCGATCATATGATTTCGCCTGCCTCCCTGGTGAGTTCGCTCTCGGTTGCTGAGCAGCAGCTTGTTGAAATCGCAAAAGCGATCTCCCTCAACGCAAAAGTCCTGATCATGGATGAACCAACGGCTTCCCTGACGAATACGGAAGTCAATCTGCTGTTTGATTTGATCAGAACCTTGAAAGCAAAAGGGCTGGCGATTATCTTTATTTCCCATCGTTTATCGGAGGTTTTTGGCATTGCCGAAAAAATTACTGTTCTCAAAGATGGGCTCCATGTCGGCACGGAATTGATTGAAGATGTCAATACAGAAGACGTTGTCTATATGATGGTCGGCAGGATGCTGGATCACTACTTCCCCCCGCTGGGAACTGAAGAGGATTTTGGGGAGGTTGTTCTCAGGATCAAAAATGGATCCAATAATTTTCTCAAAGATATCAATCTGGAACTGCGGAAAGGGGAAATTCTGGGGATTGCAGGTCTGCAGGGATCCGGGCGCACTGAACTGGCCGAGGCCCTGTTTGGTGTCGTTCCTTTCGATGAAGGGACCATTGAATTGGACGGGAGAGCAGTGACAATAAACAATCCAACCCGGGCGATCAAGAGCGGCTTTGGATTTGTCACCGAGGATAGAAAATCCGAGGGGCTGCTGCTTATGCAGCCCATCCGCGACAATATGCTCATGGCGCTTCGTTCCATCCAGAGTATATTCAGGATCATCTACCAGAATGGCATGAAGCCTTCCAGCAATCTGGTGGCTGAGCTGGGCAGCGAAGTGGATATCCGCGGTGTGGATACCTATGAAAAAGAAGTCCAGGATCTCAGCGGAGGCAATCAGCAGAAGGTTGTTCTCTCAAAATGGCTGGCTTCAAAAGCGGATGTCTTCATCTTTGATGAGCCCACCCGGGGGATCGATGTGGAAGCAAAAGCCAGGATTCATGATATTATCCGGGACCTGACAAAACAAGGCGTGGCCGTGCTCATGGTCTCTTCTGAGCTGCCTGAAATCATTGGCATGAGCGACCGCATCCTGGTCATGTTTGAAGGCAGGATCGGAGGGGAGCTGCCCGCTGAATCAAGTGAGGCAGATATTATGCTGGTGGCAACAGGGCAAAAAAACGGCAAAGAGACACCGGTGGAAGTCTCGGTAGGATAAGGTGAAAAATGACAACTGAAACAATCGCTGTCGGTAAAAAAAACCGGGAGAATATTTTCCGAAGGATTCCCCAGGTATATTATTTCCTGGTGGTGATCACAATTCTGGGGATTGTCTTGGACGAGGTATTTGCCAATGGGAATATCCTCTCCAATCCCATTATCCTCCGGAATATATTGGTCCGATCAGTTGCGCTGGGGATCGTCGCAGTTGGACAAACGTTTGTGATGATCGGCGCCTCCATTGATCTTTCCGTGGCCTTTACAATCAGCCTGACAGCTGTGACAACCTCCCTGATCATGCAGGGGGATCCAGCCCGGGTGCCAATCGCAATCGCCATTGTGCTGCTGATTGGCGCGTTTATAGGATTAATCAATGGGCTGATTATCACCAAGCTGCATGTCAATGCCTTTATTGCCACCCTGGGAACAGGATTGATCATTGAGGGGTTCCTCAACAGCACGTTTTCCAACTGGTCCGGATCGGTCCCGGAGAGTTTTCAATACTGGGGATACGGTCAGGTCGGTGGCATACCGGTTTCAATTATTGTCCTGCTGGTGGTTGTGATCTTAGGATGGTTCATTCTCTCCTGGACGAAATACGGTGCCCATCTCTACGGAGTGGGCGGGAATCAGCTGATCGGCAGGCAGTCCGGCCTGAGGACATCCCGGGTGATCATTATTGCCCATATGATCTGCAGCGTGACATCCGTGATCACCGGGCTGTTCATTGTCAGCCGGCTGGGATCCGGCGCCCCCTGGGTTGGACCGGATGGCATCTATGATCTTGAATCTGTGGCCACCACGGTCATTGGAGGAACGGCGCTATCCGGAGGCAGGGGGGGGGTGTTTGGAACCCTGGCAGGGGTGCTGATCTTCGGTGTGATCGATACTGTATTCAACCAGATTGGCATTGATACCTATCTAAAAATGGTCTTGCGGGGTGCGATCATTATCCTCGCCGTTGCAAGCTATTCTATCCGGTCAAAACGAGAAGCAGCCTAAAGGGCGAAAAAATGACGATACAAGCAAAAAATCCTCCCGCAGAGAATCTGATCGATTGGTTAGCAACCCTCTGGGGATGGATCCGAAAAATACCTCCTGTATATCCGATATTTATCCTGGTTGGAATCGGGGTAAGTCAGCTCAACCCTAATTTTGCCACCACAAATGGGATCCTGGCCTTTGTCAGGCGGGCGACCCCCCTGGCGATCCTGGCGATGGGCCAGCTGTTTGTCCTGGCTTCCGGGGGGTTTGATCTCTCCCAGGGTTCCCTGGTGTCCCTGACCATTATTGGCAGCGCACTGATCATTTACAACGAGCCTGAATTTACCTTCATCTCCATTGTGACCATGCTGGCCATTGGGATCGCGGTCGGCCTGGTGAATGGATTTGTGGTTGCCTATCTGAAAGTGCCCTCGCTGATCGCCACACTGGGGATGCTGCTGCTGGTCAAAGGGGGAGGGTTGTACTGGACCGGCGGCGCTCCAAAAGGATATTTATCAGAGGCTTATCGGTTCATCGGGCGCGGGTACATCCAGAATGTCCCTGTGATTGGCCGCTTCCCGGTCTCGGGGATCATCCTGCTGGTGGTGGGAGCGGTGTTAATCTTTTTATTCCATAAAACCAATCTCGGAAAGCAAATCCTTGCCATCGGGGACAATGCCCGGGCCGCAAAGTTATCCGGGGTGAAGGTTCGCAAGATCAGGATGATTGCCTTTTTAATTTCAGCGGTCACAGCCGTGATTGCCGGGATCCTGGTCGGAGGGTACGGGGGCTCATCCATTGATGCCGGTGAGGGGATGGAAATGCAGTCAGTCTCTGCAGCGGTCATCGGCGGCGCATTATTGCTCGGGGGCAAGGGGTCTGTCCCCAATGTGCTTTTTGGAGGGCTCACCCTTGAGCTGATTGTCAGCTTGCTCAATCTGCTCGGATTGCCAAAACCATACCGTGATACAGTACAGGGCGTGATCATCATCAGCGCGGTTGCCTATGCTGCGATCACTTCCAAGCGCAGAGAATAATCCATGGCAAGATCAGTATTTGGACATACTCATTTAAAGGAGGTGATAAGCCCAATCTGGAACAATCAAGCAACTTTGTAAGAAGCGAAAATCCCTTAAAAGGAGAAGAACGTATATGTACAAGAAAAAACTGTATCTCATTCTCAGCCTGATTATTCTCGCCTCGATGGCTCTGGCAGCATGCGGTGGGGAAGAAGCCCCCGTGGAAGAACCAGCCGCCGAGGAAGCTGCGGAAGAAGAAGCCGTGGTTGAAGAAGAAGAAGAGATGGCGGAAGAAGAGGAAATGGAAGAGCCTGAAAGCCCTGGTCTGCAGATGGAATCGGCTGCGGTTGCGCAGCAGTTCTGGTCAGATGAGGAGTATGAGGAATCCATTGCCTGGACTGACGATGATATCCTCAATCCGGAGGAACCTGTTTATCTGCAGTCCCTGCTGGACAACAAGGTGGATACCTCGGAATACGAAATGGAGCCCCCTTATGACATCTGCTTCTCCAATGCAGGTGTGAACAATACCTGGCGCGTGACCGGCTACGTGACCATGCGTGAGCAGGTCGAGCAGCTGCGCGATGAAGGGCTGGTACGCAACTTCATCCATGTCGACGCTGAGGGTTCCGATGAGAAGCAGATTGCTGACATTGAAGACCTGCTTGCAGGTGGACAGTGTGACGCACTGATTGTTTCTCCGAACACCAGTGAAGCGCTGACACCCGCAGTGGAACAGGCCTGTGAGCAGCTTCCTGTGGTCGTTTTTGACCGCGGTGTGCAGACCGACTGCCCGGTTAGCTTCTTGAAGACCGTCGGCGGCTATAAGTTCGGATACGATGGTGCCCAGTTTATCGTTGAAAACCTGCCCCCCGAGGGTGGGGACGTGCTGGCGCTGCGTATTCTCCCCGGTGTGGACGTGCTGGAACAGCGCTGGGGCGCTGCCCGCGAGGTGTTTGCTGAGGCCGGAAATGTCAATGTGATTGGTGTTGAGTTCGGCACCTACAGCAACAAGGAAACCAAGGACATTGTGACCGACTACCTGGATCGCTATGGAAGCATCGACGCGATCTGGATGGATGCCGGTGGAACCGCGATCGGGGCGTTGGAAGCTTTCGAAGATGCAGGATTGCCCTACCCGATCATGGTTGGTGAGGATCAGATGGACTACCTGCGGTTCTGGAAAGAAAATGACCTGACCGCAATTGCTCCAACCTTCCCGACCTTCCAGTGGCGAACGGCCGTTCTGGCCCCCGTGATGATCCTGCAGGGTGAACCTGTTGATAAGCGCTGGGTCGTCCCGCAGCCGAATGTCACCGAAGAGAATCTGGATCAGTTCTACCTGCCTGACATGCCCCCGCTTTACTATGCCATGAGCGGCGCAGAGGATATGGACAACTGGCCGGATGCCTGGAAAGAACTTGACACAACCAAGTACCAGGATGTGATCGAGTAACCTGCAAATCACCATAAGGACAACGAGCCCGCTCAATTTTTGAGCGGGCTCAGTTCAATCCGATCAACTCTGAAGGAGCATGGACTTATGATTGAAATTGGTTTTCATACGGATGCCTTCAACAGTGCCTACTGGAGCTTTGAGCAGGCCATGCAGTGGGCCCAGAAGAATGATGTTCACTATATTGAATGCGGGACGATTGACGGCGTGAGCTGGCTGCGCGGCCTTGGCTACCAGCCCCATGTCTCCCTGACCCAGGATCCCCTGGAGCTCCGGGAAAAAATGGAAGGCTACGGCGTGAAATTTTCCCAGCTTGACGCGGCATTCCCGGTTTCCCTGCCGGAGGGCGCATCCTACGGCCTGGTCTATATCTTGAATACGATCCGCTGGGCCAAGCTGGTGGGCTGCAAACACATCGATACCACGGATCACATGTACAAACCGGAGGGCCTGACAGATGACCAGGCCCTGGAGATGATGAAGCGGATCTACTCCCAGATCTTGGACAAAGCAGAGCGCTATGAAACCATCATCAATATTGAACCTCATGGTTATTACACCACCAAGCCGGAATTCATGGAGAAGATGCTCAATTTTGTGGATTCCCCTTATCTGCGGATGAACTTTGACACCGGCAACACATTTATCGCTGGACAGGACCCGGTGGCTTTCCTGGATCAATTCAAGGATAAAGTCAGTCATGTTCATATTAAGGATGTTTCTGAATCCCTGGCGGCTTCACTGAAAGGGGAGCTGACCGGGATTGCTGTCAGCAACCAGGCAATCGGCGAAGGGGTGAATGTGGAAAATATTGAGAAGTGCTTTGATATCCTGGTCGATATCAAATATGACGGCGTGGTCAGTGTCGAGTGCGAAGGTCAAGGCGGACCGATGATTGAAAAAAGTCTTGCCTACGTGCGCAAGCTGGTGGACGACGCCAACAAACGCATCGCTGCAGCCTGAGTTCTTTTCTAAATGGGATGGCAGGGAACCCCTGCCATCCTGGAAACCTATTTTTTTAGCTTTACCTGTAATTACAGGATGATAGGTTGAGGAGCTGTCATGGCACAAAACTATCTGATTGGGGTCGATTTAGGGACCAGCGCAACCAAGGCTGCCCTGTATAAAACTGACAGCACCCTTGTTGCTGAACACGCAGTAGAAGTGCCGATTTATTATCCTGAACCCGCTGTTGTGGAGCAGGAAAATGAGGATTTTTACCGAACAGCAGCGGAGACGGTCTCCCGCTGCATCCAGCAAAGCGGCGTGGATCCCGGGCAGATCGCCGCGATTGCGTTTGACAGCCAGATGGCGGGTGTGGGGGCGGTGGATGAGGATTTTCAGTCCGTCTCCCGATTCGATTCCTGGCTGGATATGCGCTGCCAACCGCAGATTAAATATTTAGAAGAAAATCATGGCGAGCTGATCACCCGGCTCACCGGCTGCCCGCCGACTTGCGATCACGGCCCAAAAATCCTCTGGTGGAAGGAGGAGCAGCCAGACGCCTACAGGAACGCTGCTAAGTTCCTCATGCCGGGAGGATATGTGGCCGGCAGAATGGCAGGTTTGAAGGCCGAGCAGGCCTTCATAGATTACACCTACATCCATTTTTCTGCGCTCAGTGATACCTTCAACGCGAAATGGTCAAAAGAAATCTGTCAGTCGGTTGGGGTTGATCTCGCTAAATTACCCGAGATCGTAGAGCCCTGGAAGATTATCGGGGAAGTCACCAGGAAAGCTTCCGGCGATTTTGGCCTCGCAGAGGGGACGATCATTGCTGCGGGATGCGGGGATACCGCCGCGGGCGCACTGGGAGCGGGGATCGTCAAGCCGGGCATGCTCTTTGATACGGCCGGGACCGCATCGGTTTTGGCGGGCTGTACCGATCAATTTGCCCCGGATATTAAAAACAGGGCCTTGCTGACCATGCGCTCAGTCATTCCCGGCCTCTGGCACCCGCTGGCGTATATCGCTGGCGGGGGACAGGCACTGACCTGGTTCCGGGATAAATTCTTCAATGCCATCCAGGGAAAGAACCAGGAGGAGAAAGACCTCTACCAGGAGCTTGAGGCGCTGGCAAAAAAAGCCCCTCTGGGAGCTGCGAATTTATATTTTTCTCCCCATCTTTCCGGCCGGATCTGTCCTGCCACGCCGGAAATGCGGGGAGCCTGGATCGGGTTTTCCTTTTCCCATACCCAGGAACATTTTTACCGGGCCATCCTGGAATCAGTGGCCTATGAATATGCCTATTACCTGAAAATTATCCAGGAGCTGGTCCCGGATATCAACCTGACCGAGGCCCGGGTGATCGGGGGTGGGGCCCGGAGCCCGCTTTGGAACCAGATCAAAGCGGATGTGCTGGGTGTCCCTTATATGCGCCTGGCCCAGTCGGAGTTTGGAACCTGGGGAGCGGCGATGATCGCTGGAAAGGCAGCCGGTGTCTATGAGGATCTGGCTGAGGTAGCCTATGAACACGCAGTCGCGATGGCAAAGCCGGTTGTCCCCGACCGCAAGAATCACCACCGCTATGAAGGTCATGTCAAACGCTACATAAAACTCCAGGAGGTCCTGGCCGATACATTTCGCAATCAATTCTGATCATAAGGAGATCTTTCATGGCTGAGACTGTCAAAATATGCATGATTGGCGCAGGGAGGGTGGGCAAGCTTCACTCCGGGACCTTTAAACGGTATCTCCCGGAGGGCGAGCTGGTCGCCCTGGTGGATACCCAGCCAGAAATGCTCAAGGAGACCGGGGAGGAATTTAACATCGAGAACCGGTACACTTCTCTGGAGGAAGCGCTGGGAAAAGCCAATTTTGACGCCGTGGTGATCACCACCCCCACACCGACTCACAAGATGCTCTCGGTGATGGCAGCCAGTCAGGGAAAGCATGTTTTTCTTGAAAAACCGATGGCCATGGATCTGGAAGAATGTGATGCCATCATCGAGACCTGCCAGAACAATGGGGCGCTGCTGCAGATTGGCTTTATGCGCCATTTTGATCCTGATTTCCGCCTGGCCCATCAGCGGATACAGGCCGGGGAGATCGGGGAGCCCATGCTGGTGAAATCGCTTACCCATGGGCCCGGTCTGCCGCCGCCCTGGGCGAGGGACTTGAAGACCTCCAACGGAAATCTCGCCGAGGTCAACAGCCATGACCTGGATGCCACCCGCTGGCTGATGGATTCGAACCCGGCCAGAATTTACGTGGAGGTGGCCAATTTCAAGGGGGAGGAGCGGGGGGTGGAGACGGAAAATTTTTACGACAATATGATTGCCAGCTTGAAATTTGAATCCGGCGGGTTGGGCAGCATCTCCGGGGTTTGCCCCTGCGATTACGGGTACGACGCCAGGATGGAGATCATCGGGAAAAAAGGCATCATGATCATTGGAGAGATGAAAAGTCATGCCGTGACCGTGGGCATTGACCGGGAAACCGGGCTGGTGACGCCGATCTTCAAGCGCTGGCAGAAGCGCTTTGAGATGGCCTATATTCTGGAGATGGAGCATTTTCTGAAATCCATCTTAAATGACACCCAGCCGGATGTGAGCGGTGAGGACGGCCGCTGGGCAGTCGCCGGGGTTTTGGCTGGGACGAAATCATTTTTGGAGGAGCGTCCGGTAGACTTGAGTGAAGTGATGTAGGAGTACGGCATGGGAAAAACAATGAAGGCAGCGGTGTATCACGGCCCGGAGGATATCCGGGTGGAGGAAGTTCCCTATCCGGATCTGGGGCCGGGGGACTTAATTATCAAGGTGATCAATGCGAATATCTGCGGGACAGACCTGCGGATCTACCACGGGGGGCACCGGAAATATCCGCCGGGCACAATCCGGATCCCGGGCCATGAAGTTGCCGGGCAGATTGTGGCAGTGGGCGAGGAAATCAAAAAGTACCGGGTGGGGGAACGCGTTTTTGTCGCCCCGAATATTGGCGATGGAGACAGCCGGGAAACAATTTCCGGGAATAACAATCTCGATCCAAATTTCAAGGCCATTGGAATCAATTTAGATGGGGCTTTTGCAGAATATATGCGGGTGCCCGCAGAAGCGGTCCGCCAGGGCAACGTGATGCAGATAACCGAGGAGGAGGATCTCGCTGTGGCAGCGCTGATTGAACCCCTGGCGTGTGTACTGCGCGGCCAAAACGCGGTTAACCTCAAAAGCGGCGATGTGGTGGTGGTGATGGGAGCAGGACCGATAGGTATTTTGCACATGATGCTGGCCAGGGCACGCGGTGCGGCAAAAGTCCTGGTCAGTGAACCGGCGGAGCACCGACGGGAGCAGGCCTTGAAGCTGGGGGCTGATCAGGTGGTGGATCCTCTGGACCAGGATCTGGAAGACGCGGTGAAGCAGATCTCGGGAGGCAGAGGAGCGGATGTGGTCATTGTTGCTGCACCCTCCAAACCAGCCCAGGAATCTGCCCTGGAAATTGCAGCCACGGGCGGGAGAATCAATTTCTTTGGCGGACTGCCCAAAGATGATCCGATAATCCAGTTTAATTCCAACACGGTTCATTATAAAGAGCTGGTGGTCACCGGCACGACTGCCTGTTCGACATATGATTGCCTGCGGGCAGCGGAGCTGGTAAACGCAGGGGTGCTGGACCTTTCGCCTCTGGTCACCAGCCGGTTTCCTCTCAGCCAGGCTGAGGACGCATTCAAGGCTGCAGGGGATGGCAGCAATTTACGAGTGAGTCTGGAACCTTAACATGGCCAGGCAAGTCATCACTGTCCTGGGGCCAGTTGCCCCGGAATTGTTAGGGGTTACAGACGCCCATAACCATCTCTGGATCTCCCCGGTGCCCGGGCGGGACGGGGGCGGCCTGGTGCTGGACCAGATGGCACCGATCACCCGGGAGCTCATTGCGTATAGGGAACATGGGGGCGGGACGCAGCTGGATTGTCAGCCCGGAGGTGCAGGCCGCGACGGCAACCGGCTCCGCCAGCTGTCAGAGGACAGCGGGGTGAAAATTGTCGCCTCTACCGGGTTTCATCTATCGGAGTACTACCCGGAGGATGCTGAAATCTGGAACATGAATGCAGAACAGGCCGGGGAGTATTTCCTGGAGGAGATTACCCGGGGATTGGCGGAGACCAGGAACAAAATCCAACCAGTTTATCCGGGATTTATAAAAATCGCTGTCCGGGAAACACTCTCAAAAACCCCGCTTGAACTCCTGGAAGGCGCGGTGGAGGCGGGAAAACAGAGTGGATACCTGCTGGAAATGCACACGGAAAAAGGACAGGGCGTGGAAGCCTTTGTGGAATTTTTTGAAAACAGCAAACTGCCGCTTGAGAGGGTGGTTCTCTGTCATGTGGATAAGCGTCCCGATTTCGGCCTGCATCAGGAGCTGGCCTCCGCAGGCTGCTTGTTGGAATATGATACTTTTTTCAGGCCGAAATATTCCCCTGAAAAAAATCTCTGGCCATTGCTCCACAGAATGGTTGAAGATGGTTGGAGTGGATCGGTCGCCTGCGCGACAGACCTGGCAGACAGCAAGATGTGGCAAACCATGGGGCAGGGGCCGGGATTGACCGGTTTTCTGACCCTGATCTGGCAGCGCCTGGAAAGGGAAATCGGGGAAGAGGCAGCCGAAAAGCTAACAGGAAGGAATATCCGGCATCGTTTAGCAGTAGATTTCAAGGAGAGAGCATCATGAACAATCTACCATTCACGTTTCAGATCCAGGAGAAGAATTATATTCCCAGTCATTATGATAATCATATTCAGCGGAGATTGAGCAAGATGGCCGGCCAGTATCTGGACCAGGAGGCCTTGGAGCAGATGCTGGCAGAGGAGGACAGCCTCCTTTATGAAGTATATGAACTGAAGCGCCCGGAGGTTGCCGGGGAGATCCTGCATGGGATATCGATTGTCCATCCCGGCAAAGTCGGCAGTGAATACTACATGACCAAGGGGCATTACCACACGGTGCTCGATACAGCAGAGATTTACTACACCCTGCAGGGAGAAGGATATATGGTCATGGAAACGCCAAAAGGGGAATGGGCGGTGGAAAATCTGCTTCCGGGGAGCGTGCTTTACGTGCCCCCGCGCTGGGCTCACCGCTCGGTGAACATCAGTCCTGATCAGGATCTGGTGATGTTTTTTGCCTATCCAGGGAATGCAGGACATGATTACGGAACCATTGAAACCCAGGGTTTCCGGAAGCTGGTCCTCGAAAAAAATGGGCGCGCTGAAATCGTTGATAATCCCCGCTGGACGCATCCGGAGGGGAAATGAAAGCGCTGAAGGATTGCAAGATCCTGGTCACTCCCAGATCCTATGGATCCCAGGACAGCTCCTTGAAAAGCGAGCTGGAGCAGCAGGTTGGCGAGGTGGTTTATAACACCACCGGAAAACCGCTGTCTTCCGGGCAGCTGCAGGAGATCCTGCCCGATGTAGACGGAATGATCGCCGGGCTGGATGACATTGATGCCGATGCCATCCGGGCAGCAAATAACCTCAAGGTCGTGGCCCGCTACGGGGTTGGCTGTGACAATGTGGATCTTGCGGCTGCTTCTGCAAGGGAGATCATTGTCACCAATACCCCGGCCGCAAACGCTGCTTCCGTTGCGGAGCTGACAGTGGGCTTGATCCTGAATCTCATGCGCCCAATCTTACCCGCAGTCCAGGGGACAAAGCAGGGTCAGTGGCCCCGCCTGGATGGATATTCCCTGGAGGGCAAAACAATCGGGCTGCTGGGCCTGGGTGCGATCGGCAAGGAAACGGCTAAACGACTGGCCGGGTTTGGCTGTCAGCTTTTGGCTTATGACATGGTCCAGGATGATCCATTTGCGGCCCGGTATAAGATATCGTACTGCTCACTTAGAAAGATCCTTTCCAGGGCAGATGTGATTTCCCTGCACCTTCCCGCAACAGATCAGACCCGGGGGATGGTGGACGGTGATTTTATATCGAAGATGAAGCCGGGTTCATGGCTGGTAAACACCTCCCGGGGGGAGCTGGTCCGGGAAGAGGCCCTGGTGGATGCCGTGAGACGGGGGCATTTACGGGGCGCTGCAGTGGATGCGTATCAGGAAGAACCGCCTCCCGAAGATCATCCATTTTTGAAAATGGAGAATATTCTCACCACGCCTCACATGGGGGCGCATTCCGATTCCGCAAAAAATACCATGGGCAGAATGGCAATGCGTGAGTGCCTGGCTGTCCTGCGCGGGGAGCAGCCCCGCTACAAGGTGAATTGAGGAGACCGATGACAGACAAAAAGATCATTCTGGATAAAATTCATGAACTGGGCCTTCTGGCAGTGATCCGGGGGCCTTCCCGGGATCTGACGCTCAAGATGGTCGAGGCCCTGGTAAAGGCTGAGGTGACAGGGATTGAAATCACCTTCACGACCCCCAACGCCCTGGAGGTTGTCCGGGCCCTGGATCAGGAATTTGGAACACAGATCCTGCTCGGGATGGGGACGCTGACCAGGCCGGAGCAGGCCCGGGCTGCTAAAGAGGCTGGATCTGTTTTCTTGGTAAGTCCTCATACAGAGCAGCCATTGGCTGAGGCCATGGCTGCCACCGGGCTGCCGATCATGCTGGGGGCTTTATCCCCATCTGAGGTGATGCGGGCCAGATCCCTGGGAAGTGATGTGGTGAAAATTTTTCCAGGCTCCCTGGGCGGCCCAGGATATATGAAATCCCTCAAAGGGCCCTTTCCGGACGTGCCCATGATGCCCACCGGCGGCGTGTCTGCGGACAACCTGGGGGCGTGGTTTGCTGCCGGTGCCTTCGCGGTTGGAGCGGGGAGCAAACTGTGTCCAAAAGACCTTGCGCTTGCCGGTGAATTTGAACAGATCACAGAGACCGCCCGGGAGTTCCTGGCGGCAGTAAAAAGAGCTCGCGCGGAATTAGAAAAGGAAACAGGATGAATTACAATATCGACACAAAAGCTGTGCCCACGTTCTATTTTATCGGGGTCACCACAGGATCCTCATCCATCAATAAGGTCTTTCCCTTATGGATGGAAGTCCTGGGTCGGCCCGAGGTGGTCCTGGAGGGGATTGACCACCCCATCCATGATCAGCCGGAGAATTACCGGCAATCCGTGGCCCAGATAAAGTTTGACCCGCTCTCCCTGGGTGCCCTGGTGACCACCCATAAAATGGATGTCTATGCTGCTGCGGAGGAACTGTTTGATTATTTTGATCCATACGCGAAGGCAACCTCAGAGCTCTCCTGCATCAGCAAGCTTGACGGGGAACTCCGCGGTCATGCGTATGATCCCATAACTGCCGGGCTCAGCCTGGAAGCAATTATTGACCCTGGATATTTTGGGGAGACCGGCGGACATGTATTCTGCCTCGGGGCAGGCGGTTCTGCCCTGGCTACCCTTTTGTACCTGATCAACAAAGAGGATCCAGCAGATCGGCCGGAGAAATTTATCGCGGTCAACCGCTCCCCGGGGAAGCTCGAGCATATGCGGGAGATGGTGGAAAAATTCGGCACGGATATTCAGGTGGAGTACATCCACAACAGCGACCCGGAGGTGAATGACGCGGTGATGGCAGAGCTCCCGGACTACAGCATTGTCATCAATGCCACCGGCATGGGAAAAGACACTCCTGGATCACCGATCACAGACGAGGGCGTTTTCCCTGAAAACGGCATCGCCTGGGAATTCAATTACCGGGGCGAGCTGGATTTCCTGCACCAGGCCGAAAAACAGGAGGAATCGAGGAATCTAACTGTCGAAGATGGCTGGGTGTACTTTCTGCACGGCTGGTCCCAGGTGATCGCCGAAGTGTTGCATATCGATTTATCACCGGAATTATTCCAGGAGCTGGATGCAGCAGCGAGTAAAGTTCGGGGGAAATAAAATTTCTCAGATGAGGAGGTAGAGATGTTAGCACAGGTTGTACCGCTGTATTTTCGAGAGGGTCGCGATGAGGATTTTGATACCCAGCTGGGATTGCTCAAAGAGCTCCTGGCAGAGGATGTTGAATTCCTGCCGGAGGTGGCCCTGGGGGATCCGATCCCGGAGGCAGATGCTGTCCTGTTCCCCCAAATTCTGGGGGAGGCCTACCGGCAGCTGGATGATTTTAAAGCCATCGAGGTCCCTATTTTGATCATCACCACTGAATTCGGCACCATGGCGATGTGGGATTGGGAGATTATCCAGTACCTGCGCACCGAGGGCGTGGAGGTCATCGCGCCGTACAACATGGATCAGACGAAAAACCTCGCCCGGGCCCTGGCGGTTAAGCGCGATCTCCAGGGGGGGAAGTTATTAGTCTACCAGGACAATCCCGGGGAAGGATTTCAGCCGGAGATTTTCAAACGCTTCTACTGGTGGGAGGAGGAATGTACCCAGCGGATGATGGAACACTACGGGGTTGCCCTCGAGAAGCGCAGCTATGAGAAGATGGCCGGGGAAGCCCAGGAGCTGCCGGATCAAGCCGCAGAGGAGGCCTGGGAAGCCTGGAAAGACCGCCTGGAATTGGGGCAGATCACAGATAAGCAGCGCAACAGCGCCCTGAAGCTGTACCTGAAGCTCAAGGAAGCAGTTGATGCGGATGAATCGATCAAAGCGGTGGGGACCAATTGTTTGAACGAATCCCATTATTCGGATACCACGCCCTGCCTGGCCTGGAATATGCTTTATGAGGACGAGGGCTTGATCTGGGGCTGTGAGGCCGACACGGTCGTGATGCTCACGAAATATCTGCTCCATAAATCCCTCGATGTCCCCATCATGATGACCAACATGTACCCCTTCTTGATGGGAGATGCGGCCCTGAAACATGAGCGCATCCCCTATTTCCCCGAGGTGGAGGGAGATCCGGAGAACTACATCCTCGCTGCCCACTGTGGTTATTTTGGCGTGGTGCCGCAGTCTTTCTGCACGGAATGGGTGCTGAGGGATAAGGTGCTGGCAATCGTCGATGACAACGCCACAGCGATTGATGCCAGGATGCCGGAAGGAAGGATGACGCTGGCAAAACTGCAGCCGGATCTGACCACCATTTCCGTGATCGAAGGGGAGATCGAGAAGTATGTTCAATATGACGACTCCGACTGCCTCAACGGGGCGGTGATCCGGGTCAGCGACGGTCATAAGCTGGTCAGCTCCCTGACCTCCCACCATTATCTGATCCTTACCGGGCACAGACTGCCGGAAATCCAGCAGATCGCAAAGATCTTCGACTGGACGGTGGAATCCCTCTAAGGCCCAGAAAATAGACTGGAGCTGTACCAGGGAATTACCTGGGAAAAGGAAGCCTCATGACCGAAGAACTTAATTCCGTTGAACGAACGTTGAAAGCGATCCATTTTCAGGAGGTAGACCGCGTCCCTGTGGACCTGCATAATTTCATGGTCATCCCCCGGTTATTGGGGGTGAAAGATTTTGCCGGGTTTTACAGGGACGGAGAAGCCATGGCTGAGGGGCAGATCAAAGCCTGGGAGCGGTATGGTCATGATGTTCTGCTGGTGGAAAACGGGACAGCTGCCCTGGCAGAAGCCTGCGGAGTGCAGGTGGAGTACCAGGAAGACTCCGCCCCGGTCGCGAATATCCCGGCCATCAGCAGCCTGGATGAAGTGGACCAGCTGGAAATCCCGGATCCTTACCAGGACCCTTTGCTCAGGGAGCTCCTGAAAGCCACCCGGATGATTGTTGAGGAGATCGGGGATCAGGCTTTTGTGATCGGCAGAGCGGATCAGGGTCCATTCAGCCTGGCCTGTGAAATCCGGGGGATGGCTGAGTTTATGCTCGACCTTACCATTGCAGAAGAGCAGGAAAAAATTCATCAGCTCCTGGAATTTTGTCTCCAGGTTTGTGAGCGATATGCCCTGGCCCAGATGGAGCAGGGTGCGCATGCAACCTCCATCGGGGATTCCCCATCCGGGCCTGACATGATTTCCCCCGAGTATTACCGGCGGTTTGCTTATCCGTATGTGAAAAGGCTGGCTGATCGGCTTGCCGACCGGGAGATCCTCCTTTCCTACCACATCTGCGGGGATGCCACCCCCATCATTGAGGATATGATCCAGACCGGGGCAGCGATCATTGAAATCGACCAGAAGTCGGATCAAAAAACAGTCAAAGAGGCTGCCCGGGGCAGGGCCGCTCTGCTCGGGCCGGTGGATCCCAGCGAGGTCATGGCCAATGGGACCCCGGAATTAGTTCAGGAAAAATGCCGGGAGGCACTGGAAAACTTATCGCCTGGGGGCGGGTTTATTCTGGGCCCGGGCTGTGCGCTTCCCTCAACCACACCGGATGAGAACATCGATGCGATGATCGAGGCAGCCAAAAAATTCAATAGAAAATGAATGAAAGGAATTTTGTGGAACGGACAGGGACGGAAAAGGAGGTCGGTATTGCCCAATTGCTTGGGGAACTTATTTGCATGACAGCGCTGTAAGAAACACAGGTATAAAGGAGAAAAATATGGTACTCAAAGTTGGAATTGATAATTACAGCTACCATCGTTATTTCGGAGAGGTTTATCCGGAGCAGGTTGCCCCGGATCAGGAGATGACCACGGATGATTTTCTGAAACGGGCCAGTGAATTGGGTGTGGATGGGGTCTCCCTGGAATCCTGTTTTATTAAGAGTTTTGAGGAAAGCTACCTGAAGGAGCTGAAAGCGAAGCTGGATGACTACGGGTTTGAACGGGTCTGGGCCTGGGGGCATCCTGATGGGCTGGAGGGCGGAAAGAATGAACCCATGCTGGATGACATGATTGAGCACATTTCCCATGCTAAAACCATCGGAGCGCCGGTGATGCGAACCGTGGGCAGCAGCCTGGCTTTTCGGAATCAACCTCATGGACCGCAGCTCAAAAAGCTGAATAAAATGTTCAAAAAAGCGGTCAAGGTTGCCGAGGACCTGGACATCAAACTTGCCGTGGAAAACCACTTTGATTTTGACTCGGATGAGTTTTTAGAGCTGATCGAGGATGTTGACTCGGAGTATTTTGGGCTCACGTTTGACACCGGCAACTTCATGCGGCTGCTGGATGAACCGGTCAAGGCGATGGAAAAACTGGGTGAGTATGTCTATGCCACGCATATTAAAGACATCAAAATCACCCCGGGTGTTGCTGCGGATGAATGGTACTTCTTCTCCTCTGTGGCGGTGGGGGATGGCTACATCAACGTGGAGGAGCTGGCAAAAATGCTTCAGGACCTCAACTACGATGGGTTGCTGGCAGTGGAGCTGGATTTTCCGCACCCTGAAGTGGGAACCGGGGAGGACGCGGCGGTAGAAAAAAGCGTTAAGTATCTCCAAAACCTGGTGGCCAGCATCTAAAAAACTGGAACCAGAAGCGATCGAAAGGACAAGCTACAAATCGGGAGGGAGAAAAATGAAGGAGATGAACGTTGGGATCATTGGCTATAAGTTTATGGGCAAAGCCCATTCCAACGCCTGGCAGAATGTGACGAATTTTTTTGATGTTCCCATCAAGCCGGTGATGAAAGTGGCCTGTGGGAGGACAAAAGACGCTGTCCAGGCGTTTGCGGATACCTGGGGCTGGGAGGAGGTAGAAACCGATTGGAAAAAGGTGGTAGAGCGGGATGATATCGATATCATCGATATTTCGGTCCCGCCAAACCTGCACGCGCCCATCGCGATTGCGGCGGCCAAAGCGGGCAAGCATGTCTTTTGTGAGAAGCCAATTTCCCTGACTTCTGAGGAAGCCCTGGAAATGTATGAGGCTGCCGAAAAAGCCGGGGTTGTGCATTACCTGAATCACAACTACCGCCGCTGCCCGGCCGTCATGCTGGCCAAGCAGATGATTGATGCGGGGAAGCTGGGCAAGATTTATCACTGGCGGGGCTGCTATCTGCAGTCCTGGACGATGGATCCGAATTTCCCGCTCACCTGGCACATGAAAAAAGACATTGCCGGGATGGGTTCCAATGGGGGCATCAACTCCCATAGTGTGGATCTGGCCAGGTTCCTGGTGGGTGAGATTTCCTCCGTCACCGGGATGATGAAGACCTTCATCAAGGAGCGGCCGCTTCCCGGGGCAGATGCTGCCACATTCAGCGCCGGCAGCGGGGAATCTGCTGAAATGGGAGAGGTGGAGCTTGAGGATGCCATCTCCATGATTGTGGAGTTTGAAAATGGCGCCCTGGGTACCTTTGATGCCACCACCTTTGCCATTGGGCGGGAGAACTACAACTACTTTGAAATCTACGGGTCCAAAGGCGCGGTGCTCTGGAACCTGGAGCGGATGAATGAACTGCAGTATTACAACGGGGAGGATGAGGAAGGCAAGCGCGGCTTCCGAACCATCCTGGCCACGCAGCCCAGCCATCCATACATTTCCCACTGGTGGCCGCCGGCTCATAACATAGGTTATGAACACGAATTCCATCACGCGGTGGTCGATTTCCTGAAAGCGATTGACGGAGATGGGAAGATTGAACCTAATTTCCAGGATGGCTATTTAGGAATGAAAGTGCTTGAGGCAGGCATCCAATCCGCGGAAACGAAAAAACAGGTTGAAATCAAGTAATTACCTTGGCTTCAACAAGGAGAAGCCGGGGAAATCCCCCGGCTTTCTCTTTCGATAGGCAAGGGGGGCCTGGCATGGAGGATTGAGGAGGTAGGGTATGGAGATCAGGGAAGAGCAGTTTCGAGGGTATGAATGCCTCCTGCTGCGCAATCAATCCATCCGCCTGTGGCTGACAACCTCCCTGGGGCTCAGGATAATCGGTCTATCTTTTTTGGAGGGAGAGAATATCCTGGCAGAACTGCCCGAGGCAAAAATCGACCTTCCTGACGGGAGGATCTATCACCTGCGGGGAGGGCATCGGCTGTGGGTTGCCCCGGAACGCCCGGAGAGCACCTATCTACCAGATGACCGGCCGGTTAAGACAATCCAGAAAAAGAAAGGGGTGCTGCAGATTCAACCGGTCGACCAGGAAACCGGCCTCGAAAAGGCCTGGGTGATCAAGGTCGGGGAGGCCCCATCTGTGGTCAAAATCCATCACCGTCTGACCAACCGGGGAGAGAAACCGGTTTCCCTGGCACCCTGGGCGATCACGATGCTCAAACCCGGCGGGACGGGGATCTTTCCCCAGCATACAGGCCGGGTAGATCAACACGGACTGCACGCCAATCGAAACCTGGTGCTTTGGCCCTACACGCCGGTAAACTCACCTTTTTTCCAATGGGAAGATGAGGGGATTTTTATCAGCGCCAGCATGGATGAGGGCGCATTGAAGATTGGTTTTCCCAACCCGGATGGATGGATGGCGTATGCACTGGGGGGCACCCTGTTTGTCAAAAGGTCGGTATTTGATCCCCGGGCGATTTATTTTGACCGCGGTGCGTCCAGTGAAGTGTACTGCTGCAAGGATTTTATTGAACTGGAAACCCTGGCAGGATATGGAAAATTGATGCCAGGGGAGACAGTCCAGCATCTGGAAACCTGGGATATGTATTCTCAAGGGACCTGGCCTGAACAGGTTGATGAACTCTACAAGAAAACCCAGGACGCAGGCAGCTGATCTGGCTGGTTGACCGGAAGAGACTGGAAAAAATTGGCAGGAGGGACAGATCGGGTCCCCGGGAATCCTACAGAACAGGAAATAGAAAGAAAGGAGACAGCAATGGCAGATGTGAAGAAATTGGGCGTCGGAATGCTGGGATATGCCTTTATGGGAAAAGCGCATACAAATGCATTCAAAAAGCTGCCCTACATCTATTACCCGCCACCTGCAATCCCGGTGCTGAAAGGAATCTGCGGGCGGACGGAAGATAAAGTTAAAGAGAGTGCTGAACGCTTTGGATACGAATATGGGACCACGGATTGGAAAGACCTGATTGAGGATCCTGAAATCGATTTATTTGATAACAATGGGCCCAACAACATCCATGCAGGGCCGTGCATAGCGGCCCTGGAGGCGGGGAAGCACACCATTGTTGAAAAACCACTTGCCCTCAACCTGGAGGAAGCCAGGCAGATGGCTGAGGCAGCAAAAAAAGCCGCCGGCAGCGGGGTCAAAAGCATGGTCTCTTTCAGCAACCGGTTCTCCCCGGCAGTCCTGCTGGCAAAACGCTTGATTGAGCAGGGAAAAATTGGCCAGGTGTATCACTTCCGGGCAGCTTTCCTGCAGGATTGGCTGGTTGATCCGGAATTTCCGCTGGCCTGGCGGCTGGATGAAAGCGTGGCCGGGTCCGGGGTGCTCGGGGACCTGAACGCACACAGCCTGGACATGGCCCGTTTCCTGACTGGCCTGGAGATCACCGAGGTCAGTGGGGTCACAGAGACCTTCATCAAAGAACGGCCGATCCCCATGGAAGCATCCGGTCTCTCCGGCAAAGGGGGGGAGGAGACTGGAGAGGTCACTGTCGATGATGCGTCATTAGGGATGTTCCGCTTTAATAACGGGGGACTGGGATCGATTGAAGCTACCCGGTTTGCCACCGGGCGGAAATCCCTCTGGCAGATAGAGGTGTATGGAAACCGGGGAGCCATCCAATTTGAACTGACCCAGAACAACCTGCTGCAGTACTTCTCCCTGGACGACCCCCTGGAAACCCAGGGCTTCCGGACCATCCTGGTCACAGAGGCTGAAGTGCACGACTGGATAGAGCACTGGTGGCCGCCTGGGCATATGCTCGGATGGGAGCACCATCACAGCAATGCAATCTTCCATTTTGTGAATTGCGTTGCCACAGGTCAGGAAGTGGCGCCGTGGGGCGCAACCTTTGAAGATGGCCTGGAAGTGCAGCGCCTGCTTACTGCCCTGGAGCTTTCCAACGAGGAAAAATGCTGGATTCCAATGGATGAAATCTAGCCATTAGATAGGGTTGTGGGACCTACCTCGCGTCTATACCCCAGGCTGAAGCAGCGTAAATATAAAGAAGATGACCCTCGGGAAAAGGAGCAGGCAATGAAAATAGGCATGTTTACTGCAAACTACATGGACAGGGATCTGGAATCCGTTTTCAAGCTGATGGCGGAGCACGGGTATGAAATGGCTGAGCTCCCTGCCTTCTACGGCAATGATCATTGTGATATTGAAGAGGTGATCGCAGATGGAGGAAAGGCGATCAAAAAACTGGCTGCTGCATACGAGATCGAGATCTCAGCGCTCAGCAACCATCCTGAAGGACAGCTCATCCTGGGACCCCATACAAAGGATACTGACAGCCTGTTTGAAGGGACTGCGGAAGAGAAAATCAAGTTCGGGATGGAGCGCATGAAAAAAACCGCCCAGGCTGCAAACGCCCTGGAAGTCCCGGTGGTCTGCGGGTTTATTGGGTGTGAGCGGTACTCCCGCTGGTTCCCCTGGCCGTACCCCCAGGGGTGGGAAGAAATGGGCCAGGATTTTGTCGATCGCTGGGGAGAGGTGCTGGATGAATTCCAGAAGCAGGGGGTGAAGTTTGCCCATGAACCTCATCCCAATGAGTTTGTTTACAATGTGGAAACCGCTCATCAGAGCATCGAGCTGCTGGATGGCCATGAAGCCTGGGGGTTCAATTTTGACCCGGCAAACATCGTCCTGCAGGGTATTGACCCGGTGATTTTTATCCAGGAGCTGGGGAATCGGATTTTCCATGTCCATGCAAAAGACGGGGAGATCGTGGAGCACAATGTCAGGCGATCCGGGCTGCAGCCAACTGGAAAATGGGATCGGATCGATCGGGGCTTTCGGTTCCGGATCCCCGGATGGGGATCAGTCCCCTGGAAGCGGATCATGACCGAGCTTGCGCTGGTTGGGTATGATTATGTGCTCAGCTATGAACACGAGGATGTTGTCATGAGCCGGGAAGACGGCGTTGAAAAAACGATTGCCTACCTGACACCCCTGATCATCAAGGGCAGGTATGAAGGCCGAGGGGATAAGCTGTTTGAATAACGGACAGGACTGCTCTGCAAACGCAGCCTGGAGGCAGAATTTTACGGTTTGCGCAGTCCAACTAACTTAATGGTACCCCCAACAGGAGACCAGTTATGGAACCCAATAAAGTGCTGTTTAACGAGATACAAATCGGCCCCAAGACCTCGGTGAACCGGATTGCCTTGAACGCGATGGAATGCAACGATGCGGACAAAGAGGGCAATCCGACAGAGCTGACCTACGAGAGGTACATCAACGCCTTTCGGGGGAATGCCGGGGTAATTTTCATGGAGGCGATCAGCGTAATTGACGAGTGCAGGGGGCGAATGAACCAGCTGATCGGCACCCCGAAAAATCAGCCAGCATTAAAAAAGCTCATCGACACCCTCCGGAAGGAAAATGACCAAACCCTGCTTTTAATTCAGCTGACACACTCAGGTGAATTGAGCCATCCGGATTTTTCCCGGAGGGTCTGCGTCAAGCCGCTGCCCGGGTTTGGAGGCGATCTCCTCACCGAAGAAGAAGTGGAAGACATCATCGATAGTTTTGTGATCTCTGCCAAGGTTGCCCATGACGCCGGGGCCGATGGTGTTGATGTCAAGCTCTGCCACGGCTACCTGGGCTCGCAGTTCTGCCGGCCCTATAATGATCGGGACTGGAAATACGGAGGGGCATTTGAGGACCGGATGCGATTTGCCTACGAAATCTACGAGCGGATTGAGAAAGAAATCAACGATCCGGGTTTTCTTGTTGGCTCCAAGATCTCGGTCTGGGAGGGCTTTCCCGGCGGCATGGGGACCGCTGGCCCCAATACGCCGGTAATCGATTTTGGTGAGATTGAAAAGATGGTTCAGGGACTGGAGGAGCGGGGGGCAAAGTTCATCCTGCAGTCTGCCGGCAGCCCCTCCATCACCCTGGCGCTCACCCAGCCTGATAAGAGCATGCCCGACTATGGATATCTGCACTTCACCTTCCAGAATGTAGTTCGGAAAGCGCTCAAGCCAGAAACGGTTGTGATCGGTTCTGCTTATTCCATTTATGGGGATGGACGGGTCACATTCCACGCTGTCAAACCAGGCGAGAGCACTTTCGAACACTGGGCGACAAAAAACATCCAGGACGGGATTGTGGATATGGTGGCCATCGGCCGGCAGTCGCTGGCCGACAGTGCGCTTCCGATCAAATTGGAAGAAGATCGGGCGGATGAAATCAACTGGTGCACGGTATGTGATAACTGCCTGGAGTTCCTGATCCGGCAGATGCCGGTCGCCTGTGCGACCTACAATAAGGACTACGCCAAAGCGCTGGTTGAAATCCGCAAAAAAGAAGGCAAGCTGGCAGAAAAAAGGACCTGACGGCAGGGATCCCTTTCTTCGTAAGGGAGGGATCCTGGTTTTAGATCAGGGGATTTCCAGTTGTCAGGGAGAACCCTGGGAGGCAGATGCACGATCTTCGCCTGGTGTTCTTGGCTGAATGAGAGAGAGACATGCTGCTCACCCTACCTGATTTTAAAAAACGAATTGAACTCAGCCTTTGCGAACACTTCGCCACGCAAAGTGATCTGCGGGCATTCTGCACCATGGCCAAAGAGACTGGCGTGGGTGTGGTTTGTGTGAACCCGGTGTATGTCAGGTTGGCCTCCCAGCTTTTGAAGGGGGAACCCATGGCAATCAGCGGCAACATTGGCTTTCCTTTTGGATCCCATCCTACGGCTGTCAAAGCCCTGGAGACAGAGATGGCTGTCGCAGATGGGGCAACCCAGATTGATATGGTGATGCAGATCGGAGCCTTGAAATCAAACCAGGACGAGTTGGTCAGGCAGGATATTGAGGCGATTGTTGATGAGGCACAGGGAAGGACCGTCAAGGTGATTATTGAGACCTGGGTGCTCAGCGATGAAGAAATCCAGCGGGCAAGCAAGATAGTTGAGCTGGCGGGCGCCCAGATGGTGAAAACCTCCACCGGAGTCAGGACGCAATACCTGCAGAGATTCAGTAAGGAGCCGCAAGGGGCGCGGATCAAAGATCTCCTGCTGATCCGGGGGGTTGTCAGCGACCAGATCAGGATCAAAGCCTCCGGGGGGATCTATACCCTGGAGGATGCCCTGGAATATCTCCGCATGGGGGCGGACCAGCTCGGGGTCAGCAGGGGTGTGGAGCTGATCCAGGCCTTTGAAGAAAGATTTCCCGAGGGGGTGGCACTGTGAGCAGACGGATTGGGAGGGGGCCTGGATGACTGAAATGATTCTTGCCTATGACCTGGGAACAGGGGGCAATAAAGCCTCTTTGTATGAGGTCAGCGGGAAATGCCTGGCAAGTTCCTTTGCGCCTTATCAGACCCTTTACCCGCGGTCTGGTTTGCATGAGCAGCGGCCAGATGATTGGTGGGATTCTGTAGTCAAAAGCACCCAGATTTTACTGGAAGAATCCAGCGTGGACCCCCGGGAGATCGAATGTCTGGCAATCTCCGGGCACAGCCTGGGCGTTGTCCCGATCAACAAGGAGGGGCAGCTTCTTCGCGAGTCGGTTCCGATCTGGTCTGATTCCCGCGCCGGGGAGCAGGCGGAGGGTTTTTTCCGGGATGCCGACCCGGATGAATGGTACAAAACAACCGGCAATGGGTTTCCTCGAGAACTGTATTCTGTGTTCAAGATCCTCTGGTACCGGGACAATGAGCCGGATACCTTCCGCCAAATCTGGAAGGTGCTGGGCACAAAAGATTACATCAACTACCTGCTGACCGGTCAGATTCAAACAGATTATTCCTATGCCTCCGGGTCCGGGATCTACGATCTGGAAGGATGGCAGTACTCCCCGGATCTTCTGGAAATCAGCGGCCTCAGCCGGTCATTATTTCCTGATATCATTCCCTCCACAGAGGTGATTGGAACCCTGAGCGCAGAGGCTGCCAGCCGCCTGGGGTTGACAACCGGGGTGAAAGTCGCCTGCGGCGGGGTGGATAACTCCTGCATGGCCCTTGGGGCGGGCAATATTCAAAGCGGACGGGTGTATTTGTCGCTGGGTTCTTCGGCATGGATTGCTGTTTCGGCGGACGAACCTATTCTTGATCTTGAGAGCAAACCGTTTGTGTTCACCCATGTTATTCCCGGCCTGTACACATCCGCTGTGAGCATCTTTTCAGCCGGCAGCTCATACCGGTGGCTCCGGGATCAGATCTTCCCTGATTTAATCGATCAAGCTGGAAAGGCCCAGCAGGATGTCTATGACCTGATGGGCAGCCTGGCGGCCCAATCCCCGGTTGGGGCGAATAAGCTCTTTTTTAATCCCAGCCTGGCGGGCGGTTCCTCCCAGGAACCTAACCCCGCCATCCGGGGGGCTCTCTCTGGATTGGACCTGGGACACTCGCGAGCCGATCTGGCCAGGGCGGGGCTGGAAGGGATCGCGATGAACCTGGGGTTGGTGCTGGTTGTTTTGAAGGAAAAATGTCAGCTCAGCGAAGATATGGTGATTGTTGGCGGCGGCAGCAAGAGCAGTTTGTGGCGGCAGATCCTGGCAGATGTGTTTAATCTGAATATTATCAAGACCAATATCGGAGAGGATGCTGGCTCCCTGGGAGCTGCTGCCCTGGCAGCGATTGGCTGCGGTTTGTGGGACGATTTTAGGGTGATTGATCAGATCCAGGAGGTGGAGACCACCACTTCACCCGTGCCTGAAAACCATGCTGTTTACCAGAAGCTGCTGCCTGCCTATGAGCGGTTGAGACATTTCCAGGCATCCCTGGGCGCAGCGCTCCGGGAGATCTCTATCTAGCAGGTCCTTTTTTGGGGGGAATGGAATCATGATCCTGGGGTCAGGAAGAGGCCTTCCAGGAGGTGATGTACTCTACCCCAGGGGGAAAGCTGGATCGCTGTGGAGGGGCATTTACCCACTGACCTGTCCTGCCTTCTTCCAGCGCGGTGAGCTCAAAATGGGCCATGGCGATGCCCATGTCCACCCGCTGCATATCCGCGATCTTCAGCAGGGATTTCCAGATCTGAGAAGGATAGTTGGGCGTCCGCTTCAGGAAAAAATCTATCTGCTTGTGCTTAATGAGGATCCGCCAGGGCTGTTTATTGGACGCGGAGGGAGCCAGGCGGAGCATCTCCAGGGGGTGTTTGAACGCCCCTGCGTTTTCTGGTAGAAGTGGATTTTCGAAGGATCCCTCAAAAAACAGCTCAGACCAGGGCAGGCGCCGGTCAGACCCTGCTGTCCAACGGGATGCTGTGTCCAGGAGACGCGGCGCATCCGCCTCCAAACCCAGCGAGATCACACAGGGAATGATTTCATCTCTCTGGCGGTCGATATTTTCTGCAAAGCGGCTGCGGTTGAAGGTTCCTCCCAGCCAGCAGGTTCCCAATCCCAGGTCTGTTGCCCGCAGCACAGCCGCTTCCAGCAGGTAGCCGAAATCCTCCAGGGCCCCTGGATCGTCCTGAACGGTGCCGATGATAAATCCGCTTGGATCGGAGATGAAGCCGTAGGTTCCCAGGCCCTGCAGTTCCTGGGCATCCTCCCGGGACGTTGCGGTCAGCTTCACCCGGATGGTATTCCCCAGGGGGCCTGACCGGCAGTAAGAGAGGAAGGAATCCAGTTCCTCCAGCAGGTCGGGTGGGATGGGCTTACCGCTGTAGGTGCGGACAGAGGTCCGCTGCTGGATGATCAGGTCAACGGGGTGGTCGTAGGAAAAATCAGCAGGAGAAAAATTCATGGGGTGACCCTTGTTCCTTTAGGTATTGTGAAGATCCGCCAGCTGCTCCAGGGTTGCCTGATGCGCTTCCCGGGAGATTGAGTAGCGCCAGGCAAAAACCAGGGAAAAGCCCAGCAGCACGGCCGGGACGAGGCTGACAAAATAACGGATGGTGGCGATTGCCTGCGGTGGTTGAGCCGGCAGGGGCTGTCCTGTTTGGGGGGTGATGTACCCGGCCAGGGCAAACAGCTGGCCCATGGCCCAAAGGGCTGCCCCGGTGCCCAGTTTCTGGAAAAAGGAAATGAAGGCATAAAACGATCCCTCCCGGCGGCGGCCTGTTTTGAGCTGGTCGTGCTCAATAATATCAGGAAGCATCGCCCAGGGGATAACATATACGGTGGCAATTCCCAACCCGGACAGGGAGGCCAGCAGGTAGGCCAGGAGGATCTGGCCAGGCTGGAGGGGAAGCAGGATGAGGGAGAAAAGAATCCAGCTCCCGCAGCCAATCAAAAAGGCACGTTTTTTATCCAGGGCCCTGGAGAGATGGACAACCAGGGGGATGAATGCAATGGCGGAGGCCTGGGCTGCCAGGACAAAATAATTGGATTGCCCGGGAACCTTGAGGTAGTAATTTGCATAGTAAATAAGGACAGCTGCCATCACCGAGGCGGCTGTCCAGCTGAGCAGATACAATCCCATCACATCCTGGAAGGGGCGGTTTTTCAGCGTGGCCCGGATGGCTCTGCCTACCTGGAGCGGCTGCTGCTCCTCTGTGCTCCGGTAGGGACCGGTGACAGCGTAGACCAGGTAGGGAGGGATCGCGCTGAGCAGCCCCAGGCCCAGGCCGAGGACCCGGTAAAGGCGGCGGGGATCAGGGATCAGCCCTCCCAGCAGCGTTGCAAAGATGATCGCACCCAGGGTGGAGCCTAACGCAAAAACCATCCGATAGCCGTTGATCGAACTGCGTTCATCGTAGTCCTGAGAAAGCACCGGGGTGAGGGCATTGTAGCCGACATGCACCGCGGTGTAGCAGGTGTCAAAGAGGATGAAGACCAGCGCGTAATACGCAGCCTGCCAGACCTGGGGAATGTTCGGGACGATCCACATCAGGAAAAATGTGATCCCGAGCGGGAAGGCGCCAACCAGCAGGAGGATTCTCCGGCGCCCGAGGGGGTGGCGAATCCGGTCCGAGAGGACCCCAAAGAGGGGGTCGTTGATTGCATCCCAGATCCGCCCGGCTGCAATCGACCAGGCGGCAAAATCCGGGCGTAAGCCGGCGACATCGGTCAGGAAGTACAGCTGGAAAAACATGATGATCGCCTGGGGAATGCTGGAGGTCATATTCCCGCTTCCAAACAGCACCTTCAAGCGGGTGGAGAGACCAGATCTGGCTGTTTCTGTTGTTCTTTGGCTCATCGGAAAATCCTCACTTTCTCACTGACAGTTCGACCTGGTGAATGGGGAATATATCGATGAGGACGATGACCCGGACCCTCTCCGGCAGGTCCATTCCTCCTGGCAGGGCCAGATTGATTTCAGCGATATCCCCATGCTGGTTGGCTTTTAAGCTGAGAAGCTGATGATAATTGAGGGGAATCACGTGGTCATCAACGGCATCAAGCAGCAGGATTCCGCCGCGGTGTTTGTCGGCTGGGGCTGCGCCAACTTCGGCTGCCAGTGTGACCGCAACGGACCCGGGCTTCCGTGGGCCCGGGGGAGTAAGTGTGCCCGATGTCACCTGGATGGTTTCTAACCTCAGGTCCCTGGTGAAATCAGCTGGACAGGGACGGGCCAGATAGGTACCAACTGCGGTGAGCTTTCGCCAGATTCGGTCTGCCAGCCCGGCAAGCACCATGGCGAAGCCAAAATTCGGGATCGAAAGCACCTCGGTGCTGGCATAAGCAGCAGAACCGGGCAGGGAGCTGAAATCCCTGTCCAGCTCCCCGCGAAGTTCAAAGGTCCGGAAGGGGATCGGGATCCCTGTGATCTTGAGGGTGAAGTTCTGGTTGCGGAGCAGATAGGCATTCTGCCGGTAAATCCCTGCCAGCGGCAGCGTAAAATCTGACTCTGGATCCACCACCAGGCGGTTATCCTGGTCCCGTTTTGCCCCGACTGCCCAGCATAAAAGCTTCCCGCTTCCAGAGGGATCAGGTTCGCCAGCCTCAATCACCCCGATCAACCAGCTGAGGTAGTCAAATCCGATCTGATTGAGGCTGGGCAGCATGGTGGGGATCGGGACCGCCAGCCGGGTCCACTCAAAGCAGGGGGACTTGCCTTCCACGGGAGATGTGATGAATGGATCTGCAGCAGGTTCCCGGACTTGGAATTGGAAAGACTCCTGGAAGGAAGCGAATTCTCTCCCTCCCAGGGTGAGGTTGCCGATCTGGAGCCCGCCCAGGTAGCAGTTTCCTTCAAGGTGGATTTTGAGAGGGGTGCCGGGATCGAGAATGGTCTGGGGGATCAGATGGAGAAATCGGCCGTCTGCAGAGATCTGGATAGTTAACGGCACTTCGGGCTCCGTCCGAACCTGCAGCCCCGTTTTTCCCTGGTTGAACGGGGGGTTATTCAGCCTCGCAGGAAGGGTTGAACCCTGCTTTCTCACCAGCAGCTGGAAGGTCAGCAGGGTGGAGGCTGGTATTTGCTCTGGGGGGGCTGGCTGGAGGCGCCCCCCGGGGGAGACAAAAACCAGGGATACTGCTTCCTCGGGCAGATCCTCCCCTGGCGCGGTGGAACCCCGGGGGTCCCTGTGATGCAGGGGGTAATCATAAGGCAGATAGCAGAGCCGACCATGCTCCCCGCCGATGTACAACCCGGTTTCCCCCAGGGCCGGAGACCCATTGAGATCACTGCGGTCTACAAGCTCTGGAGTATCAACGGTGGTGTCATAAGACCAGCGCCGGCTGCCATCCCCGGTATGAAGTGCGTAGATTTTTCCAGCCCCGTTGCCAAAATAGACAATCCACCCTGGCTCTCCCCGGGGAGCGCGCCCGAGGACAGGCGAGGAGCGGATCGGGGCCCCGCTGTCAAAGGACCAGGCCAGTTCCCCGGCAGGATTGACAGCGTATAAAATCCCGTCTGTCGAACCCACCAGGATCAGCCTGGTCTGGTTTTGGTCCTCGAGCAGGGCTGCGGAGGCGTAGATATGGTCATTGGTTTTAAACCGCCAGGTTACCTTCCCCGTCCTGGCATTTATTGCGTATAGATAACTATCAAAGGAGCCCAGATAAGCGGTGCCGTCCAGGCCGATGGCTGCGGAGGCGGAGATGAAGCCCAGGGTCCGTTTGCGCCATTTCCTTTTCCCCTGCTGGGAAACCCCGTGGATGAAGGTGTCGCAGGATCCCCAGATGATCGTGCCATCCGGCGCAATACCCGCGATTGACCAGGCGTTGGATCCTGTTTGATAGGTCCATTTTAGATTTCCCTGCCGGGTCAGGGCGTAATACCGGAAGTTCGTATTCCCTGCATAAAGCGTACCATCCGGGCCGACCGCCACGTTGCCCTCAAACCAGTTGTTGAAGTGGCCCTTGAGCTCTTCATTGCCATCAAATTTCCACACCTGTTCCCCGGTCCTGGTTTCCAGGCAGTAGAGGAATCCATCCCCGGAGGGGACCACAACCGTATCTTGATTGTGGGGGCGGAAGGCGGGCAGCGCAGCGGCAGAATCAATGATTTCCCCCGTCTTAAACTTCCACTTCAGGCGGCCGTCCGGGAGCAGGCTGTAGAAATAGTGATCAGCCGAACCAAAGTAGATATCCCCATTTCGGTCAATCACCGGGGTGGAGAAGATCCCTTTACCGGTGGAAAAAGTCCAGGGGTGATCACCCTGGTACTCCGCTGAGAGTTTCGAACAGGCGGTATTGCGGTGATCCCGCCGGAAGGTGGGCCAGGGTGCGCCCTGGATAACGGCCGGATGTGGTTGATTTTGCATGCCTGCTGTCCTGTTCATGCCTGCTTGGATTGTTTACCTTGAGTGTTTGGATTATAGCAGGATTCCTTTCTGAATTTTCAATCAAAAAATGGATGTTTAAGGCAGTCACAGATTACATAAAAAGGGGTGTTTGGGGTGCTGGAGGGGGAAGTGTTGAGCAATCATAGTCAAACCTTTAGACCTTTGTCATAGAAGGAGAAGGGAAGTTTTGGTATATTATAGATAGAGTTATCATAGAAATAGGAAGCAGGTACAGGGGAAAGGAGGTGAGCACAGGGAAATAAGCCAAAAACGCGTCTTTATCTTTCATTCAGGCCGGATTATCTAGAGGAGAATTGTTATGTCTGAAGATATAAAATCTGAACTTACTGCAGAAGAAATCTGGACCGTTCAAGAGGGTGAGAAGCGGTCAGTGGGTGTGATTCACATCGTGATCACTGCCCTGCTGATTGGCATCGGCTTTGTGGTTGGTGCGTTTGGCAGCATCAGCTTTCCTCTGGGCTTTGGCGTCAACTTTTTCTGGACCGGCATTGCCGTTCAGCAGATTGGCGCAGTTTGGTTTGGAGCCTGGGGAGTGATAGCCGGAGCGATTTTCCCCTTCTTCTCCAACGCGATCGCCGGAACCCCGTTTTATGTCTCCCTTGCCTATGTTCCTGCGAATGCGATCCAGGCCTTTTTGCCGGCCTGGGTGTTCCGCCGCTTCAAACTGGATCCCCGCCTCCGATCTGGAAGAGATTACCTGTACCTCTTCCTGGCGATGGTGGTCTCCAGCATCCTCGGCGCACTCTGGTCCGTGCTGGTGGTGCTGAGAGGGTTTGACCTGCTGACCACCGACTCCGTGCCCCTGTTTATCTGGGGCTGGTTCGGTGGCAACGTGGTCGCCGGGATCGTCTTCAACTTTATTTTGCTGAAGGCGCTTTCTGCGGTCGTGATCCGCACCACGGCTTTTGTGAAAAAGTGGTGGGCCTAAGCGGTACCCCTTTTTAATAGTAAACTCCGTGGGGTGCTGCCTCACGGAGTTTAATTTTGGAAGTTGATTATGAATAAAACCTTATTAGGATATGTTCCCAACGAATCGCCGATCTACGCGGTCCATCCCTTCGTGAAGCTTTTTTTCATGCTGGTGGTCAGCCTCTTTCCGATGTTTGTCTCCGCCCCGGAATGGAACATCGGCTTGATGCTGGTGATCATTATTTTGATGTGGATCAGCCGGGTTAATATGGGGACCTTGAAGATTTATGTTCCGGTGGCAGTGTCCATGGGGACGATCATTTTCCTCTCCTACACTGTGATGGGGGGAACCCACCCTGAGTTTGAGCTTCTTGCCAGGGTGATTGGAGTTAATTTCTACTGGGAGCGGATCCGGGATGCCCTGGTGGTCTATTTCAGGATTCTGCCGATGATCTTTGTGATGGTATTTTTCCTGAACACCTCCCGGGAGAGGGATATTATTGTTGCCATGCGCAGCATCAAGGTGCCCTTCGTGGTTACCTATGTTTTTGCGATGGCCCTGCGTGCAGCCGGGATGGTTCTGGAAGACTTTGGAATCGTCCGCCAGGCGGAAAAAGCCCGGGGATATGATCCCTCGGGGAAATCCCTGCCCTATAAGATCCGCCAGTATATCATGTACATGATCCCACTTTTCGCGCTCTCCCTGCGTCGATCAGAGGATTTCACCAATGCCCTGGTCGCCCGGGGTTATTCTTTCACCGGGAAGGCATCCAAGGTCAAGCGGGCAGATTACATCCTCACGCACTACAGCTATAAATATTTTGATTATCTGTATATTGGTATCATCACGCTGGCTTTTATCAGCCTGCTGGTGTTCCGGTATGGATTTGGCTATTTTCGCATGGATGATTCCTGGCTGCTGAGCGCACTGCGCTCCTGGCTGCTGTAAGGATGATTTGGAGAGAATTGTGACCAACGTTATTGAGATAAAAGATTATTCCTGGAAATATATCAACACCCCCAAGAATGCCCTGGAGGGGATCAATCTCACGATTGAAGAGGGCAGTTTTATCGGGGTGATCGGACCGAACGGCGCGGGAAAAACCACCCTGGCATACTCCATCAACGGCTTGATCCCCGGGCAGTACAACGGGATCAAGAAGGGGGCTGTGAATGTGTTTGGCAAAGAGGTCGAGGAATACACCGGAGGGGTGCTGCAGCAGCTGGTCGGGGTGGTTTTCTCGGATCCAGAAGCCCAGTTCACTGCCATGACCGTGGAGGATGAGTTGGTGTTTGGGATGGAGAACATCGGCCTGGACCTGAAAGAGATCCAGGAGCGATTGGATTGGGTGGTAGCGCTCACTGAGCTGGAAGAACTGCTCGAAAAGCCGCCCTACGAGATCTCCGGGGGTCAAAAGCAGCGGGTAGCCCTGGCCGCGGTTTTAGCCATGATGCCCAAGATCCTGATCCTTGATGAACCCACCTCGATGCTGGACCCGGTCAGCAGGCAGCGGATCTTCGGGGTGCTGGCCAGGCTCAAAGAAGAGGAGAACAACACAATCATCGCAATTGAGCACAGCCTGGAAAACCTGGCCCCGCTTGCCGACCGGATGGTCTTGATGTCGGAAGGGACCATGGCGCTGGAGGAGGAAACAGAAGCTTTCTTCGCGCAAAGCGAGCTGCTCCTTGAGCGCGGTGTTTACCCTCCCGGGGTGATCCGGTTTTTCCATGAGCTGAAAAAACGCGGGCTGTATTCCGGATCCTACCCGCTGGATGTTGCAGAGGGTGTTGAGAAGCTGCGGGAATTGATGCAGAACAAGGGGAAGGATATTTAATGGCTGAACAAACGCTGTATATTGAAGTGAACGAGGTTGATTTTGTCTACCCGGACGGAACCCAGGCGCTTTTTGATATCAACCTGCAAATCCGCACCGGGGAGATGATCGCCCTGATCGGGCAGAATGGATCTGGCAAGACCACGCTTTCCAAGTGCCTCAACGGGCTCTATAAACCGACCGAGGGAGATATCATTGTCGACGGGCTGAATTCAAAGAAAGGTTCGATCACCCAGATGGTCAAACGGGTGGGTTATGTGTTCCAGAACCCGGACCATCAGCTGTTCAACAACAACTGCTGGGATGAGATCGCTTACGGGCCGCGCAACATCCAGCTGCCTCCTGAGGAGGTCAAAGAGCGGGTGGAAGAGGCCATTGCAGTGGTGGGATTGGAGAAGCAGTACCACCAGGAGCACCCATTCTTCCTCTCCAAGGGGCTGCGCCAGCGGGTGGCGATCGCCTCCATCCTGGCCCTGCGCCCGCAGGTGATCATCGTCGATGAGCCCACCACCGGGCAGGATGCCAAGCAGTCGCTGGAGATCATGGATTTCCTCCAGAATCTGAATGAAGAGCACGGGCACACGGTAATCATCATCACCCACGACATGCCGATTGTCGGGCAGTATGCCCGCCGGGTGATTGCCATGGGGCAGGGGCGGATCATGGCGGATGGGCCTACCGCGGAAGTTTTCACCCAATCAGATGTGCTGGTGAAAACCTTCCTGGCCCCGCCGCAGATTACCCAGCTGGCCCAGGGGGACCCCTCCCTGGGGTTTGACCCCGGGGTCCTGACGGTTGCGGAGATGGTTCAGCAGCTTTTAGAAAAATGACCCCGGGCTCGTTTTACAGTCAAAAAGGCTTCCATCTCAGGAAGCCTTTTTTGGTTAGAAGGACACACCGGGATTATTTGGGCTGATTTAGGGAAAAAATCCAATGATTTTTTAGGAAAATTTCGGTATACTGAAGTAGGTATACTGAAATTATCCGTGCCTGATTCCTTATTGGTTTATTTGAAAGTTGATCAGCTATTCACAGTCTTTCCTCTTTAAGATACATTGAAAAAGGAGATCGTCATGGAATCATCACAAAATGAACAGGAGCCCAAGAAGAAACGCTCGGGATGGATCATCATCCTCCTTATCCTGCTGGTTTTCCTGGTGTTCTGCTGTCTGATCGGGTCAGTCTTCTGCTGGGGTTCCATGCGGCTCCCGGATTTACTTGATTGGATGTATGAAAACGCGGAGGACCTGGGGTTTGATGAGGAAGAGCTCGAAGATTTATTCCAGGATCTGGAAATGGATTTCCCAGAGGAGACGGGGTCTGATAGCTTTGAAGAGGAGGAGTCAGACTTCTTCGGTGAAGCATCCAGCTGTCAGGGTCTCAGGGGAGCGCTGGCGGTTGAGGTCCTTGTTGGCCCAGCAGAAATTGTTGGCCTGGAACCTGTGGTCATTGGCGAAATTCCATTCAGTGTAGGTGGGGATGGGACTGTTGCCGGGGCTACCAGCATACTCTATGAGGATGTGCTGGAAAAGGAGTGGGGAACTTACACAGTCTTTTTTGAGGGTGACGTCTTCCTAGCCGGTGAATGCCAGGATGGCAGTGATGGCAGCGCGCTGGACCTGTCCGTTGAGTTTACCGGCGAGCAGTTGGTTGTTGTTGAGTTCGGTGGGTCTGTACAGGAGTACCCCTGGTCAGGTACCAGGGAACTTAACTTCAGCATGCCCGTTGTGGAGGGAGCCCGGGAAGAAGGGGAAGGCTGGGCTTTCGAGCTCCGCCTGGATTGATCAACCCAGGTGGATCAGGCCGGAGGGTTCATTTATTTGCAGCGTATTTCACGGCAGGAATACCAGGGAAACCCATCCTGGTACTGGAGTGAGCCCCGGCAGGAATGAATGAGAGTCTAATGAGCGGCGGGCAGGAAGCCCGCCGCTTATTTTATCTGTAGTAAAATCAAACCAGGTGGGAAACCGCGATAAAAACAGCAAAGGAACAGCTGATGAAACCAAAAATGATTTCGGGAAAACTGCCGATGGTCGGGCATCTGATGAGCTATATTACCCGGCAGGATGAACTGCTGCGCCGGGGGGCCAGAGAAGCGGGACCGATCTTTGCGTTGAGCTTGATGGGACAGCCGGTTGCGGTGCTTACCGGCGAGGAAGGAAAAAAAGCATTTTTCAAGGAGACCGACCGCTCTTTGAACATGAATGAAGCCTATGATTTTTTGGCTGCCATCTTTGGTGAAGTGGCTTTCCTGGCGGAGCATGAAACTTACCTGAATCACCGTCCGGTGCTACACGCGCTGTTTGGGCGAGAGCGCATGGATGGGTACCACCAGGTGATGGTGGATGTGGTCAGGGATTGGCTTTCCGGGTTGGGGGACACGGGAGAAATGGAGCTGACCGCGGAAACGGTTGAGCTGGTCAAGCAGGTAGCCGGGCGCTGCTTCCTGGGGGACGAGATTAACCAGCGGTTAGGAAAGGAATTCTGGAAAGCCTATGACGATCTCAGCAGAGCCATGGATCCAGTGCTGCCGCCGCACTGGCCGCTGCCCAAGTTCATCCGCCGCGACCGGGCGAAAAAATTTGTTCGCGAGGAATTGGCACCATTAGTTCGAAAGCGCCGGGAGCAGCCTGTGGATGATCCATTTCAGATGTTGGTAGAGGCTCGTATGAAAGATGGGACTCTGCCTGCAGAGGAGACCATTGTCCAGCTGCTGATGGCGCTCCTGTTTGCCGGGCACGAAACCACCGCCGGTCAGGCGGCCTGGACAGTGATCCAGCTCATCCAGCATCCTGATTATCTGGATTTGGTCCGGGGGGAAGTAGACCGGGAGCTGGGCGGGGGACAGCCCTTTGAGAAGAGCAAACTTCGGAATCTTCGCTATCTGAAGATGGCTGTGGAAGAAACCTCCCGGATGCGGCCGTCTGCTGAAACAATCATGCGCACCGTGGAGAAGGACCTGGTGATCGGGGACACGGTCATTCCTGAAGGCTGGATGGTGCAAACAGCCACCGCGGTTGACCATTTCCGGGAAGATGTCTTCACGGATCCCTACCAGTATGATCCGCTGCGCTTCTCCATGGGGAGAAGGGAGGAGAAAGGTGAAAAGCATGCCTTGATTGGCTTTGGAGGCGGGCTGCATAAATGTGCCGGGATGAACTTTGCGAAAAATGAAATGACCATCATTGCGGCTTTATTATTTCAGGAATATGAGCTGGAGCTTATCAATGGGGAGCCGACCGTGCAGCGGGGGTTGGGATCAAGCCGTCCCAGCAAGACCCATGTACGCTACTCGAAACGGGGAAAAAAGGGTTTTTAGGGGGGAATCTCAAGTATCTCCATGCCAGGCTCAGACAAACGGGATCGCAGTTTCCAACTTGACTTTTATGACCAGGTGATGGCGCGTTCTGAAGCCGGGTCCCATTTCTTCCGACCGATCTTAATGCAGTTTGCCGCCCATTGGATCGGGGCCAGCTACCGGGATTTCTACCTGGACCACCGGGTGCTGGTTGAGGCCAACCTGGCCTGCCAGCAAGAATTTGGGCTGGATGCCGTGGGGCTGATCTCTGACCCGATGCGGGAAGCGGAAGCGTTTGGCGCAGAATGCGAGTATCCAGAGGAGATGGTTCCGCACTGCCCCGATCCTCCTGTCCAATCAATCGCTGATGTGGAAGCTTTGAACACGCCGGACCTTTATGGTTCCCCACGGACTCGGGATCGGATTGAGGGGGCCCGATTGTTCCGGGAGAGTCTGGAGGAGGACTTTCCGGTCATTGGCTGGGTAGAGGGGCCGCTTGCTGAGGCCTGCGACCTGGTGGGAGTGGCCCCGATGCTGCTGAAGCTGGGGGTGAATCCAGCCTTCAGCCGGAACCTGCTGGCTAAAATGGTGCCCACTGCAAAAGCATTTGCGAGCGCCCAGATCGAAGCCGGGTGCCAGATCATTGGTGTGGGGGATGCGATCTGCAGCCAGATCTCACCTAGGATGTATGCTGAGTTTGTCAAAGAGCTGCACAGGGAGATCTTTACCCATATCCAGGCCCAGGGGGCGCTGGTGAAGCTGCATATCTGCGGGGATATCACCCACCTGCTGCCTCATCTGGCGGAGCTGAAGCCCGATATTGTCGACCTCGATTGGATTGTCGACCTGGAGGAAGCTTACCGCGTCCTGGGGCCTGGGATTATCCGGACCGGGAACCTGGACCCGGCCGCGGTGATCGAATCCCGCAGCGTGGAGGAGGTCTTTGCGCGCACCCAGGGGATGATAGCCCGCGAGCGGGGGCGCCCCTACATCCTGGCCGGGGGCTGTGAGATCACACCTTTGACCCCACCGGAGAACCTGCTGGCAATGCGCCGGGCAGCAAAAAGAGGGGAATAAAACCCGGCAGACCAGCTATGTCGGTCCATGAAGCCAATCATTATCTGTCTCCTGGGAAGTGGAAGTTATGATAATTTCGGCAGGTAAAGATCTCTCCATAGAGAAAAATGGAAGAAAGATAAACTTACAGCAACGCGATGACTCCAGAGAACCGAATTTGATGATCATCGAAATCTCTCCTGACCAATCGCCCTGTTTTTTGAGAAAAAGAGAATAATCTGCAGTGGGAAAATGAGGATAAAGATCATTTTCTATTCAAATAAATCAAATGTAAAATAGAAGTTTGCTTGATCGTAAATATTGAATATGGCAAGGACGCTTTGCCAGGGACAACGATGCAGCAAGGAGATCATCAATGCAATGGCGGCGAATTTCTATAATCTGCTTGATCCTACTTTTCCTGTTACCGACAAATAATGCGTATAGCCAAATTTCGGATGACGAGGAACTCGACCTCGTCAACGCGTTGGTGTTCATGGTCGCGAACGATGACATGACATCGGATCCCCTGGAAGTCGGGGAAATGAGGGCGATTCGGGACCATGTCACAAGTTATTATGACCGTTGTATATTATATGCCAAACAAGGGGGCAGTGATTATCAACACCTGGTCAACCACTGGGAAAATGAGAGGCAGAGGGCCCTGGGTCAGCTCAACCCGAAAATCACCCAGGCAGTCAAACAAACATATAAACGCTCTGAATGGTTTGATTTTTTGATTGACTATCTACCCTGGCTTGACGTATTGGATCGTCAGGAAGCTCGTCACCAGCAGAAAGATCCGGATCTGGCCGGGACGATTGTGTACGGGGCAAGAGCGGTTTACCAGATGAATGAGCAAGGGGATGCTTATGTAAAAAGTGCCTCCCAGAGTGTTCAGAATTTCCAGACTAAGGTAATGGGACCATCCCATGCGGCTGCTGTGGTGGATAACCTGGTCATCCGTGATACTGCTCAGCTCCCAGATACGACCGCGGTGATCTCCGGTATTTTTGAGGATGGATACGTTTATTCACCAGAGGCTGCGGCTGTGAGCCAAATCCTTGACGGCAATTTAGTGTCAGACGATAGCAGCCAGGTGACCGGGGATGATCCACCTCAAAACGCCGGGTCCGAAGTGGTCTCCAAACCGATCCGTTTTAATAACACCGGTACAACGGCGGTAACGGTGACGGTGTCCAGCTATCAGGGTTACGGGGATTTCCCTGGAGGGGCATCGACGGTTGTTTTCCCTGAAAGCACCAGCGCTGCGATGCTGGAACTGCCGGTAGGGGATTACCGGTTTTGCTACTACTGGGATACCGGTGAGGATGCAGATAATGATGGGTACGTGGATTACCGTCATGCAGAGACCAGTAAGCAATCCCTGACGAGCGATGCACCGGATGATCCCTCTCTTGCAAAAACAGTGACGCTCTCTCCGGGTTCTGCTGCAGCATCGACAGGGAAATGCCAGCGGCTCATGACGGATGAACTTGCGAATTCAGACCTGGAAAAATTCCATGAGGGAACGCACACATTTGATGGCGTCTGCAACTGGTCGGATGGGGATCAGGATACCAACAGACTTACATTGACAATAAATTACACCGATACCGGGGTCGTCATTGAATCGGAAGGAGATGCACAACTGTACACAAGAATTGGGACGAACACGTATGAACAATTTTCAGGGGAAATCCTGGCGGTGATTACGATGGTGGAGAGCGGGTTCAGGATGTACTTAGAAGGTTACGGGTATCAAGTCGACTGTGAGGTCCGGAGGGTGGATTGAGATGACAAAGTCGAATTCGCAGCAAATAAAATTAGTTTGTATTCTGTTGGGCCTCTTAATGATCAGCTGCAACCTGACAAGGGTGATGAACGGTGAGCCAGAGAACGGACAACCACTTGTGCTGGATTATCAACCCCAAGAAGCTATCGATGTAATCCCCGGGTATAAATACACCTCAGCCCAACGGGACACCCTGGCCAGCCAAGGTTATCCGGATCGCTTCATGATCCTGTTTTTTAGGGAGGAAAATGCAGCTGGGGAAGGCGAAAATGTCCGGATGGAGACCTGGTATTATGACCAGCTTGGTGTCGAATATGTTTTCCGGAACGGTGTGATGATGAAAGAACAGGAAACAGAACCCGTTCAACTCGATGGGCTGGGGAGGACCGCTTATAATCCGGATCTTTTCAGATTCGGGATGGGGTTGGGGCAGCTTACTGCAGTTGTAGGGGAGTCCGATTTCTACCGTCAGCCACTGAATGAAGACCTGATTGGTGGAGGTGAGCTGATTTATTTCCAGGGGCTGGTTGTTGGGATTGAAAACGATCAGCTGCGCTATGTGGAAACTCTTCCCATTGGTAATGCAGGGCTGCCGTATCAAGAGGCCGCCGCAAGTTCTCTTGATCAGGAAACAACAGCGGAGGAGCCTATCACGGATACAGAAGAACCTGCTGTCCAGGCTTCACCAACCCCCGAGGGGTTGAACCTGGGAGAGGGATTGCTGGTCTTTGTGGGGATCGAGGATAATAATTACGATATCTACACCCTGAATTTGGAAACCGGTGAGGAGATCCGGCACACAAGGTCTCCCGCGATGGATGCCTATCCTGCCTGTCCCCCGGATCATTCCAGAATTGCCTTTGTCTCGGATATCTCCGGAGAGCACCAGGTCTATATCATGGATCCGGATGGGCAAAACTTGGTGGAGGCTACTGATTTTTCTGGGAAGAAAGATTTTTTGAAATGGATGTCAAATGAAGAAATTTTATTTTATGATGGTGTGGAGGAACTCGGCTACATCAAATACCATATCACCGAACGCTGGCGGGAAACCGTGAATCCAGAATCCATCGAGCTGTACACAAAAGATGCAATGATGGGGCCGGACGGCTATTACCTGGCTTCCTCAGAGGCACCGGATGGGATGGATTCAGAAATTGTCATCACAAATATCGATACGGGAAGGACATTCCAAGTCACGGATAATGAGGTGATCGGGGAAACTCGACCGGTCTGGTCTCCTGATGGACGCTATTTATTGTTTACCAGGCATGATAGGGGGAAAACAGATTTATGGATCTATACCCTAAAAAATGAAGAATTTGTCCAGGTGACCGATACTCCAAACCGGAAGGAACTAAGCGGCTGCTGGCTCCCCGCTCTTGAGAATTAATATTCGATTGTAGGGAATGTAAATTAGTAGTCTTGCTTATCATTCTGGAAAGGATATCATCTCAATTCTTTTCCTTTTTGGGGTTTATTTGTACGGTATTGATACCTGAACTTGTGGATTAGCTCGCTTCCGGTTGACCAGAATACCTTCTTCATGCTTGGATTCTAAAGAGTGGTGCAGAATAGCAATATCGGATCAACGATAGTGCTTTTGTTCTTGATCCTCCCGATACACCGGATGATTTTCCTGCCTGTTAACATACTACTTATTACATTGCATTGAGTTGCATTCGGTGTGTCAACATCCCATTTTTAGTACCAGTTGAAAGTGGACACTTCAAGCTCTTTCAGCCAGATATTGGTAAGGTGGTAATCCCTCCAAAGCTTCATGAGGCCTGATGGCATTGTATTCCTCAATCCATTCCTCGGTGATATCACGGACTTCCTGCAGGGAGGAAAACAAATTTGCATCCAAGACACCTTCTCTGTAGGTGCGATTGAATCGCTCAATATAAGCGTTCTGTGCTGGCTTGCCTGGTTGAATGTAGGCCAATTGAACTCTGTGGTCTTTAGCCCATTTCTGCAAGGCTTTTGAGATCAACTCAGGACCATTATCCATCCGGATCTGATCAGGAAATCCTCTCCAGGAGACAAGCATGTCCAGGACACGGATCACACGCAGAGCAGGAAGAGAAGCATCTACTTCAATCCATAAGGCTTCGCGGTTGAAATCATCCAGGATGTTCAAAGTCCTGAATGCTCTTCCGTTGGAGAGACTATCGCTCATAAAATCCAGAGACCAGCTTTCATTGGCATGCTCAGGCTGGACGAGCGGCGCAGGGTCCCGGGAAGGTAGTCTTTTCTTGGGTTTGACCCTCAAATTCAGTCCCATTTCACAATACACCCGATGAATTCGCTTGTGGTTCCAGCCATGGCCCTTATTTTTCAAGTAATCCCTCATCTTTCCATAACCCCAGCAGGATTTCCTTTCAGCCAGGATCTGCAGCTGCTGTCTGAGCTCATGGTCATCTGTCTTTTTTGCTTGATACCGATAGGCTATTCGGCTGATAGAAAGCAACCGGCAGGCCTTTCTTTCGCCGAAATCGTGTTCACGGACAGCATACTGAGCCAACTCACGGCGCTGTGCGACAGCTACAGTTTTTTTTCGATAATTTCTTTGAGCACGGTGATCTCCAGGCTCAAATCAGCATACATCTGCTTCAGTCTTCGGTTCTCCTCTTCAAGCTCTTTCAACCTTTTCAGGGAGGAAGCATCCATGCCGCCGTATTTTGCTTTCCATTTGTAGAAACTACTGCGGCTAAATCCGTGCTGACGGCAGAGGTCTGTGACGGGCACCCCTGCTTCTGCTTCTTTGAGGATTTTGATGATTTGATGCTCGGTGAACCTGGATCGTTTCATGTGGAATTCTCCTATCCTCTTTTTACCAGAAAATTCCACTTTCGCTTGGTATTATTTTAGGGGATGGTTACCGGTGCATGTAGTCGTTACTGAAAAGTGTCTTTACTCCGTAAAATGGATCAAATGAATATTGCAGTGGGGGATATTTTCAGTTAGGATAAGGAATAGGGAAATAACTTTTAATAAGTATCGGCACTCATCAACCACGGATAAACAAAAATGAGTTCACTTTGCTGAATGTTGGTGGGAGGGCGGATGGGGAATTCACCTTCTTTGGCCTGGTTGATTTTGAATCAAGGGGACCCGGAAGAACTCTCCTTCGAGCTGGAAAAATTTGAAACGGTCTTAGGGCGTGGGTCGGATTGCGATATCCAAGTCGATGACCCCTTGGTATCACGCCGCCATGCCACGATTCGATTTCGTGAAGGAAGATTCGAAATTACGGATCTAAACAGCAGCAACGGAACTTATTTGAATGGAAACCTTGTGAGGTCAACCCGGATACACGATGGGGATCTGCTAAGGATCGGAAATTCTGCATTGGTCATGCAGATCACGGCGAATCGGAATGACACAATTATTCAATCCAAGCCGGTCCTGGATACTTTTGGATTGGAAACCGAAAACAGACCATACGGCATCAATAATATTACCTGCCATAATTGTGGCGCAGATAATTTTAGTAATGGACAGTTTTGTGTACAATGTGGTGCTGCGTTATCCAGTCTCCCTGAGAATTTTCTACATACCCAGAAGCTGTATCAAAAGTACAAGGTAGCATATCAACAGAGAGGTATCACCCAGGAGGAATATCAGGCCGTTCTATCGGACCTGATTGTTCAGGATAATCTTGGGGAATATTGGATGATGGGTTTGGATAGTGGGGAATGGTACTGGTATGATGGGGAGGATTGGCAAAAACGGGAACCAATGAGGGTCATTTCAAGGGGGGATGAAACCCAGCAAACCGATGCAGAGGTCCAACAAGAAGTGCGGGAGCTAGCGGCGCCTTCAAAATTAATCCACTCCAGTCGTTGGAGAGTGATCATTTTGTGGTTAATCAGTGCCCTGATTGTCTTGATCCTTGGAATCTTTACTGTTGTGGAATATAGATCATTCTTACGTACCGGACCAATCCGCCCACTACCACTCAAGCGGGATGGAGAAGAGATTTCTTCAGGGCAGGATCCTGAAGAACATGGAGAGGAGCTAATTCCGGCAACAGAGCCACCTGCTTCGTCCGATACCGATTTCGTTTCAGATGAACTTTTCAGATCATATGATCCGGAACGTGATAATTCGCTCTTTAGCTTAACCGCTGGTGGTGAATTCGTGGAAGATCAAAGCACTGATGAATATTTCTTTTATCAGAATCAGTTTGATTCGGGGCCGGCTGGTATTCTAATCATGGGGTGGTGTGCTATTGACAGGATTACCCTGGATGAAAACCTGTCTGGTATGCATCTGGAAGGTGAATTGGATGGAACCTCTATACCTGAGCAGATTTGGACGAAGGAGTATAGTCAGGAAGATGACATGGTTTGCTTGCGTTCCCGTGTCGTCGTGGAAAATTTGAATCCGGGAACCTATCACTATATTTGGTCAACAACTTACAACAAAACCATCTTTGATGGGTGGGAAACCTATCCGCAAGGTAGGTATATAACTGAGTATTCAATTACCATTCCAGATGGATATACTTATGATGCCTCAGATGGGGTTGTGGACTATTGGGGAGAGCTCGATAGTGAGGAAGCCAGGATATGGGTTAGTGAAGGGGAGCTCAATATTGCGCTGGAGCATGAATTAATCAGTGCAATCTCCCATTATCAGGACCGACAATTCAAAAATTTTATTTTTAGCACTACTGCTCAAAGCCGAATTGATACGATAGGAATGTTTGGAATCGTGTTTCGGTACGAAAGCGATGATTACTACTATTCCTTCCAAATCGTTGAGGATGGATTATACCGTCTGATTAGGCAATCAGGAGAAACTATTGAACTGATCCCATGGACGGAATCCGGTGCCATAAGAGGACAGGGTTTAGGGAATAAATTGAGTGTGAGCATGAACGGAGAACAAATTCAGGCATTCATCAACGATCAGCTTGTTGCAGAGGTTAGTGACGGAACATTTACAAGTGGGGAGCTGAGCCTGATTGCCGGTACTCCCCGGGGGGTGCAGTCATTTCACGCCGTATTCAAAGAGATGTCAATTGAAGCATTTGACTGAAAAAAAACAAGGATTCCATACTAACAGCTTTTGCTGACCCGAGGGATGGCAATGAACCAAATGTTCAAAAACCTGGGTAAGGGTTTTCGGATCTGGGTTTTCCTGCTCCTTGGCGTTATTCTGGCTGGATGGATTACTGGGATTGCATCGGCTCAGGCTAATGGTTTATGGATGTATATCAAGGAGGGTGCAAGCAATACTCTTACCGCAGATGGTAAAAGCCAGACAACCGTGATGGTAGATCTTTCACAATGTTCCTGGTACTCCTCTTCAGGTCCGGGAGGTATGATCCAGATAGAGTTTCTGAATACCCTTGGGATGACAGCTTCTCCTCCCTCAATCAACAGCACTAAAGGGGAACTAGGGTCTCCCTTTGAGCTAACCATTACCTCAGGATATCAATCTGGCACAGGAAAGATCAGTGCCACGGCTTCATACTGCTCCGAGGGAAATGTGATGGTGTTAGGGGTTTGCTCCAGTAAGGAAGAGGCGAACAATCCCAAGTGCACCGGGGAAATCTTAGTGACTGTACTATCAAGCCAATCCAGTGAGGAGAGTGAGATAAGTGAAGAGGAGGGTGAAGAAAACCAGGAGTTGAATGCCTCCATTGCTTGCACACCTGAAGATCCAAAAGTAAGCCAATCAGTATCCTGCACGGTGAGTGTTAATGGTGCCATGGAGGGCGAAAGCCTGGAGTTTCTCTGGTCCCTGGACGGTGCGGCTGGATCCAGGACAAAAGATCGGGTTTACTCCTGGAAAGGAGAGGAACCTGGATATTTCGATGTTGGCGTAGAAGTTTATGGCAAGGATCGCTCGGCTAAAAACAACCTGCGAGTGGAAGTGAGGGAAGGGAAATTAGATGAAGAGCAAAGTCCTGAGGTGGATACTTCTGGAGAAGATGTAGATGAACTGCGGAATAATTTGGATTCCTTTCTGCGCGCTGCTGGGCTCAGGAATATCGATCCTGCCCGGTTGGGTGGTGCAGGAGCTGGTGTAGCTACCTTACTTACGATCTGGATGATCATCCAGCACCGCTCCGGGGTGCCGATGGAAAAACTGGAACAAACATTAGGACAGTGGCGTTGGCGGAAGGGTGCAAAACTTCCGGAAGCCTTACCGGTTTCAGATCATAACCTGACAGAAAAAACTACTGGAATGCCGCCAGATCAACTCCCAGAGGAAGTAAAAATCAAACAACCAAAAGAACCTCCTAATAGGCTGCCTGAGCAAAAGGAGGATGACGGGAAGGTACGGGTTAGCGCGTCGGCAAAATTTGACCAACCTGCCGGTGAGGGTCCAATACCTGATACCCAACCGCATCCTGATAGAGCTGTTTCTGGTGAGACTGGTGAAGAACGTATGGAACGGCTTGTAGATGATATGGAGGATTATCGCGATGCTGTTGATAAGACTATGTCTACATTTAAGAAAAAGTTAGAAGATGTGCCAATAGAAGTGAAAGAGAGCAAGTTCTGGAAAGAGAAGGTTGCGCCAAAATTAAAAAAATTGGATGAAATGGGAATTGACAGTAAATCATCGAAGTTGAAGGAATTCTTAAGGATAGCCAAAGACCTGCTGGAGGTTCGCCAGAAGGTTGATGACGATCTTTCTTTCCTATCAAAAAAAGACCGGGAGGGGATTGTCTGGTTGGAACGTGGGTTGCAGAGTGGGGAAGAAGCGCTGAGGAAACTCCACAAGCAGTGGATCACTGATCCTGCAATAAAAGCTGTGAAACAGCTACTGCCTAAGGACCAAGCTGAGGCAGCTGAGAAATTCCTTAAGCAGCACCAGGCAGATATAGAAAAGATGTTAAGCGGGATTAAAAAGCTTCCGCGAAAATATGCTGAAAACGCCATGAAAGCCCAGCACCGGGATCAGAATGTGGGGATAATAAAAAGGGATACAAACAAAGTTTTTCAGCATGAAGGGTTCAAGGATAAATACCCAGCCGATTTTGGCAAGGGTTGGAGAAAGGCCAAAAGAGCTAATAAAGCTGTCTCCGATGCAGCATCCAAAACTAAAAAGTGGTTGGGGAAGTACATCTGGCAGCTAAGGGATATTCCCCCAACGCCGTAGCGGAAATAATCAACCTAGGATTATCCGGAGTTGTGATGGTGGAATCAGCGAAAAGTCGATTGGCAGCTGCTGCGAAGAAGGGCAATCCCTGGGAGGAGGGTTTTAGCCTCCTCGAGGCAGCAGATACTCTCCTTCTGAATGTCCCGGATCCAGAGGGGTTTCAAGATAACGCCAAGAAAGCGTTGCTTGATATAGATCTAGCTATCGAGGCGTTTAGCAACATACCCTTTCCAGGAGGAATTGCCAATGCTCACCTAGCTCAGGCTTTCATCTACACTCAGCTGGCAGAATTTGAACAGGAGGCTGAAAAAAAAGCGGCCTACGTAGACCAAGCTTTTACGGCTTGTCTGGCTGCACAAGATGTCATGGAAAATGAAGGTGTGGATTACAGACAAATTTTTGATGTGTATTCTCTGGTTAACCTGTTGCTTCTGCGGCTTCGGGAATTAATCCCAGAACCAGCATTCCAGGAACATTTGGCGGTTTTGATCCAGGCGAATGGCTCGATGATGGGGGAAATCATTGCTGAGAATATTCAAATGCGGGATGAGGGTGGATCAATGCTTTTCGCTGCCCAAATGCTTGAATTAATGGCAGAGTTGGAAGACGACTCGTCGGAAAAAGAAGAGATCCTGGAAACAGTAGGAATGCTGGCTTTACAGGCTGGTAGCTGGTTAGAAGGAACAGGTGATGACATTCAGGTTGAACAAGCGCTGGAGACTTCCCTGCGATCCCGGGTTGCGCTCGATAAGGGGATCAATCAAAAAAAATGTTCTCAATGCGGGAGTGATAATCCACTCAATGCGAAGTTCTGCAACCAGTGCAGCTTGCCCCTGGAGGTGGGAAGCTAAACAGCCATGGTTTTTAGAATCCTCAGCATAATCTTTTCCTTTTTGACTGTAGTGCTGACCGCTGTGATGTTTTTTACATTCCGCAAACATCGACGGATCACTTTTGTTTCGTCCCTTTTCTCCTTACTGATCTGTTTAATTCTGCCGGTGATCTATCTAGCGATAACTGGGAATCATCCCGATTTGCGACTGGCCTTACCTTTCTTTAGTTTGGGTTTGCTGCTGGGATACCTGCGCGGGCTTGTTATCAAACTGGAATTTGTAGGAGATCAGGTTGTTGGCCGCCATTCCCGATTGTTCCTCCTCTTATGGGGCTTCTCGCTAGCTCTCAACCAATTCCTAAGCACCTTGGATTCCATCATATTGCTGGCTATGGGGTTGATCTCTCTATGGGTCAGCACTGGTATCCAGGTGGGATTTTATGGCATCCTTGCCGCCCGACGTCTGGTCCTAATCCCAGAAGAATTTGACACGGGGAGAATTCGCAATGCGGGAAGTCAGCGGCTGGTGGCTTTGAGTTTTGGCGGACTGCTGCTGGTATTCATGATAGAGTCCCTGCTGCTAAGCTATCCGGTTCTCCCTTTATCCGGGAAATCCATTTCAACCTCCGGTGAAGCTTCCATTCCAGTCATCCAAGAGATGGAACCAATGGTTGAGGATGAGATTCCCACAATGACGGAAACTCCCACACCGAAGCCGTATTTCTCTGGAGAGCAAATATTGGTCTGGACTCGGCCTCTGGCAGCTTTCATGACGGAAAGCGAGCATAAACTGTATGCATTTAATGCAGACGGGTCTGGTGTGACACAAGTCTATGACCAAACCGTGAGTGCACTGGACTCTCCTGCTCCTCAACTATCGTCTGATGGAAGCTTTTGGGTGGTCAATTCAAAGCGATCGGGCGAATTTGAACACTACCTTTTAGCAGTGGATGGATCCAGAACAATTCCGCTCTGGTACCGGGATCGACCGGTAATCGTCGAAGATTGGTCTCCTGATGGTTCAAAAATCCTGGTTGTTTCTGAGACCAGCAGCGGCGGTGATATCCTTATCACAGATCGGGAGGGAGAAAACTGGCAGCAAGTGGCAGCAACGGAGGCAGATGAAACCAGTCCTCGCTGGTCACCCAATGGAGAGTATATTCTTTACCAAACTGATCAGGATAGAAACCAGGAAATTTATCTGGTGGACTCCCTGGGTGGAAATTCAGTCAATTTATCCCAGCATCCAGCTGAGGACAAACGGGCTTCCTGGGTGCAGGAAGGGTCCAAGATTATTTTTACTTCTGACAGGGATGGAATCTTTGGTCTCTATCTCATGAATCGAGACGGAAGCGACATACAGAGGATTGCTCAGGATAGCACTTGCGGTTTTAGATACATTCTTTCTCCAGATGATGAGCATATTTTTTACACCAGTGATTCTTTTTATTCGGTAGAAATTTGGGAAGAAGAGCAAACTGAGTGCAATAAGTCAACCGGGATATTAGCCTCTTTAAGTAGTGGATACTCAACTACGCTCAATATCAGTGTTGGTGATCCTAAATGGTCCCCCGATGGAGGAATGCTCTTATTTCATGGCCTGGATAGTAAGGGGACAGATTCCATTAAATTATTTGTGATCGAGGCTGATGGAACAAATCTGGCTGATCTCACCCCTCCGGGTAATGAGATGTTTATGGCAATCTGGTCATCTGACAGCAGCCGGGTCGCACAGGTGGAAAGCTATTTTATTGAAGGAGAAGGTGGGCGGTACGTTCTCACCGTTACAAACCCAGATGGATCTGGCCGAATTGAGCTTGCCCCGGTTCCTTGGGATCCGGATTATGCCTTTGCCTATAAGGGTTTCTCCTGGCCTTAGGAGATGAAATCGAAATAGATCCTGGATCACGAAATAGCTTATTTGGAGAATCCAGGGGGTACCCCCTACTAATAAAAAAGGCGCACCCGGCGGGAGTCGAACCTCAACCTGCTGATGCGAAGTCAGCTTGTGTGATCTGTTTCGATAAAAAAATTCCGTTGTGATTGCTGCTTTCTGCTATTAAGGCAGTGTTCATTGCGCTGCTTTAACTTCCATTTTCTCAGATGGACTAATCCGATCAACACCAGCGGCACTGCTCCACCAAGACACGGCAGGTTGAACTCAGGTTTACCTCTTTCTTCTTGATTCAATGCTGTTTTCTCGGCTTCTTCCTGCGATTTTTCCGGTTGCGATTCTGGGCTGCTCTCTTCCTCAGGTGCGATTGGTGGAACGCTTGGTGCTTCACCCTGGGGGGTACCAAGACGCAACACGCCGTTGACGTGCGAACCAGCATACAAGACGGATCCATCACTGGAGAGGGCTAGCTGATCTACCCACATCTCAGCAATCCCATCGTTCAGAGAGAACCATTGGTTTCCCCGATCAAGGGTGTAAAAGACGCCTGAATTTCTCGTGCTGGCATAGATCAAGCCAGGCTGATTTGGATCTGGCAGGAGATCGTAAATGGATTGATTTGGATCCATCCCAACACTTGTTTGCACCCATGAATCCCCGCCGTCCTCGCTCCGAAAAACTCCACCCCGGGGGCTCCCTGCGTAAATTATGCTGGCATCAAAAGGATCAGTAGCGACAGTGAAAATCGATGGAAACTTCTCCTCCGGATATAAAGGCGTGATCGACTCAAGGGCTTCCAACCGATGCCAGTTCTCACCACCGTTCTCTGAACGGAATATTCCCGCCAGCGTTGCCGCGAACACCGTCTGCGGATCATCCAATGGTACAGCTAAACTCAGGATCGAGGTGTCTGAAAATGGTGTATTCTCCATATGTTCCCAGTTGTAACCTCCATCTTTCGAGCGGTAAAAACCCGGTGGGGTTTTCCAGCATTCAATGAAAGATCCAAGAGGACAATAACGTTCAGAGTACCCGAGGTAAACAAAGTTCGGATCTGAAGGGGCGATGGCCAGGGCGCGAGCTACATACAGGGAAGACTCAATTTTCTCATTTTCGACCAATTCCTGGATATCGACGACTTCGATCGCTTCCCAGGTCCTCCCTCTATCCGTGCTGTGAAAAACGTAACCTAGATTTAGATCACCAGTCGCCAGGATATGGTATCCAGACCCTTGAGGATAGGATATGATCTCACCGCGGAAAGTTCCTATCCGTTCATCATCAAGTTGTCCTGTAACAAATCCCTTCCAGGTTTTACCGCCGTCCGTACTGTGGAAATTCGCGGTATTTGCGGAAACCATCACAGACCAAGGGTTTTCTGGATCCACATACACACCCCAGATCCCCGCGCCGGTATATCCCTGGCTCGCATCCACCCAGGTTTCACCGCCATCCGTGCTTAACATATTTCCTCCACCGTAACTATTCACAAAGATACGGTAAGGATCCCTGGGATCGACTTGCAAGTCGATAGGGTATCCGGAAGGGCGGTCTGATGTGCGCATGGGAAAGTGCACCCAGGTCTTTCCACCGTCCTCGCTGCGATGAATCACTTCAGAGGCAGCAGCATACCAGATATCTGGATTTGAAGTAGAGATTTCGACTGTTTCCATGGATACTCCAGAGCCGGTTTCTTCTGCCGCGGGTTGGATCAGTGTCCATGTATCTCCGCTATCTTCTGTCAAGTATACGCCAGGAACGGTACCGCGCCCGCCATGGCTGCTAACTGCTGCGATCAAGGTATCTGGATTCTCAGGATGCATATAAAGGCTTGGGACATAGAGGCCACCTGTTAAACCGTTTTTTTCATTCAGCACCGTCCAAGTTTGGCCGCCATCATCGCTGCGTAAAATCCCAACCCCACCAGCCCTATTTAGATCATTATTGAACGAGATCCCATCAAATTGGCTGTCGGCATTGGCTGCGATACGGTCGAAGATTCCAGTCGTCACGAAGATCCGCTGGCTGTTTCGTGGATCAATCCAGATATCGCGGGCCAGGTTGTCGCCGCGCCATATGCGGGTCCAATTCATCCCGGTATCGATGGATTTATAGACTTCTCCATAGGAGTTACCAATCCCATCGACAGTGACCGTATCCTCAAATGCGGCATATACCACTTTCGGATTGGATGGATCAATGGTAATACCCCGGACGCTGTGTTCTCCACTATCAGAGGGGATAATCCCATTGCTGCGATTTTCCCAGGTTTGACCACCATCTGAGCTGAGGTAGATGTGTCCAGTTAGTTGTGTCCCAATCCACACCATATTCGAATTGTGAGGATCGATCGTGACTGTAAAGACGCGTGTACCGATATCACGGAAGCTCTCAATTCCTTCATTTACCGGTACCCATGTCATGCCGCCATCAGTGCTCTTAAAGATCCCCCCTCCGCTGTCGGTAACATACATGATATCTGGATTTTCCGGCACCATCCGGATATCATAACCGATTCCTCCTGGCGGCCCACCAACGATCACCCAGGGTTCAGATTCATATGCCTGTTTACCTTGAGGGTGAATGTCCGGTTCTTCCTCAGGCGATTGATTTGTTTCCTCAGGTGTCTGTTCTTCCTCCTCTTGGGGGAGCCCCGTAGCTTCTTCACGGATAACACTGAGAGCATTAACAATCAGATTATCATATTCTCCGACACCTTCTCCATAATACGCCAGCGATATCCCACCTGCTGGCAGGGGGTCATCGGGAAGACCTGATAGTACCATTTGTCCGTTTAGATAGATCTCATGCGAATCAGGAGTGTAGACGATTTCGAGATGAAACCACTCTCCAAAAGGAATAATATCCAATTCGGTTTGGTCAATTACCATATCATCATCAAGCAAGGATATGGATTCCGTGCTAATTTCCACCGCAAAGGATCCAGCATCTGTTACGTGATGGCCAATCCGAAGGATGCCGTTATCTGTACGGCGTGCCAGGAGCGATAGATTGAGCTCCCCCCAATATTAAAGGATAGTAAGCGAAGCCTTCCTCCTCAATGTGTAAGACTTCATCGATGACGTTCACATTGGGAGTGATTTCCCAACCAGGAAGGTTGGGATCTGAAAAATCCTCCTCAAAAACCAGCTCCTGCGCCTGGCTGAACCCGGGGAGAAGGAACACAATCACAATTAATACAATCAGGGAGAGCGCTTTACGGCTTTGAACAGTCACGACTTCCTCCTTGAACGATAATGGTAGCTTTTGGATCAATAAAATGTATGGAATATTGAGGTGAATTCCTACTATTTCATTTTATAAAATTTTCCATGGATTTACAAACTCAAATCCATTCGTAGAGGGGAATTATTCGTGGGTAACGGGATAAAAAGATCTAAATAATTTTAATGAAGAAAAGGCATTATGATTAGGATATACTGAGGAAAGTCGCACTTTAGATCGATGAAGAAGTTCTATGTGTCAGGGATGTCTTTTTACCAGATAACTCGGTAATAAAAAAGTGAAGTAAAGCAAATTAGGAAGTATCTATTGGATACCCCACAAATTAAAGGCATATTAGGGGCCCTGTGGGTGTGGATATTTTTGGTGGATAAAGGACCACGGGAGATAAAATGAAACACACTCCTCTCGAGGAGTGTGTCAGGCGCACCCGGAGGGATTCGAACCCCCAACCTGCTGATTCGAAGTCAGACGCTCTATCCATTGAGCTACGGGTGCAGGTGTTAAAACTATTATACATCAGATGTATTTTTCGTCAATTTCAGGCACGATTTCTTAAGATTTTTAAGATTGGGATAAAACACGCGGGTGCGGACTTCCTTAAAAACCCGATTTTCGGTGCAATTTCGGTGCAATCCGGTGCAATTATGCCAATTTCAGTCGGGTTTTTCGGTGCAATTGGGTGAAAATACCCCCTTTTTTGCCATTAAATCCGCCGGCAGCGACACCGGGGTGGTGATCTCATCCATCACCGCAGCGGCTTTTTCCTGGGTGCCGCTGACCATGTGGGCGTAGGTGTCCAGCGTGGTGCTGGCTTTGCTGTGGCCCAGCCGCCGGGAGACGGTCAGCAGGTCAACCCCGTTGGCCAGCATGTGGGTGGCGGCCGTGTGACGCAGATCATGGAAGCGCATGTTCGGGAGGCCAGCCAGCTTCAGAAGTTCCTTGAATGCCCGTTGGACCTGCCTGGGGCCCCAGGGGGCGCCGCTCTCCTGCGTGAACACCAGTTCTATGTTCATCCCGTCAGGATCGCGGCAGAGAGGTCTCTGGATGTGGGCTTTGCGGTGCTCCTTAAGAAGCGACCAGGTGGATGAACCCAGCTTGACCGTGCGCCGACCAGCCTGGGTCTTGGGCGGCTGCAGAACCAATCCTTGGTCCTTGACCCGTTTCAGCTGGCGGTTGATCGTCAGTGTGCCTTTGTCCCAGTCCAGATCATTCCAGCCAATTCCTAAGAGCTCTCCCAGCCGCATGCCGGTGGTAAGGGCCAGTTGGTAAAGAGGCAGGAATTCTGGCTGCTCTTCCTGAGCGGCGATCAGCAGGGTCTGGATCTGGTTCTCATCCAGAACCCGCTTTTCTTTGGGCTTGGGTTTGGGAGGGACAGCCACAGCGGTCGGGTTGCGTGTCAGCAGCCCCAGTTTGACCGCGTGGTTGAGAGAGCCCCGCAGGACCGCGTGTACCAGCTGGACAATGCGGGGGCTGACCCCGTTGGATGTGTGTGTGTTGTAGAGTAGCTGGATCTGGTCCGGCCGGATCTTGAGCAGTTTCTTGCCCCCCAGGTAGGGGAGGATGTAGTCGCGGGTGATCTGGCGGTACTGGCGAATGGTGCTGGACCGGACAACGGTGGATTTCATGGTCAGCCATTCATCCAGGAAATCCTCCAGGGTGGTCTTAGCGCCATCGTAGGTCAATCCGTCATCAATCAGCAGTGCCATCTTGCGGACCCAATCCAGACATTCTTTTTGGGTATCTGCTGTATGACTCAGGCGGTGCCCATCCAGGCTGATCTGAGCCCGGTATTTTCCATCGGATCTTTGATAGATCGTGCCTTCGTTATGTCCTCGTTTTTTTGCCATTTCTAGACTCCTTGTTCTAAGTCTGGAATGGCGGCTCGATTTCATACCCTGAGGTTGTTAAGGTGCTGACCTCATTATACCTCAGGGAGAAAAACCACGACGGCCTGATCTTAGACTTGATAGCCGGTCAGGTTTTCGCGGATATACCGCTCAAGATCTTGCGGTCGGATGCGAACCGCCGTTCCAATTTGAACGGAGGGTATTTCCCCCTGTTTGACCAGTTTATAGATGTAGGCTTTGCTGCAGTTGAGGATGTCAGCCACATCGGGAACTTTCAATAACCGGGTCTGTGTTTGGTGGATGATCTGGTCCATGACGTACTCCTGGTTCTGGAACTGTGGGGGATATCAAATCCCCGGAAAACAAATTCTGATGGTTTTCTTGAGTGTCTTAGCTTGTTTCTTTGTTTTATATAATGCTGCGGCCTGCTTCATGTTTTTGATTTCCCGTTTCATCAGGGCCCTGAAGCTGCGGTTTTTCATCGCAGACTTGCAGTCTGGAATGGCGTTATTTACATCGCCTCCCCGGGAAACATAAAGCGCGGCAGCGAAGATGATATCCACTTCTTTTTGATTACTGGCAATTGCCAGGTCAAAGAGCGCGTTGATTTTTTCCAACCTGGGTCGGGGGAAGACATGCCGGATTGCCTGGATAACCGCTTCTTTTTCACTGGATTCGAAGGACTTCTTTTGATTGGGTGGGTTTTGTCCTGTTTTCACTGCAGGGTTGTCTTTCTGATCTGTGAGTGTCGAAGTCGGCGTCGATCTGGGAGCATCATTTATCGCTTTGATGAATTCTAAAGATTGTGCTAGTGAGGTACCGGTGCTGAGCTGATCTGCCAGCAGCTCGGCATCATTTTGAGATAAGCTGCCGATTCTTCCTAATGCTTCCTTATTTGAAGGCCGAGACAATTCATCCCAGTGCTCCTTTAGATTGAGCAGGGCAGTAGCGGATAGATGACCTTCTTTCCAGAGATACAGTAATGGCTCAGGTGCTTTGAGGGCTTTGAGAAGCCGGTTGACATGGGTCTGTGATTGGCCAGTAACTTTAGCTACCTGGCGGCCAGAATATCTCTGCCTTTCCTGAAAGTTGCCAAGGGCAATGGCTTTTTCGTATGTGCTTAGTTCCTTTCTACCCTGGTTTTCTGCCAGTGTGATCAGACCAGGATCATCACCTGGATTCAAGAGGACCCCGTGCGTGCCTGTCAGTCCAGCAGCTATTCCTGCACTAACTCTCCGGTGTCCGGCCACTAATTCAAATTTCCGTTCACCCTGGGTTTGACCAAGAAGCAGATTATTAGATTTTTTCACACTTGATCGTTCTCTGATAAAGATCGGACTGACGATCCCATGAACGGAGACCGATTCTAAGAGCTCCTTATCTTCTGTGCAACCTTCAGGATCAAAAACCTTTACCCTGGATTGGAGGGGGCTGGTTTCCACAATCTCCTCAAAAAGAACAAAGGTTAGTCGGCGGGAAATGTTGAGAGAGAGGAATTCTTCAGAAGGCTCTATTGTGCCTGGATTGTCTGTAAGAATATCTAATTGATCTGATAAATCAGTGAATATGTTATTACCCATCTCGGAGCTCCTTATTATCTATGATTTCGGTTTGTTCGATTACTTTCGCCATTTGCTGGATGGGAACGAAAATCTCATCCCGGATAGACCAGGTCATATGATTACCGCGTTGGATGAAACGGGATGGTTTCAAATGAATGAACAAATTCTCATCAATGCACTTAATATTTAATTTCTGAAAATAGGTTTCACAAAGATTTAAAAAATTTTCAAGGAATTCTTCTTCC
>CAZUMA010000004.1:0-3112 GCA_964621835.1 uncultured Anaerolineales bacterium | reverse complement strand
CAACACTTCCTTTGAGTTTCATTACCCCACTATCGATAAGGCCTGTGACCAATTGGCAGGAAACTAAATATGCTCTCAGCTTCACCCATTGAGTTTCAAAGTTTTGGATATAAACCCATCCGCCGAATGTTGGGCGGTTGAGTTCTTTCTGAAAATTCATGATCGGTTGCAATGTATAAATAGAAGGTTGGACATATTGGCGTCTTATTCTTGTTGGAATAAAAACTACATCTGCGCATCCGACAGCCAAGTAGACGTTAACTTTTTCAGGACCAGAATCAATCAGGACAATATAGTCATCCGATAATCCTAGAAGGCTGATTGCGGCATGCAGAAGGTTTCTCGTGGTTCCTCTCAGGAAATCATCCAAAGCAGGTTTACATGGGAGCAGGAAAATTGCTCCTTTATTCTTTTTCCATCCCTTGCTCTTCTCGAGTTCGGTGTGGATCACAGCCCTCATAAAAGTTTCCCGAGGATCAGAATAATGCTTTACATCCTGGAGAACCTCCAGTATTGAGGGTGTTCCATCTTTAACGACCTGATTATAGAGAAGAGATGTCATACCAGCTCCACTGTCAAAATCCACCACCAGGACCTGTTTATTTTCAGTTTCTGCATAATAACGGGCTAAGAGGGAGGTGAGAGAGGTTTTTCCTGATCCGCCTTTCAGGGAGGCAATGGCGACTACTATAGCTCTGTTGTTCATGAGTGGTTCCTTGGTCTGAATGAATAGTAATTCTTGAGTTCTTGTTTTCAGCATACAACAAAAAATGAATTGACTGACCGTGAATTGACCGTGAATTGACTTGAAAACGACTTGAACGATTTGAATGATTATTTATCCCCATATTTCCAGCATACAACAAAACTTTAGATGACCGCCTTGAAAACGCCTTGAAATCGCCTTGAAAACGCCTTGAACAAAAATTCGCCATTAATTTCATCTCTGAAATTAATATTGTCATCAATGGGTGATGATTTTTTTAAAGACAAGATTATTGAATCCACAATTAATATCTGGTCGACTGTGAATTGACTTGGAATAGAAATGAAAACAACTTGAATAGATATTTGGCATCATGTTTCCAGCATACAACAAAATTGAAGATGATCGACTTGAAAACGACTTGAAAACGACTTGAATAAAGGGCGGGGATCACATCGCACACCAGCGTTTGGAGGCTTTGATTGGTCGATGTTCCTCCAGAAAACACTTTAATTACTACAAGACAGGTGTCACCCCTGGAGCTGCTTTTGGTATAAACACACGTTTCACGCCGTTTGATTTCTTTCGAACACTCTATTTGTTATCCCTAAAAAAAGGTATATATTTGAAAACTAGGATTATTTAAATTATGCCTGTACGCTTAAGAAACTCAGGTTTGTTTGCTCTCATGCTCATTGCCCCCGGCGAGCAGTAGAAAACGGGCTATAAAATCATGATATAAAGGATATACGCGTATATCAGGAGTGCATTCCGGAATAAACATGGATATCAGGAATGTGTTCCGGATATAAACAAGTTAGGTGTATTACCTACTCAAAAAATGAACGACCAATATGCTGGTGCCTACATCATAGAAGATAGAATAATACTCCACAGTTATTTGAATAGTGAGTATGGTTTGCTTATGTACGGCCTATGTAGTGAAATAAATATAAACTCACCTGTTCAAGAAATAGGTGAGGCGGTAAAGAAAGCACTTTCTGCATCCAGGCATGAGTCAGAGATTGAAGAATCTGTTTCCAAAGAAATGCTGAATAGATACTTTAATACTTTTCTCAGGGTCGCTGGGGTAACATCAAATCGTAAACTTGTTCAGAGCAGTTTGTATTGTGGGATTCGACATAGAGAACAAGAAATCATTTTCTCTCCAACACATAATGGTGGTACGAAAGGTTCAAAAAAAGGACACCAATTCAAAGAAAACTCAATCAAAATACCTAATCAAGCTTCAGCAGTTGAAGTTGGATCAGCCTTGTTAAAGTGTTGCTCGCTATGCACCTCAATATATAACACCTACCGATGAATTGCAGTGTCAAGAGTGAAAGTCAAAATTCATAAAAATTCTTTCAGAGATCAAAAAACAAGGGTCCTCGCCACATTTTCAGTCACGTGGGAAGACTCTTTTTTATGGGGTAGTTAAACTCCTCAACGCTTGCCCGCTCTCTCGGCTGGCAAGCGCAATCAGTCAATAGCAGGGATAGAAAAACTATCCGGGGGGTCTCAGATCCGGCTTGAGCGCCAGGATCTCTTCAGTGGGCGCGATCCTGCGAGGCGCCCCACCTTTCACAATCCGCTCCATCTCCTGACCAACTCCCAGCCGCAGCAAGCCGTACTTGGCAAACTGCTGGGGTGTCATCCCCTCCCTGGCCTTCTCGTTCATTGCCCAGCCCCAGATCAACATCTTGTAGGCAAGGGTTTCTTCATCAAAATGCCGGTATGGCTCCCGTTTGGTGAGAATGTGCCAGATGGCAACCAACAACCGACGGGCAATGGCCACAAAAGCCTGATTACGGTGCATACGCTTCTCAAGTCGTTTGAGCTGGGCTGCCCAGTAGGGATCACTGCGAGCTGCAGCTCGAGCGGCCTGGACCATGGCCCAGCGCAGTTCTCTGCGCCCTTCTTTCGTGATCGGTTTGCTCCGGTTGGTCTCACCGCTGTCGTGAACGCCGGGCGAGATACCAGCATAACCGACCAGTTTCTTGGCATGGGAAAAACGGCTGATATCGCCTATGGCAGAAAGCACTGTCAAGGAAAGAATCAAGCCCATCCCAGGGATCTGCATCAGGTAGACCATGTCCGAGGCCCAGGGTTCGGAATTGCTCAGCTCGGCCAGTTTCTGATCAATGGCTGCTTTCTGCTCCTCCAGCGTTTTCACAATTTCCAGGTCGCACTGTACCTCAAAACCAGTCAGGTCGGGGAATTCCTGGTCCTCCCACCATCCGCGGTTCTGGTCGGTCAGCAGCCCGCCTTCTGGCGGAAGCAGATTGTACCGCTGAACCACGCTGTGCAGCCGGTTTTTAGACATGGTGATCTGCTTGTTGAGCCGCCAACGGAAGGAGATCAACGAACGCAGCTCCCGCACATGGACCGGCGGCACCCAGACCT
>CAZUMA010000003.1:0-218450 GCA_964621835.1 uncultured Anaerolineales bacterium | reverse complement strand
AGGAGAACCCCCACCCCACCCCAGGTCTTACGAAATCTTTTTTTCAGCGGAGCATCAGACATTGATCTTTCCCTTATCCTGCTTGGTTATTTTAAGGCGGCAGCGATTGCCTCCACATTGTATCTCATAAAATCAAGGTATGTTTCCGCGGGATCACCCTCGGTCAGTGAGCCAAAATACAGCGGGACCAATTCCGCGCCGGTATCCTCCGCTACCCGCTCCGCCAGGGTGGGGTCAATATCCCTGCTGACAAAGATAGCCCCAACATTGTTCTCCTGGATGGTTTCTAATAACGCTGCCAGCTGCTGTCCCGAGGTCTCTGCCTCCGTAGTGGGTGCAGGGATCACCGCCCCAATCTGCTCAAATCCGTATTCTTCTGCAAAGTACCCAAAAACAGTGTGGTCGGTAACCAGTTCGCGGTTTTCTTCTGGAATCGCAGCAGTTTGCTCCCGGATCCAGCGGTCCAGCTCTTCCAGTTCCTGCCGGTACTCAGCTGCATTCTGGCGGTAAAGGGCTGCCTGTCCGGGATCCTCCGCAGCCAGCCGCTGACTGATCACCTCGACCCAGAGGATGACATTATTGGGATCAAACCAGACATGGGGATCCTGCCCCAGATGATCGTCTCCGTGATCTTCTCCTTCTTGATGGTGATGTTCATCCTCATGGGTCTCTTCTGTATGCTCTTCCCCCTCGGCGTGGGAATGGATATTGCTGTTTACCAGCAGGGGAGAAACATTCTGGGAGGCAATCACCAGGGCATCCTGGTTCTCCGCTCCAGTCAGAAGATCATCCAGGAACTCCTCGAGGTCAAACCCATTGGCAAAGACCAGGTCAGCATCCGAGACCTGGACCAGGTCCTGGGGAGCAACCTGATAGGCATGGGGGTTCTGACCGGGCTTGAGGATTACTACCAAATCCACAGCGTCCCCGGCAACCCGTTCCACCGTGTCGCCCAGGAAGGTTGTGGTCGCCACAACCTTGAGTTTATCTCCCTCCCCGGGTTGGACTGCGGGAGAGCTGCAGCCCACCAGGACAGCCATCAGGGCTATACCAAACCAGATAATATTGAGGTGTTTATTTTGATAGATCACCGTTCCACTCCTCTCAATAGATCCGCTAACCCTGCTGAAGGCATTTCTGGCAGCTGCCAAATAACTGCAGCCAGTGGCCCTCGATCTGATATCCCGTGTGAGTCTCGACGGTGTTGATATAGTCACCAATCGCCTCATTCCCGGGAATCACTTCGATCCGGCCGCAGTCCTCGCAGACCAGGTAATGATTATGCCCTTCCAGGGCTGGCCAGATGGCGTGGCATCCCCCTGGTTTGTGGACCTGCTGGATTAAAGCAAGCTCCTCCAGCATCTCGATGGTGCGGTAGACGCTGGCAATCCCCAGCGACTGCTCTGCTTCCAGGGAGATCTCATAAATCTCCTGGGGAGTGAGGGCGGTCTGACTGGATAAAATGATCTCCATCACCAGCTGCCTAGGCCGGGTGACCCGGTAGCCTTGCTGATGAAGGATCTGCTTCCAGTGATGATAGATCTCCTGATTGACGCCGCTGCTCATCCGTACCCCTCTTTTGATAATGATAATCATTCTCAATTGTAAATTCCATTTTACCCCCCTGCCTCCCGGCTGTCAAGCATCGCCCCCTTGCTTAAAAAGAAAAAAGGACCAGCGCGGAGATCTCCGCGCTGGTCCTTGAAGGCGGGCAGAAGGCGCTATTCTGGCACCGGGGTCAGGGTCGAGACCGACCCAGGGGTTCTTTGGGCGGGGACCTCGGCTTCCTCCGTTGGCGCCGGCGTGACCAGGTTCACCCGGACCAGCAGAATTTGCCCGGGATAAATCGCATCGGGGTCTTCAAGATTATCATTCACCTGCAAAATGTCATCCACGGTGCTCCGCAAGCTGTTGGCGATCGAACCCACCGAATCACCCGGCCGAACCATGTATTCCACCCGGAAGCCTGGTATGACATCAAACGGAATCGGTGTGGGGGTGGGGACCGTCGCGCCTGGCGCTGGGATCAGCACCTCATCCCCAACAAATAGAATCGGGTTGGATAGATCTAAATCGAGCCGCTGCTCCTCTGCATTGAACACGAGCAGGGTAAATAAATCCACGCCAAACTGTTCCGCAATGGAGGCAAAAGTATCATCTGCTTCCGCGATATAAATCACAGCCCCTGAACGGGTTGGCGTCAACGTCGGTGTGGGGGATCCCGTTGGAGGAGCTTCCGTGGGCGTCAGGGTGATCGTGGCAGTCGGTGGGACCGGGGTGGGCGTGGAGGTGACTGTGGGGGTGGGGGTTTTCGAGGCGAAGATGGCCGGCATATTGAGGCGGGACCCCGTCAGCCAGAATATCAAGAACGCAGCTCCCAGGATGATCAGCAGGATGGTTCCCACAAACATAAGAATCGTCTGCCAGGATTGATTTTGCCGTTTCCGGTAGGAATCAATCACCGATTTGGTCGATCCGTTTTCACTCATACAAACCTTTCCTTCCTGATCCGCTTCTGGGTTGAAAACCTGCAGACTCACCCCAAAATAGCGTCGTTTCCTGAAATCTTGTTGTCCTTCCCCTTAATTCTACCTTATTTTCCAGAAGCTGGCGACTGCTGGATTTTTTGATGTCAGCGGCGCACTGCAAGGGAATCCCAGACTGCATAGTTTTCCCCGGACCCATCATTGGCAGCAGCCGTCAAATAGAAGGTGACCTGTTTTCCACGATAGGCATCCAGCCCGACTTCAAAGGACTGGGTTTGGCCGTCACAGCTTTCCCGCCCCTCCCAGATCGTGTTTCGTGATGAGGGATCGCCTTCCTGGGTGAGATCTATCTTAAAAGTAACGCTGCCGCTTCCACAGTTCCCTGGCGCGTTTTCGAGCAGCCCAACCCGGCCGGATAACAGGTCATCATTGTTCACAGTGTAGGGAGGAAACCGTCCGACCAGATAGCTGCCTTCCCCCACCCCGGGTTTGGTATACAGGAGGACCCCGGATGTTCCTCCTCCCTCCAGCGGCTGATCCTGCTCCAATCTCACCTGGGGATCCCCGGCTTCTGCCTCCTGGTCAAAAAAAACGCTTTTTTCGCCGGGACCCTGATAATTAACCGGCCCCTCCCCGGCTCCCCAGGCTGCCTTGCCTGCATAGACATTAAAATCATACCTGACCCCACTGCCTTCAACGACATTGATTTTGACCCAGAACGGCTGATCAAACTCCCCCAATCCAAACGTATCCCCCCTGACATTGCGGATCTTCCAGTACCCCTGGTAGCTGCCCTCCTCCTCTGGCGCTGTCATCTCGACCGTTACATCCACCGTCTTCCCTGGAGGTACGGTTTGATTGGTCAGGGCGGTGGTCGCAGGGGCCCCCAGGGCATCCCCTTTCTCAAAGACCAGCAGATAGCCTATGGTCCATGGGCAGGTTCCGGCATTTTCCAGACGCCAGGTCTTGGTGAATGCCTCACCCGGGCGAAGGTCCTGATCGTCCGGGATCGTGACATCTTTTATGAAGCGGATTTGGTCACAGCGCCCGTTTGCACCCCCTGGTTCTGGAACGGCCGGGGTGGCAGCGCTGGGGGGTCCTCCCGGAGTCATTTCCGGGGAAGGGGTTTGGCCGGCTGGCGTTGAAGGGGTGCTGCGGCCCACCTGTGTGAGGTGGACTGCGGCGGTTTGAGCGGCAACGGTGTAGAGCACTCCCGGATCCTGCTGCGGGATCAGCGATTCCTGCGGTCGAAAACAGGCAGCCGCAATCAGGATCAGCAGCAGCGCAATCCCTGATAAACCATACAGCCTGATGTCAAGCTTGATCATCCGGGGTTCCATCGTTCCGGGCCAGGTAAAGTTCCAGAGATTCGCTCAAGTATTTCCCGATTGGAAGCTGGAGCGCTTCCCTCACCGGGACCCAGAGATAATCTTCTGCCTCGTCATTTAAGGTAACAGACTCACTGCTGGTTTGGCAGACAAAATCAAAAAATATAAAATGGCGTTCTTCCCAGAACATTGGGTCGGCAATAAATTCATGAAAGCAAAGAAACTCCACCTTAAACACATCCAGCCCGGTTTCTTCTTTCACCTCTCTTCGCAGGGCCTCCTCAAGGCTCTCCCCCACCTCGACATGACCGCCCGGAATTGTATAGATATCATTCCATTTATGGGATTTAATCAGGAGCAGCTCCTCCCGGGAATTAAAGATCATTCCCCCCACCGTAGGCTCCGGATATACCTGTTGGATCATCACCTCTCCCCAGAAAAAGTTTCCCGGGTCGCCCGGAAATCGCCTGCATCGGGCAAGATAATCGGGAAAATCACACTCTCCCTAGGCGGGGGAACTCAGCTGGCCCTGCATGGACCAGGGGCCCGCCCAGGTAATCTTCACCGGCAGCAATCTCCCCTGCAGATCCTGCTCACTGCTGACAAAAACCAGTTTGTGGGTCGGGGTTCTTCCCCGCCACCGATCCCGGTGTTTTCCTTCGAATAAGACAGCCGGGGATTGCCCCAGGTAGCGCTGATTTATCTCCCCGGCGATTTTCTCCTGAAGGGATTCAATCATTCGAAATCTGCGCCATTTTTCCTCTTCAGACACACTGTCCTCCATGCGCCTGTCCGCGACCGTCCCGGGCCGGGGGGAATAGCGGGCGAGGTGGACGACATCCAGGCGCAGCTCTGCCAGCAAATCATAGGAGTGCTGGAACTGCTCCCGGCTTTCTCCGGGAAAGCCCACAATCAGATCCGTAGCAATACTCACCCCGGGGATGCGATCCCGGATCTGCTTGACCAGATCGCGGTACTGCTCAACAGTATACTCCCGCTTCATGTTTTTGAGCACCTGATCATCCCCCGCTTGATGGGGAACCTCAATATGGGGCATCACTTTCGGGAGCGCAGCGACGGTATCCATGAGCTCTGTCGTGAACCAGTTGGGGTGAGAGGTCAGAAATCGAACTCGCTCCAATCCCTCAATGCCCTGGACCTGCTGGAGCAAAGAAGCCAGGGAGCTGGGCTGGGGCAAATCAAGCCCATAACGATCCACTATCTGCCCGAGCAAAGTGACTTCCTTGACGCCCTGGTCAACCAGGGAGCGAACCTCGGCAAGGATTTCTTCTTCCGGACGGCTGCGTTCAGGACCTCTGCGGTAGGGGATGATGCAGTAGGTACAGGCATGGGAACAGCCCAGCACCACAGGCACAAACGCAGAGACCAGCTTTCCCTGTTCTGCTGCAGGAAGCTGATAATCCCCATCCATGAGCGCAAACCGCCTGGCGGTTGATTCCAACTGCCATTTTTTTGTATCTGGTTGGGACAGGTAGGCGATCAAGGGATCCGGGTCAGAGGGTGCAGAAAAAACATCCACATGCGGGAACCGATCTGCTAAATCCCGGACGCCTTTGATGCCGACCAGGCAGCCCATGACGTTGATTACCACCCCGGGATTGATTTCTTTGAGGTGCTTTAAGGAATTAATCCGACCGACCGCGCTGTCTTCCGCGCTCTGTCGGACCACACAGGTATTCAGGACAACCACATCTGCATTCTCAGCGCGGTCCTCCGGCTGATATTCCAGCTTCTCCAGCGCAGAGGCAACCCGGCGGGAATCAGCCACATTCATCTGACAGCCAGAGGTCCAAATATGATATTTCATGGGAGCCATTATAATGGGAGCAGGATCAGAGTCAAGCAAACCTGCCAGGCAGATCCCCATCCTCATCTAGCATTTAACAAACAATTCCGCAGGCGTCTGACATCGCCTGCGGAGCAGTTTTTTCTATACAGAGTCGATGGTCTGGGGCTGCTTACTCCGCCAGCACCATCGCCAGATCAGCTTCTTGGATCAAGATGCGCTCCAGCGCCATGGTATGGCTGCAGCGGCCCCTGGTTTGAAAGAAATCGCAGTCACACTGCCACTGCCCATCCTGGTACGAAACCTGGTGAGCGTTGTTCTTTCCCTGGAAAGTCACTGAGAGAGAATTGATTTTTATCCGGTCCCTTTCTTTGGCATACTGTTTTGATTTTTGAATTTTTCCGATCATCCCAGAATCCATGCTTACCTCCGCATTCAGAAAATAAAAAAGCACGCAACGATTCTCGCGTGCAGTGATTACCGGGTCATGCGTATTCGATTGGGTGCAAAGACTCCCATTTCGTTATTCCTCCATGTGCCTCAAGTATACGCTGAGTCGCGGAGAAAGTCAACTGTCTCACCAGCCGCACCGGGGGACAATCAGCCGCGAAGCTCACTGCAAAAAATTCGTTCCTGGGCTACAATCCAGACAGCAGTCCAGACCGCTCAGTGCCCTTTAGACAGGGAGACCCGGCATGACCAGGACATTTCTCGGCCAGACGGACCTTCCGGAATGCCGCCTCGGGTTGGGGCTGGCTGCCCTGGGCAGGCCGGGATATATCAATCTCGGTCATCAGCAGGACCTGGCGGAGAACTACGCGGTCAAAGCCATGGAAGCCAATACCTGGCGGGTCCTGGATGCCGCCTACCAATCGGGGATTGTATATTTCGACGCCGCCCGCTCATACGGAAAGGCGGAGGCGTTCCTGAGCAGCTGGCTGTCCTCCAGGGGGATCTCGGCAGATCAATGCCTTGTGGGCTCAAAATGGGGGTACCGCTACACAGCCAACTGGCAGGTCGAAGCCGAGGTTCATGAAATTAAAGAGCATTCCCTGAGCAACCTCCGTCAGCAGTGGCAGGAGAGCAAAGACCTGCTTGGCCCCTATCTGGACCTTTATCAAATTCACTCAGCGACCCTGGAAACCGGGGTGCTGGAAAACACCGCTGTGCTGACCGAATTGGCTGCCATCAAAGCTGCTGGAACTGCCGTGGGTGTTACGGTCAGCGGTCCCCGTCAGGAAGACATAATTCGGCTTGTTTTAGAAGTTGAATTGGATGGAGAGCGGCTGTTTGACAGCGTCCAGGCAACCTGGAACCTGCTGGAAAAATCCGCCGGGGATGCGCTGATTGAAGCCCACCAGGCCGGATTGAGGATCATTATCAAAGAAGTTTTGGCCAATGGGAGGCTCACCGCCCGCAACCAACACCCGGCGTTTCAATCTGCTCGCAGCCTGCTCAGTGCAGAAGCTGATCGGCATCAAACCACCCTGGATGGGCTGGCAGTAGCCGCTGTCCTGGCACAACCCTGGGTGGATATCGCCCTCAGCGGCGCTGCCCGGAAAGACCATCTGACTTCCAACCTCAAGGCCCTCGATGTCAGCTGGGATGAAGAGACCGAGCAGCGTCTTTCTGTTTTGGTTGAAACACCTCAAGCGTATTGGACAACTCGAAGCAGACTGGATTGGAACTGACCTGCTCCCTCATCCGCTATTCTTGCCGTACTTCATCCAGATCAGCGTCCGGGTTGGTTTAAACCAATGGCTTTCCAGACTCTCATTGAATTTCCGTTTTGGAAAATTCAACCGCAGGGGGCGGGGCGCAGCAGCGGTATTAATCCACTGGGGGAGAAACGCATCCAGGAGGATGCTTTCTGTTTCAGGGGAGGAAGCCAACCACAACCAATCCGCATTTGTTTTGGAGGACTGCCAGGATACCACCCCGATCAATCTGCCCTGGCCGGCAACTGACCACTGCTGGATGCGGGGTTCAACCAGGAAGGATCTGGCAAGCAACCCGAGCAAACCACCGCGGAGGTACTTCAAATTGATGGGTAAATGCCAGCGCACTTCCGGGGGGTAGTTTGTTTCCAGCCAGCCTCGCTGCTGGGGCCAGTGCCGGGCTCGATGCGGCTGGACAGACAATCCAGGGATCTGCCAATTCAGAAACTCCTGGTTGATAGTTTTCGGGTCAAGGATCCAGGTTGTTCTCCGGGATTTCTCCTGGAACCCTTCCTGGAGGTAAAGGTCCACGGCTCCTTGATTTCCCTCATCCACCTGCAGCCAAATTCCATCCAGCCTCCGCGTTTGGAGGAACTGCAGCGCCCGCCTGACCAGCGCCCGGGCAATCCCCTGCCGCTGATAATTTGGATGAACTGCCACATTCGCGATCATGTAGTACTGCTTTGCACCCACATGGTAGGGAACCAGGTTGAGGTTGCCAACAATCTCCCCCTCTTCCTCCCAGACGTACCCGGTAAACGGCATTGAAATCCGACCCGCCATGCTGTGGGCCCATTCCTGAAACCGCTTACTTTGCGCTGATGAGCGCATTTTCCGCAGCAGCGCCTCTCCGTCCCTGGAAAGCCGATCTGCAAAACACAGCTCAACCAGGTCAGACACAGAGAGCAGATCCGTCCGGACATCAAAGGAACGAATCTTGGTATTTGAGCCAGCTTCTGCTCTGGATGGGCGGAAAACCATGGCTAAATTCTACCACTGAGAAAACAGGAGGGTGGGGAGAGAGGGGGAAGGACCCGGGCTGGACATCCATCTTCCTCAAACCCGCAGGAGGGGTTTTTCTGCGAAGATCGGGCCAATCTCCAGACCGAGCTCCCGGTACAGTTCCGGGGGAACGCTGATATCTGCAAGATATAAATCACCCACCAGAGGGCCTGCGCTGTCTTTGAGCAGGCCGGTCTTGGGAAGCGCAAGGGTGAGGGTGGCATCAGCAGAAATACAGGGGTCAGCAGGCACGCCTGAGGTGGTATCAAGTCCAGAGGGAGTATCCAGGCTGATCACCGGTGTGGTCTTTTGATTGACCCAACGGATCAGCTTCGCTGTTTCTCCCCGGGGGTCTCCAGCCAGCCCATAGCCAATCAGCCCATCCAGGATGAGATCGGCCGCAGGAAGTTCTCTGATCTGGTTGGGGAGAATGATCTCAACACCGATCTTCCCCAGGATCTCAAGCTGGAGGGCAGGTGCTCCCCGGAATCGTTTGGGTGGTTTAGAGAGGATGACCGTCATTCCCGCACCCCACGCTGCCAGCCGTCGAGCTGCAGTCAGCACCCCCCCTCCATTGCCGCCGGCCCCCGCCAGGGCCAGGATCCGCTTCTGGCGCAGATCCGGGTCCAAATACAGCTCCCGGGCCAGGACCGCTAACTGAAGCCCGGCATTTTCCATCATTTGCAGGAGTGAGATCTGGTAGTGTTCCATCATCAATCGATCCACTTCCCGCATCTGCTCTGTGGTAATTGAAGGAATTTCCATCAGTTTTTCAGGCGGTCGAGGAGGGAAGTTTTAAGGCCAGCTCTTTGTTGGATGGTTCCACCAGGATCTCTCCATCCGGCAGCAGAATCGTGGGCACAATTCTCATCCCTTGATTGATCTCTCTGACTTTTTGCCCCGCTTCGGGGTGCTGATCAAGATCAATCCAGGTATATGCTACTTGGTGCTTTTTTAAAAAGCGAATTGCCCGAATGCAATCCGGGCACCATCTGGTTCCATACACGATGATCTTCTCGGCGTTTGACAAAGGGGTTATTCCTCCTGACCCCCTTGGTCTGCCATCATTTTCAGGGCAGTCAGCAGCGCTTCATATTCTTCCCTGCAGGCATCACAGCGGTTAAGATGGTCCTTGACCATGGGGATGGCATCCTGGGCATTTTTCCCTTCCAGCTCCATTTCCACATATTGGTCCACCACGTCATAACATTCACCGCAGGTGATTTCGTCCGGATGAATATTAAGAATTGATCGAATTAGTTTTTTCATTTCTCTGGATTTGACGTCCATAGGCTTCCTCTCTTTATGACGCACCCATAAAAACCAATCTTACTTGAGGTCAAATGCGGCCAGGACTTCTTCAGGTGTCAAACCTTCCAGCAAAAGATTTTCACGGAGTTTTTTCCGGGCATCAAAAATCATTTTATAAAGTGCGTTCCGATTTGTGTCCATCTGTTTTGCAGCCTCCTGCAGGGGCATCCCCCCGAACATCACCGCGTAGATCGCCTGGCGCTGACGCTCTGTGAGCTCTTCATCAATCATCCGGAAAATCTTCTTCAGCAGCATTTCCTGAGTGGCCAGCTGTTCCGGATCAGGATCTGTATCGGTGAGGATTGCCGGTGTAAAATCTGTCCCGCTGTCATCGGGAATAAAATCCTCAATCGAGACATCTTCCCAGCGTTTTCTTCTGAGTTCTGTGTAAGCAACCCGGACCGCAATTTTTTGAGCCCAGGTCGTTAACTTGCTTTCCCCACGAAATGTATCCAGGTTATCCAGGACTTTGAGTAATGCTTCCTGGACAAAATCTTCAATATGCGCGTCCATATTTTCCCGATGATGATCCGAGAGCGCATACCCGAGGCCCATGACCAAAAAATCCCGGAGGTCTGAGAGAGCTTGTTCCTGATTCTCACCCCGCAGGTCCCTCAGCCATTCCTCGTTCGTTCGTTCCCTCATCAACCAGTTTCCTCCTCAAGAAAATCAAGATCAGCGCCTGAGTGCCTCTTTTATTTATTTTGCTAATTGAATGGTGACCGGGCCGTCATTGAAAATGGAAACCAGCATATGGGTTCCGAATCTTCCCTGCCTGGTAAGAACGCCCTCCTGGGCTAATAACAGGATAAATGTCTCCACCAAGCCGCGGGCCTGGTCAGGAGCGGCAGCACCAGTGAAGGATGGACGGTGCCCCCGGCTGGTATCTGCATACAAGGTGAATTGGGGAACAACCAGTGCCTCCCCGCCGATGTCAAGCAGGGATAAATTCATCTTGCCCTGATCATCCTCAAAGATCCGCAGCCGGGCTATCTGTCCTGCAAGCTGTTGTGCTTTTTCCCGGTCATCTTCAGGGCCAATTCCCAGCAGGATCACCAGCCCTTTTCCGATGGAAGCCACCTGTTTATCCTGGACGGCAACCCCCGCTTTCTGGACCCGCTGCAGCACCGCCTTCATCGCTTCTGCTCAGCTCCATAAAACCCAATGGCTTTGCGAACCTCGCCCATGGTCCGGGAAGCAATTTCTTTCGCACGTTTCGCACCGTCCCGGAGCACATCAGCCACATAGTCTGGATCCTCTTCCAGGGCTTTTCGCCTCTCCCGGAAAGGGGCAAGGTGCTGATTCAGGGATTCCGCAAGCCGGCCTTTGCATGCCACACAACCGATTTGAGCCTGCCGGCAGGCCTGATTGATCTCCTCCACATCCTCGGCATCCGAAAAGATCTTGTGGAGAGAAAACACATTGCAGACATCAGGATCCCCGGGGTCAGACATTCGAATTCGCTGCGGATCCGTCACCATCTGCATCACCCGCTCGCGAGTTTCCTCCGGCGTTGCAGCCAGCTCAATCTGGTTATTGAGGCTTTTGCTCATTTTCCTTTTCCCGTCAATCCCCAGCACCTTGGGCGTACGGGTCACTTTTGAATGGGGCTCCAGCAGGATCTCGGTGTTATAACGGAAATTAAATGATCGAACCACTTCCCGGGCGAATTCAATATGGGGAACCTGATCAACGCCTACCGGGACAATCGTGGCTTTATACAGCAGGATATCTGCAGACATTAACACCGGATACCCTACCAGACCATAATTGACATTATCGGGATTATCCCGGACCTTTTCTTTAAATGTGGGCAGAGCGGTTAGCTTCCCGAGGGGAGTGACCATGGAGAGAACAGTGTGCAGCTCCGTGACTTCCGGCACATGGGATTGGATGAAAATAATGCTCTTTTCAGGGTCCATCCCCGCTGCCAACCAGTCCAGCGCCATTTCATGGGTGTTGTGCTCCAGGTCCATCGTGGTGGCAATCGTGGTCAGGGCATGAATATCAACAATACTGTAGACGCTTTCATACTCATCCTGAAGCCTCACATAATTCCGGATTGCACCCAGATAGTTCCCCAGGTGCTGACGGCCTGTCGGTCTTGCTCCCGAAAATACTCGATCCTTCAATTCACTCACGGGCAGCTCCTCTCATGTCAGATTCTGAAAAAGACCCAGGATCTCCTCAGGGTCCGTGTGACGGTTTGAAGAGAGTTTGGAAAATATTAATTCTCCATTCACTACGACTTCAAATTTTCCGCCATCCGAGGGGATTAAAGTCAGCGCTTTGACCTGACTCTCATATTCTTCCAATAATTTGCTCATCACACTGATGGCTCGTGGTAAATAGTGTCAAACAGCGCAGTATTCAATGCTGATCTCGTACTTCATTTTTCTCCTCTGTCAAGGGATAAGTATCCAAAATAGTATATCACACGCGTGGGTCTCCGTTCCGGTTCAGAAACCCAACCGGCTGCCTCCCTACTAACTGCCCTCAAGCCCCAGCAGCACCATTAAAAATGGTAAGGGCTGCCCTCGCTGGAGATTCCAACCGCATCACCTGATGTGCTAAAATCATAGTGGAACAGATGAATTTGAGGGTATTCCCATGAAAAGCCCCACCAACATACGCCCCCCTGTTTTAGCCGGACGCTGGTATCCAGCCAATCCAGACCAATTAGCCAGGTCTGTTGACCGATATCTCGATCAGGCGGAGCTCCCCGATTTCTCCGGTGAACTGGTGGCGGTGGTTTCTCCTCATGCCGGTCACCAGTATTCCGGTCCTGTTGCCGGGCATGCATTTGCCATCCTGGCAGATACCGCTCCAGAACTCGTGGTGATTCTCTCACCGATGCATCGAGCCGCTCAGGGATCCCTGCTCACCACCTCCCATGATGCCTATCAAACCCCCTTGGGCGCTGTTGCGGTGGATCGCAGCTTGATCAAAGCACTGGATGAAACCCTGAGGGAAAAAGCAGATATCCAACTGACCCAGATCAAACAAGACAGTGAACATTCAATTGAAATCCTGCTTCCCTTCCTGCAGCGCTCCTTGGACAAACCTTTCCGGATCCTGCCGATCATGGTTCTCCAGCAGGATCCCCGCTTAATGAACATCCTGGGGACTGCCCTGGTCAAGCACCTTCGCGGGAAACAGGCAATCCTGGTAGCCAGCACCGATCTCTCCCATTTTTACACCGCCCCTGAGGCAGAGGATTTAGACCGGACGATCATCAAACAAATCACGGAACTCGACCCCGAGGGGATCTTCCAAGCAGAACAGCAGGGGAAGGGATACGCATGCGGCAAAGGAGGGCTGGCTGCCGTGATTTGGGCTGCAAAAGGACTGGGCGCAAACCAGGCCCTGCATCTCAAATACGCTCACTCAGGGGAAATCACTGGAGACCTCAGCCGGGTTGTCGGGTATGAAGCGGCTGCGATTCTCCGGGATTGATCCCGGATCATGCATCAGTACGCCGATATCGCTGTAAACGTACCGCGAGTTGAGGGCAGCTTCCACTACCACATCCCGCCGCGTTTTCAGGCCATTATTGCTCCCGGTCAGCTTGTCACCGTTCCATTTGGCCCTCAAACAGTCCAGGGGATCATCCTGCAGACGATTTCTCAACCAGAGGTGCCAGACACCCGCGACCTGCTGGCGATCCTGGATCCAATCCCTGCTGTCACCCCCGCGCAAATTTCACTTGCCAGACATCTTGCCAGCACAACGCTCTCCCCGCTTGGAGTGACCCTCCATGCCATGCTGCCCAGCGGTCTCAGCGTAAAAGCGGACACTGCCTACCGCCTCACAGACCGGAGCATCCAGCGTCTGGAAGATGGCCAACCCCTCTATCATGACCTGACAGCTGCCCAAGAAAGATTGCTTGGCCTGCTTATTGAACGCGGACCGCTTCGAGGCCGCCAGCTGCAGCATCTGCTGCCCTATCGGGGCTGGCGAAAAACAGCAAAGGCGCTGGAGAGAAGAGGGGTGATTTCCAGCCGCGCCACCCTGGAACCGCCCAGCGTTCAACCCAAGCGGGTCCGTTTCGCTGTGCTGACCGCTGGCCCGGATGAGGTCAATGCTCAGATGGACACCCTGGCCCGATCGGGGTACCCCGAAGCGCTTTCCCGCCGGCAGCAGCTTCTCCAGCTGCTGCAGAGAGAAGAAAAACCCCTCCGGGTCTCCAGGCTTTACCAGGAAACCGGCAGCAGCCTCAGCGACCTCAAACAGTTGGTCAAGCGCGGCTTGATTGAAATCAAGAAACAGGAAGTCATCCGCGATCCCCTCGCCGACGTATCAACCCCGGACATGCAGCCCATCCAGCTGACCAAGGACCAGCAGCGAGTCTGGGAGAAGGTAAACCAGGCCATTCATCACCGACAGAGCACCCCTCATTTGCTGTATGGGGTGACCGGATCCGGAAAAACGGAGATTTATCTTCGGGCTGTCCAGGAAACCCTGAAGCGCAATCAACAAGCGCTGATCCTGGTCCCGGAAATCGCCCTCACTCCTCAAACAGTCCAGCGGTTTTATCAACGATTCCCGGATCAGGTTGGCGTGCTTCATTCCCAGCTCTCGGATGGTGAGCGTTATGATACCTGGAGATTGGCCAGGGAGGGGAAAATCGCTGTCATGGTAGGTCCCCGCAGCGCACTTTTCACACCGTTCCCTGCCCTGGGCTTGATCGTTGTCGATGAATGCCATGATGATTCATACTACCAGGGCGAGATTTCACCCCGCTATCACGCTGTCCTGGCTGCAGAGGCCTATGCCCGGATCACGGAGTCTGTCTGCATCCTGGGATCTGCCACACCCAACGTGACCAGCACCTATAAGGCGATCCAGAAAACTTGGATCCCGCTGTCTCTTCCGGAGCGCATCCTGGCCCATCAGAAACCCGACCCCAGGCAGACTGCCGGCAACGGGATCAGCTCAGAACCAACCCAGCCCCCAGCGGGGGAAGGGGCTGTGCAGATGACTTCCCTGCCGGAGGTCGAAATCATTGACATGCGCGAGGAGCTCAAAACAGGAAACCGCTCCATCTTCAGCCGTCAGCTGCAGGAGTCCTTATCCAGGGTGCTCCAGAAAGACCAGCAAGCGATCCTTTTCCTCAACAGACGGGGGTCGGCGACCTATGTATTCTGCCGGGATTGCGGAGAGGCTCTGCGCTGTCCACGCTGCGACAGCTCTCTGACTTACCACCGCAGTGATGCTTCCCTGCGCTGTCATCACTGCGGATATAAACGGGGGATGATCCAGCGCTGTCCCAGCTGCGGCAGTGAGAAAATCCGCCAGCTCGGCACCGGGACCGAAGAAGTTGAAGCCGCTCTGAAATCGCTCCATCCGGATCTCGTGGCCCTCCGCTGGGATCGGGACACCACGAGGAAAAAGGGTGCCCACTGGGAAATCATGGAAGCGTTTTCATCACACCAGGCAGATGTCTTGGTTGGCACACAAATGCTGGCAAAAGGGCTTGACCTGCCGCTGGTTACCCTGGTCGGTGTGGTTCTTGCCGATATGGGGCTGCATCTGCCGGATTACCGTACCAATGAGCGAACTTTCCAGATCCTCGCCCAGGTTGCGGGACGGGCGGGGCGAAGTCCCCTGGGGGGACGGGTAATCCTGCAGACATATCAGCCGGATCATTACATTATCCAGGCCGCATCCTGCTATGATTATCAGGCCTTTTACTCCCGGGAGATCGCCTACCGCAGGGAACTGGGGTACCCCCCTTTTCGGGAATTAATCCGGTTGGAAACCCGCGCCAGGAGAACCCAGGACGCTGCCTCATCTGCCCGGCGATTTGCAGAGCAGCTGCAGCAGCTGATCAAAACAGATGGATACCGGGCCACTGACCTGGTTGGTCCCGTCCCCTGCTATTTCACCCGCATCCGGGGGCAGTACCGCTGGCAGATCATCCTTCGGGGCCCGGACCCGGTCGCCCTTCTTCGTCAATCCCCGCCCCCTGATGACTGGATTATTGAAGTCAACCCCCCATCTCTCTTATAAAAAAATAGGGAGTGGCCCGCAGGCCATCTCCCTGTATCATTTGAAAGTCATCAGACCTATTGATTCCGGTTGACAAACCGGTAGATCCTCTCCAGGGCCTGTTCAATCTTATGATAGGCAGTCGCATAAGAACAGCGGACAAACCCCTCTCCCCCAGCCCCAAAAGCAGATCCCGGAACAACTGCGACCTGCTCCTCGGCAAGCAATCGTTCCGCAAAAACCTCGTCGCTCATCCCCTCCAGGGTGATTTTTGGAAAAGCGTAAAACGCACCCCGGGGTTCAAAGGTGGTCAGGCCGATTTCATTGAGCGCAGGCACGATCAGCTGTCTTCTCCGGTCATATTTTGAGCGCATTTCCTCTGCGTGGGTGCTGCCGTGGGTAAAGGCAGCCAGGGCAGCCAGCTGGGACATTGTCGGGGCGGACATGATGGTGTATTGATGAATCCTCAATAATCCCTGCAGGATCGCCGCCGGAGCTGCCGCAAACCCAACCCGCCATCCTGTCATCGCATGACTCTTGGAAAGCCCCCCAAGTGTGATCGTCCGCTCTTTCATCCCCGGGAGGGAGGCAAAACAAACATGGTCTACTCCGTAAACCAGGTTTTCATAAATTTCATCAGAAATTACCAGCAGATCATGCTCTGCGGCAATCTTGGCAATCTTCTCCAGGGTCTCCCGGGACGCCACTGCCCCTGTGGGGTTGTTGGGATAGCCAATAAAAATCGCCTTGGTCTGCGGGGTCACAGCCGCAGAGATCTGCGCTGGGTCCGGTTCAAATTTTCCTTCCATGGTTCCGGGAATTTCCACTGGAACCCCGCCTGCCAGGATCACTTCCGCCTGGTAGGACACAAAACAGGGTGTGGGGATGAGCACCTCCTCCCCGGGTTCAATCACTGCGGTCAAAGCAAGGTAGAGGGCCTCGGAGACACCGACCGTGACAATCACTTCCTCTGCGGGATCATACTGGACCTGGTATTTCTGCTCCAGGTATGAGGCAATTGCTTCCCGAAGCGGGAGGATCCCGGCATTGGAGGTGTAATGGGTTTCGCCGTCCTTCAGGGCTTGAATGCCGGCGTCCAGAACAGGTCGGGGGGTGACAAAATCCGGCTCACCGATCCCGAGGGAGATCACATCGTCCATTGTCGCCACAATGTCAAAAAATTTCCGAATCCCGGACGGTTTCAGATCCAGGACCTTTTTTGCTAGAAATCTACCGCCCATACTCTCTCTCCTTGGGATTGACCTGAGCTGTGGGATTGGCTTTAGGGCTTCAGGGAGGTGTGATCACCCATGTTCAGGGAGGCAGCTTTTCCCTGGACATGGGTATGCTGTCCGATCAGGGAATCTCGCAGGATCACATCTTCAATTTGCGCATCTCGCTCAACAATTGAGTTCTGGATCACACTGCCTGTGATCTGACAGCCAGCGTCAACCGCAGTGTGAGGGCCAAGCACGGAAGCTTCCACGTTCGCCTCGGGATGGATGTAAACCGGCGGGATGATTTTCACCCCTATTCGTTTTCCCGCCTTCTCCGAATTGTCATATCCGTGATCAAGCAGATACCGATTGGTGGCCAGCACTGCCTCTGGCGTGCCGGCGTCCAGCCATATGTTGACTTTATGCGTGCGGGCTTTTACGTTCATCTCGTCCAGCATGATGTTGATGGCGTCCGCCAGGAAATATTCCCCCTTGAAGATTAATTTATTCTCAATCTGGGACTCGATCGCCTGGATCAGCTGCTGACCCTCCTTGAAATAATAAAATCCTACCAGGGCCAGGTTGTTGTCAAGCGCTTTTGGTTTCTCAATTAACCGGGTGACCCACTCATCCTCACCAAGTTCCGCCACGCCGAATCTTCTGGGATCCGGGACAGGCTTCACCCAGGCGACAATGTCTGCCTTTTCCTCCTCCAAAAATGAAAGCTCTGTCTCCAAAAGGGTGTCTGCAAACACCATCAGCATCGGTCCTTGAATATATTCTTTTGCCAGGTAGATTGCGTGAGATTGCCCCTTCATTTCCTCCTGAACAACAAAATGGACCGTAAGATCCGGGTACTCTTCACTCATGAAATCGCGGATTTTGTCCCCCAAATATCCAACGATAAAGACATATTCAACCTGGAAATCCTCCGGCAGTGTTGAAAATGTGTCCAGGACATGTTCAATGACTGTTTTCCCTGCCAGGCTGATCAGCTGTTTCGGACGGCTCCAGGTCTGCGGCCGCAGGCGTTTCCCATAGCCTGCCATGGGGATGACGATCTTGAGCGTTTTTTCCATTGATTTCCCTTATTCTTAGGCTCTGTCTGAGTCCTTATTATAACGGAGATGATCCGCCCCTGAAACTGACAAAAGGCATGCCTCCCCATTCAGCATGAACCCTGCTCCACTCCGGGAAAGTGAGCCCAGAAAAAGAGGGTCCTCTCGAGCAGATCCGCTGCTGGGGTATGTGCCAGAATAAATAGGGAAAATGCTGCGCCAGCAGTTTGATATCAGAAACGTTCCGTCCGGGAAAAATCCTCTCTGCTGTCCCCCCTGGATCCAGCTTGCTACCAATCCTGGGTGTACCAGACCAGGTAATCTTCCAGGTGAGATTGCCAGTATTCCTCGGTATGCAGCCCGGGGTTCTGGTGCCATTCATACGGAACACCCAGGGACTGAAGCATTTCTTCCAGTTCCCGCGCCTGCGCTAGATGCTGGTCGCCGCCTCCGATATCGAGATAAATCGCGGGCATCATCGTTTCCGGAATTCCCCCCATCCAATCAGGAATTCTCTGTAAATCTCCTCGGAACAGCGGGGTGCTGTGGGCGCCAATCCGGCTGAAGCTGCTCCAATGCAGCAGTCCCATCCGGATCGCCCAGTTCCCCCCCCGGGAGATCCCCCCGATCGCTCGATAATCCCGGGAGTCCAGGGTTCGATAGTGGCTGTCGATCCAGGGAATCAGATCTTTCACAACCTGCTCCCCAAAAGGAGTTTCCGATGGATGCCTTCCACTGGGTTCATCAGGCAGGACGAGAATAATGGGCGGGATGTCTTCCCTGGCGATCAATCGGTCAGCGGTTTCATCAATCCCCAGCGCATCCCACTGTTCAGCGGTGGATTCCGCGCCGTGAAGCAGGTAGATGACGGGAAAAGAACCGGATTCCATCCCCCTGTAGCAGGGAGGCAAATAGATCTGTCCCTCAAGAAGTGCCTCTGTCCGGGAGGGTTGAAAAGTATACTTCTGGATCGTACCCGAAAACTCTCCGCACTGTGCAGGGGATGTCTCTGGCAATCCGGGGTTGTCCAAGGACAATAAGGTGCTGGTTGGTTTTTGGGGGATTGTCGGTTCTAAAGATTCCGCAGGCAGAGCCGTCGTTTTTTCTTCTGAGGAGTTCTGAGGAGTTCTGCCTCCCTGCGGATCTGCCGGCGCAAAACAGCCCGCCGCCGCAGTGAGGAGAAACCCCAGGATCAGGCAGCGTAAGAAGGCCTTGAAGCTACTCCAGTTTCTCATCTAGGGTGGCTGCTTCCTGCTGAGTTTCTCCAACCTCATCCGCTGGAGCTTGCTCGGGTGCTTCTTCTTCCATCTGGATTTTCCCCCGCAAATACGCCCCCTCCTCCGTGGAGAATCGAACGGCGGTTACATCCCCCCAGACACGCCCTGTGCTGCGGATTTCCACCCGATCGGCTTGAATGTCACTGCGGACAGACCCGGCAACGATCACCGTATCAGCGACGATCAGATCACTTTCCAGCCGTCCTTTGCGGTCAATGACCACCATCCCCTTGAGGTTGATTTTCCCTTCAAACAAGCCTTCAATTCTGACCCCTCCCTGGCCGCTTAACTCTCCTTTCCAATTGGTGTCTGCACCAAGAATCGATGTTACCCGGACTTGGGACGAGACCGGCTCCACGGCAGGGGCGGGATCATCTTTTCTTCGAAACATACTGCCTCCAATCTTGATTTTGAAATCTGGTCAATTCCCTGGCCCCTTGAGGAGAAACCGCCAGGGAATGCTTTTCCAGGGTTCCGGGACAGAGTCCAGCCCGATCCGGGGGGTCGTGTGAATGTGCCTGGTTTCTGGTGGGGGGGTTCTTTCGACAAAAAGCTCGCCATCCCCACGGCATACTTCCTGGCCGTTCAAGGCCCCGTCAATTGCCAGTGCCTGACAAATCTTTGCAGGCCCGTCCAGCCAGTGGTGTTCTGGCTGTCCCTTTCGACGCGCCGCGATGAGCTGCTGACCTTCTTCTGGGATGAGCCCACGGATCAGGACTGCCCCAGGTTGGCCCACCGGCTCGGTGACAAAATTCAGGAGCCAGTGCATCCCGTAGATAAAGTATACATAGGCACGGCCTGGCGGACCATACATGACCTGGGTGCGGGGTGTTCTGCCCGCTTTACAGTGGCACCCCTGGTCTTCTTCGCCACAGTATGCTTCCGTTTCCACAATTCTTCCGCTGATCCGCTGACCATGATCCATCCGGACCAACCGCATCCCCAGAAGCTCGCGGGCAACAATCAAGGTCTCCCGAAGGAAGAAATCCTCAGATAATACCTTCTGGGCGCTTCCTGGCATAGTTTTCCTGTTCTGCGTCCCCGGGAAACCAATTCTCTCCCATCCCAGATCCCCTGGCAGGTCAGGGAAGGTTCATCCCCGGTTATTCATCCTCTACAACATATCGTGGATCTCGCTCCAGGGTCTTCCTCAGACCCTTGTTCAGGGAAACGCGGGGTTGATAGCCCAAAAGCTGTTTTGCTTTGCTGAGATCAGCGCACATCCTTTTCACTCCCCCATTCGCTTTGGGATTATGGATGATCTCAGCACTCCTCCCGGTTAACTCAAGCACCTGACCTGCCAGCTCGCTGACACTGATCTCCTGCCCGCTGCCAATATTGATAATTTCCCCATCGACGCTGTCCGCCGTACCCGCAGAAATCAACGCCCGAATGACATCATCCAGAAAAACGTAATCCCTGGTTTGCCCCCCGCTGTTGTGAATCACGAGGGTTCCATCCTGGACTGCTTGCTTTAAAAAATTCGCAACCACAGGCGGATGGGCGTTCGGGATGTGCTGTCCGGGCCCATAGGCGTTAAAAATCCGCAGCGTCACGGTATCGATCCCCCATAACTGCCCGATGGTTTTTACATAATATTCCGCAGAGATTTTAGAGACCGCGTACGGGGAATCCGGCGCAGGGCGCAGGTCCTCCTGGAGAGGCTGCTCCTGCTGCTGGCCATATACGGCACCCGAGGAGGTAAAAACCACCCGCTTCACGCCCACATCCCGCATGGCTTCCATCAAGCTGACAGTCCCCCCCACATTGGTTTGATTGTATTCCCGAGGATACAGAATGGATTCCTGCACTGCAACCCGGGCGGCAAGATGATACACACAATCCACATCTTGAAGCAGGGTCCACAGTTCATGGCGGTCCATGATGTCCCCGCGGGTGAACTGAATTTGGGGATGTACTGCCTCTTCTTTTCCTGTGGAAAGATCATCAATCCCCAGGACCTCGTCTCCAGCTTCCACAAGGCGTTTTCCCAGGGCTGCCCCCAGGAATCCTGCCGCGCCTGTGATCAGTACTTTCATAGGGCCTTAATCCTTTTTGATATTTGTAGCTCAGCAATTATAGCATGGGCTGATTTTTTCTCCACCGCAGACGAATGATTAATAGCAGGAGATTAATCCTCTGTGGTTTTAGGGTGAAATCTTTAGTAAAATAAAACTTTATGGCGCCCCGGGAGAATCTACCACCCTCCCACTCCGAAAAGCAGGCGGGGGCAGGCCTGGAAGCGGGGATGCTGGGGCACCCAGAAAAGGATAGAAATCAATGAGGTTTCAGCAGGTCATTTCCCGAACGCGACGGAACCACGGTCTCGAACACGCTACATTAAACCTGCTGGCAAAGAAACATCCCACACGGATCTTTGCCGGTCATTCTGATGCCGGGGGTTTTTGGATCCTCGGTGACATCCCTACCTCAGAGTTAACCGAGGTTTCCTTAGAAGCCCTGGAGCTCCTCCGGCAGGGCCACAGCCATCTTGCGATTCATCAGAACTGCGGCACAAACCTGCTCACCTCGGGGTTGTTCGCGGGCCTGGCGGGTGCAGCCGGCATGATCGGCGCGGGAGAAAAGGTCCGTGATAAACTCGAACGCTTTCCCCTTGTCGTACTCCTGGCCATCATCGCCCTGCTGATCGCTCAGCCCCTGGGTCCGCACTTCCAAAAGCACCTGACCACAAAGGGATCGCCCGGCACCTTGAGGATCAAGACCGTGCTGGCTCATTCTCTCCCCAATACCACTGCCCACCGAATTCAAACCCAGGGATGATATGACAGAGGTTTCACCCACGATCTATTTGCTTCATGGGAATGATGAATTTGGGATCCGCTCCTTTTTAGAGCAGCGCCTGAAGCCTAAAATGGGTGACCGGGCGAATGCCGCCATGGATATCACCACCCTGGACGGCCAATCCCACTCCCTGGAATCCATCCGGGCAGAAACCCATTCCGTTCCATTTCTATCCGAACGCCGGATGGTGATCCTCCATCACCCGCTTGCGCTGGGGAAAAACAAAACCCAGAGGGATAGGTTCTTATCGGTTCTGGAATCCATCCCCCCCTCGACCGCTTGCATTCTGGTTGTGGACCAGCCGCTTGACAGCCAGCACTGGCTGTCCCGCTGGGCTGCCAAGCGACCACAAACCACCTGGAGCCGGAGTTTCATCCACCCGGAAGGACGGCAGATGACCGAGTGGATCTCTTCAATAGCCAGGGAGCTGGGAGGTGAATTTACCCGTCCAGCCGCCCAACTCCTGGGCAGTTTTGTCAACGAGGATCCAAGGCTGGCAGCCATGGAAATCGAAAAGCTGCTTTTCTATGTGGATTTCGCCCGCCCAGTCTCAGAATCTGATATCCGAAACCTCACCCCGGATGTCCGGCAGGGGGATGTGTTTGAAATGGTCGACGCGATCGGCTATGGAGATGGATCCACCGCAATGAAAATAATGCACCGGCTCCTGGAGGAGAGCGATGCCCTGCCTTTATTTGGGATGATTATCAGGCAATTTCGTTTGCTGATACAGGTGCTGGAACAAATCAATGATCATCCGGATCGGGATCACCAGGCGATTGCAAAAAAAATAGGTCAGCATCCCTATCCTATCAAAAAGATCCTTCCCCAAGCACGTCAGTTCACAATGGATCAACTGAGGAGGATTTACAGCCGGCTGTCAGAGGTTGATGAAGCCATAAAAACCGGCCAGCTGGATCCAGAACTGGCCCTGGATGTGCTGGTCGCCTCCCTGACAGAATAAGGGGCCCATAAGGACCACCATGATTCATCCAATTGAGACCATTACCCTGGAAAACGGGTTAAAGATTATGCTGAAGGAGATCCACACCGCCCCGCTGATCAGTCATTGGGTTTGGTACCGGGTTGGTTCCCGTGATGAAGTCACCGGAAAAACCGGGATCTCGCACTGGGTAGAACATCTCCAGTTTAAAGGGACCCCGAAGTTCCCTGCAGATGAGCTGGAAAAATCTGTGTCCCGGAGCGGGGGTATTTGGAACGCCCTGACGTACCTGGACTGGACCACCTATTATGAAACCATGCCCGCTGATAAGATCGATCTGGCGTTATCCCTGGAAGCAGATCGAATGGTGAACAGCGTATTTGATCCCCTGGAAGTGGAGAAAGAACGCACCGTCGTGATCTCCGAAAGGCAGGGCAGGGAAAATCATCCAGGGTTTCTCCTTCGCGAAGCCCTCCGGGCTGCCGCCTTCCGCGTCCACCCCTATCACCACGAAATCCTCGGGGATCTGGCTGATTTACAAACGATCAGCAGGGATGAGCTCTTCCAGCACTACCGATCCTACTACACCCCGAACAACGCATTGATTGCCATCGCAGGAGATTTTGACCACAAGGTGATGCTGGATCGCATTAAAACCCTCTACCAGGATATCCCCCGGGGCGACCCCCCTCCCCGGCTGCGGCGGCAAGAACCCCCCCAAAAAGGAGAGCACCAGCTGACAGTGCAGGGTCCCGGCGACACGGTGATTGTCGATGTGGCCTTTCGCAGTCCTCCTGCAGCGGAGGAGGACTTCTTTCCCTTATTGATCCTGGACAGCTTGCTCAGCGGACCGCAGGGTCTGAACATGTTTGGCGGGGGAGGTATCTCAAATATGACCTCGCGATTGTATTCCCGGATGGTCGAGCAAGAGGAGGTCGCAGTCCACATTCAGGGAGGGTTGCCGGCCACAATTGATCCTTACCTGTACAACCTCAATTACATTGTTCACCCCGCAGCAACAGCCGCAGAAGGGCTGAAGATCCTGGAAGAGGAAATTATGAAACTTCAAGATGCCCCGCCAGCAGAAGAGGAGATCCAGCGGGCTGCCAAGCAAACCCGGGCATTATTCGCATACGGAGATGAGAGCATCACCAACCAGGCGTTCTGGATGGGATTCTCGGAAATGTTTGCCACCTATGACTGGGTTGTCAATTACCTTGACAAATTGGCTGAGGTGACGCCAGAAGAGGTTCAGCGGGCAGCCCAGGAGTATCTGGTCCCCCGGAATCGATTGGTCGCCACATATCTGCCGCATCAAAAAGGGGCTACCACAGGATGATCAGGAAAAAATTTGCATCGCTGAAAAAATCCAGCCTTCCAGGTCCAGAAGATGTCCTCCGTCAGGAATTAGACAATGGAATCACGGTATTGATTCGGCCAAATCCAAATTCGATGACCGTCGCCCTCGTAGGGTACCTCCCGGCTGGGAGTCTCTATGAACCCGAGGACAAATTGGGGTTGGCGAATTACACAGCGGAAGCACTGATGCGAGGAACAAAAAGCCAGCCCTTTGAAGAAATCTATGAAACTTTAGAATCAATGGGCGCCAGCCTGGGGTTCAGTGGGGGGACCCACACGGCTGGGTTCGCCGGGAAATCTCTGGCAAATGACCTTGACTCTCTGCTGGCGATCCTGGCAGACACCCTGCAGAACCCGGTTTTTCCAGCAGCGGATCTGGAACGGCTTCGCTCCCAGTATTTAATCGGTCTGGATCTGCGCTCCCAGGACACCAGCGAGATGGCCTCGCTGGGATTTGATCAAATCGTATTTGCGAACCATCCCTACCGCCATCCAAACGATGGGTATCCAGAAACAATTGCTGCCATCACCCGGGACGACTTGATCCAGTTTCATTCTGCCCATTATGGGCCCAGGGGAATGGTGATCGTGATTGTCGGTGCGGTGGATCCACCGTCAACGCTGCAAAAGCTTGAGGAAAAGCTTGGGAACTGGGAAACCGCACGCCATCCTGGCATCATTGAGGTGCCCGAGAAAGAACCGCTTTCTGAGGTGATCCAGGTTCACCACCCGATTCCAGAAAAAAGCCAGGCTGATATTGTCCTCGGTGCTGTAGGCCCGCGGCGACAGTCTCCAGACTATATGGCCGCAAAGCTGGGAAACAGCGTCCTGGGTCAGTTCGGGATGATGGGCCGGATAGGGGATTCCGTCCGAAAAAAAGCAGGCTACGCCTATTATGCTTACAGTTCAATAAGCAGCAGCATAGGACCGGGGTCCTGGACGGTTTCTGCGGGGGTGGACCCACTGAATCTCGAGAAGGCGATCAAATTAATTCTCACCGAGATCGACCGGTTCATCCAGGAACCTGTTTCTGCTCAGGAACTCCAGGACAGCCAAAGCAGCTATATCGGAAAGCTTCCCCTCTCCCTGGAGTCCAACACCGGGGTGGCTGGATCACTGCTGAATATCGAACGCCATCAGCTCGGATTGGACTATTTTCGCAGATATGAAGACATCATCCTTGAAGTCACCCCCCAGGATGCCCTGGAAATTGCCCGAAAATATCTTCATCCAGACCGCTTAGCCATCTCCACAGCAGGACCAGAACTATGAACCTATCCACTGGAATTGACCTGATTGAAATTGACCGCATCTCCCGAACGCTGGAAAAATATGGGGATCACTTCCTGCACCGGGTCTTCACTCAAATGGAAATCCGCCAATCCCGGAATAAACCGTCAGAAGTCGCGGTCCGGTTTGCTGCCAAAGAAGCTGCCTCAAAAGCGCTCGGAACAGGGATCGGACCGGTCTCCTGGAAAGAGATTGAAACCATCAACACGGGTTCAGGAAAACCGCAGCTTCGGCTGCACGGTAGGGCTGCTCAAATCGCTGACCTCCAGGGATTCTCCACCTGGTCAGTCAGCCTGAGCCACTCCCGGGATATGGCCGGGGCCGTGGTGGTTTGTCTGGGAGAATAAAAAACTGCTTTGCCGATCCCCAAGCAGCTGGCAGGTTCTGGGGGAAAATATATCGATCTCTGACTTCGTCCTGAAGTGGATTTGTCCGCCTGGTTTCCTGCCTGTTATTTAGAAATACTCGGCACAGCCCAGGACTGGGAAGACAGCAAGAATCGCAATGATCCTGATCGCAAAATTTTTTCAGGCCAGGAAGAGATTTCCTAAGGTATTTCCCCCAAAGGGAAAAGTCGTCTTTCAATTTTTTCCTTCCCCACGTCAAAGAGGTTGATTTGATCCAGGTTGCGGTAAATCATCTCACCGCTGAAGGCCCGGGGACCAACATCAGCGCCAAACCCATGGTTCCCGGTGTCACCAGGGATCATCGCTGCGGTGGACAGCACCCCAAACATACCGGGGCAGATGCCCCTTGGGCTGCAAATCTTCCCCCTGTAAACAGCAGTGAGGCTCCCAGAAGATTAGAAAAATAGGAATCCAGACGTCCAGCTGCCGTGTTTCCAGATCAATACCTTGAGATATTCATCCCAACAGGGGAAAAAAACAACCAGGAATCACGCTGCGCCCTTCACGGCCCAGTTGACTTTCCTCTTCAGCTCATTTCTGCCCGCCGGAAATAGATATTGTAGCGGATGATTCCAAGCAGTGCTCCCAGCGACAGAATAATCAAACCCGCCGGGGCAAAACCGGCAAAATAATTAGTGAAGGAGCTCAGCCCATCGCTCAAGCCAGGCAGCGAGGGGATCAGATTTAATACATTCAATCCATTCCAAACGCCGTGCAGAAGCACCGCGGAGAGGTAAGCCTTCCCCAACCGCAGGTACCGGGCCTCTTTCCAGGCGGAAACCAGCCCCCAGCCAACCAATCCGCTGGTGAAAATGTGGATTGCAGTGGTTCCGATCCTGGAAATCACCACCACCATCCAGACATCCGCATTGGCGCCGATGGTCAGGTTTTCAAACAACCCATATCCAGCCCCAGCCAATCCCCCAAGGACAAACCCCTCCCAGGCCGAGATTTCCCGAGATAATAAGAACCAGACCCCAATGGGTTTGATCAATTCCTCTACAACAGGGATCAAGACTGCCACATAGACAAAGATCGTCCCCAGAACTCCTGGCCTTGCGAGGTACTTCCCTGCCATCCGTTCAATGATCACGGGGGAGACAGCGGATTGCGGCAGTCTGTTGAGCAGGGAATGGATCTCCTCCAGGATGGCTGGTTGGGTCTGAAGGTAGGCAAGCCACAGGATGATAACCAGGACCAGCAGGATCAATTCCACAACAAAAGCAATTCCCGGGGCTAATGACACCCCGCTTCCTAATATCCCCCAGAACCGCTGTGAGGACCCTTTGGGAAGATTTCTGCGAAGAAGAAAAATCATCCAGAAAGTGACAGCGCCATTGGTTGCCAAGTGGATGAATGCAAAGGCGGCAACCTGCAGAAAATTAGCAGATGTGAGAAGAGAGGATCCTGCAATCAGCAGGGGAACAAACAAAAGCAGCCACCATGAATTCTCCAGAAAGCTTATCTCCCGCTGCCCCAGCCCCAGCAGCGCCCTTCCTGAGGTAATCACAGAGGGGACCAAAAGCAGCCCGATGAATCCTAAACCAGCCAGGAATAAAAACGAGGAGATAATTTGCTGTTGGGGGATGGCGACTTCAAGCGCCTGGCTCCCTGCAACAAGTAGCAGAGAGCCAGCAAAGACCAGGATGGTTGTCAGTACGACCACAGAGATGCTGAACAGGAATTGACCGGCTGTCAACCAATCAAACCCTCCAGATTTTTCCATCATCCCTTCCTGACTCCATTGCGTCCTGGAGAATTCTAAGCGACAGCGTTTGTTTATTCAACTTCAATCTGCACATCGATGAGCACATCACCGGGGGGTAATTCCTCACCGTTTTGCGGATTCCGCGGGGTAAGGCTTTCGGCAACCCCCATCCCTTCAATGACCTCTCCAAAGATTGTGTACTCCCCATCGAGTTCCGGGACCGGGCCGTAGGTGATGAAGAACTGGCTGCCGTTGCTCTCGGGTCCAGAATTCGCCATCGCGACCAGACCCTTGCGGTCAAACATGAGCTTCTCAGAGATTTCATTGCTGAATGTATATCCCGGGGACCCAAATCCTGTCCCTGTCGGGTCGCCGGTTTGGGCAATGAAATCTTCCAGCACCCGGTGGAAGGTGACCCCGTCAAACCAATCATTTTCTGCCAGAAAAATAAAGCTGTTGACAGCCAGGGGGGCCACTTTGGGGTAGAGTTCGATCACGATATCCCCTTTCTCGGTCTCCAGGGTGGCCAGGTAGGTCGAGCGCTGATTCACTGTAATCGGTGGACAGGCCGTAAACTGCCGCTCCTCCAGTTTGATCAGCTCTACGATCGCGGTCAGCAGGGCAGGATCAGCCTGGGCATCATACAGGCTGTTGACTTTCAAAAAGGGCGTTCCCGGAATCCCGATTTCCTGACCCTCGACCCAGGTCGCTTCCGCAGCGGATGCGATCTCCTCACTGTCCAGATCCCTGATGAACTGCGCCCGATCCAGTCCCAGGTCTTCGGCCTGATCAGCTGTCCAGCTCCTGAACTCCTCTTCAGAATAATCCGACCACGCCGCCTGGGTTTGATACAGCCGCTCGTGCATTTCCCAGAAAGCACCCTGCAGGCCAGCGGCCTCAGCAGCCTGGGTGGCTAAAATGGCTTTGTCATGGATGCTGGCCAGGGGAAAGTGGCGGTATATCAGCCGGACATCATCCGGATATTTTTCCAGCAAGGCCTCAAGGTTCTCCGCTGCCACAGCACAATAAGGGCATTGGTAGTCCCCGTATTCCACAATCGTAATTGCTGCGTCATCAGGTCCTTTGATCCAATCCCGCTCCGGATCCGGAGAAAACAGGGCGAGATCTTCCGGTTGTGGGGTTGGCTGCGGATTGGGCACACAGGTGGCTTCAATCGGGGTTTCTCCGACGCCAGAACAGCCAACCGCAACGATGGTCAGCAGGGAAAGGAATAAAATTACTCGATTTAGTTTTTTCACAGTTCCTCCAGCGTTAAAATTTTCCCCATTGTACCAATAAATCAATCACCCAGCTGAATGCGGATCCATCACTCATCAGAGATTCAGAATGGGCTCAATGTCCGGTCAGCTTGCATTCTGACCAGCAAACAATTCCTGGAATTGATCCAACCGCCAGCGCCAGGCGACAGCCTTCATGAACTCCGCATAATCAGGGATGCTCTTCCGGAGATCCCGAAGCTGCTGGCCCAGGTCTACCCCCGTTGAACCCGCAGCACCGCCGGGTTGGGCAGCGTAGGACCCATGAAAAGCAAAGTAGGCTTGATTGAGCTTCCGGATGCGGTAGCCGTTTTCCCAGAAATAAATCCTTCTGGATTCCAGGAAGGATTCCGCCTCCTCCACTTTTCCCTCCGCCAGCAGCCGATCCACCTTCAACCGGGTCCAATGCATTTGAGCCCGAAAATCAAATTCCCACCTGCCCAGCAGGCTGTCTTTTCTTTCCAGGCGCTCCTGCTGGGGTGATGAGGTATCTCTATCATCAGGTGCCTGCTCAACTGCAGGAGGAAGGTACTCGGGATAATACAGCTGAAAGAGCTTATGCTGGATTGCATCAGCGGATAGATCGGCGATGGTTTCATTGATGGTGGTCAGCTGTGGACTCGCGTAGTAGTTCGCTCCCAGGGGTCTGATCGTGAGGTAATTATGGGTCCATTCATGTCCTATGACATGGACCAGCCAATCAAGATTTCCAGACTCGATGATCATGGAAGGGTACAACCCGACGCCCCCGATCCCCACAACCAGCGCCGAGAGGTCCAGTTCCTCTTCAATCTTATCCTCCAATGCGATCATTTCATCGAGGGTGAGATCAGGAACCAGCATGATGTTAGCCGCCTGCCGGATTTCATGGCGGGGGGAAACGATCAGGGCGTATGAATCTGGTTCAGCTTGATAAAGCACCGGGGGAAGCGGCTTTCCGCTGGGGGAGATTTCCAGCGCTGCAAGGGAATTATTCATTTGATGCTGGATGATCTGCTCCACAAAGGGCGACAAGCGCTGTTTGCGCGATCGCTTTTCATCCAGCTGAGCCCGGATTGGCTCAGCAGCCTGCTGGGGGTTCTCGATCAATGGATCCGAAAGCGTCAGTTTCAACTGCTCCTGCAGCAGGACTACTTCATTTCGGAGAGAAAGATATTCAAGCACAATTTCCCGGCCGCGCTCCGGTTCAAGGTAGCGCTCCACCCTGATATTCGATTGACCCAACTTCCGGAATAATGCCGCTGCTGACCAGCTGATGTAATCAAACTCATACGGACGGGAATAAAAACGAATCCGTTCAATCTCCCGGGTTGGATCCAGATTTGTCCCCCGGATAGGCAGAACTCCCAACAAAACCATCAGCAGCAGGATCAAGAAGCTGCGCAGTCGTTTTCCCCAGTTCATCCTTGAGCTCCAGCAAAATATCCCGGAAAATAACCCCGGGCAGAGATTTTGGAAAATTCTACCACGCACAGCTCCAGGCACATGCTGCGAGCGATCATTATTATGGGAAATTAATCATCAGAAGCGAGAAACTGGATGGTCGCAGCTGTTTCCCCCTCAAACGACAGGAAAGCAGGCCGCCAAGCCTGCTGGGATCATGTCTGGTTTTTCCCGGCGGGTTAGAGCAAGCTCTCCCGGGGGCGCTTGGGCTGGATCGTCATCGCCCCATCCAATTGGTCCGTGAGAATCTTTTCTCCCAGCTGTTCTCCATAGGCGATCATTTCCGGGATCCTGGTAATGTCATCCAGCGCGATCAACTCATCTAAATCCACCTGAAAGCGGCGGAAATCCAGCCTGGGAAAGAAGGTCTTCACCAAGTGAACTTGCTGGTCGTCTGCTGATCCTTGAAAAGCGCCCAGGACCGGGGTGATCCAATGCCAGGGCCAGAAGCGTTTGATCTCCCGAGGGGCCAGGGCATGCGGCGGGCGCCCTGTTCCCAGGCTGATCAAGGTTGTCTCTGCGGGATCCCAGCCCAGCACAAACCTTGCTTCGTAAGCCGCGAGGTAGCAGGGGTTATGATAGGAACCCACACCGCCGTCAACATAGCGATCCTGCACCGGGGGAAAGATCGTCGGCACAGCCGAGGAGGCCAATACCGCCTCAACAACCGACCAGCGGTCATAGCCCGCTGATTTCTTGTATGGCTTCAAGAACAGGGTCTGGTTTTCAACCAGGTCAAATGTGGTGATCACTACATCGCAGGGATGCGAACGATCCCAGAAGTCCCCCAGCCTCCGCTGCCCAAAATACTTCTCCAGCGCGGAACGCAGGGGACCCAGCGGATAACGGTAGCGCACAAGCGGCCAGAGATAACTGCGCCAGTTCTTCTTGAAAATCTTTCGTCCAAATTCCGCATAGAGGGTGACCAGCTCATCACCAAACAACCCCGTGGCAATCCCCGCAGAGATAATTGCCCCGGTCGATGTTCCTGCCAGGAGACGGAAAGTCTCGTAGGCTGGTTTTTGGAGGTGAGCTTCCAGCACAGCCAAAGCCCGGGCAGGAATGATTCCTTTCATCCCGCCCCCATCCACTGCGAGTGCTACATGTTTTCGGAAAGGTTTCATCGCCTCTCCCTGCTTGAATTTTGTGGAGCGTGTTCTTTCAGCCAACAGCAGCGTAAATCGCCTTCACTATATCATCAAACGCAAGCTGTTATCCACAAATTTCAATCATCTTTGGATATTTAAACCCCGGATCCACTCCCAGACCGTCTCCGGGTAGCGGAAAAAGAGCAAATATCCCTGTACAGCAACAAAGACAAGATTTGGAAAGCGGTTGAAATAAAAATCGCTCCCGGGATCCGGAGCGGGGAATCCCAATCCCAGCTGGACCAGGAAAAGATTAAATCCCATGCTGAAAACCAGACCAACCGTCACCCATTTTTTTCGGTAAATCAACAGCCCCCCGACGATGACCTCAAACAAAGCCAGGATGAGGGCCAGGACCGTGATGTGGGGCATGACCACCCCTTCCCAGAAAGATCCAAACCCGGGGATCAAAGCGGTTTCTGCAAAGGCCTGGTAGACCCCGGGATTAAAAAGCCCTAAATACACATGGAGCACCCAGCCCAGAAGGTACCAGACTGCCACCAGACTTCGAAACAAATTTTTCATTCCTGCACTCTCCCTGAGAAAACTCTAACAATAATTTTTCTTCGGCTTCTTAAACCCCGGGCTGGTTTCCTTGGGATCAGAAACCAGGTATCAAATAGATCTCGATTTTTCCAAATCATCACCGCTGTATAAAGCGCAAAGATCAGCACCAGGGGAAATATCACCGCATCGGTAACAGCCCCAAACGGGGAGGTGAAATCCAAGCCATTTTCCAGGACCAGATTAATCCCACCGATCGCGCCATATGCCCACATCCCACAAACCACGAGGGTGGATGGAACAGCCCATCTTTTTTCGCAGCATCCCAATTCCGCTTCCTAGGGCTGCGGCTGCGTTTCCCGGTTCTGAGAGCATCGGTATCCCGGATAAAACCAACCCTTGAAGGACAAACATTCCCCAATACACCAACATGGCTGACCCCAGAAGGATCCCCACTCAAGTTATGACCCTGGTTGCAACCTGTCCTGTCCTTTCCTTCTTTTGTCTATAGTCCTTCCAGCCCTTCATCGCTCTTTGTTTTTGTAGAGGGTCCGCAGTAAATCCAGGCTCACCTGCTGGGATTGGTCGCTGCCGGGAAGATCCGGCGCCCAGGAAGACATCGAGACTGCCTGAATATGACCTTTTTCGCCAATCATCTCAAAGATATCTTTCAATACGTCCGGAGAAGGACCGCCCGGGGCGGGAAAATGCTGGGCAGGGGAGTGGACTGGGTTCACCACATCACAATCAAAATGAACCCAGAGTGCTTCCTTTTCCAGGGGATAATCCAGCAGGGCGCGGGGGTCGCGGAGATGGACAATTCTGGAATCCTTCACCAGCTCCTCCTCCTGCGGGTCTAAGTCCCGGGCATCACTCAGGATCACCCTCCTCTCATCCAGCGGTTTGACCTGATTTATCTCCAGCATCGTTTGCTCACCCAAACCAACCAGCATCGCCAGCGGCATCCCACCCAGGAACCCGCTTGGGGAAGTATCCCAGGTGTTGAAGTCACCGTGAGCGTCAAACCAGACCAGGAGAGGATTTAGCCCTTGCCGCTGAAGTCCAGCCAGGACGCCGATAGTAGAACAGCAATCTCCAGCGAGAGAGATGGGAAGTTTCTGATCTTCGACAGCCCGGACCACCTCCCTGGCAATCCCGGTATGCAAAACAGACAGGCGGGTCTGTGTCGATGCCCTGGGGAGAGGAGGTTGGTTGAGGACCCAATCTGTTCCTGCCAGCTCCTGGAGACCGGGCTCCTCTTCGTCCAGATAATAGGGGGTGAGCATGAAATGGGGTCTCATAGTCTCTGCTCCATTTTTCCTGGTTTCATAGTTGATCAGGAGACTGCTCAAGCAGCGCTGCGGAAAAAAAAGATCCAGAAAGACCAACCGGCAGGCTTAAAGTCGGATATGCCAGACATGAACGATCGATTCAGGCCCCTGGGCAAGTCTTTCTATCAGATAGATCACCCCCCGTTCCCGATCAAAGGCAATCGATCCAACCAGGTCCCGCTTATAATCCTCCACCCGCAAAGCTGGATCGAGCAAATACTCATCCAGGACAAGGACCGCGTATGGTTGGGGGTCCCATGAATCCAGCTCCCCTCGGGCAACTGCGACCAGCTGGTGGGGATCATAGAATATCAGCTGGGCTTGAAAATCCTCGGCCCAAAAACCCCGGTTGTCATAGGGCCACTCGGGGGGATCAGGGCAGGATGGAGGGGTTTGTTCCGCGCAGTCATGCTCCCAGACGACCCCATTGGCAAAGCCATACCATTCCTCTCCCAAGGCTTTGGTTCCGGCGAAAACCACCGCGGATTTATCCCCGAAAGTCAGCCACTCCCCTCCCCACCAGTGGTCAGCCTCCCTGTATCCTTCAACCGCCATCGATTCGTCACTGGTTAGATCCGGGATTCCCTCCTGCTGGATCCCGTAAAGGAGCAGGGGAGTGACCGGGGAGATTTTCCCCCCAGCAGGGAGAGGGTTCTGGATATCTCCCGGGGAGTAAGCAAATAATGCCGGTCCCCGGCCGCTCCACAAACCTTCCCGAGCCCGACCGCTTGCCAGGAGCGGTCCTCCCCCCAGCTGCGCAGCCCACTCAGGTGGAATCTCAAACAAATAATCATTGGTGACATAATTGGTATACCCATCAAATATCCAGGGGCCGGCGTCTGTCCCGGTGGAGAGATCGACCGTTCCCCACCCATGAGAAGGTTCAAAATCCTGGATGTGCTGTCCGAAGGTAAAATGCAGACGGGGCTCCGGGTCCGCCAAATAGGCAATCCCCGCCCGGGGGATGGTCATTGTCTCTGCCTGAAAGATTCCCTGGGTGAGCTCTGTAAAGGGTTGTAGAGTTTCTGCACTCGGCAGGTCCCCGGCATTTTTTGAGAGCAGCGGGGGAGGAATGCTGATTTCAGAAACATACAGCTGGTGATCATGCCCGTACCCAAATAAGGAACCTGGAAAACCATCCTCCGCTCCCTCAGGATCCCCCTCCGGGAAATAGGTCAACCCGTGACCGCTGTATTCCCAGCTGGATCCCCCTGACGGTGGAGGTAATCGAAATCCACCCAGGTACTCCAGGTCCTCTGGCTGAATCAACCCCGCCTGGCTGGCAGCCGGGGCTTGCGGGGATTGAGCCTGCAGCGGCTGGGCCGGGGACTCTGTCCGGGGAGGTGCTGTCCCTGGGGCAGGAGTGGGAAAGTTGCAGGAGGCCAACAAACTGCCGAATAGAATCCACCAGAAAAAAAAGGGGTATTTTTTCATCAGAGCTCCTCCGGAAAACTCAAGGGGGAAACCACCCTTCCTATAAAGGGTACCCTTATGGATATAATTTTAAGCATTGCTTCTGCATCGCCAAACCTCAGCAAGCAAGCTTCCAGCGTTTTTCTGATCAAGCCTCATCCAATCACCAGGTGTCCTTTTTTCTCCGCCAGGGAAATTTCAACCTGCATGCCGGAATTGAACTCCAGGAAATCGCTTTCCATCCCATCGCTGAAAACGACTCCGCTTTCGGGCATCTGGGAAACAAGGGTCAGCGGCTGATCGGGTGTAATTTTGCCGAAGGTAATTCCTGCCGAGGAGGTCTTACTCGGCCAGGGTTCGCGCACAGAGAAGTACAGGTAATTCGCGTCCCATCGGAAGGTCAGCTCCGGGATTTCCCGGGGTGCCTGGGTGGTGATCGAACCGGCAATCCCGGCAGCTCCCGCAAGAATGCTTCGCAGCCATCCAGTGGACCCCAACCCGGTGGAGACAATGATTCCGCTGGAGGAATGGTCTTCCGTCTGCTGCCCGAACTGCAGCGTGTACCGGGCGGATGTGTGAGATTGTGGCCCGATAAAAATATCATTCACCCCGAATAAAACCTGTCCATTATTGAGGGTCGCTTTGGCCATGGAAACCAGCTGGATCTGATGACGATCGGAAAAAACCCGCGTTAGTGCATTTCCCAGTTGGGAAACATTAAAGGGCAGCAGGACACCTTCCCACCGCTGCGGATCCGGGTTGACCCCGATCACAAGCTGATCATCGAGGTACTTGAGCACATTGGCAACCAGTCCATCCTGACCCAGGACGATCACAGTATCCTGCTTCCCAAAAAGAAAATTCGGGACAAAGGAGCGATCCACTACCTGCAGGCGGCCCAGGGAGGCCAGCAGCTTTTTTACCTCTCTAACTTGCTCCTTGTACCGCTCATCTTCAGCTAGATAGTCGGAAAAATCCGCCCCAAGATGCTCGATATAAAACCGGGCTTGATCAGCTGTGTTGTATCGGGCAATCAGCTCATCCAGCCGGGTTTGCCGAACAATCAGGATGATTTTCTCTTCCGTCTGCGGGATCATTTCCCAGGGGGTGGATCTTTAAGCAGGGACTGAAGCAGCTCGGAGGAGATGTTCAGCTGCCCGATCCGGTCAGAATTCTGGGCTAATTCCTGAAAGGCCTGGGCGATCAGCTGGTCTGCATTCATCCCCACGCCAGCCAAAGATTGAACCACCCTGGGATCAACCCCTTTCAGCGCTTTCGCAACCGAACCCAGTGCGTACGCCTTGACATCGGCCTGCTCCCGGGCGTTTTCTACAGCCAATCGGGTCAGCTCCCGGTTCATCTCCTCCAGGGCAATCTTCGCCCGCATTCGAGCTTTCTCCAGCTCTTCTTGTTTCGCTTGAACCGATTTTTCCGCTTCCATCTGGGTTTCCCGAATCTGCCGCTTTTTATTTTCCACGGCAATCTCGGTATTGAGCTCATTCTCCTTGATGCTTCGCTCCTGCTCCACCGCGGCGTTCCGGCGGGTGTAGATCGCTTCATCTGCCTCCCGCAAGATGCTTTCCCGGGCCTCTGCCTCCAGCGCCCGGGCTGTCTCCGGTTTGGGTCGGATTGCCAGGATGGATAAATCCAGCACCTCCACCCCCAGGGAGCGCATTAAATCTCCTTCCCTAAGCCCTTGACGGAGGGTGTCCACCAGGCTGTCCACGCTGCCCAAGGCCGTCCTGAGATCCATCGTGTGAATGGCTGATTTGGCAAGCACTTCCACATTCTGAATTAACCGCTGCGGCAGCTTTTCAGGATCATCAGAGGCATAACCTGTTCCATCTGAATGCAAGGTGAAATTCATGATTTTCGACAGGGTTTGGGGATCCGAAATCCGATAAGTCAGCACCCCCTGGACTGTCACCTCCTGGAAATCCTCGGTGATACTGTCAAAGATAAAGGGGGCATCCCTGCTCTCCATCGGAATCCTGACCAGCGAGGTTGTCAGGGGAAAATAATAAAAAGAGAGACCAATGCCCTGTTTGACCACCTTTCCCCTTCGAAATTTAATCAGAAAATCTGTGGGCTGTGATTTGATGAATCGAAATCCAAACATGGCCACCTTCCTTGGTTTGCTGGATAAAATGGTCAGTTCTGTGCAGCTTAAGGGAATTATATCCCTCCCGCAGGAGATGGGGTTCTGCATATCCTGTCTGCTTATGATTATACGGGCAGATGAGGTAAATTCCGCGGAGTTGGTGGCTGAATTTCGTAAAAAATTCCCCTGAGACCTGGTCAGAAAAGCACCAAAAGAGATAGATCACAGGTGTGAAAGATGAACCAAAAACAGCGAAACCTCCTCCCGGGAGAAGAGTCCGTCTGGGACTACCCCCGTCCCCCACGGGTTGAAACAGTTGACCAGCCCGTCAAAATTATTTTTAATGGGGTAGCCATCGCAGAAAGCTCATCTGCCCTGCGGGTTTTGGAAACCAGCCATCCCCCTGTCTACTACATTCCCAAAAAAGATATCCGCATGGAGCATCTCACGCTGACCAGCAAGACTTCTTACTGTGAATGGAAAGGCTCTGCGGTGTATTATTCCCTGGAGGTGGACGGGAAACAGGCCAACAACAGCGCCTGGGCGTATCCAGATCCCACCCCGGGGTATGAAGCGATCAAAGACCACCTGGCCTTCTACGCGGACCCCATGGATGCCTGCTATGTTGGGGAAGAGCAGGTTCAGCCGCAGCCGGGACGGTTTTATGGGGGGTGGATCACCAGTAAGATTGTGGGTCCCTTCAAAGGTGGGCCGGGGACAATCGGCTGGTAAAGGTTTTCTCCCTGCCCGGCACCTAACAAAAAAACCTGGCCCAACGGAATCACTCAATTCCAGGGCCAGGTTTTTATTACTCGTTTGTCTCAGCTCAGTTGTTTCCTTTTGCTTTTGCAAAAGCTGTCCATAAATCGGCAGTGCCGTCAAAGACATCCCCAAAGGTTAGATCCGCAATATCTTTTAGCTGGCTTTCGTCAGCATTGCCGAAGGTGATGCTGTAGATCGGCACGCTGTATCCTGTGTCCTCCTGGTACTCCTCCCAGGCTCTGCGCATGGATCGAAAGCTGCCATCAGACATTCCGTCTGTCATCACAATCACCGCAGGGAGTTGATCAGAGGTACAGTTTCGCTGCATATACTGCAAACCCATCTCAATGCCCTCATACATATCGGTTCCGCCCCCAAAGGGTACGGCATTGATTCTCGGGATCTTTTCTTGATACTCTTCTTCCGCATTGCCCCGGATTTCAACAATCAAATCCGGATCCACCCCAAACGTGAAAGGGACCACCACCAGGTAATCGCCTGCAGTAGCCTGGAGGTAGTACTCGGCAGCCTGATCCTGGTCCAGGAGTCGGTTCAGGGCATCCGTTAGCTGCTCGGCGCCGGTGGTGAACTGCTCCGTGCCATCCTCCTGGTCGATTCGGACGGGATCTGTCATACTGCCGCTGTGGTCGGTAACGATGGCAGTGCAAGAAGCCCGGCGCCATTCACTTTGATAATAATTCATGGCAGATCGGATGATCTCCGGCTCCCGGGGAATCGGAGCGGCCATCAGCACCAGGTCAATATCAGCTCCTGTAGTGTTCGGAGAAAAAACACGGTCGATCTCTTCCTCGGAATACGTTTTCAGATTCCGAACGCGGGCACCCCGGTTGAACAGTATTTCCTGTCCCTGATCACTCAGCAACCAGGCCTGCAGCTCCAGAAAAGCCTCTTTCTGTTTTTCAGTCACGCCTTCATGACTGATCAGGGCCAGAGGAGCATTTGCTTCTGCAACCGCGTCCACGACATAGTAAATCCGTGGCAGATCGCTCTCAGGAATACCGCGCGCATCTAAGTTACGGATGGCCTCGATGGCAATCGTCTCATAGACAAATACCCCTGTCAGGTCAGGATATTGTTTTTCAAACACTTCCCCGAGAAAACCGGTGCTCGCGCTGGATCGGTGAACCTGGGAGAGAACCCGTTTGACATACCCACTTACCTGGGGATCCCGGAGCATTTCTTCGCTCAGGGAGGGCGCCTGTTCATATCCTGCTGAGGTCCTGGCATAATCCAGGATTGCCATGAACATATTATTTCCACTGTTGCTCTGGGTTGCAGAGGTGATGCCGAAAGTGATATTTCCCTGTTCAGCAGCAGTGACTATCTCTTCCAGCTCCAGGGTGTTTCCAGTCCAGCCTAGCTCATCTGTGATCCCAGTTTGCTGCTCGGCAACAAAAACAATCGGGGAAGTATAGATCGATTCCTCATGCCGCAGAACATTATTTACATCACCCAGTCGATGCCAGAGTGAATTCGCTGCCATCGCAGCCTGATAATTCGCGTACTGGTCGGGATCACTTATGATCCGGGCAATATCCACAGAGCCCTTCCACCAGAACACAATCTGGGTGTTGTTGTCACAACCCCACTCCTGGATATCCGCGGCATAGATCTTATTTTCGGAACCACTGACAATGTCCAGCCGTGTTCCGCCGCAGCCAGGTTCCTCCCCGGAGCTGACACTTTCCGGCTCCTGATCTGTGCTCTGCCTGACCGGGAAAATCCCGCAGCAGGCTGTCAACGTCAGCGCCAGCACAACCCCAAAAGACAGAACCAGTAAAATCGACTTTTGTTTATTCATATTGGACTCCAATCATTCATTGGGCTCAGTAAACCCCTCCATCCTGGGGTCAGGGACAGCCTGACCCCGACGGGGAAAGCCTTCTCAGGCTTCTCCGATTTCCCGGAAGATTTCCGAGAGCCGTCCCTCAGTTTCCTGCTGCATGGAGGATACTTTCTCCATGTTTTCTCGGGTATTCTTGATCCCCTTCAATGCGGCATTGATGGTTACTTGAAGAGAGCGCATGGTGGATTCCACGTTCAGCAGGGCATCTTCCGAGGCTTTCTGGAGGGCATCTGTTGCCACCCCTACTGCTTCAGAGGCTCGGGCTTCTGCCTCCCGCACATCCTGGGTTGCCTGGGCAACCCGCAGGGTGGAGACAACATCCACTACCAATCCCAGCTGCAGTCCCAGGGTAGCAATCAGGTTTGTGCGGGTAAACTCGACATCAGACCGGATAACATTGACGCTGTTATGGACTGTGCCCAAGACGCTGTACAGGCCAACCAGCTTGACCGCAAAGGCTTTCAAATCGACCAGTCTTTTCGTGGTCAACTGGACAAGCGACTGCTGTTCTTTGATCTGTTCTGCCAGCGGTCCCCGGGATTCCGTGGGGGCAGCATCTTTCTCTGCTTCCATGGTGAGAAGTTTCTGCTGCTCCCGTTCCAGGATTTGCTCCAGCGCCATCCCGGATATGCAGATATCATACAAATTATCCTTGACCATCTGCTTGCGAGCTCGGAGAGAGGCAGAGACGGAGTCAAGCATGACCGATTTCTTTGCCAGATCAACCCCGATTCCCTGCAGCCGTCCCTGGTAGCTTTGGACGCGGTTGAGGACCTTTGTAAACAGCCGCTCAAAGACCCGGGACAGCCGCTGCGCATTCTCAATATGCTTGAGCACTTTTTTGGCTTTTTGCTCGATCTTTTCCGCCTGGATATCCTTATCCTTGGAAATCCCATCTGCCACGCCTGTTGCCTCATCCAGAACACGGGCAACCTCAAGCCTGGCTTCCCCGGTTGCCTTGGTATGGGCGCTCTCAACAAACTGCCGGACAACAGCATCTGAGACAATCCCATAATTAGCAGCAGATTCTATTGTGATCGGCAGGGATGCCCGCTGGTTGACCAGCGTCGGGGCCTGGGACCTTTTTTGCGGAAACCAGCCCTCTACAATGGGCTCCAGACTGAACACCTGGTGATCCTGGGAAGCAAGGGCATTCATTCGCTGGTCTACCAGCACCAGCTCACTATCAATTTTTTCTGTAGCTGCAGTCAGCTCTTTTTCAGCTAGTTCCGCCTTTTCCTCGGCAGCTCTCTCAGCAAACTCCGCTTTGGTCTCGGCATGAGTGACGATATCATCCGCGTCTGGCGGCATCCCGATTTCAGCAAACAGATCTTTTTCCTCTGACATGTTCTCTCCTTTGTTGATCGCCTGTGTTGATTTCATTTTTCTGCTAGTCTACCAACCAACCCCTGTAGACCCGTACTCTGCATATACCTCCATGACCTCCGCCAAAGTTAAGGAGCCAGGATCCGTCACAAAATCATCCAGCAGATCCGGATTCATATACAGCGCAGTCATGATCATTGCCAGCTTTGGTTTTGGGACAGGCATCGGATTGTTGCTCATGTTCAACCCCACACTCTTGGCAATCTCCGCGTAGTTTTCAACCGCATCCCGCATATCCGGGTTAGCTGTAAGATAGCCGTGTTCCTCCAGCGCAATCCGGTGCAGATCTGGATTGGTGTACATCACCTCCAATAAACGTTCCTTGGCAGCCACAATGTCCGGGGTGTCAGCTTCATTGGTGAGGATGATCAAGGGATGGACCGACATCACAGTGGGATCCAGGTAAATTCGGACTAGGTCAGCGCTGGCGGCATCAGAACGCTCCACCCATTGGAATTCGTAGGCGATGAAGATCCCTTTTTTGAGGGGATTGGAAGTGTAGGTTTCGAACATCGTCCCGGTGGAATGCTCCATTGCCGGCAGCCGTTGAAATACATCAACCAGATCCGGCGCAACTTCGGCAAGCAGCCCTTCGTCTGAGAGGGGATACTGCCCGGTGAGAATGCTCGGGTACCACATCGTCCAGGCCATATTCCCCGAGTTGCTCTCCCGGGGATCTGATGTGTCGATATAGAAATCATATTTTTCTGCCGGGACATACCCCACTTCACCAAATGATTTACCATCCAGCATATACCGAATGATCCTCTCACTGTCCTCAAAATACAGCCAGTCATCTTCCTGATAGGTCTCCCCTGCCGCCGCAAAGGCATCCGCAATATCCTTCCGCGTGTAGGGAACCAGCGCGGTTTGGAAGATACGCTCCGCTTTGAAATCAATCGGCCCATAATCTTCCAACCCCTGATCATGCAGGACCTCCAGGAGGGAGAGAGCCAGGTCATTGGAAGGCCAGAGACAATCAAACGCGTAGAGCTCCTCATCAGGAAAAACCACCTGCTCAATGGTGCCTTTTTTTACAAAATCCACCTTGACCCGGGCTTCGCGTTCCAGGATCTGGATCACCTTGGGATTATCCAAAAAGCCCTTTTTCTCGGATCCAATGGCACAGGTAAGCTCGACCATATCCGGCGCCGGGGCAATCAGGTCCTGTAACTCCGGAACACGCTGAAGGGCAAAACTCACCCCGCCCAACGCCAGCATGATCACCAGAATTACCCCAAATACCACGGTTGCTTTTTTTCGGTTTCCGTTCATACCTCTAAATCTCCTTTCTCCAGATCCGTGATATCAATACCAAGCTCCAGCATCGCAGTCTCGGTATGGTATAAACTGGTTAAAAATTCATCAGACCGCAAGCCGCCTTCCTGGTATTTCATAAACAAGGAATCATACTTGAGGAGGATTCCCAGCAGTTTTTCTTCCTCTTCTTCTGACAGCGGCTGACGTCCGCTTTCATGGATCAACCACCGCTCGATCTGCTTTTCCATATTTTTTAAAAGGGGGAGGATGCTTTCTTCCACTTTTCCCTGATGTCGGGTTTCCTTGCTGAGTGCCTCGACCAGACCTTCCGCCAGGTCGCAGGCTTCCAGGAGGTCGATTTTCAAATCCGTCTTGTCCACTTTTCTGCTCAGTTTCTGGATCTCCCTGATCGTTTTCCGTGCCTCGATAAATTTGGCTTTCCGCAGCTGCCGCTGCACCTTGTCTGCCGGAATCCACACGAACAGCACATAGAGTAAGGCGGCTGACCCTACTCCAATCACCAGGGCATAAAAATAATTTAGCAGCACCCAGGCGATTACAAAAACTGGCAGGGATAGGAACAGCAGAAAAATGCGGTTGCCCGCAGGCACATACTTTTGTTCACTCATTTTTTTCAATACCTTATACGGTAACTTTGAATATTTGTTGCAAAATTAGTTCAGAAATTTTTTTAAAAATTAAGGATATTCACACTGACGATAAAAAAATCATAACAGCATTGGTTCAGCTTATAGTGAGGATGAGCCCGGGAATCTGATCCACCTGTATGCTTGCTTTTCAGTTCGTAGTATATCTTTTCCAGGCTGGAAATTTTGGCGGTTAACAAAGAATTAACATAATACCCCTCGGACCGCCGCCTCTCAGCTGCACCCTGGATCCCAGGGCTTTGCTCTTGTGATCCAGCGCGGGGCGAGTTTCTGATAACTGCGACATTCATCCCCGAACCGTGCTTCACGTTTAGGTTCTTCCACAATAGGGATATAGATTAAATTTCCAACGATAAACAGCCCTGTTAAAAGCAGAAGAAAAATCGATCCAGGCAGCAGGTGTTGCGCCATCTCGATTGCCTATTTCGCAAGTTTTCAAGAGAAGCGCGGATGCCCTCGCTTACATAGATTCAATTGCTAGCCGGGAGACGGTTCCCCCTTCACGGGCCTAAAACTGTAGCCGTAAAACGCTGAACTGATACCAGTTCGCTGGCACCGCTCGCTTCCAGATGGCAATCTTAAAAATCCAATTTTTTATGGAACCCGGAAAGCCCCCGCTGAAGCGGGGAGAGAGTACTCATCAGCGTTAGATTAATACTGTTGCAACGGTAGCTATCAGAAAGATGATGATCAACATAAAAATCATCCCGCCTAAGATCAGCGAATAATTGGCTGGCTCGATTTCGTTGGCGCGATCCATCCGGCGAATGAGCGGAAAAAGCCGCCAGAAAAAGGAGGCGATCGCAATCACCAACGCTGCACCCATCAAAATCAACTGGCGTTCATCAGCAGTAACCAGCAGGATAATCAACAGCAGAATAAAAATAAGTTTGGTACCGGCTACCCAGTTGACCAAATACCTGATAAAGTTGTGGATCCCAGGATCGTGTTTGGATTTTTCCCATGCTTTGAACAACCCCACACTATTGGTATGCTTTGAGCCCGGAAAAAAATAAAGCGCAATGACATTGGCAGCTTCCAGGATCAGAAACCCGATCGTGGCACCTTTAATTATGTTCATGGTTTGAGAGCTTTTTTTTATGGTACCGGCCTCACCGGTCAGCGGCGCAGGGGTTGATTTTGGGCGGGATCTTGATCATTGCTTGATGATTTTTTGGGCTGCATGCCATCCAGTTAACATCGCAATGGGGACGCCTGCAGGAGAGTAAGCCCACTGACCTGCTTGAAAAACTCCTGGAATGGAAGTCTGAGCAGCATTTGGCAGTTCTGTCAACTGGCTCTTGACAGGGATTTCCGTTTCAAAAGACCACCCTGTAATCGCGCCCTCTGAACTCCCGGCCACTTCTTGGATCGTCAGCGGGGTGGACGAAAACTTATAGAGGATATCATCCGCAAAGCCCTGATAGATAGATTCAGAAAACAGCTGGATGATTCGGTTTTCAATGATTTCCTTTACCTCTAAATACCATCCGGCTTCTTTAATTTCTTTCATCAGATCATAGTCAAACAAGCAGCTGATCATGATGCCGGTTTGTCCTTCCGGGGCCAGGGAAGGATCCCGGAGAGCCGGGATAGAGACTTCATAGGTGTTCAACCGGCAGAAATCATCCAACCAGTCAATCACCTCACTACGGGACTTCCCGGGGAAATTCGCGAGGAGATTTTTTCTGTCCTCCCGATTGGACGCATGTAAGCCTTCCCGTGACGGGGTAAAAAACAGATGCTCTCCTCCCCTTTTTTGAAAATACGAAGGAGGGCGGTCCACGGCGGAAAATACAATGAAGCTGGATTCAGCCCCTTTTGAAGCCAGGATTCTCCGGGATTCTGATTCAACCTTTCTCGACAGAGCAGGTTCTACCCCTGTGAGATCAAAGCTCCGGTAGAGAGTTTTTAAATCAGCGGCCCAGATCAGATAATCATACGGGTAATGATTGCCTTCAGAATCAGAGATAATTTTTTTCGATGGGTTAACCCTGGTGACCCTGGTCTTCAGTTTGATGTCTACGGCCCTTTCCAGTAGATGTTCTTTTAATAGCCGGGGCAGTGCACCAGTTCCATCCTTGGGGTAGAAATAATCAAGATAGACATAGAAGTAACCCAAGGCGAAATAGGTGGGTGTTTTCCTGAAGAAGAATTGGGTCAGGATATCAATCAATGATTGATTGTCAGTTAATTGCTCCAGGAAATCCTCCATTGGCAGATTATATTTCTTCATCTTCCTCAGGACACGGAGGAGCTGGATGCTCCAGGGGGTTAATTCCCAGAGGATATAGGGCAGGTTCCCGGAGAAGTCGACAAAATTCGGGTTGTCAAATCGATATAAAACCCTGGTGTATTCGGAGAGTTTCCTGATGACGGGAAGAATTCTTTCAATATCTTCCTGAGCTGCTGGATAGAGGTCATTCAGAATCCGTTTGTACTCCTCCAGCGCATCCAACGAGTCAACTGTAAATAAGTGATCTTCAATCCCGATGGAAATCGAATTCGTGAAATAATCCCACTCAATTCCTAAATCTCTCAGGATGGGTTTCACCATGCCGGAATTCACAAAGGCCCTCGGCCCTGAGTCAAAATAAAAACCATCCATGTTGAAGGTATGGACCAATCCCCCAACTCGGTCATTTTTTTCCAGAAGCAATACCTGGTGGCTTTCCCGGGCCAGATATGCAGCCGCGGTTAACCCGGCCATACCCGCGCCCACTATGACGGTTTTTGGTTCTGCTTGTTTCATTTCAGACCACCTAACTTAAGACTCAACGTCCATAAATTTTCTGCCGCCTCCCGATCCAGAGCAGGGGGAGCTGGCTCTTCTAGCGTAGTGAGGTTGTAAAATTTTCCTGAAGTATGATCCATTTTACTGGAAACCCCTAAAAAATAGAGCGCTTCCGCAGCAACCTCCGGAGATTGCGCTGTTCGATCAACGACGATCCTTTTCAGGAACTTATAAATTTCACTGTTATTCTGACCGCTGTTGGTTTTGACATTTCCAGGATGCATCGCGTTTACGGTCACACCGCTTGTTTCAAAAAAATCGCTGAGCTTGATCATCGACAGCAGTTGGGCCGTTTTGGCGGCGCCGTAACTTTTTAAACCCGAATAGCGATTCCTCTCCCAGGTGAGATCATCCAGATTTAACCCCCAGACCGCAAATCTATGGGCCTCGGAGTTTACAAACAGGATTCGACCGTGGTTTTGACTTTTAAACTTTTCTTTCAGGTAATAATTCAAGATAAAAGTACTCAGATAATTAACCTGAAAGACCATTTCCAGGTCGTCCTCTGTAAAGATTTTCTTGGTATTGAATACCCCGGCATTGTGAATCAACACATCGATATCTCTGTCTAATTTGGATAATTTATTGGCGACCGCATGGATCTCTGCCAACCTGGAAAAATCAGCCAAAACATAGCTGCATTTTGCCTGGTATAAACTTTCTAAGGTGCGACAACAATCCTTTGATTTTTGCTCATTCCGGTTGATTCCCAGGATCTCCGCTCCCTGCGAAGCATACTTCTCTGCCGCGGCGAAACCTATTCCAGACGTGGCCCCGGTAATCACCACCAGTCGATCCTCAAAATCATCCGTGCAGATCTCCGGGGATAACATATTGTTGCGCAGCATCGCGAAAATATTGGACCACTTATATTCTTTCAGATATCTATTCAAGCTGCCTCCCAGGACCAAGACGGCTCTTTGAGAAGATAAACACTTTGCTCTTAAAATATATTATGACAGATTATTTTGGAATTCCCTAAACAGGAAAACGATCAGAGGAGGATTATCTGAGGTGATTTTTTTCACCTCAGATCAGCAGAACTGCACCAAGCATGACCAGGGAGAGATGGACCAGTCGGGTGAACTGTTTTCGAGGGATCAAGCTGGCTATCTTCCGACCCATCCATACAGCCAATCCTGCCGCTGGCAGAGAAACCAGGAGGAGTTTGATTAATTCTTGAGTCCATAACCCCGACAAACCCTGGCTGAGGACAATGGCAGCCCCGGTAACTAAAAAATAGCCCTGGAGCGTGGCCCGGAATTGCTCGGGGGACCAGTTCCGCATCACACCATAAAGCACAACCGGTGGGCCGTTGGCATTATAAGCCCCTCCAAAAATCCCCGCCAAAAATCCACATGTCCAGACAAAACCAGACCGGTGAAAAGAAGGGAGGGGAAAATCGATCAGACGAAAAAGTCCAAACATGATCAAGATCACCCCCAGGACCATCCTGAGATAAATTTCCGGGGCCCGGGTTAGAAAGAATAAACCCAGGGGGAGCCCAGCCAGGGTGGAAGCGACCAGGCGCCAGGAATCCAGGAAATCGATCCGGCGCCATTTTCCAATCAGCATCATCACCGACACCGCCAACCCGATCAGCCCCACTAGCGGTGCCGCTGTCCGGACACCAAGCAGGGGGATCAGCAACGGCATGGCTAATAAGGCATTCCCGAATCCCAGGGCAGCCCTGATCAAAGTCGTCCCCAGGATGATCAGCAAAACAATCCCGATGCCCGTTGGTAGTTGAAACATAGTGACATGTTCCTTTCAGCAGCCAATCCCCGCAGGAGGATGATCTTAATCCACTTTAGATAGCTTTCTGGTACACCCGATACCGTCTCAGCGGCTTGGCCATCAACTTCTGGATCGCATTATTCATGGGCACATTGTCTTCCAGGACATAATTGATCTCCATCCACATCTCCGGGGAAAAAAGGGATTCATACAGCGCGCGGTAGATCAGGGCATCAATTCCTTTCCCGTGGTACTCAGGGATCACTCCCAGCCCAAACATCCGGTAGCGATTCAGGCGCGGAAGCCCGCGGAGGATCTTTAACCATCCCAGGGGAAACAAGCGGCCGTTGAGCCCATGCAGCAGGGCATTCAGATCAGGCAGGGCAATTGCAAATCCCACCACATTCCCCTGGGAGTTCTCAGCAAACAGGACTCCCTCCGGCTGAATGATCTGTTTTAGATCCCGGGCCATGGCTTCCGCCTCGGCTTCCGTTACCGGTGAATACCCCCAGTTATCAATAATACTGGCGTTGGAAAGATCCAGAAGCAGCTGGACTTCCCGGTTGAAGTCCCGCATGTTGAGCGGCCGGATCGTGATGCCGTAGCGGGCAGTGACCCGGTCTGTGTGGGTGAGGATCCGCTCAGGGATCTGATAGCCCTCCTCCCCTGAGATGTAATAGCAAAGTAAATCCTTGGCTTTCTTGAGGTCCCCGGCTGCCATCTGATCACAATAGTACGGGGGGTTATACGGCCCCATGATCACCGGTGGGGGAGAAAAGCCCTCCACAACCATCCCCCACTCCTGGGAGACAAAGGACCAGGGTCCCCGCATGGCTTGCATTCCCCGTTCCCGAAGCCAGGTTTCGGCCGCATTCAACAGGGCAGTGGATGCTTCCTGATCCGGGACGGATTCGTAATAACCAAACAAACCAATTCGCTCCGCCCAGGCATCAACAGCAAGTTGATCAATAAAAGCAGCGATTCTGCCAAGGATTTGTCTCCCCTCAGAAAGCAGGAACAGGGACACCTCGCAGTGGTCCAGAAAAGGATTATGCCGGGGGTCAAACTGCCTTCTCACCTCTCTCCGCAGGGGAGGGATCCAGGTTGGATCTTCTTGATAAAGATGGTAGGGGAAATCGAGAAAACGCGTCAGGTCTGTTCTGGAACCCACCCGGGAAATCTTCATACCCGCCTCCTTTTGAACCAGCAGAAAGGCTGCTCAACGGCTTCAGTCTATCGTGAACCCCAGGACTTCTGCCGCCCAGCTGCCGATGAGGTTGCTGCGCTTGATGGTTTTTCCCCAACCCCCGGTGCCACCGTAAGCGTGGGGAAGGCCGCTTATGCCTGGTCGACCAGTAAACTCATTGCGATGCAGGAGGTCCAGGGAAGTGTCTGAAACTCTCCGGCCAAAAGGGCTCTTTCTAAATTTCCCCGGGATAACTGCAGCAGTTCCTGCTTTTCCAAATCATCACCGGTAGGTTCTGAGACCTTGACAGCATCCAGAGCAGTGAACAGATCCACATGGCCAACCCCGCGATTGGCATCCAGGATGAATCGGCCGTGATGGATCCACCGCTCCGCCCGGTAACCGGTCTCCTCCAAAAGCTCCCGTTTGGCAGCCTCCCGGGGGTCTTCCCCATCTTCAACCATCCCCCCCACGATCGATAATGAGATCTCCCCAACAGCGTATTTGCGCTCCCGAAAACAAAGATACTGCCCTTGTTTCGTTTTCGCCAGCACATTGACGACATCCGGGGTGATCACCCAGGGCCAGTTTTCGATAATCTTTCCGTCCGGCAGCTCCAGGATATGATTCTCAACCTGGAGATATTTCCCCCGGTTTAAGACCTCGCTGCGGGCCAATCGTTTCCAAACCGGGAACTTATCATTCTCCATCCAACAACCTCAATTGACTATTGTTTTCCAGCTCCCCATTATACTGGAACAGTCTGCTCTCAAGCTACCTAAACCCTTGCTGCCAGATCTTTGTGCATTCCAGCAGGAATGGCTGCGTTAGGAAGCAGATCAGCTGGCAGCCGCAGAAGCAGGGCTGCTTTCCGGGCCAATTTCCCGAGCGTCCCCGGGCGGGCCTGCCTTGGCGTATTTTGCCAGGAAGCGGATTGTCACCCCAAAAATACCCGTATAGATCAGACTGAATACCAGCAAACTGGCCAGCACTGAGGATGCCGGGACATTCGGAGAAATCGCATTTTCAGTCAGCAGCAGCCCCTGAACTACCCACGGCTGCCGGCCTGTTTCGGTCAGGATCCAGCCAAAGGTGTTTGCTAGATAAGGAAGAGGGATGATCCACACAAACCAGCGCAGCCAGGGAAGCCAGGATTCTGGCCAGCCTTGCCAGGCAGCAATCACGGCGGCAGATCCCAGGCCCACCATCAGGAAGCCCAGGCCAACCATAATTCTGAAGGACCAAAAAGCAACCGCGACGTTGGGGAGATAATTTCCGGGGCCAAATTGCTCAACATATTCCGCCTGGATCTGGTTGATCCCAACAACCTCTCCCTCTGGCCTGAAAAAATACAACCAGCTGAGACCTTTCGGAATTTCCCAGCTCCAAACTTCTTTTCTCCCTGAGCGGTCAAACCCGGCGATCACCTTGAAGGGAGCCGGATCCGCAGTTTCAAAGTGGGCTTCAGAGGCGGCAGCTGTCATCGGCTGTACCTCCAGCAAATAGACCCCCTGGAGATGTCCTGATACCCCGGTCATCACCACCGCTGCAAGCCCGATAATTGCCCCCATCCGGTATGACCGCTGGAAGAAATCCTGCTGATAATTCCGAACCAGGTGATAGATGCTGATCCCGAGAATGAAAAACCCAGCTGTGGTTAAGGAAGAAAAGACCGTATGCCAGATCAAATACCATCCGCGGGGATTGGTCATCACAGCCATAAAATCGTTCAACCCGGCCAACCCGGTCTGCTGATTGATCGAGTACCCCACAGGCTGCTGCATCCAACCATTTGCCAGCAGGATCGCCGCACCTGAAAGGTTTGCTCCCAGGGCGACCATCCAGATGGAAGCCAGGTGGAGCCGTTTCGGCAGAAGATCCCAACCAAAAATCCAGATCCCCAGGAATGTAGACTCCAGAAAGAAGGCCAGGATGGCATCCAGCGCCAGCGGCACCCCGATTACATCCCCTACAAAACGGGAATAAATTGACCAGTTCATTCCAAATTGGAACTCCAGGACAATCCCGGAAACCACGCCGGCTGCAAAATTAATTAAAAACAGCTTTCCCCAGAACTTTGTCATTCGCTTATAGTCGTGGTGACCGGTCCTGACATAAAGGGTTTCCATGACAGCAACAATCATCACCATGCCGATGGTAAGAGGAACAAAAAAGAAATGAAAAATGGTAGTCAAACCAAACTGCCAGCGGGATAGCAGTGCTGCATCCATACCCACCCTCCTGGGAATGATAAAACGAGATTGATTATTGAAATTTTTTCTGCTCAGGTGAATGATCGTTTATACTTTATTCCCTGTTATGTCCCAACCAAAACGACCCTCTGCCTTGTGGGATGATTATCCCAGATCCACCCCAAGAAAAGATTAACCCCAAATAATTATTATGGTATGAACATGCTCACCGGAGAGGCCAAAATCCGCTGGCGAAAACACGCAGCAGCGAGTCCACGATCAACCCCAGGATCAGCAGTCCCCCCAACAAACGATTATGGTAGAAAGCAAAGGCAGCATACCACGCAGGCCAGCCTTCAAAACCATCTGGCGGCTTCTCCGGTCGGGGCTCTGTATGGACCCCCAGGACCAGCATCAAGCGCCTCCCAGCCAACAAAACTACCAGCAGGGCAGGGGTAAAGTAGTGGGGAAGAAAGACCAGGTAGAGGATCACTGCATAAATCAGAACCAGCACGCTGATATTGATAGATCGGGCCGCTTTTTCACCAAGACGAACCGGCATTGTCCCCACTCCTCTTTCCAGATCATCCTCCAGTTTATCAATATGCTTCCCAATGTTGATGCTTGCCACGCTTAATCCAAAAGGGACTCCCGCCAGGGCAACCGACCAGGCTGTGCTCTCCCATCCCTGGCTGAGCACCAGATACACCCCCGTGATCATCACAGGACCCCAGATCAGGAAGATCAACAATTCCCCAACCCCGTAGTATTTCAACGGCCAGGTGTAAAAGATCAAAATCACGGCACCAAAAACAATTAATCCGATAATCACCGGAGAAAACCCTGTATAAAAAAGGCTGTATATACCTGCTGCGAGGGCCAGGAGCCCGCTGACAATAAACCACCGAATTTGCTCCCTGCGGGACCAGAATCCCTGCACGAGAGGATGGACACCATAAGCAATCCGAAAGTAATACCCTTGATCCACCTCCCGGGAAAAATCTGTGAGATCATTCAGCAGGTTGTTGGTCCCATGAGCAGCGAATAAACCGAGCGTGACAATCCCCCAGGGAAGCCATGCAAAGTAACCGTCTCTCCATGCTAACAAACCAGCAATCACACAGGAATAGATCGTGACCATCGTCACAGCAGAGCGGGTGGCGATCAGCCATTTTGAAACCACATCTAATTGATCCCATGCTTCTTTTGACTGGATTTTGACCAGGTTCCAAAGGGCCTGATTCCATATTTTGAGATTGATCTTCACCGCATTATCTCCACAGACTGCCCAGGAACGGAGGTGCCGCACTTGGAAGCACCCGCCGCGTGCTTAGCAGACATCAGCAAGCTGGATGTTGCTGGGCTGATTTTTTAAAATCATCCTCCAAAGTATTTTTTCATCGGTTCAAAATAATTATCCACCCACCCCTGCTTATAGGTCTCTCCCCCTTCTGGAAGATGGCTGTGGTGAATGGACACGCGGGTCCCTTCCTCTTCTGCCTGGAGTACGATCTCCACCCGCGAATCCTGCTCAGCAGGGGAGAAATCTGCTGTCCGCCAGCTTTGGACTATTTTGCGGGGGAAATCCAGGATCAGGTTCTTCCCCTGGATATAACCATCCCAGGCCTGAAACGATCCGCCTACCTCATTGGAGATTTCCGCCGGGCTTCCTGTCATCCTGGAATGGTACCCGGAATTTAGCCAGGCCTCAAAAATCTCTTCCGGGGTTGCAGGGATCAGCGCTGAAATTGAAAACTCTCCACTCACTATTCACCTCCTGGTAACCAGATGCAATCAATACAAACCTCCCGGACATCCCTGTTCCGGATCATGCTTTCCCAAGGAGGGAGGCGGCAAACCGGGCCCCTTGCTCTACCCCTTTGAGCAGCTCGCCTACCGTCCAGATTCCTTCCTCTGTCACAACCACCCAACCGGTCATGGGTTGCCCTCTGGCAGCAAAAGATTGAACATATGGTTGGGTCAGGGCTTCTTGCTAGGCCTCCGGGCCGGTGCGGATGATCAGATCCTCTCCCAAGCCATATTGCCGTTGAGCAAAAACCCAAACCCGCCGAAGATCTTTCTTTCGGAATACCCGGGAGAATGCCAGAGGATCTCCCGAACACGCTGAGCGATTGTGTCATCATAGGCCATGGATTTATGCTACCATCATACCTGATTTGGGCCCACCAGGGCAAAAACTCACCGGACCAACTTGCCTGTCCTTAAAAAGATGTTTGAGCAGTCCATCGGACTAGGCAGCCACCTCTTTTTTCGCAACAATCTGGGTTGGTGTGACCCGAACCAGCAGCTCCCCTTCCACGCTGTTCCGTTTTCCGTACCCTTCCGCCTGGTCCTCTCCCATATACCGCCCGGCAATTCGCCGGGCATAAAAAAACAGCTGATCCGGATCCCGGGAAATCTCTGCCGTGCCTTCCACCATCACAAATGAATACGGGGGCGTTTCCTCGTCAACACAAAGGCAGATTCTGGGATCCCGCATTAAATGCCTGGCTTTGATGGATTGGTGCCAGGTGGTAAATACCACATCCTCTCTATCCAGGATAAACCAGACTGGTGTAACATGTGGCTGACCATCCGAGCGGACAACACCAATTTTTCCAGTTCGCCGACCCTGGGATAAGTGAACTACCAACCGCTAAAGCAGGTTAGCTTCCTGGTTCAACCAGCGCTGCCCTGAACGTTCGGGTCTTACATGCTGTTCCCAGGCGTGACTTTCCGCAGTTCCCGCGGTAGTGTTATTCAAAAGATTGATCGCGGCATTGACGTCACGGTCATGGATGCTGCCGCATATATCACACTGCCATTTTCGGTCGCTCAGCTGCAGGTCCTTCCTGGCAGCGCCGCAAGTTGAACAGGTCTTTGAGGAAGGATACCGGCGGTCAGCAGGAACGATCTCGCAACCGTACCATTCCCCTTTATACTCCAACATTCGGACGAACTGTCCCCAACCAGCGTCAGAAATGTGCTTAGCCAGGCGACGATTGCGCAGCATGCCCTTGACGTGGAGGTCCTCGATCCCGATCAATCGGTTCTCCTCGACCAGCCTGCGGCTGAGCTTGTGCTGGAAGTTCTGTCGTTGATTTGCGACCTTCTCGTGCTGCCGGGCAACTTTCTGCCGCTGCTTCTCCCACCCCGCGCTGCCTTTCTGGCGCCGGGAGATGCTTCTCTGCATTCGTCTCAGCTTTTTCTCTGACTGCAGCAGATGGCGCGGGTAGCGACCTTCTTTCCATCGGAAAGCGCCAGGAAGGACGCCAGCCCAAGATCAATCCCAACTGCTTTCCCTTTGTATTGGGGATCCGTGATCTCCAGCTCCACCTGGAAGGAGGCAAAGTAGCGGCCGCTCTTGGTTCTCGACACGGTCACGTTCTTGATCTTTCCTTCCAGTGGGCGGTGGAACACGGTCCTGACCCAGCCAACTTTGGGCAGGTAGCTGCGCCTAGCTTCAGGGTCTGCCTTGACCCGCTGCGGGTAGCGGATCGACTGTCTGTGTCTGCGGGAGTGGAAACGGGGGTACTTTGCCCGTCCTTCAAAGAAGTTCCTGAATGCCCGGTCCAGGTCCCTGAGCTTCTGCTGCAGCACCTGGGCGTCGGCTTCTGCCAGCCAGGCTGTTTCTTCAGACATTTTGAGCGCGGGCAGTTGATTTGCCAGTTGCTTATATCCCGGATACTTCTTCTGGCTCTGGGCCAGGCCCCAGTTGTATATGAATCTGCTGTGTCCAAACTGCACAGCCAGGGCTTGCCGCTGAGCAGCATTGGGGTACAGCCGGAATTTGTATGCTTTTCGAATGTTCATGTTTCTTTCTTCTCCTCGATATATTTCTTCACTGTGTCCAACGACACAGCACCGACAGTGGCCCTGAACCGCGAACGCGTCCACAATGACGGTAGATATGCTCTCAATTAATCATTTTCTTTTCGGAGTGTGTATGAAGTGAACCCCCTGATCTTGCGGACTACAGCGTCGATCCCATTCTGAGGATCTACATCCAGCAGCAGGTGCACATGATCTGGCATCACTTCCATCTGGATGACCCTGTATCCGTATTCTTCCTGTTTCTCAAAGATCAGTCTCTTCAACCGCTCAGCAAAGGGAGGTACCAGCACTTTGCGCCTGTATTTCGGGCAAAAGACAACGTGATATTTACAGCTATATTCAATTGTCTGGTCTCGGCGGTACTCAGAAGAAACCATGTTAAAATTGTACATACGAACATATGTTCTGTCAACTACCCCGTGTTTGCCCCTTATATCCCACCGCTAAAGCTAGTGGGTTTTACGGGGCCGCTCATTATCTGTGATTTCCTGGGTTGTCATATCTTTCATAGCGGTTCCTCCTCCCCCCTGGGTTGTTGAATTCTCAATTTTTATTTGTGTGCTCAGGTTTGCCAGGGAAGCTCATCCTAGCTCTTGCCTGCAAGCAAGATTGCTGTCACCAGGAAGATCGTCAGAAATGAAATAAACAGTTCACGAGCGAAAGCCCCCTCCAACCCAAACCTCTATTCAGCCCTGGGGTAAACCCGGATTTCAATCTCTAAATAGCTTTAATTGTCCTGGTGGCGCGGTGATCCGCTCTGCCTGAAAGACAGGGACCCTGACAGCGATTTCACTGGCCTTGCAAAGAGAGAAAAATAAATCCGTGAGTTCTTTCCAACGGGGGCTGGCACATTGGTATTGATCCCCAAACTGCTGAATATACCGATTTTTCATCCCGGGAAAGAACTGGTCAAGCTTTTGGTAAAAATAATCCCGCGAGCCCTCCCTCAGGCTGACGCCAAACGCAGGAATGATATAGGAAGCGCCGTTTTCCCGGGCCAGGGTGACGATCCTGGTGATATTGTCTGGATCATCTTCCAGAAACGGCAGAATCGGCATCAGGGTCACACCTGTCAGCATGCCAGCCTCTGCCAGGGTTCTCATAGCCCGGAAACGAGCAGAAGGGCGGGGAGCCCCGGGTTCCAGAACTGCCGCTAAATCATCATCGGCAGTGGTGATGGTAAAACTCACCGCCGCATAAACACGGCTGATTTTACGGATTAGATCCAGATCGCGCAGAATTCGGTCTGATTTGGTCAGCAAATGGACCGGAAATCGCTGCGCAGCGATGATCTCCAGCGCTCCGCGGGTTAGATGGAACTCCTCTTCTACTGGCATGTAGGGGTCATTCATGGAACCAAAACCAATCGTCCCCCGGATTCGTTTGCGGGGCAGAATGTCCGCCAGCAGATCCAGGGCGTTGGTTTTTACCCGGATATCCCCCAGTTCCCCCAGTTGGTAGCATGCCGATCGGGAGTCACAGTAAATACAGCCATGCTGACATCCCCGGTACAGGTTCATGCTGTATTTGAAACCAAACCAGGGGTCCGGCTGCTGGACATGATTCAAGATCGTCCTGACGGTGATTTCCCTAACCATCCGTTTTCCAAATCAGCAGTTGGCTGGTTTGTCCTTCCAGGCAAACAGGAGAGATCCGGGTCAGTTGCATTGATACTGAGCCATGTACTCCTCAAATAAATGGCGGATGATTCGGGTTCGCTCCCCGACCTCACCCGTACCCAGGGGGTTTCCATCAACTTCTGTCACCGGCATCACCCCTTTGCTGGTAGAGGTGATGAACGCTTCCTGTGCTTGATGGACTTCTGAGAGGGGAATCACACCTTCCTTCACCGGGAAAGCCTGCCCTGCCAGCTCCAGCACCAGCTGGCGGGTGACACCTGGTAAAATATCAGCTGCAGGGGTAATCAGGGTCTCACCGGCAAACAGGAAGAAACTGCTTCGCGGACATTCAGTGATCCCATTTTCTGTGTAGTAAAGCAGTTCATCCGCATGCTGACGGCGCCGCAGGGGCAGCAGCCGAAGGTCGTTGATGTAATTCAAGGTTTTCACCCCCGGCAGCTCTCGCTGGTATTTCACCGAAAGCAAACGCATTCCGCGCTGGTAGAGTGCATCAGGGTAGGTGGTTAGTTCCTCTGTGATCATGATCAGCTGGGGATCCGATAACAGCGGATCGGCATCCACCGCTCCACCAGTGAGCAAGATCCTCAGTGCGGGGATGGCTAAATCACTCCCGGCAATCAGCTTTTGAGCGATCACTCGCAGTTCCTCATCGGTGAGGGGAACTTTCAGGTGCAGCGCCGCAGCAGAATGATGAAGCCTGGCGAGGTGCTCCTCCCAGCAAAACAGGGAACCGCCGCAGGTGCGGAGAAATTCAAAAACGCCATACCCCCGAAGCAGTGCCAGATCATTCAGCGGAAGTCTACTTTCTTCCACAGGCCGGATCTTTCCAGATTGGTAGCACAATGCTGTCATTTCAACCGCTCCACGATCTATGCATGCCGGGGATTATTCAGGCAGAGCAGGGTTCCTGTAAGATTATATACAACTCCTGAAGATTTTTAATCCGGTAAGTTGGTTGAATATCGAGAGGGATCGTTCGCCCTGCGTGATCCAGCCAGCAGGTATCGATCCCATAGCCATTTCCTCCAGCAATGTCGGAGGTGAGGCTGTCCCCTACCATCAACACCTGTGTTTTGGGCGGGTTACCGATGCGTAGAAACACCTCCTCAAAAAATTCCGGGGAGGGTTTGGAGACCCCAATCAAATCAGAAATCACAACAGCTGAAAAATACCGCTTAATTCCAGAGATTCGGATCCTTGATTGCTGAACATCAGCGATCCCATTTGTCGCCAGTACCATGGATACTTTCGGAAAAAGCTCCTCTACCAGCTGCAGCGCCCCCGGGAGAAGTGCAGCCTCCTTGGCGAGATGCCCCAGATATTCCTTGCTGATCCTCTCAGCGCTGTATTCCAGGTCAGCTGCAAGAGCCAATTCCTCAAACCGCTGCACCCTCAGATGCTGCGATGAGACTTCCCCCGTCTCAAAAAGCGTCCAGATCGACCGGTTTATCTGCCGGTAGGTCTGGTAGATTTCGTGATCGAGCTCCAATCCATGAGCCCGAAAGGTTATCTGCAGGGCACTTTTTTCCGCCCGGTCATAGTCAAACAGCGTATTGTCTGCATCAAAAATCACCCATGGATAGGGCATACCCGTCTCCTCTGCAGCGAGTCCACTGATCAGGAATAGATGATTCCTTGTTTGCCTGAATTTGTATCTGCTTATGGAAATGCAATTTCTATTCTCAGGTCTGGTGCTTTCTGTCGGGATCCAAGAGCAGGTACAGATCCGCTTCCGCGGCATTGCCGGCATACACTGCTTCTTTTGGATTGCGGTACTGATTTATCACTTCGGAAAGTGCCTCCTCGGGAAGATATCCCCTCTCCCTCGACAGCCAGGCAGCCAGTACATGACCGGTTCTTCCGCTGCCCCCAGAGCAGTGAACCACCACGGGCAGACCCTGCTCCGCAGACGCTCGCAGGAAGGGTAGAATGGTTTCCTCAAGGGTGTTTTGATCCACCAGGTGATAATCAGGAATTGGCGCAAAACATACATGTTGGGCGCCAAAAGCCTCCTGATAAGCATCCAGCAGGTCGCTTTGATAATAATTCAGCTGGTCGCGGTGCAGCAGGCAGCAAACCCGCCGGACCTTTCTTTCCTTCATATAGCGAATCCAGTTTTTTACCACCTCAGCAGGGACGGACAGGGAATCATACCCCGGCCGTTCAGATCCATAGACGATGCGTTCCGTGTCAGAGGCAGGCGCGAACCTATACATTGTTTCCTGGAACAAATTATACGCTATGAACCGCTGCGCTGGTTCATTGTCGGGGATATCATTTGGAGAAATTCAGGGCAGACTTCCGAAAAGATAAAAACATATATCTTCCCTTTGGCAGCAGCAAGAATCCAGATCAGGTGAGGGGGAAGAGCATCCAGCGGCCGTAGGCCAGAAATGCTGCCAGTCCGCAAAGAACCAGACTGACAAATATCTTGGGATCCTCTCTGGTGACCATATGCAAGCCAATTGAAGCAAGCATTATCACTGCAATCCCCGCCGCGGTGATCGGAATCACCCAGGAGGGGATGGTAGCAACCGCTGGCAGGAACAGCACAAGGCCGCCAAAAAACATCAGCACCCCGGAACAGTAGAGCAGTGGGAGTGCAGCTTCAAAGGTCTGGATGGCCTCCTGCATTGTTTCCAGGTGATGCTGAAATACATGGCTCACTGCTGTGGCGATCAACTTCATGGCTAAGATCCCCTGCACCACCCATAAGACAGTATTCATAATCCACTCCCTGGCTGTATATGACCTCTCCCCCTCCACATACGGGTTCTGGATTGGGAAGTTGCGGATAAAATTTACAAAGAGGCTGCGATCAAGACCCTGGTTCCTGGATAAGATCTGCAGAAAAATCACCTCTCGCCTGGAAGGAAAGCCTGTCGCTGTACACCCTTCGGAACATCAAGGTCAACCCTGTGGGTGTGACCAGAAGATGGGGTCCCTCTCCTCCTTCCGGGCCTTAAGCGGGTTCTCCCTTATCCAGCTGTCGATGCGGCGGAGGAATCTCTCTATCAGCCTGGGGAGTTCCGCTGTAGAGGTCCTCCCCCTTCTAAATCGTGATGTCCGGTGCGTTTACAGCAGCTCCCTCTCGACGATTTCGAGGGCTTCTGGATCCTGCCTTCACAGGATCCCATCACAGGCTGAGCAGATGATCGGGTTTGCAAGCAGGGAAAGAAAATCAGCCTCTTTCAACAGCCCAGCCGCGAAGTCTGTCATGGGAACTATCCGGGACTCCAAAAAAGCTAGCAGTCTGCGCAGCTCCTTCCAGGTGATCAATTCCATCCCGAAAAAAGTCTGACCGCTGAGATAGAAGCGGATTTGGGGAACCAGGCCGGGGTGATATCCACCCAATAAAACTCAGCAAACCGAGTTTGCCCTTCTGTGGACCCGGAACAGGGGATTGAAACTGTTCTCGACCACTCTCAGGAACCCTCTCCGCGATAGGCATTCAAGACCGGGATTTAATTCTCCCCGGGGGATTGACTTCGATTCCCATTCCTGCCTGCCTGAATTCTCAGCGGTCTTGTCAAGGGCTTAGTTGATGCTGGAAAAAATATTCCCGATCGCAGGACCGAGCAGCGCTAAAACCAGGATCAAAGCCCCGGCGCTCAAGGCAATCAGCACCAGGATCCCTAAACTCGCTCCAATCGCCCTCCCCCAGCTGAATTTGTTAGTCGCTTTAACTGCAATCACATTCAGCACGATCCCGTAAATGCTCAGGGGGATGCTGAGATAGTTGACAATCGGGATGATGCTCAACACGGAAGAGACCAAAGAAAGCGGCGCTGTATAGGACGCCATCCCGTAGATAAGCTGGGAGTGGGTTCCTTCCCCGCCAAGGGCTTTGGCGATTCCCTGGATGATACCGGCTCCGATCGCCAAACCGATTACGGAGATCACGCCGACCACTGGCCCCCCACATACAAGAGCGCCAAAAAAGCCGCCGGCGACTTCGCCCGCCCCTCTCATGCCCAGCATCCCAGAAGCCATCAAGCCGCCCAGAGAGGCTACCAGCGCATATCCAATCACAGAAGTGATAAAAACCCACAGGTACGCTTTCCGTGGGCTGGCTTCCGGGTCATTGACAATCGTCGCATAGCTTTCTTCGGATGGTTCAGTGACCGCTTTAATCCAGGTTTCACTCCATGAAAGAGATTCTCCTTCTACAACATCCGGACTCATATCCACCATCTCAGTCATCTCAGCCTCCTTACAGGAAAATGTTTTCAGATTATTTGAATTATATCCAGATCCTGGTGATATTCGGATCGTTCCAGCGTTAAATCCCCTTAACAATCAGGACTGCCTGCGCTGGTATACCAGGCGACCCCCGATATAGGTAGAATCCACTTCGAGCCTTTCTGTTAACACTGCCAGGTCCGCCCGAGCACCGGGCTGGAGGACCCCCCGTATTGGAACCAAATTCAGGGAGGCAGCCGGAGCAGTGCTGGCGGCAACCACCACCTCATTGAGTGACAGACCGCTGAATTCCATCAAGTTTCGAAGTCCCTGGTCCATGGAAAGAACACTTCCCGCAAGCTTCCCACTGGAAACCCGGACTTCTCCATTTGAAACCTGCACATCCTGTCCAAAAAGCTGATAGCCTCCGTCGGCTAATCCTGCAGCCCGCATGGCATCTGTGACCAGGGTGGTCCGGTTGATCCCTTTTACCAGGGTAAGGATTTTGACCACGGCAGGATGCACATGCACACCGTCCGCAATCACCTGAGCATAAATTCGGGGATCTGATAAAACCACCCCCAAAACCCCTGGTTGACGATGGTGGAGGGGTTCCATGGCATTGAAGATATGGGAGGCTTGATTAACACCCGCCTCAACGGCTTCAAGCATTTCCCCATAGCTGGCTGAAGAGTGCCCAACAGCAAAAGCCACCCCCCGCCTTCGTCCCTCTTGGATCAATGTCAGCGCTCCAGGAAGCTCCGGGGCAATTGTGATTAACTTCACCACCCCACTTTCCAACCAGGCCTGGTATTCCTCCGGCTCAGGATCCCGGAGGTGCTTTCTAAGCTGGACACCTTTTTTCTTTGGATTCAAGTAAGGACCCTCAAGATGGACCCCCAGGGGAACAGCACCGTCATCCGGCGGGTTGTATCCAGAAAAAAAGTCAATCAGAGATCCAATTTCTTGTTGGGAGGCGGCTCCTATAGTTGGCAAATAGGCTGTCACACCTGTGCTCACAAGATATCTGGAGAGGCCATCCCAGGATTCCCTGGTTGCATCCGTGACATCGGCTCCACCTCCCCCGTGCAGATGGTTGTCCAGGAACCCGGGGCTGAGCCACTTCCCGGAGAGGTCCCTCACCCAGTCCTGGGGCCGGAGCTGCAGGGTATTCCGCGGGGTGATTTCAGCAATTTTTTCCCCCTCAATGACCAGGACCCGATCCCGAAGCACGCGGTCAGGAGTCAGGATTTTTCCACCGATGAGCACTTTTCTCATGTCCGGCACCTTCCACGCTGAGGGGTATCAAAATCGGCCATTCCCATGACCAGGATCCCAGCCAGGGATCAGAAAACCAGGGCTCCCGCTGATCCAGCGATCAACAGCTGTCCGGTAAAATACGTCCCCAGGCTGAATGCTCTCAAGGCAGGGAAGGTTGTTTTATACCGGCCCACCGCCAGCAGGGCATCCGAGAGCACAAACAACACCGCCCCGATGCCTGCCAGTAAGGGTCCTGTGCCTCCCACCCCCAGGAAGCGCTCCCAGGCCAGCCAGGCCATGGCCAGGATAATCCCCATATAGCACAGGACAGGAAGGCGCATTTTCCCCAAAGCCGGGCTCAGGTATTGGTAGACAGCCAAACCAAAAAGGAGCAGTGGGATCAAAACCCAGCCCGAAAGAGAACCCAGCCCAAATCCAAAAGCGGTGCTGTAGGAACAGTGAGCGAGCAGGAAGGCCACCAGCCCGGCCAGGAAGCGGTCCCCGGGAAGCATCAGGAGAATATCCCCAACCAGGGAAAAGCCTAAGCCGATGAGAAGCAATTTTTGATAAGGAAATCTCGTTTCCTGGCCGAGTGCAGCAATGCCAAGGATCAGCAGGGTCGTCAAGGGTTTGAAAAGATATACCTGCCAGTGGGGACCCCGGTATTCAGCGCGGATGTGAGCTGCCGCCGAGACAAAAATCACAAGAAGAAGCAATGGTACCATCCCTGGGTGACCTCCTATGCCCTGATCCATGATCCTTCATCTATCATACTCTGAGTTCGGTCGATTCCTCAAGTAATGGGTAGCTCTCCCTGTAGAATCCAAACGCCCTGCCAGCTATCAGAGATTCTTGTAGTACCATCAGGCCAGAGGAGGTAGGCCATGCCCAGAAAAAAAGCGTTTGATTTTAACCAGGAGATCTGCTTCCGCCCCATCGGTTTTGTCCACAGCCAGTTTGATCAGGGATCAAGCCGCCAGGCAATGGAAGAGAGCAGCTCCAGGATTGTGCTGCATAAGAAATGGACCCCTGGACTGGAGGGGTTGGAGCCAGGTCAGTCGATCTGGGTGATTTTTTACTTCCACCGGGCCGTGGAGGAGCGACCTCTCCGGCAGCATCCTCGGGGGGATACCAGCCGCCCCAAGCGGGGGGTATTTTCACTTCGCAGCCCTTCCAGGCCGAATGGTATCGGCATTACCCGGGTCACGCTGGTCGAAAAGAAGCCCTCCCTGCTGGTTGTCCGTGGACTGGATGCATACGATCAAACCCCGGTCCTGGACCTTAAACCCGCCTGATGATCATCTTCACATTTTGAGACCTGGTCCATGGAGCAGCTTACCCAGGTTAAGGGATCTGTTTCTCTCCGCCAGTTAATCCTGGGTCATGACGAGCACCTTCGCGCCTCGGCTCCCCCCGCGGCGCAGGTCACCCAGGGCCTGGTTGGCTTTTTCCAGCGGGTAGGTCTCAACCGCCGGTTTTAAACCGGCTTCAGCAGCCAGCGTGAGGAATTCGCTCACATCCCGGCGGGTGACGTTCGCCACGCTCTTGATTTCCTTTTCCATCCAGAGCTGCTCCGGGTAATTCAGGTCCAGCAGGGAATCCTGGTCCCCAGCCTCTTTCTGGATGGCATTGATCACCAGGCGCCCGCCCGGCCTTAAATTCTTCAACCCCTCCACGACCGGTCTCCAGGCCGGGGTGGTGTCAATGACCGCGTCCAGCAGCTCGGGGGAAGGATCTGCAGTATCTCCCGCCCAGACCGCACCCAGCTCCCTTGCAAAAACCCGCTGCTCCCGGCTGCGGGCAAAGACATAGACGCCAATATCTGGATGGTGATGTTTGATCAGCTTGAGCACCAGGTGACCGGATGCTCCAAATCCAGTCAGCCCTAATCGGCCGCGGTTTTTCATCCCGGTCAGCCGCAGGGATCGGTAGCCGATCGCCCCGGAGCAAAGAAGCGGGGCGGCATGGAGATCCTCGATTTCTCCCGGGATTTGATAGGCAAATGCCTCGGGAACAACGGTGAATTCCGCATATCCCCCATCCGCATCCCGACCGGTTGCCTGGAAATCGGGGCAGAGGTTTTCCTGCCCAGAAGTGCAGTAGCGGCATTCCCCACAGGCTGAGTAAATCCAGGCTACCCCTACCCGCTCTCCTTTTTCAAAGCGGGTTGCGGATCGGCCGAGCTCAGCAACCTTCCCCACGATCTGGTGGCCCAAGATTACCGGGAGTTCTGCAGGGGGCGTTCGCCCCTCAATCTCATCCAGTTCCGTATGGCACACCCCACAAACCGCCACCTGAATGAGGATCTGGTCTGCGGCAGGATCAGGGATGAGGGTCTCCTCAAACACCAGCGGATGAGAGTTTTCCCTCAAATCGGAAAGTTCCTTCAGAATCATTGCTTTCATAGCCAGCGGCTCCTCCTATCCCGTTTCATCCGGGGTTGTCATAAAAAACTGCCATTGCAGGATCACCACCAGGAAAGCGGCTCCGACCCACACCAGGCCGTTGATCCTCATATAGCGGGGATCAGAAAGAACGCTTGAGAAGACATAATATCCCATGTTCACAGCCAGATGAACGAATAAAGGAAGGATGACATTCCAGCCAGCATCCCGGATCAGCCAGGTGATCACCGTGGAATAGGCCATGGTGGAGAGCACAAAAAAAATCATGTAGGAACTCCCCTGCTGATAGTTTCCAAAATGCCACAATCCCCAAAGAGCTCCGACCACCAGGGATGTCAGCAGGCCATTCAGCTTCCCGGCCAGCAGCGGCTGCAGGTACCCCCGCCATCCCAGTTCCTCGGCAAATGCACCCACAAACATCCAGCTCAGGAGGATCAGGAAACCTGTTCCCCTCAAGGGAGGGACATCCAGGGAATGGTGCAGCTGCTGATAGATCAAAAACTGCAGTCCGGCCAATCCTAGAGGAATCAGCAGAGCTGCAGCAAATTTCCACCACTGCTGATGAACCTCAGGGACAGCAAGAATCATTTTTTGATCCCGGAAGATCCCCAGCATCAACCAGGCAGCGAGGCCTGGAGCCAGCTGGGGCAGGATCACCCAGGCCGGCACAACCTCGCTGTTCTGCTGGATCCAGCCCAACAGAAGCGTGAAGAGGATGGTAAGCGCAATAAACAAGGTCGCTTTCAAGGTAATTTTCACAAAAATTTCTCCAGACTGATCGCCACTGACCTCATTGTACTCTGGAATCCTGCCAGCTTCTTCAACAGCCTCTATCAGGAGGGTTACCCAGGCAGGTGAAATTCCCAGGATGCCTCGGGGGCTGCTGGGCCGCGCTGGTTTCGGTGGGTTCCGGAGAAAGCACCCGGTTTTTTGAGCACCACGTCCCCGGATACTCCCAGAAATATCAACGCTGAAAGAGCGCTTCCACTCCAGAAATTCGTTTCCTTCACCCTGGAATGCGGGAAATCCTGCGCTACAATAGTAGAAAGAAAACCCTTTCCTGAACCGTCGGTTAAGGCGTCAAATAGTGGATTTATTCGATTTTAGAAAAGGAAACAAGAAAATGGAAAAAACAGATCGAAATGCACTGATAGCATTGCCCCTGGTGATCCTGATCGGTGTGGGATTTGCACTGGCTGGAAGCCAGAACAGCACCACTGCCCTTGGATTGCCGGTGTATGCAATTGCCGTTGGGCTGACCTTTCTCATTCAGTGGCTGGTCTTCATCCCCTCATACATCTTCCAGACAGAGAAATACTTTGACATCACAGGCAGCATCACCTACATTACGGTAACCTTGATTGCCGTCATACTCAGTCCGGTTGTCGACGCTCGCTCCTATCTGATGCTGGGGTTGGTGATCATCTGGGCCGGACGATTGGGAACCTTCCTGTTCCGGCGCATTCAAAAAGCAGGAAAGGATGAACGCTTTGATGAGATTAAAGTTTCCTTCATCCGCTTCCTGAATACCTGGACCCTGCAGGGACTCTGGGTTACGTTTACCTCTGCTGCAGCGATGGCAGCGATTACAACCAACGTAAGAAAAGATCTGGGAGGATTTGCCCTGGTCGGGTTTCTGGTCTGGCTGACCGGCTTTGTAATTGAAGCAACCGCAGATGCACAGAAAAGCCGCTTTCGCGCGCAACCAGAGAACCAGGGGAAATTCATCAACACCGGCTTATGGGCCTGGTCCCGTCATCCAAACTATTTCGGAGAAATTGTCATCTGGATTGGCGTAGCAATTATTGCCCTACCCGTCCTGCGCGGGTGGGGATGGACCGCCCTGATTTCTCCTATTTTTGTCGCGCTGCTGCTGACCCGGGTCAGCGGGGTGCCCATGCTGGAAAAGCGGGCGGATGAAAAGTGGGGCGGTCAGGAGGATTACGAGGCCTATAAGAAAAACACCCCAGTGCTGATCCCCCTTCCGCCAAAAAACAGTTGACCCCTGTTGAAAAAGAAGCTGGCACATTCGACCGGGCGGCTTTCAAGCTGCCCGGTTAATCCTGCTTTTGGGTTCCCCGAACATGCATCCTCGAAAAACGAATTCTCGAATAGATCAGGTTTCAGCAGCTTGATCTCCAGCTGCTGGGGCAGGTTTTAATGGAACCCTTCAGACAGGCTCACTCCCCCGAGAAAAATCCTCAGCAGCTAGTCTACCAGATCCCTGGGATCAGCCGGCTTCTGACGCGCTCTGTGTATGACTGGTATCCTTCCAGCTTTTTTCTGAGGGTGCGGTCTTCCAGGTGAGTCCGGATTACAACCACAACCCCCAAGATCCCAGCCGGGAGGAATGCCCAGGAAGAACCCAGCAGGAGGGGAGTACCAAGGTAAGAGAGGAGCACCCCGAGGTATCCCGGGTGGCGGACCCACCGGTACGGTCCCGTTGAAACCACCTGATGATCCCGATCATGTTGAATACGGACCATCCCGGAGAAATACCGATTGGTGATCAAGGCCCAGCTACCCAGAAGATACCCGGCGAGAATGGCTCCCAATCCAATCAGGGTCAAAAATAATTCATATTCCCCCAACCCCTTGAACCGTGCATCCAGCCCGGCTGTGAGGGGGAGCACCGCCCCACCGAGCGCCAGCAGCGGGGAAAGCACTTTATCCCAGGCTGCGGCATCCTGATGCTGAAACGCACGAGCTCGCTCCTGCAGAAGATCAGGGTGTTTTCTTCCTACCAGGATCCGGCTTACTGCAAATCCCAGGATGTTGATGCCAGCATAAATCCAGGCCTCCCACCATCCCCACTGCCCTGAGATCAGCAGGGGAAGCAGAGGAACTCCGACAATAAAAACAAGCAGTTGCAGGACTGTCCCCAGAGAGAGGACCTGGTTTTCCTGCTTCATGGTTACCTCCAGGATCAGGCTTATGGATTCCAGGGATCATCCCAACCCATGGATCAACTTGATCTCTTCTGGTGTTAGTTGGAAGTCAAAGACTTCCAGATTCGCCCGCTGGTGACTCCTTGAGCCAGCTTTGGGAATGGCAATGACCCTCTCCTGCTGGACCAGCCAGCGGAGGGTTATCTGGGCAGCGCTTTTACCATACCGTTCCCCGATTTTTCGCAGCGTTGCGTCGCGCAAAACCCTCCCGCGATCCAGGGGGCTGTATGCGGTCAAGAGCATTTCATGTTCCTGACAATAGTCCAGCAGCGAATCCTGAGGTCGGAATGGGTGATACTCCACCTGATTGGTGAAGATCGGCGCTTCCGTGAGCTCCCGGGACCGATCAAGCTGAGAGACGGAAAAGTTGCTGACCCCGATAAACCGGGTTTTCCCCTGATCCACCAGGGCCTGCATCCCCGCCAGAGTCTCCTCCAGCGGAACCGCATTGCTGAAGTAATGGATCAGATACAGATCAAGATAATCCACCCTCAACCGCTTCAGGCTGTCCTCACAGGCCTGCTGGACTGCAGCTTTCTGAAAGTGATTGCTCCACACCTTACTGGTCAGAAAGAGGTCGTCCCTGTCAACGCCAGCGTCCTGGACAGCCTGGCCAACTTCTTTTTCATTCCGGTAGTATTCAGCAGTGTCCAAATGTCTGTAGCCCATCTCCAGCGCGCTGAGGACGCTTTCCCGGCAGTTCTCACCCCGAAGCTGCCAGGTCCCCAGGCCAATTTTTGGAATCTGCTCCTCTAAGATGCTTTCAACTTTCACCTGTCACATCTCCTTTCACCCCTGGTTTTTTCAGCGATGGTTTCAATCCCAGCTCACCGGATCATGATCACAAAATTAGGCGGCCAGCTGAGTCCTGGTAATTTCTTCTTCCAGACTTCCACCTATGTAGTATACCTTTCTTTATATTTGCGCCTGTTTTTAAGGGAGACATCCACCTCAGGGCAGCCAATTCCCCCTTTTTTATAAATATCCTCTAAGAATCATCCGTCAGAAGGGTGCTTCCTGCGGGGATCTATTGAACGATGCTTCCTGTGACCTATAATGAAAATCTGCAAATCATAGCTAAAAAAATCGCGCATATAGTTGAGAACAGGTAATCCAGGAGGGAAAACGAACTTGGCAGTAAAAAGATCACTTTTCCATCGACTGTTCCCGAAAAACAGTTTTACAATCGCTCTCTGGGGTGTGTTAATCATTGCTATCCTCACCGCAGGATGCCGTATCCAGCTCCCGGGCAGGGCAATACCAACTGCAGCAGCCAGGAATTCGTTTCGCGCTCGCTCAGAGAGCGAGGACGGTGCTGTGGTTTCATGGAGCGGGTATAAAGACGGCTATCAGCCGGGGGAGAATGCGAGCTTTGAAATCACCATCCTGAATCAAACAGAAAACACCTGGCAGGGACGTCTCTGCCTGAACCTGCTCTCAGGGGACTCAGCGGCTGTGTTAAACACCCTTTTAGAGCGGGAAATCGATCTGCCCCCCGGGGCGGGTTTTGCTGACACGGTCTCCGTTCAGCTCCCCGGGTCCCTCCAACCCGGACCCTACGGGCTTTCCCTGGTCGTTCGGCGGCCTGCCGGACCCATGGTAGAGCTGACCACCATCCAGGTTGGCGAAACCCAAGAAACCCGCCAGCCGCCCACCTCGCTGGACACACAGGCCTCCCTGGATGCCTGCCCGCCGGAAGATCCAGAAAACCAGCTGGTTGAGATGGCAAGAGAGGACCTCGCAGACAAACTGGATCTCGATGTGGAAGAAATTGAGGTTCTCAGCGTGGAACCCGAGGATTTTCCAGATGCGAGCCTGGGGGTCCCAGAAGCAGGAAAGGATTACATTCAGGTGATCACACCTGGCTATGTGATTGAACTATCAGCGGATGCAGAAAGATACCGCTATCATGCCGGCAACGGGCGGGTGGTCTTTGTGCCCAAAGACCGCTACCTCACCGAAGCGCCTGACACCGCAAGGTTGAAGAGACCCGCACAAGGCGCTTCTATCACCCTCCCGGTCCACCTTCTCGCGTTTCCGGACAACCCGGGACAGCAGCTGGAGGCATTCCTGCTCTGGGAGGATGGCACAACCCTGAGGGAAGAATTTACGATCCTGGAATTCACAGGGAATCAAGGCGTCCTGATTGGCAGTATGGACTGGAAAACAGAATCTCTGCCCCCCCAGCCAGAAACACCCCAGGCGGAGTTGATCCTCAAGGATGCCGAGGGAAATGTTCTCGGTCAACGGTCCCTGACGGTTTTCAGCGGGGATCACCCAGAAACCCGGCTGGTTGACCTCTACTGGCTGCTTGGGGAGAAGCTGGAATCCGAGCAGCGCCGCGTTCTGAAGCAAAGCGGAATTGAAAAAGCAGCCCTTGAGGAACTGCTCTGGGGACCCCCTCCCCGGAACTTAGCAGGATTCCAAACCGCCCTGCCCACACCGGAAGAGGTGCTCAGCTACCCAGGCCGCCAGGAGGATTGGGGAGTCCGGGTTGAGCTGCTGGATCTGATCATTGCTGATGGTCTGGCGACAGTCAATTTTTCACAGGAAATGCGTGCCTACGGGGGAGGATCCGCCCGGGTAGGGGCGATCCGGGAGCAGATTACCCGCACACTGACCCAGTTCCCCACGATTGAGGAAGTTGAAATAGCCGTCGAGGGGGAGGTTGAGGGAGTGCTGCAGCCTTGATCCAAAGGTGATTTCCTGAATTAACTACGGGAAATCTACTGCAGGCAACGCAACCTTCTTTTTTTAAGGAAATACCACCCCTCAAGATCCCGGTTGGAAAGCCCGTCAGCTGCCTTCCTGAAGGATGGGCTCCTGCATTCTTCCACCAACAAAGAACACCGCCAGCTGGGTCAAGATAATCCAGATACAGATAAGCTCCCAAAAGACAGTAAGGGTTGTTGCTGCAGGCTGGATCCAGCGGCTCTGCTGTTCAAGCACCTGGGCAATCAGATCCAGTCTGACTGCCAGCTGAACCAGCGCTTCCTGCTCACTTGCCAGCTGCCCGGAGACTTCTTCCACACTGCCTTCCAATCCCGCCAGGATATTTGTGAACCCGCTGAGTCCTTCCTTCATTCCAGCCAGATCCCCGCCTACAGCCCTCAAATCCTCTGGCAAAGTCTCCAGTCCCTGGGCGGCATCCGAAATCCCCTCATCCAGTGAATTTTCGGGATCATACTCAATCCCAGTAATGAAGCTGACTGTGCCTAATGCTCTCAGGACCTGATCTACGGCCTGAGCTCCCTCCTGGGCGGCCAGGAGCGACTCTCTCGTTTCCTCAATCATTTCGGGGGCGGTCTCAGAAAGCAGGACCGTGGTTGAAACCAGCACCGGTTCTGACTCATCCAGGGCAATCTCCAGCCGGCGGATCGTTTCCGCCGCTGCTCTCAACGCCTGATCGCCTTCATCCACCGCGATCCGGATCCGCCGCAGGGTGTCTGCGGCACGGGTGATTTCCTGCACTCCATTGGCCAGGACTGTCCCTGTACTCCTGGCCAACCTGTTGATAAGAAAAGGCCCCACTCCCCCGCCGATCAAGCTGAGGATGACAGCCACAATACTGGCTGCCTGGACTGCCTTTCCTAACCAGACCCTCCAGGGTTTAGCCGGGGAAAATGTGGGTTGATTTGGCTGCTGTGACATCAATTATCTCCTGGCAAAAAATAAACGAATCCGCTTATTGGTCCCTTTTAGACAACGAGCTGGCACACCGGAACCCCGTCCGCGCATCCCGATGACTTCCGTGGGAAGAGCTGCGGGCTGCACATCGGTTGAGATCATATCCCTCAACGGTCGCCGCAACCGGCATCCACCAGGCGCATCCCCGGACACAGTGATTCCCGCGGGGCTCGGTGATCAGGGGATTATGATCCGTTACTACCCAATACCCATCCCAATTATAACAATCCATCCCCCATTCAGAAGGGTTGCCCACCAGATCATGAACTCCCCCGGGAGGGGTTCCGGAAATGAGGGGCTGCCCCACCGCTCCCAGGCAAGCGTAAATTTTTACTTGACAGGGGAGCATGTTTCCGGTAGTATTCCAGTACTGTAATACTCTAGTACTGGAATACTGATTTGAACGAAGTCACCATCACGGATGCTGAGCTGGTCGTGCTGAGCCTGATCAGGGAGCAGGATCTTCACGGCTACCAGATTGAGCAGCTAATCCACGATCGAAACATGCGGGCCTGGACGGACCTCTCTACTTCCTCTGTGTACTACTTGCTGAACAAACTGGCAAAGCGGGGCTGGATTGAGCCCATTCCAGACCCATCCCCGTCCACCCAGGGAGCACCAAGGAATGTTTACCGGATTACAGAGCAGGGAGTGCAGATCTGGAAAGAAGCCACCCTGCAGGCCCTTTCTCAACCCCGGACCACCTACACAAATTTTTTAATGGGCCTGCATAATCTCTGGGCTCTTCCTCCAGAGGAAGCCCGCCGGGCTGTGCAGGAATATCGGAGTTGGTTGAATACCGACTTGGAAAGGCAGCGCCGGGAACTAACCCTGCTGGAGGAACAGGGGCTTTCCCTTTTTCCAGTGGATGTGCTGTTTGACTACAGTTTTGTCGTGGGAGAGGCCGAGCTGAATTTTTTAGACCGCCTGATTGAGCGATTGAGGGATCGATCCAGCGGCGCCGGACCATCCCCTACCAAATCCATCAATCCAGGAGGAGACGATGAAGAAAATAATTGAACTCACCCCTATCGGCCAGGTGGAGAACAAGCAGGTCCAGGGCCAATTCCGGCTGCGCATTGATCCTGATTATCGGAAGGGCTTGCAGGGGCTGGGCAGCTGCAGCCACGTCATAGTTCTGTGGTGGGCAGATCAGCAGGATCCATCCCAAGGGCGAGACGAGGATTTAGTCGTCGACCTGCCTTATGCCCCCGGGGTGCGTTCTGGTGTCTTTGCCAACCGCGCTGAACACCGGCCCAATCCGATTGCCATTACGACCACCATGCTGCTCGAGGTAGACGAAGAAGCGGGGATTGTCGATCTAGCCTGGATCGATGCTTTTGACAGCACCCCGGTGCTGGACATCAAACCATACCTGCCCATGTCCGATCGAGTGATGGATGCTCGCTATCCTGCCTGGCTGGAGGGATTTCCAGAGTCTATGGAGGATGCTGCGGCGTTTTTTGCGGATCCGGAGAATGCAGCGCTGTTTTCCTGATCCGGGTCCGGAATTATCCCCGCTCCAATCCTGATCTCGTCCTCACAATCCAGCCGGGGATCGAACCATTATCCCCAGCTGGATTCGACGAAGAAAACGGGGTCCATCCTCTGCCAGAGTGCATTTAAAAGCGGAGTCAGCGGCAGCAGCAGGATCGGCGCCAGCAAGGGTGAAAATGCTGCCAGCGAGTAGGCCCACCAGGGAGGAGTCCTGGCACCCCGTTCCTCAGGCAAGGAGTAGGCGGGGAGAAACACCATCAGCCCGTAAACAAAAAACCAGATCCCCGCCAGGGCGTTGGTGGGATTGATGCTCATCTCCGCCAGCGACCCCGTCAGGCCAAACAGCAGAAAGACATGGCTGGGGGGGAAGGCGAAAAACCGCAGCAGGACAGTCCAGACCAGAAACATGGGCAGGAAGACGATCACACTGTGGAAGAGCACTGTATGGAGATAGTTCGCTGAGGCAGTGATAAAAGCCTCCCCGACCTTGACCCCGAACAGGGGCGCCAGGTTGGTCATTGACACCGTGACGACTTCCTCAGCCAAAGCCAAACCGGTGCAGAAAAGGCAGAACTTTCCTCCCCAGGGAAGAGGAATTTGCTGTACCAAACGCCTGATCGGATCCCGGAAGCGAAGCATCAGGCCGCCCAGCAGAAGAATCCAGATCAAGATCAATCCCAGGGCCATTTTTATGGTTGCCTTCTCTGTAGGGGGCGCGTCAGAAGTGAGCACTACCGTGGAGATCAATCCCATCACAAGCAGGGAATAAACTCCAATCGCTTTAATCAACCCGGGAGCTTTCAGCCATGAGAACCATCTGGTGGTTTTGGGCCAACCCCCCAGCTGCCGGGGGTTGTTTTTTATATTTTTGGACATCAGTGGATCTACTCCTCGATGACAGCAACTGCGGTATAGATGCCTTATCACTGGGGAGCTATTCCCGCCTGAACCCCGCCCTGCGGCGGATCTGCCAATTCGCGGAGGAACTGGTCAAACGCAAATGGGGACGGAAAATATCTCCTTGGGGGAAGTGATTATAGCTCCACAGTTAGATCTAAAAGATCCGCTAAATCAAGGCTGAACTGGATCTCACCGGGGCTAAAATCTGCCTTTCGGCCGGTTTCCCGTTCATAAATCCTGATGATCTCATCCGGGACAAGTCCTACTAAGGCTTCCACGGTGCGAATTCCGACATCATGCATCAACCGTGAGAAAACCGGTCCAAACCCATACAGACGGGAAAGGTCTGCAAGGCACAATAGCTCGGTCAGCTCCGAAAAGGAGACCCCCAGCTCACGAGCCAGTATCATACGGTCTTCCCGCCGGGCTGCCGCAAGGTAAAGGTGCCTGGAGTGGGTGATCCCTTGCTGCTGGAGAACCTCGATCAGGTCCGGGCTGATCCCAGCATATGCATTCAGCCGGACCGGGTTGGGCAGATAGCTTTTAGCCTCCCGGTTGAGCACAGTCAGGTACTCAACCGGCAGGCCGGTTTCCTCTGAGAACTTCTCCCGCTTTGCTTTGGTTTTCAGGGCTACCAGCAAATCGCCCAGGCTCGCGATGCCCTGATCAGCCAGCAGTTGGAACCGGTGCGGGAGCTCCTCCTTCAACACCACCCGGCTGGGGATCATCTCCCGGGAGGAGAGGCTGTGCTGAAAAGCCTCCAAGCTATATTGATCAGGATCAAGATGGTAGCGAATGGTCATCTTCCAGCAGACTCCTTGGGGGTTGCTTGCCACGGCCCGGAGCGGCGCTGCCCCCATTAAAACTAGATTAATTATGTGCAATTACTAGACAAATACTGTAAGATATGGTATTCTCTAAACATCATGAAAGTAGAAAATGGGATAGAAAGGTGATAATTTTCTTCTCAGTCCTAATCCCTCAGGTCATTACTGGCCTGTGACATATGTTTCTCCTCCTTGTCACCCATCCCGGATCAGCAACGATCCGGGATGGGTGCATTTAATAGAAAACTTCCTGGGGGAATTTTCAACCATTCCCGCCCGGCTATCTGTCCTTTGGCCCTCTCCTTTCACAAACGCCGGGACCTGATCAATCTTGTTTGACAGCGGTCGGGAGAGCATCCAGGGCCAGGTTGACCGGAATCGTCACAATTGCCAGCACCAGCATGGCCCAGGCTGCGGCCATCTGTACAGCTGGGTTGTGGTCTGGAAAAGAGCCATGTTTCATGTTGCGTCGTTTTTTGCTTCCTGCTCAGACCGGTCGACCTCCCGTTGTTCCCAATTTGTTCATGCTGCCTAGTACTGGAAACGGCTGATCTCCTGGGCATGCCATTCCTCATGTTCCACAATCACTTCCAGCATCTCCTGGATGGTTCCCTCAGGGCCCCACGGGAAGAGTATTTCTTCGGCAAAATCCTCCTCATCGAGCTCCATGATCGCCCCTTTCAATTCAGCCCTGCTTTCTTCCCACTCCTTCACCGTCTCCTCCAGGCTCCACGCCTTCCGCTCCTGGACCATGTCCGCATTGCAGGCATCCACATCCATCGTCTCCAGAAGAAACGGCGGCCCATCTTTGAGATAATTCTGGATCGCTTTCCGGGTGATGATTTCCCACCCTGAGATGTGACCCAGGACCTCTTTCACCGTCCAACCGGGGCAAATCTCCACTGAAGAGGGAATTGTTTCCATTTGGGCTCCCATATCCACCCGAACTTCATCCATCCAATCCAACAGCTGTTGGTGCTCTCGCATCTGCTTTCCTCCTTCTCCTCAAACAACCATTTTGGGTATCCGGTTTTTCAACAATACCTGGCGGCCCTGCGCCGCACCAGGGCCAGGGGAGATTGAAGCAAATCGATTGCCAACCAAACGATCAGGATTCCAGAAAGCCCTCCGGTCGCCGTCTGTAAGGCAAAAGCAAGGCAGTCGGGGGGCAGGAGAAGCTTAGAGAGACAGTTAGGGATCAGACCCATCCCAGGACAGCTCCATCCAGCAGGCGGTTTGCTGCCGGTGCTGCCGTGGTTTCCCAGGTGATCTTTTGGGAAACCAAAGATCACCTGGCTGCCAGCCAGACATCTCCCCACGGCGATCCCCCCACCCAGCAAACAGGCCCAGAATCGTTTGATCTTGATTTCTTTCTCCTGGATATTGACCTTCAGCAGAATAATATATCCGTAGCTACCCGGCTTTAAGATATGCACAGAAAACAGGATGGCTGCCCCGCTGCTGGGCGGCTGGTCTGATTGTAAACGGATTTCCCCCTTTCATCTACAGGGTTTCTGATAGGCCATGTCTGTTCAAGTACAGAAGAAAATTGGGAAGCACAAAAACCCCTCACAGGCTACAATGGGTATAGCAGGTCAACCTTAGTCTTTTTAAGAGGAGGAAGATATGTCGCTGGCCAAAGTGATTGAGATCTTAGCAGAAGGGACCACTATTGAAGATGCGATCGAGCACGGTGTCCAGGAGGCCTCAAAAACCGTTCGGGAGATCAAACACGTCTACGTGGAGGGAATCCAGGCCATTGTGGAAGAGGCCGAGGTTGTGAAATATCGCCTCAACCTGAAAATCACCTTTGTGGTGGAATAGGCCTTCCCCCCACCACTCCTCATCCTCGACTGCGGGCCTGCTGCACTTTTTTCCAGAAAGGCTTTGATAGAAAGCTGTGTTCGTCCAGGGCACAAAGCTCTTGATAGAGGGGGACGGTGACGGTGAACGCCAGCAGGTTGGGGGGAAGATATTTTCGCATGGCAATGTCGGTGGCGCCCAGTACGGCAGCGGGTTTTTCCAGATCCTGGAAAGCTGGCGCGAGCAGACCGCACCCGGAACCAAACGGGGCTGTGACCCGGGGGGGGTAATTTCCCCCCTGATGATAGTGCGCCCCGGTGACGAATAAGCTCAGCTGGTCGGGTGTCACAAAAAAAGTCACCGTGATCAGGTGCTTAATGGCTTCCTCCCTCAGCGGGCCAATCACCAGATGATCATGCTCGGGGTGATACGGGGTCGTTTGATCGATCCATGCTCCCATCAGCTCCGGGGAGGCTTTTAACCCCTCCTCGTGGTATAAAAAGTCAATGTACTCCTGCCGATCGCGGGTTTTCTGCCCGAGCAGGTAGGTGCCGCAGCCGCCACAGCCGTAGTTTTCCGGGGTGAGATGCAGGCTTTCCCCCTTGGTCCAGCTGTTGTAAAACATGAACATACAGGCCCATTTCCCCTGGGCTGGCTCCCGGAGCGGGCTGAATGCCTCGGGATCCGGGGTGTCATAAAGTCCAATTACCGGGGTTTCTAGACCGGCAGCCTCCATCAGGGTGGTGCAGCGTGGGGTCATGGGGCTCTCCATTTTTTTCTCTTTATCGCAGCTGGCTGCGATAGCGCAGCAGGGGTGTTCTCCCGGGCAGTCTGGCCTCATTCTGGTGGCCTTGCGCTCATAGATTCTCAGGCATATTATAGCCAATAAGCCTGCCCCGGGGATGGGTCCCTTGATCCATCCTCCCTATAGCCATGATCATGGATGTTTTCAAAGGCAGGGTCATTTGCTTTCCCAAGGATCTCAGGGCCCAGTCGGTGTGCTTCACAATCCCCCCACTTAGCCCGATTCTTTCAGCATCCCCTCGGGCATCTGCACGGCCACCACGGTCCCTTCAGCACAAACCGTCCCTTCCGCGGAGACTGTCGCCCGAACAACCACTTTCCGTCCTTTCAGCTCCTCAACCCGGCCACGCACTTCCAGGGGAACCCCCAGCGGAGTGGGCTTGAGGTAATCCACCCGCAGAGATGCGGTTACAAACCGCAGGGGGGGATCGCTGTCCATGGACCGCCCCTCCTGGCGATACGCAGCCGCAGCGGCTGTGCCGGTTCCGTGACAGTCGATCAGGGAGGCAATCAAACCGCCGTAGACAAAACCTGGGATGGCGATATGAAAGGGTTCCGGGGTGAACTCAGCCACGGTTTCCTCCCCATCCCAGTAGCTTTTCAGCTGGTGCCCGTGCTCGTTCAACCGTCCGCAGCCGAAACAATAGGCCAGCTGATCCGGATAATAATCCTGGAAAGCCTTTTTCCTCATCCCTCCCTCCTGGTGCGGTATTTCCCGCTGCATGTATGCTCAATAGCTATCAAGATGGATCCACTTCCCGTTCATCCTGAAAAACAATCTTCCGGCGGCCGGAGATCCCCCCATCTGCCCGGGGAATGGCGCTGATCAATTTCCCCAGGGTGCTTTTCCTGGTTATGCTTCTCCCTGACACAGCGGTTAACCCCTCCTTTGGATGACCAAACTGCAGATTATCAGCACCTCCCTCACCATTCTCCTACCAGGCAGCTTTTGAAGCAGTTTAAAGCAGCATGAATGCATCTTCAGGAGGATGATCGCTTATTTGCCGGGTCTCTTCCCAGGCCGCAGAGATGCTATGCTGACATTATAGTGGTTTTCTGAGGAGAGAACCCGATTGGTTCTCGATGATTATTCCAGTTGGTAGAAATCACCGCTGGCGAGTCCATTTCTAAATAATCCCTGCCCGGGGTAAAAAAAGTTTCGAGATTGCGGGGAAAGCGGCCTGCCTCCGTTCGGCTCAGCTCTGCCACCGGACAGGCGCACAACCAGACTTACTCCTGCTATCTCATCATTTACGAACTTCAACTGCCTCATGTATAATAGGCACCAGCTGAGAAATTAAGATGCGCGCGGAACTCCACTCCGCCTTCCCCGTAATTTGGCGGGGACATCGCTCCCGGAGGAGCTCAACTGGAGCTGTAAGGGAGCCGGGCCGGGCCGTTACCCCCATTGAATGAGACCGCAGTTTTGCGGTGAAAGCAGGTGGCACCACGACCCCCTCGTCCTGCTCGCGAGGGGGGATTTTAATTAACCTTGACCAGGAGAAAGCGCATGTTAGACATCCACCTTTTCCGGGAATCCCCGGATGCGGTCCGCCAGGCGCTGATCAGGCGACAGCAGGAACCCGGAGCGGTTGACCGGGTGATTGCCCTCGATGAACAACGCCGGGAGCTGATCCAGGAGGTTGAGCAGCTCCGCGCCGAGCGCAACCAGGGCTCAAAGTTGATCGGGAAAACCAGGGATCCTGAGGAGCGGCAGCAGAAGATTGAGGCCATGCGCGCGGTGGGGGACCGGATTGATGAACTGGATCAAGAGCTGTCCAGGGTAGAAGCTGCCCTGGACGCGCTGCTGGCCACCTTTCCCAACCTCCCGGATGAACGCGTTCCGATTGGAGAGGATGAGGGTGCCAATCAGCTGCTTAAAACAGTTGGTGAAAAACCGTCTTTTGCGTTCCAGCCAGCGCCGCACTGGGACCTGGGCCCTGCCCTCGGGATCCTGGATTTTGAGCGGGGGGTGAAGCTTTCCGGAACCCGTTTTTATGTGCTGAATGGCACCGGAGCCAGGCTGCAGCGCTCCCTGGTTCATTTCATGCTTGAGCACCTGACACAAAAAGGCTACCAGGAAAGGTACACCCCTTTCATGGTTAAAGAGGAGATCGTCTTTGCCTCCGGACAGCTCCCGAAATTTGAGGAGAATTTATACCGGGACCATGAGGAGGATTTCTGGTGGGTGCCCACGGCGGAGGTCCCGCTGACAGGCCTCCATCTGGATGAAATCCTCGAGGAAGCTGACCTGCCGCTGCGGTACACCGCCTATACACCTTGCTTCCGCCGGGAGAAAATGAGTGCCGGAAGGGATGTGCGCGGAATTAAACGCGGGCATCAATTTGACAAAGTTGAAATGTATGTCTACTGCACCCCTGAAAACTCTGAAGACCAGCACCAACAAATGCTTCAGGATGCCGAATCTGTCTGCCAGGCCCTTTCCCTGCCTTACCGTGTGAATACCCTCTGCACGGGTGACCTGGGATTTGCAGCAGCCTTGACCTATGACATTGAAGTCTGGGCCGCGGGGTGCGGGGAATGGCTGGAGGTCTCATCAATATCCAACGTTCGGGGTTTTCAAGCCCGCAGGGCCAGGATCCGCTACCGGCCGGAGGACGGCGGGAGCACACGCTTCCCCCACACCCTCAATGGATCTGGGCTGGGCCTCCCCCGGGTGATGATCGCCATCCTGGAAAACAACCAGCAGGCAGATGGCTCCGTGGTGATCCCGGAGGTGCTCCGCCCCTGGATGGGGGGGACCAAGGTCATTGAACCTCCCTCCTGAAATCCCTGGTCGCACCCAGCTGCTGTTTCCATTGGATGGGTTATGTCCAATTGGCTGAAGATATCTTTCAACATCCTCATTGTCCTGATCATGCTGGTTGGCCTGCTTGGGATGGTAATTCCGATCTATCCTGGGGTGGCGATCATCTGGGCGGCCGCCCTGGTCCACGGCGCGGTGACCGGATTTGCCAGCCTGGAGATTTGGCTGTTGATCGTCCTTACCCTGCTGATGGTGGCCGGATCCCTGGTCGATAATCTCTTCATCGGCGGGAAAGCCCGGCAGGCTGGCGCGAGCTGGTGGTCGATAGCTGGAGCGCTGTTCACAGGTTTGATTGCCAGCTTTGTTTTCCCTCCCGTGGGAGGACTGATCGCTGCCCCAGCAGTCCTTTTCCTGCTGGAATTTCTGCGCCTGCATCACTCCGTTAGAGCCTGGCAGGTCACCAAGGGAATGTTGGCCGGCTGGGGGCTGGCTTTTCTGGCCCGGTTTACCATCGGGGCAATCATGATTGCCCTCTGGGGGATCTGGGGTTGGCGCTGAGCTCTACAAGCATCCAGCGTGCATCCAAATTCCCACAAATCAAAAGAGGAGTGAACGATGAATAGGAACCAGCTTGCTTCCGGGGTCGTGGTGACAGCAGCCATGCTGAGCCAGCTTTTTGCGGCCTGGTGGTTATTTGATCCCCTGGCCCCCTCCTGGCGTATCAACACCGGCTGGGCACTCATCCTGCTCTCGTCTGTCTTCGGCTGGCTGCCCATCTTCACCCTTCGAAAAAAAGGGGCTGTTGATGGGAGAAGCTATGTTCACACCACTACCCTGGTGACCAGCGGTATATACAGAATCATCCGCCACCCACAGTATCTGGCGGGGATATTGCTCTGCCTCGGCCTGATGTTGATCACTGCCCACTGGTTGGTCGTCCTGCCGGGGCTGATCGGGATCCTCGCCTTCTACACCAGCAGCTTTGCTGAGGAAGCAATAAACCTGGAAAAATTTGGGGACCGATACCAGGAATACCAACGGTCCGTTCCCAGATTCAATTTCCTGCTTGGATTCTTCCGGGCGATAAAGCAATAAAGATCAACTGCCATTCCTGCCGGAATTATCGCCAGGCTTATCCGCTCTCTGTTCCAATGCTTCAGCGGCAAACCCCCGGTTCTCAGCTGCCAACAATGCTACAATCATCTTACCGAGAAAGGGAGCGTTGAATGCGGAGAAGCCTCTCGCTTGGCCAATCCCTGCTGACCTTGCTGGCAGTCTGGCTGGGGGTGTATAGAGAATCCTCCCGGGCTTACTGCCAGCAGTTAAACCCCTGCCTGCTGAGAGTTCACGGGGTAAAAAGCCCCACCATCTAAGAAAGAGGTTCCCTTATGGCCTGGTTCCCACCCCTGCAGCTGGGCTGGTTGAACGGCTGGATCCCGGCTGCGCTGTTTTATCTGGTCTATCTCTGCCTTATGCTGATTTTCCCCCGGGAGGTGGTCAGCTGGCTGTATGATCGCTCCCATTGGACCCGCCAGCAATCCCTCCTGGGCAGTGTCGGGCTGCCCTTTGCTTTTGCGGGTTTGGGCTTGATCCTCGCTACACCCCTGAAATTAAATCATCCGGTCTTCTGGGTTGGATTGGGGGGATACCTGCTGGGGTTTGCCGGGTTTGTCTGGTCGATGATCAGCTTCCGCAGCACACCCCTCAACCAGCCGGTGACCAACGGACTCTACCGTGCATCCCGCAATCCTCAATGGCTCACATTTATTCTCACCCTCCTGAGCATCTGTTTGATGATCGGCAGCTGGACAGCGTTGGGGCTGTTTTCTGTGCGCATCGTGCTGAATCACTTCCGCATTCTGGGAGAAGAGCAGGCTTGTCTTGAGAAATATGGCGCATCCTACCAGCAATACATGAAGGCGGTCCCCAGGTATATCTTCCCTCACTCACAAAGGAGACAGCCATGAAACCAGCCTTGCTGGTGATTGATATGCAGCAGATCTTTTTTGACACCAAACCCGCAGCCGCGGCATCCCTGGATGCCGCGGTTGAACCCATCAACAGCGTGATCGAGCTTTTCCGGGAAAAAAACCTTCCAATCCTGATTATTGAGGATGTCAAGGAAGCAGTTGGCCGGGTGCCCGGCTCTCCAGGCTTTGAGACCACGGATCGGCTTCACCATGAAGAACACGATCCCCGGATCAGGAAGACCTATGGAAACGCGTTCAATCATACCGGCCTGGATGCTCTGCTTGCCAAGCTGGGAGTGGACACCCTGATCCTGACCGGGTTTGCAGCCTCCCGGTGTGTGCTGTCGACCTCCCGGGGAGCCCGGGATCTGGACTTTCTGCCGGTGCTTCTCCGCGGCGCTCTGGCAGATTATTCCCGGGACCGGATTGGCTTTGTCGAAGGGCTTGAGCCGCTGATCAGCCTGGAAGTTCTGGGCGCTTTTTTCGAGCTGCTGTGAGCCCTGGGCCCTTTTTGATCGGGATAGATCTGTCCGGCCCATCCAATCCAGGCGCGACTGTCCTGGTTGTCTTCGAGTCCCAGGGAACTTTTCTCAACCTCCAGCACTTCATCGAAAGCGCCGGGGACGAGCAGATCCTCCAGACCCTTTCCCGGCTACCCCAGCATACCCCGAAGATCATCGGGCTGGACGCACCCCTTTCCTACCAACCAGGGGGAGGAGACCGGGAGGGAGATCGGGTTCTCCGGGCGAAGCTGACCGCTGCCGGGCTGCCTTCCGGAACGGTGATGACCCCGACCATGACCCGGATGGCATTCCTCACCTTGCGGGGGATGGCGGTCGCCCGGATCCTGGAAAGCCTCCCGGGGACGGCTCCAAGAATCCTTGAGGTTCACCCCGCTGGAGCACTGTGCCTGCATGGGGCTCCCCTGGAGGCGGTCTTGAACCTGAAGCGTGAACGGGGTGCCCGAAGAACGCTGCTGGATTGGCTGGGATCCGCTGGCATGGCGGGACTTTCCAGCCTGCCGGCAGACAGCGACCATCTCATCGCTGCCTGCGCCGCCGCGTTCACCGCCTGGCGCTGGTACAAGGGAAAGTCCGCCTGGTGTTTCCCCGCCGCTCCTCCCCTGCATCCCTACCCGATTGTCTGCTAGTGTCTGCTTGCCAGGAAAGCAGGCCTCTTTGTCCCGGAGCACTTTCAGAAGGTTGGCAGAAATCATCTGGCAGGAATTTAAATTCCCTGGCTGGTCTGTCAATTTTCCCAAAATAAAAACGCTTCCAAGCTGGAAGCGTTTTTATTATGTTCTTTGCTTGCGCTGGCGTTATTTCTCTGGGGGAGGAACCGGGAGATCTTCCGGGGCTTTATCAACCCACTTGTCCCCCTCATCAATCAGCATCACAGGGATGTCCTGACGGATGGGGTATTTGCGGTCGCATTCCCTGCAAACCAGCCAGGATTCATGAATGTAGTCCAGGGTTCCTTCGCGGGTCTGGACACAGGCCGGACACCGCAGGATTTCAAGCAGTTCCTCACTGACCATTTTTTCCTCCTCCAGGAATAATTGCTGGCCTTATTATATCCTACTTCTTCTTACAGGGATTGTCCGGATCAGGATTTTTTGGGGGCATTTTATTGGTGCCGGGTCCGTACTGGCAGACCGCTGCCCAGGGCTGATATTTGGTCCGAAATGTATCCGTCCAGAGTTTGCTGCCATCTCGATACACATGTCGGGTGACCGTCACAGTCGCGCCCTTCACTGCCCAATCCACCTGGCGCACCTCGCCTTTTTTCAAGTCAGAATTTTCCTCGTAAATCGGATCTGGAGCATCCTTCTTATTCGTTAAGCCGGTAGTGCTCCAGTCCACGGAGCGCCCATCAGAGGTGCTGTAAAACTTCCAGGTCAAAGTCCTGGCAGATTGATTTACATAGGTTTCCATCAGCAGCCAGGAATCGGTGTCATTCTCAAAGCGGAAATCGACCAGGGGAACATAGACGGTTGCATCTAGTCCAGCCAGTTTGGAATTGTGCCCTCCGCTCGCAGTCTGCTCATAGTACAGCACACGGTAGGCATGAGGATGCCGCTCCACCACGGGATAACCACCAAAGAATACCGTCCGGAAAAGTGTGGTGCTGACCTGACAGACCCCTCCGCCAACACCTTTAATGGTCCGATCTCCAAAAATGATCCAGGCTTCTGCATAGCCAGTGTCCAGGCTGACATCCCCCAGCGTTTCCGCCATGGAAAAGGTCTCCCCGGGGGCAACAAATATCCCGTGAAATTTTTCAGCGGCAGTCGTGATATTTTTTATCCGCGCTGCATCAGAACCATAGAAATAGGTTGTCACGGAGCTGACCAGTTCGGTGATGCCCAGCTCCTCAGCCGTCTTGGCCTCGGTGATCTCTGGGCGAGTTCGATCCACAACCAGCTCGACGTTATGATTTCCTGCTGCCAGCTCCTCCTCGATGCGGATGATGCTTTGGTCGACATCCAGTTGAATCCCGACCACCTCCTGTTCAATCAAATTGAGCTGTCGTGTGTCATCGTTAAAAAACATCCGGGCATTCTGCGGTTCTCGATTGATCCGCTGGGCTTTTTTTTCCAAAAATCCCCGGAGATTTTCTGCATCCAGGGCGATCCGGTAGGTCATGCCTTCCGGGGTGCTGACCCGTTCAATAACCATCATCTCCACCAGGGTTTCCCTGCTCAGCTGCCAGGGGCCGGGATCAGATTCCTGCGCATCCGGGATTGTCAGGACAAGCGGCTCGCTGAGGATGCTGCGGGCAGATTCAGCCTCTGCGCTGGCATCAAGGATCTCAGGATAGGTTTCCTCCACCATTAAGGGAAGTGACCCATCTCGCAAGCGGCGCATCTGGAGGGCAATGACCTCCAAACTCCCCGGGATATCCAGTTCGCGGCCGATTTGTCCAGGCTTTACGACCACTTCCAGCCCCTCCAACCGCAGGGTCGCTTCCTCAACAGGCTGGTTGATCTCTGCTGCGATATTATTGAGGTATTCCGTACCCACCCGCTCATCCATTACAAACCGGGGCGAGAGGGACATTCCCTGGCGCAGCAGCTGGATCTGGGCGGCAAATCGCTGCAGGACTCCCCCCGAACGGCCTGTTTGAAATGCCACCTCGGCATTGTAATTGGGACTGAAGAACAGCCCCAGTTCTGCAGGTGTCGCCTTCCAGCTGAGATCTTCATGCTGCAGGGTAATTTTTCCGGTTTGCGGGTAGGCGAATGCTTCAGCTAGCCGTTCAGCTGCCCCCGGGGGAGTTAGTCCGCTCAGATCCACCTCCCCCACAGACAGACCGGGAAAAACCCTGCCCCGGTAGACAATCCTGAATCCAGCCAATCCAATCGCCAGCACCAGGAAACAAAGTAATAAGCTGCCCGCGATCGAGGCTGCAAGTTTTCCGATCGGTTTGGAGAAAAAGCTTTTATGATCCATTGCGGTCATTTTACCAAACAGCACAACAGGTCAACAGGGAATCACCGGCTTTTATTCGACTGTTAATCTGGGAGGAATTCACCGGCTTAATCCTCAAAAAATCAGAGGCTCCAGCATTGCTGCCAGGGGATGATCCACCCGCTGACCCTTGCCGGGATGCAGCTGAACCAGCCCCTCGCGGCCCCGTATGAGCTCCGGAACCGTCACCGGTTTTCCAGCACGCGCTGCCCCGTGGCGCATAAATAAGCTGTGCTGAGAGCGGTGGCAGCAGGCAGCAGCGATCTTCTGATCCAGGTAGTCGGAAACATCCAGGAAATAATCCGGCGGAGGGGTAAATTTTTGGTCCTCTCGTGATAACCAGCTGGGAGCATAAACCGCGGGGTTCAACCCCTCCATCTGGAAGACTGCTTCCATCAGGGCCTGATGAGTGAGGACATGGCCTGGATGACCGTACTCTCCCTCCGGACCATGGGTGATGATTACCTCAGGTTGAAGGCGGGCAAGATGAAGGCGGATTTTCCCAATCAGGGTGTCATTCAGCTCCGCGTAAGGATAGAGCTCCCCTGCCAGCCCGATGGGGGGATCAGAATAGTCTAGAAATTGAAGACTTTGTCCCCCTAAAACACGGACCGCACAGGCCAGCTCCGCGGCGCGGACCTCCCCGAGTTCCTCCTGGGCACAAACAGGGGGATCTCCTCGCTCCCCTCCTTCCCCGCGGGTAGCACAGAGATACGCCATCTCCGCCCCCTGCGTTGCCAGCGCGGTCAGGGTCCCCCCCAGGAACATTGTTTCATCATCAGGATGTGCAAAAAATACCAGGATATCCATCGCTGATCCGGTCCTAAAAATGCGCAGCCTTAGCATACCACGGGCTCTATTAATTCATTATAAGAACTTTCCCGTGCAACAAAAATGACTCCTCCCCCGTATATAATTAACGGGGCGGTTCGTTTTCACGCAACGGAAAAAATCAATGATTGGAGGAAGAAAATGCAGATTACTGTATTAATCACAGCCTTAGCCGGTTTTTCCTGGTTGCTGGTGGTTGGTTTTATCGTCCTGACAGTTTTGCGAGCCCGTCAGGGTAAACCCACCCGGGGCGGTGTCACCGGGATTATCCTCGCGCTGGTATTGGCAATCGTCTTGAATGCAGTCAGCGCCGGGCTGATATTCATTCAACCCCAGGAACGCGGCGTGGTCATCAGCGCGCTTGCCCCACAAGGCTACCGGGAGAACATTTTGCAGCCCGGTTTGCACTGGGTTATTCCCTACGCGGAACAAGTGAAAAGTTATTCCATCGCAAAAGAAACATACACCATGTCCATTGCCCACGCGGAGGGTGAACGGGTGGGAGATGACTCCATTGCCGCCCGGACATCTGACGGCCAGGAGGTCTACATAGACTCCTCGATCATTTACTCCCTGGATCCTGAGGAAGTTCTCAACGTGCACATCATCTGGCAGGACCGGTACTCGGAAGGTCTGGTGCGGCCCACCATCCGCGGCGTGATCCGGGATGCGGTCTCCCAGTTCCGGGTCAATGAGGTCTACAGCACCCGCCGGGATGAGCTGAAATCCAAGATTGAAGAGGACCTGGCATCCGCGCTGACTGAAAACGGCCTGATCCTCTCTGATTTCGTGCTCCGCAATATCACTTTCACCGAAGAGTACGCAGCCTCCATCGAACAGAAGCAGATTGCCGAACAGCGGGCCCAGGAGGCGGAATACACGGTTGAACAGCGCATACAGGAAGCCGAACAGGCCCGTCAGGTTGCCCAGGGCAGCAAGGATGCAGCGATCATCGAAGCCGAGGGTAGGGCCCAGTCCCGGGTGATTGAAGCCCAGGCCGAGGCCGAAGCGCTGGATTTAATCGCCAACATCCTCAATCAGAATCCAGAGCTTTTAAACTACCGCTACATTGAAAAGCTGTCCCCTGGCATCCAGGTTATGCTGGTGCCCAACAACGCCCCTTATCTGCTGCCCAGTCCTGATCAGCTGACGGGGGAGAGTGCGACCGCTCCCCAGCAGTAGCTAGGATCCCGGCGCAATCCCTCTTTAATGCACCCCGGCCAGCACTATCAGCCGGGGTGCTTTCAGTTAATCTCCCCAAAAAGTACCTCATCCATCAGGAAGCCCTTGACCGCGGAGCAGCCCCCGGTCAGTCCATGTCTGAGCACTTATTTCCAGAAGCAAGGAATCAAGGATCAGCAAAGCATGCTTGCAGGCAGGAGGCACTGCGGGAAGTACGCAAAGGTTTGTGATACAATCCTCAGGTGACGGTAATATCAATTTATTGGTGACCAAAAGGAATCCCCGGATGACAGCGGATAAAGCTGCCCGCAGCGGTAAAGAGATCAGGTTGACAACCCTATCCTCCTGCGCTGGTTGAGCATCTAAGCTCAGCGCAGAAATGCTGGCGCAGGTCCTGCGCCCCCTGCAAGACATTTACCAGAATCAGGAGTATCCAGATTTAATGGTGGGGTTGAACCAGCCCGACGATGCCGCTGTCTGGCGTTTGGATAATGATCGGGCCCTGATCATCACCACGGACTTCTTCACGCCTGTGGTAGATGATCCCTATCACTACGGGGCGATCGCTGCAGCCAACAGCCTCTCCGATATTTACGCCATGGGTGGGACTCCATTTCTGGCGCTGAATGTGGCCGCCCTCCCACCAGATCTCCCCCCGGAGATCTCCTCCGAGATTTTCCGCGGGGGGGCAGAAAAAGCCCGGGAAGCTGGCGTGGTGGTTGCTGGGGGCCATTCGATTCAAGATCAGGAGCCGAAATACGGCATGATCTGCCTGGGCTTCGTACATCCAGACCTGCTGATGACGAAAGCCGCCGCTCAGCCTGGAGATGCCTTGGTGCTTAGCAAGCCCCTTGGCTTTGGAGTGACCACCACAGCGATTAAGCAGCAAAAGGCCAGCCCGGATGACATCCAGGAAGTCATGATCTGGATGGAGCGTCTGAATCGGGATGCGGCAGATCTGGCCAAATCCCACGGCGTAAAAGCAGCCACAGATGTCACCGGCTTCAGCCTGCTGGGACATGCCTGGGAAATGGCGTTTCACTCCGGGGTGGGGTTCAATATTTACTGGGAGATGATCCCCTTTATCAGCTGCGCTAAGAAATTTGCTGCAGATTACATTTTCCCGGGTGGAAGCTATGACAATATGACTTTTTTTGAAAAACATGTCCGCTACGCCAGGGATCTGGAAGCGCAGGAGAAACTGCTGCTTTTTGATGCCCAAACCAGCGGGGGATTATTGATGACCGTCCATCCTGGCCAGCTGCCTGAGCTGCGGCGCCTGGCAGAAAAACAAGGACAGCCGCTCTGGGTTATCGGCGATGTCGTCGAGGGGGATCATCTGACGATCGCGTAACCACGATCTCCTCAAAATCTGCCGAATGACCACCCAGGACAACCTGCCTAATCAGGTTGTTTTTCTTTACACTCTCCGGCCTGCGCCAGGTGATCATCCGCGCGGGCGGATTTTCTCCAGCATCAACCCCCTTTCTGCAGCTGGATTCTCCCGAGCTTCCTGGTCGGAAACGCCCGAAATCCTAGCGGGTTTGATTCTCCAGCAGAGAGATTCCCCCTTCAGGTCCACCCCTTCTCGGTTGGCCCCTGCCTCTTGTGGCTGAGCCAAACAAGATTTACTAGACAGGCCCCAGGACTCTCCTGAGGCCTGTTTCCCTGGCTACTCCTCTTCCCCACCCCCAGAGGCGATGGATTTGCTGCGCTCAATGGACTGCAGCGCCAGGTAGCGCTCGCCAAACTTTTTAAGATTATTCATCTCTACATCATACTGGTCGAAATGGCGTTCCTCATCTGCCACAAGGTCCTCAAATACTTTTCGGCTCCCGGCGTCGTTGTTCTGGGAACACTCGTTAGCCCAGCGGTTGTAATCCTGGGTTGACTCTTCTTCCATCCCCCTGGCTTTTGCGAGCATTTTTTCAGGATCCTGGATCTTTTCTACGTCCATGCTTGCGGCCATTTCAACATCACCCCCCAGAAACAGCACGCGCTCAGCACATAACTCAATATGGCCCATCTCTTCAATCGCGGTGCGAAAGAACAAACCAGCCAACAGTTCATACCCCTGATCTTCAGCGTGGAAGTGAAAATACATATACTGGTGTACTGCGGACAGCTCATCCGCAACAGCCTTGTTCAGCAATTCAATACTTTTTTCGTGCATTGGGACCGCTCCTTTTCATACGACCTGGTTTAAACTCTGCAGATAGTATCAATTATTATACAGGATTTTCCCTCACATAATTGGATATTCTCCCAGGGCGGCTTCAACTGCCACCCGGGCATGGATCTCAGCCGTGTCGAAAACCGGTAAAGCGAGATCCTGCTGCTTTACCAGCAAGCCGATTTCCGTACAGCCAAGAATAACGCCTTCTGCTCCGCGTGCTGCCAGGCGCTCAATAATCGCCAAAAACTCGTCTCGGGATTCGCCGCTGATGATGCCTTGCACCAATTCCTCGTATATGACCCTGTGGACTATCTCGCGATCCCCTGCATCTGGGATGAGTACGCTGAGCTCATGGTCATCTACCAGCTTTCCCCGATAAAACTCTTTCTCCATGGTGAACCGGGTCCCCAGAAGACCAACCTGCTCCGCCCCTCGAGACCGGACCTCATGAGCGGTGGCATCCGCAATATGCAGCAGCGGGATCTGGATACCCTTCTCGACCTCCCCGGCCACAAGGTGCATGGTATTGGTGCAGATCACCACAAAATCTGCTCCACCTCGCTCAAGCTTCCTGGCAGCCTCCCCCATCAAATCAGCAGCACCCTGCCAATTTCCCGCTGCCTGGAAGGATTCCACCTCCGCAAAATCCAGGGAGACCAGCACGCTCTTTGCAGAATGCAGTCCGCCCAGCTTTTCACGCACAACCTGATTGATAATCCGGTAGTACTCAATCGAGGATTCCCAGCTCATCCCGCCCATTAATCCGATTGTCTTCATATCCATCTCCTTGGTCTTGATCAGGCACGATCATTCCCCTGGCTCCGCGAGCTCACAGAAGGACCCGGCAGTCTCCACCAGCACTGCTGCCAGCTGGACCACAGATTCCAGATCCACCCATTCCTCCGGGCCATGCAGGCCGGCACCCACAGGGCCAAGCAGGACAGCCTCCATGCCAGCTTCCGCCAGGAGCGCAGCATCCGACCAGTAAGCCGCCCCGGTCTGGACCACTTCCTGTTCCAGTACTTGCTGGGCTGCCCGCAGGACCGCGCGGCTGATTTCAGAATCCTGGTCTGTTTCCAAGGCCGGTCGCTGGACTGCCAATCGCAGCGCTGCTTGAAACGTGGGGTCGTCTGCTTCCAGCTGGTCGATGATCTCCTGCAGTTCAAAAGTTACCTGCTGGGCACGCTCGCCCGGAATGCTGCGCCGGTCAATCTGAAGCCGGCAGCTGTCTGCATAGGTGCAGGAGTCAGTTCCTCCCGCAATCAAGGCTGCATGCAGGGATGGCGGACCGGTCAAGGGATGGCCGGCCCGATCCCGCAGATCCCTCTCCAGCACTTCCAGGCGGGATAAAAAGCGCCCCATCCGCATGATCGCATCAATCCCTTCCGTGTAGCGGCTTCCGTGAACTGCCTTACCCACTGTCTCTACCTCATACCAGAACAAACCGCGGTGGGCCAGCACCAATGCCAAGTCCGTTGGTTCTGTGACAATCGCTGCCTCCGCCTGATGATGTTTGAGTAAGTCCATCGTTCCCAGGCTGCGGTCTTCCTCATCTGCCACAAAGGCGAAAATCACATCCCCCCGCAAGCGGTTTGGGTTTTCCGCGAGGGCTTTCGCTGCACCCAGCATGGCGGCCAGACTGCCTTTCATATCCTGGCTGCCCCGACCAAAAAGCCGCCCCGCTCGAATAGCAGCGGAGAATGGATCCGCCATCCCCTCCACTCCCACAGTATCCATATGGCCGTTGAGCATCAGGGATGGACCCCCTCCCGCCCCTGGCAGCAGCCCCACCACGTTGACCCTATCCGCAGCAAGTGGGTAGGTGAATACCTGCAGGCCAATCCCTTCCAGCAGCCTGGCAATCTCCGCTCCCAGCGCGGCTTCCCCGGGGCCATCCTGGCAGAGGGAGGGATTCCTGGAGTCAATCTTCACAAGCTTGATGAGCGTTTGGATGATAAATTCCTGGTTGATCTCTCCCATCCCATCTCTCCTATTCGATGTGGTTTCCCTGGGGAGGGAATGGAATTTCTTCTCGGCTCAGTCCATGTCTGACGAATGATCCTTGGACAGAAAGTTGTAGCTGGCGACATCCACCACCGGGCTGTAGCCAATTTCCTGGTAGATATGATTGCTGGTGGGATTTGCTAAATCCGTGAACAAAAAGCAGCGCTGAAATCCCTCATCCAGCAGCGTTTGGCTGAGAGAGGCAACACAGGCACTGGCATACCCCTGGTTCCGCAGGGCCGGCGGGGTGTATACCATTCTGATGCGGATCCCCCGGGGAGTCGGGCCGGAATAGCCTGCCATGGCGACCGGCTCCCCACCCACTTCCCAAAACACGAGTCCTTGGTGGCTTGCATCCCCTTTGATCAGGAGCTGATCGACGATTTTCCCCATCTGCTCTGGGTCAGGCTCCTCCTGATGGATCTCCCGATGGAACGCAGCATACCATTTTTTCGCCAGCTGGTGTTCCTGCCGCTTCACGGGTCGGAGCGTACCGGCAACCCCGCTTACCGGGATGACTTTATGAAGCTGGTAAATCCGCATTGCCATTTTTATCTCCGCCTGCATGCCGGATCGTTCCACCCAGCGGCTGACGTAGGGAAGAAGCTGACCCTTACAGCCTGTCATCCCCACCAGGGCATTTCCGTAGACCTGGAACAAGTCCGCCGTCACCAGCTCTACCTCTTCAGGGGATGGGGGGCTATCCTCGCAGGAGAGCAAGACCGGAAAGGGGGGAGTGCGCATCACGATCCGTATCACCTGCCCCTGAAGATCCACCGCCGCCAGATAAGGTGGGATTCCGCTGTAGGCTCCCTGAACCAGGGTTGCCAGAATTCCCAGCTGGAGATTATTCTCCGCCTCATGGCTAAGTAGGGAAGCTTGCAACTGCTCCTGAAACTGGCCGGGGTCCTGATACCGGATTAATTTCATTTCCAAACCCCTCAGACCTTCCACTCCGTATGCGGATATACAAAACAGAGTTCGATGCCCTTATCATATCACTGCTCCATCGGCAGGGGGTACGCAGGGATGTCCGGGTACTCATCAACCCGCTCCAGGGGACAGCCCCGGATCTCGACAGCCGGGATTGCAATTGATAAAATAGTTGCTCATGCAACTATTATCAGCAGAAACCAGATGAAGGACAGCAAGTTTCCCCGGGTTCTCACCAGAACTGCGTTTTCTCTCCGGGCCCACCTGGAAGAACACTTTTATACCCAGGGGTATCCTCTGACGATGCCGCAGTGGGTGCTCCTGCATGTGCTTCGGCACCGGGATGGCATCCCCCAGAAAGAAATTGCCCGGCGGGCATTCAAGGACAAGACGAATGTCGCCCGAATCCTGGCTTCCCTGGAGGACAGCGGGCTGGTAATCCGGCGAAAGGATCCCCAGGACCGGCGTTCCTACCAGGTCTCGCTCACAAAAAAGGGCCGTCAGCTGGAGACCACCTTGCAGCAGATCATGACCCGGGAGATGGATCAGGCCACAGTTGGAATTCCCCGGCCTGATCTCAAGATCACGCTCCGCACTCTCCAGCAGATTCTTCAGCACTTGAGTTTAGAATAAGTTCCTCAGGGAACATACGCTCAATCCATGAACAAGCAGCGCAGGAACCCGTCCTTTGTAAAATTCGCGCTGGCTGTGTTTTACTGCCCTCGGTCATGGTCACCGCTGGAGGGTTTGAATTTACCCACTCCCTGCTGCGGCAGCCATCCCTTCGTTGGTCTCCGAGGAGACAAAAATCGACCAGGGCTTATCCCCGGGGCTGACGGTTTCAATCATGAGCTTGGGCTGCTTTCAGAGCCTTTGCTGGCTGGATTCCTGATTGATAAGCAATTCTCCTGCTTTAGCTGATCGGTACTGCCGCGGCTGCTCTTTTTTCGCCAAAGGCCAACCCCCACCAATCCCAGGGGGAGAACCAGAGAACCCAGACAGGGAATTCCTGGACTGCCTGGGGCTTCCTCAGCAGGCAGCTCGCCGGATCGGTCCTGCGGTCCCCCCGGATCAACCTCAACCGGTTTCTGACGATTCAACCAGCTCAGCTCATCGATCCAGAGCACACCAGCCAGCTCCTCCTCTGCGCCAAATCCAAAAGCCAAACCGGACACCCGGTCTGATTTCAGGAAAGGATCCCCCGCGCCCTCCTCCCAAGCCACCCGCTGAAACTGATCCCAGGAAAGACTGACCTGCACCCATTCCTGCTGCATGGCAGCGGTAAGGGGCAGTTCAGCAAGATAGGATTCCTGCCCCGCTGCATCTTCCACGTAAAGATCCACATGCAGAACCTGCCCTGTTTGCTGTGAACGAATGGAAAAGCCCAGACCAGCGGTCTCACTCCAATCCTGGACTGGATGAAAGGTTAATCCGCAGGTCCCCCAGCTGTTAGGGGTAATCTGGTAATCCAATCTCAAGGCTCCCCCGCGGATCCCGGCGTTGGGGTCGAGCCAGCAAGCCAGCGAAGAGGAGGTCCCCTCATCCCAGTACGCTTCCCACCCATTTGAACCCACCGGGAGCTCCCCCTCAAATGTATCTATGCTGCCCCCGATGATCGCAGGCTGCACCGCGGCAGGCTCCTGGGGAAGCTGCGCAGCTCCCTCTTCCTCCTCTCTATTATTCCCTTGCTGATCCTGGAATAGGCCTGGGGCCTCCTCCTGCCAGCGGTGATAATAATAGTTCAGCAGTGGAATGAATTCATCCGTCGCTTTTTGACTGCCCGCAGCAGAGGGATGATCATCCTCAGAAGGATAATAGAGGGTGTTCATCCTGGCAGGCTGGTGGACGACCTGGCCGTTTTCTACAGTGTGGTGCCCTTCTGGACCGGTCAGGATATTGTAGAAATCAAACACAGCGACATTCTGATAGGGATACGTATTTTCCGCCAGCCAGTCATGCACCAGCCACTGGTTGAAAGCGCGCGCGTTTGCGGCATTCCCTGGATCACTCAGCGGGGGAGCGGTGATGACAATGAAGAGTTTTTCCGGGTGGCGTTCAAAAAACTTCAGGATCTCTGTGTATACATATTTCGCATGGCCCACAGACAGCCCACCCTCGGCGGACGGGGGGTCATCAGGGTCGCCAGTGAGATCGGAATTGGGAAAGCAAGATTTAAAGAGAATGATCTCATTCTCTCCCCCGGGATCTCCCGCGGCCCGCGTATAATCTGCCTGCTGGTTCCTCTCCTGGAAAAGGGCCTCCAGATAGGTTTCTGTATTTGGGCTGCTGAACCACTCCAGCCAATCCGGGATATCTGTCCGGTCTCCGATCCCCCGGGGGCCCCAGCCGTAATTGGTGTCGCTGACGAAATAGTTGTTCTCCCCTAAGACGCGGCCCAGGTTTCCATACCCATCAGCCAACCAGTTCTCTCCGGTGGAGTGATGGATGAAAATCAATTTAACCACCCGGTCTGGCGGGGCAGGATCGGTCGTTTGTAGAGACGGGGCCCGGGAAGGTTGAAAAGCTGCCGTTGAGAGCATGACGAATCCAACCATCCAGCACACCAGACCCTTCTTGAAGAGGGATCGCATCATCGCACCTCGCTGTAGATTAATCCGCCGATTTTTAGATTGATCTGCCTTGGTTTCTTGAGAGGACTAGGCCTTCTACTTTTCAGTGTATCCAGCGAGTTCCTCTTTGTCAAACAGACTGCTCCCGACTGCAGCGGGACGCGCCAACCACAGCCCACCCAAAAAGAACGCGCAGGGAAACTTCTGCTTCTCACGCCGGAACTTGAGCCCAGATCAGCGATTTTTCAGGGCCCGATATGATATGACTTTTATCGCATTGACGGATTATTTATTTCTTTCTATACTCAGTTTAGATTCAATGTCCAGATTGAGTCAATTTTTCGTACAGCATTATGAATCTCCAACCATGATTCAGTTGGGTGATGGGTAGAAACCCTCGAGCACTGCAGTTTGCAGTTCCCCTGCGCCTGCGGACCCGAGAAGTTTCCCATTAATTCCATACCCCGCAAACATCAGCTTCCTTCCAATGGTTTTTCCTTTACCAGCGTAATATTTGTTGATCGACTGCAGCTACCTAGAGTGAGAAAGGAGGTGAGGAAGATCAAACGATAACTGGTTAAAGATGCTTTTTTCATTTGCGTTCTCAGGAAAAGCAAACCAATAAAGTAAGGTGGGAACACAAGGATGACCCAAAGGAGAGAAGTATGAAAAGGAATCTAATCTGGAGAATCGCAGCGCTGCTGCTGGTGAGCACCATTGCGCTGACCGCCTGCGGCCCCGCTGGTCCGCAGTCCATTAAAATCGGCATCAACGCCCCCCTGACAGGCGATATTCCAAAGGTGGGGGAGGGGACGCAGTTCGCTGCTGAGATGTGGTTGGAGGAGATCGGCGGAGAGCTTGAAGTCGGGGGAGAGACCTATCCGGTAGAACTGGTGATTGAGGACAATGAGTCCAAAGCGGAATCCGCCGCCTCAGTGAATCAAAAAATGATCACCCAGGATGAAGTCCTGGCTGTGGTTGGACCGCAGTCCTCCAAGCAGGCTGTCCCGGCCGGAGGCGTGGCCAATGATCTGGAAACCCCCATGGTCAGCCCCTGGTCCACAAACCCCAACACCACCCTCAATCGTCCCTGGGTGTTCCGAACGCCGTTCCTGGACAGCTTCCAGGGGCCCGCTGTGGCTCAATTCATCACCGATGAATTTGGCTACACCAAGGCGGGTGTGCTCTATGATGTCGCCAGTGATTACCCCAAAGGCCTGGCTGAATTCTTTAAGACCGGCTGGGAGGAGATTCATGGAGAGGGCTCAGTTGTCGCCTTCGAGAGCTTTACCACGGGGGATACCGATTTCAGCGCCCAGCTGACCAAGATCATCGACTCCGGGGCGGAATTCATCTTTACGCCTCAGTACTACAACGAGGTCGCCCTGATTGTTCAGCAGGCCCGCGAGCTGGGATTTGACAACCCGATCGTCGGCAGTGACAGCTGGGGCTCCGCTGAGCTGCTAAACCTCTGCGGTGAAGACTGCTACGGCCTGTTTTACAGCTCCCACTACCTGGCCGAAAACCCCACCGGGGATGCAAAGGTCTTCATCGAAGGGTACGAAGACAACTATGGCTATGTGCCGGATGATGTCGGGGCGCTGACCTGGGACACCCTCCACATTGTGGAGCGGGCGATCAAGGAATGCGGAACGCTCACAGGGGAGATTGAAGCAGACCGCAAATGCGTACGGGATGCCCTGGCCCAGATTAAGAACTTTGAGGGCGTCACCGGAACCATGACCTTCACCGAGGAAGGTGACCCGATTAAATGTGCTTTGATCATCAAGATCGGTGATGATGGCAGCAAGAGCGTATACAAGCAAACCTGCCCCTGATCTTGCCTGAATCACGTCTCCAGAAATAACCTTACCAAAGCAGCACCGGGTGGGTCAGGACGATGGTTCCTGACCCATCCTTCCCAAATCAAGGAGTACTCCCAATGCAGATCCTATTGCAGCAGTTGATGAACGCCTTGCAGTGGGGAAGTTTTTACGCCCTGATCGCCATCGGGTATTCGATGGTCTACGGGGTGTTGATGCTCTTCAACTTCGCACACGGCGATATTTTTATGGTAGGTGCTTACATCGGATTTTTTGTCTCCAGCGCGCTGCTGTCTCTGAACCTGGGCAGCGTCATCGGCCTTCCGACCGGGGTGGAGCTGGCTCTGGTGCTGGTGCTGACCCTGATCATGGCCATGCTCCTGAATTCCCTGGTGGGCATGCTGGTGGAGCGGATCGGCTACCGTCCCCTGCGGGAAGCCCCCCGGGCCTCGGCAGCCATCACCGGGTTGATGATCGGGATCATCCTGGAAACCGGGAACCTGGCCATTCTCGGACCGCAGCGGCTCTCCTTCCCTGAACTCATCCCCAGCAAGACGATCAACATCCTCGGAGCCAGTGTAACCAACAAGAAAATCCTCATCGTGGGCGTCTCCATATTCCTCACCCTTGCCCTTCATCAGTTTGTCCAGCGCACCAAGTGGGGGATGGCGATGCGCGCCATGGCCTATGATTACATCGTGGTGCCGCTGATGGGCATCTCCAGCAATACGATTGCCCTGATGACTTTTGGCCTGGGATCAGCCCTGGCTGCTGCTGCAGGCATCCTGTTCGGGATCGCATATCCAGTCCTGGACCCGAACATGGGCATTCTTTTCGGCTGGAAAGCATTTGTCGCCGCGATTCTCGGAGGACGGGGATCTATTCTTGGGGCCGGATTGGCCGGGTTCCTGCTGGGCTTCATCGAGATCTTTGTCACCATGATCTTCCCGTCCACAATGAGAAACTTGATCGCGTTTGGCATCATTCTCATTATTCTTACTTTCCGCCCCCACGGGTTTTTCGGCGAGCCTTACAGCGCCCAGCTGCGCCTGTAAATGAACCGCCATTGAACCAAGTACAGTGAGGAATCCAAGATGACTAAGACCATCACAGCTTCCAAGCAACGGCAACAGCTGCGCAGCCGGCTCCAGGTGTTTTTCAAACCCTATCGAGGGGTTCCCTTGTTTACCTGGCTGCTGGCTTTCCTGGCCGCAGTAATTCTGGAGCAGCTGCTGGGGTTTGCCCTGGCACCGCTGCTTGGATTGAACAAACCACCTGCCCTATTCGGGATTTCCCTGATCCTCAGTAAACCGGGGTCGTTCTTCAGTGCCCTGATCTATCTGCTGCTGATCTTTGTGCTGCCAATCCTGCTTGTTGCCCGGGCAGCGAAACGTCTCGGCAACCGAATTGCCGCCTGGTTGATGCAATTCCCGCTAATAGTGACTTCCCTGGTCCATCTACTTCTTCTCTATGCCACCCTGCATGTTTGGACGGATATCAGCACCTACCGTTTGCTTATTGCCCAGGTGGCAATGATTTCAATCATTGTCACCCTCAGCCTGAATGTGGTCAACGGGTATATGGGTGAGTTCTCCTGCTCCCATCCTGGCTTCATGGCCCTCGGCGCCTATGGGGCATCGGTCTTCACGGTTGTCATGTTCGTTACTGAAAATCGCTTCGGGGAAGCGCTGCTGCCGCCAAGCTGGGCACCGTTCTTCTTTCCAATCGCCCTGATCCTGGGGGGAGTGCTGTCCGCGCTTGGGGCGCTCCTGGTAGCCATTCCCTCCTTCCGCACACGGGGAGACTACCTGGCGATCATCTCGCTGGCGTTCATGTTCATCGTCAAGAGCTTATTTGAAAACCTGGAGGTGGTGGGCGGAGCGCGGGGCATCAGCAATCAGCCTGATCTGGCAAATCTGCCGACCATCTTTATCTGGACGGTGCTCTCCATCTGGATCATCAATAATTTTGTCCGCTCCACCCTGGGTAAAGCGCTCTCTGCAGTGCGGGATGGTGAACTGGCCGCCAACGCCATGACCGTCAACACCCGCAGGACCAAGATGGTTGCCTTCCTGTTCGCTGCCTTCTGGGCCGGGATCGCCGGAGGGTTGTTTGCCCATGTGATCCGGTATATCAACCCTGGCACATTTGGGATTCGCAAACTGGCTGAAGTGCTGGCGATGGTCTACTTTGGGGGCTTGAATTCAGTAACGGGATCCATCGTTGGCGCGGTCGGGTTCAGTTTAATCAGTGAAGCCCTGCGTCCGCTGGATATCTTTAAATGGATTATCATCCCGGTTATGCTGATATTGATCATGATCTTCAGGCCAATGGGCTTGATCGCTTTCACAGAATTTGACATTGAGAAGCTATTTCAGCCTCGCGAGGATCATCAGCAAGAGGAAGGAGTTGACCATGCCGCTGCTTGAAGTAAACAACATGACCCATTATTTTGGCGGTTTGCGCGCTGTTCATAATTACAACCTGGCCATCGAGCCTGGCCAAATCCGGGGCTTAATTGGCCCCAACGGTGCTGGGAAAACAACCATTTTCAACCTGATCACCGGGATCTACACACCCTCTGAAGGGGAAGTGCTCCTGGAAAAGCTGCCAATCACCAGGATGGAGCCCAATCAGATCGCCTCCCTCGGTCTGGGCAGGACTTTTCAAAATCTCCGTTTGTGGCGGCACATGTCTGTGATCGACCACATCCGTCTGGCCCGGTATTCCAAACTCGAGTACGGGTTGGTCGGCGCCTTCCTCGGCACACCCAGGCGGGTTCGTGAGGAGCAAAAGAGCCGGCGAATTGCCATGGACCTGCTTGAGCTGGTCGGCATCGCCCACCTGGCCGATCAAATCGTCACCAATCTCCCTTACGGGGATCAACGCCGGGTTGAAATCGCCCGGGCGCTGGCAACAGAGCCAAAAATCCTCTTTCTCGATGAACCCACCGCTGGGATGAACCCTGAGGAGCTCCGCAAAACCATCGAAATTATCCGCGAGGTCCATGATCAGCTTAGCCTGACAATCTTCCTGATTGAACACCGCATGAAAGTGGTCATGGATCTCTGTGAAATCATCCAGACCCTTGATTTTGGGGAGGTCATTGCTGAGGGGACTCCAGTTGAGATCCGGAACAATCCGAAAGTCATCAATGCTTATCTGGGACAGGAGGCAATCCTCTAATGCTGCTATCCGTCAAGAATCTCGCCGTCTCCTATGGAAATATTAAAGCCCTGCACGGGATCAGTTTTGAGGTTGACGAGGGCGAAATCGTCTGCATTATTGGCGCCAATGGTGCTGGGAAAAGCACTACCTTACGAGCTATCTCCCGCATGATCCCTGCTGAAGATGGCAGTGAGATCACTTTCACCGGCAAGGATCTTCTCCACTACCCGGCTAACCAGGTGGTCAGTGAGCTGGGAATATCTCATGTGCCGGAAGGACGCCGCCTGTTTGGCAACCTGACCGTTCAGGAGAATCTGACCCTGGCCACCTTTGCCCGGAAGGATCAGGGTGCCATCCAGGCAGATCTTGACCGGGTCTTTTCGATCTTTCCCCGGCTGAAGGAGCGCACATCGCAAAAAGCCGGAACCCTGAGTGGGGGGGAGCAGCAGATGCTGGCAGTGGCCAGGGCGCTGATGAGCGCCCGGAAATGCATGCTCCTGGATGAACCCTCCATGGGGCTTGCTCCCCTGCTGATGGCAGATGTGTTTGAGGCCTTGCAGGAAATCAACGAGGAGGGGACAACAATTCTGCTCGTGGAGCAGAACGCGCGCATGGCCCTGCAGTTTGCTCAGCGGGGGTACGTGCTTGAGAACGGAACCCTGGTGCTGTCTGGAAAGTCAGAGGAGCTGCTGGATAACCCGGAGGTCAAGCGAGCCTACCTGGGAGGATAAACGCCAGCTATCCTTTATTGATATAAAACCCCGGGAGGAAGTTCCTCCCGGGGTGACGCGTTTAACAGCTACAGGTACACCCTGGGCACGCGCTTAGAAATAGCGCAGACCACTTCATAATTTATCGAATTCCAGGCCCTGGCCAGGTCATCCGCGGTATAGGATACCTCGCCCTGCTTACCGATCAGCACCACTTCATCCCCTGCTTTGGCCATCGGGACCTGATCCAGCTGAACCATGATCTGATCCATGCACACCCGGCCCACGACCGGCACACGCTTACCCCCAACCAGCACTTCTGTCCCGGTGACACGATGATACCCATCAGCATACCCGACCGGGATCGTTCCAATGCGCTCCGCTTTGGTGGTGGTGTAAATATGTCCGTAGCTCACCCCTCTGCCTGGGGGGAGAATTTTGACCTGGCTGAGGACGCTTTTCCAGCGCAATGCCGGACGGATGGCTGCCGGCAGGGGACACTCGGGAGAAGGCTCCAGCCCGTACAACGAGATCCCGAATCGGACCAGGTCAAAGACTGCACTCGGCCGGGTAAAACTCGCCGCAGAGTTAGCCGCATGGACCAATCTGGGCCGCAGCCCTTCCGCTTCCAGGCTTGAAATCACCGCGCGGAAGCGGTCTTCCTGGACATCGGTCGGGGCAGGATCTGTCTCATCAGCCCGGGCAAAATGTGTGAATATTCCCTCCAGTTTGATATGCTTCAAAGAAGCAAGGCTGCGGACCAACTCCAAGACTCCTTCTACCTGAATCCCCAATCGGCTCATCCCTGTGTCAACTTTCAGGTGCAGGTTTGCTATCTGGTGGCAATCCCTGGCAATCTGATTGATCATTTCAGCCTGGGCCCGATCCCAGAAAGTCAGGGACATCCCCCCCTTGATCATTTCCCGGATCCGCCCTGCGGGAAGATATCCCAGCATCAGCACTGGACAATCCAGCCCCGCTTCCCGGAGCTCCACCGCTTCATCTGCCCGGGCAACCGCACACCAGCTGGCGCCAGCTTTGAGGGACTCCCGGGCAACAGGCACAGCACCATGCCCGTATCCATCTGCTTTGACCACTACCATTACCTCGGCCCTGGTGTGAGCCCGGATATACTCCACGTTGTTTCGAATGGCGCTTAGATCTACTTCCGCCCAGGAGGATTGTTCCCTGATTGGTATCTTATTCATCAATCTCCTCAACAATGGTCCTAACGCTACGCTTTTGTTCCCGCAGTACCTCTGTTCTCCAGGATTTGCTCCCAGCTGGGGTTGTGTTTCTCCTGGCCTGGCTGCCAGCCTGTTTCATGCGCTTGATACGGATCAGCCAAGCCATCCCCAGTGGAAGATCAACCACAGTCCCGCAGCAAACACCAGGACCCACATCCAGCCCCCGGCATCGTTCGCGCCGCTGCCGATCCCTGTCGGCTGCAGGCGCACCACCGGCAGCTCCTCCACAGAGGCCAGAAGCCGTTCATCGCTGGCAGTGTAGGGATTGAGCCCCAGGAAGAACCCTGCAACCCCCCCATTAAGGAAGATTTGACGGACCACCCGGGCCCTCTCATCCACATCCCTGACTTCCTCGGCTGTGGCGGCAATCGCTCTTCCAGGCAGGATCACTTCCAGGGCGGGCGTCGCGGCCAGGTTGCGGTACCAGTGGGTAACTTTCCCCGCACCTGCCAGGCAGTAAAGGTTCCCCTGCCAGATAGCGTAGTTGACGGGGGTGAACCGGGTCTTGCCGGTCTGGTTGCCGGTCGTTTTCAGCACCATGATATAGCCGGTCAGCGGATTAACGATTAAAGAACCCAATCCCATCAAAAACACCGGGACCATAAAAAGCGTATTGAAAACCCAGAAAATCCGCCGAACGAACAAGTTTTTCATAACTGGCTCCCGTCGTGCTAATTCCTGGTTGGGCAATCCGCTCGGTCGAAAGGATCCTAGAAAACTGCCGCCTTTCCTTAACCAGACCGGATATAATCTAGAGAGCAAAAAGAGGCAAAGGAGATCACCGTGGAGCGAAGACAGGGCTGCCTGACCGGGCTTTTTAAGCTGTTCATGCTGGATGTGCTGTTTGACTGGCTGCAGGATCGATTCGGCTTCGGCCGGGGGGTTAGCTGCTCCGGTTGCGGCTGTGGAATGATCCTGTTAATCATTTTCATCGTCCTCAGTTGCCAGGTGATCCTGGACACCAACTGGTTCCAGCTGGGTTTTTAAGGTTCGCTGAACGATCCTTATCTCCAATTCACAATCCGGGAAAAGTCCCTGGAAAGGGGTCATTCCTCCGTTTCGATGACGAAGCGGTCGCCGTCGCTGATGGCCTGATTCTCTGGGAAATACACCTCCCAGGCTCTGGCCGGCAGCACCTGATACTCGCCTGGATGCGTGAGTGAGATGGTGTAGGTGAGCTGATAGGTCCCTGCTGGCAACCGTTCTGCCGACCAGCGGATGTGATCATCATATACCTGGGGTGAATTGAAAAACCACCAGCCCCACCCTTCTCGGAACGGAGCTGTTGGTTGGAGATCCGGGGTGGCTTCAGCCGTGGTCTTCAACCGGGTATCGAGGATTTCTGCTCCGGCCGGGAAGGTATCCTCCAGGGCAAAAAACGTGCTGTCATGTTCCAGGGTCAGGGTCAGCTGGACCTGGACCAGCGTACCGGTTGTTCCTGCCTGGATGAACAGCTGTTCATCTTCCTCATCCAGGGTGGCGTAGGCCCGGGAAAGGCTCATTCCTGTTCCGAAGGCAGAGACTTCTTCGGCGGGTTGGGAGACAGTCAGATGGGAGGAATAATAGAGAGTTCCTTCCCCGTCTCCATGTTCAATCACCAGGCCATTGGGGTCCTCAGCGTACAGGTCTGATACCGGGACAGACGCTGTGGCACTTTCTAGCTGAGCTGCCCCGGCTGCCTCTCCACGGATTACTTCTTGCCCGTTAATATCTGCAGTAAACTCAAACGCGCTCTCTAATTCACCGCTCCTCACCAGCACCTCGTTTAATGCCAGAACAGACCAGGCTGTTTCATAATAGGATCCCCAGATCCCACTGCGCCGGCGGGCGGAGATCAGGTAGCGTACGGCATCGCTCAACACTTCCGGGCTGTGGTTGGTTTTCGCCAAAGCATAGGTCACCAGTGCTGAGGTCGTGGTTGTACTATTCATCCTGCACCGGCATTGCTGTGGATTTTCCCAATGCACACCGGTTGCTGTCCTCACAGCCGAGCTCTGCAGGTCAGAGAACAGCGACTGCGCCTGAGAATTTCCCGGTGACTGGGTCTCCAGTGCGAGAGCGAGCAGGGCCTGCCCGTATGGACTCAGCTGGCTTTTGTACGCAGCCAGATCCTCCATCAGCCCCACAAGATCGTCCAACCCGGATTCTGTGAGGGCAAAATACTGAAATGCCAGCTGATCATACTGCCACTCCTCCCCCAGCATCTCCAGGGAAGGCAGGGCAGCCAGCAGATACCCCCTGGCGCGCTGCAGCATGGACTGATCGATAAAGATTCCTGCGTCCTGCGCTTGCAGCAGGCCGAATAAGATGTAAGAGGTGATTTCCACATTGCTGGAGCTGCTCGGTGACCAACCCCACCCGCCGTCTTCGTTTTGGGCTGCGGCCAACTCATCCGTGGTTGACGCGATGACAGCGTCCAGTCTGGTTTCCAGCGTGGGGTAATCCACTCCCAGCTCCTGCAGGGTCCGATAACTGATCACCTGGGGAAGGAAGTACGACAGGGAGTCAACAGTGGAGTACAGCTCATCTTCTTGAAGGGCCTCCAAACTGGCCAGCACCGCCGCTGCCAGGGAGGGTGATAATTCCACCTGAAGCGACCCTTCTTCTGGAAGGAAGGTTTTCGGGAGGCTGACGATTTCCAGCAGCTGGCCTGGCTCTGTCAGCAATCCAGCTGTGCCGTACGTCCTGGGGGCAGTATAGCGGAGGATCGGGAGAGGACCCTGATAGGGTTTGACCGCATCCTCCAGGTCTGCAGAGACCGCGGTGAACAAGACGTCTGCCATCCGGGCATCTTCAACCGTAGTCCACCATTCCACCCGGGTTCGCGACCCGGCCGGGATGGATACGGTCTGAGTGGCCTGGAGCGGATCATCCAGCTGGATCCCGGTTCCCTGCAGTTGGACTGCCACGTCCCGGTCCTGGTTTGTTTGATTGTGCACCACTGCTGCCAGGATCAAATGGTCCCCCGCGACCAAGAATCGGGGTGTGACTGGACGGATTAAAAGCTCCTTGGTGGTAATCACCTCTGTTGTAGCTTGCCCTACTTTGGTGTCTTTGGTGATCCCCCGGGCTTCTGCTTGCCAGGTGGTCAGGTTATCAGGCAGTGTGACTGTGACCACGGCTTTCCCATCCTGATTTGTGATGATTTCCGCGTTCCAGTACCCGGTGTCCTGGAAATCATCCCGGATCGAGGTATCTACCGCATCCCCCCCTCCGCCCCCCATCCCCCCGGGGACGAACAGGTTTCTTCCCGCCTGGTTGGTCAGCGGCAACCCCATCATCACCGACAGGGGGCGAACACTGAAGAATGCCTCCTCGATATCCTCGGCATAGGGGTCGGACAGCGCCAGGACAGCTTGATCGACAACTGCCAGGGAAAACGCTCCCTGAACGGGATTGCCATCCTGATCGGTGACCTGGAGAGTAAACTCCACTTCGTCCCGGGGCTCAAGAATTTTCGGGTCACCCACGACATCCACATGGAGCCGTTTTGCCCCCGGATCCACCTGAAGAGCCAAATATCCTTGTCGGTAATCTGCCCGTCCCTGGTCATCTTCACCCAGCAAGGTCACCGCAAGATAGATATTGGGCGCTTCTTCATCGCTGAGCGGAAGGGAGATCGTCGTCCCTGAGGATTCGATGCGCCTGGTTTGCTGTGATATCAGCCGTTCCCGCTCCACGGTGATCAGGGCCTGGGCTCCGGTAGGAAAAGGGTTGGGGATGAACACTTCTGCGGTGTCCCCGGGTTGATAGGACTCTTGATCAGCAACCAGCTTTATGCGGTCCCTGGCGGTGCTCGGCCAGGCTGAGGTCCCCGGTCCGCCCACCCAGAAGATCGCTTCCGTGCGCGCTCCTCCTCCGCTGACATCCAGCTGATATGTGCCGGGTTCCGGGGGTGTAAAGGCCACTGCCCCTTCCCCGTTCGCTGCGGTGGAGAAATTGGTGCTGGAGACCCTCTCCAGCTGCCGCTCAAAGCTGGCCCCGCCATATTCATTATATTCAACGTTCCAGTTGATCTTATGAAATACAGCCTGGAGGCTGCGGGGCCCATCAGGCTGTTTCTGCCAGTCCACGGTCTTCACCGCAACCGTGATTTCCTCATCCACCTGGCCAATCCAGCTGGACGGTTTAACCCCAATATAAAAATCCGCCGGGTGAACAAGCAGGTCTGCCCGATTGCTGACTGAAAATCCGCTTTCATCCTGGACCGTCACCTCCAGGGTGTAAACAGCAGGCAAGGCGAGGTCTCGATCATAATCTGTTTCAACGGTGAGCGGAAATTCCAGCGACCAGTTCCCCTCCGGACCGCTGATATCCTCTCCGGAGGCGATGGGGGCTCCCCATCTTCCTCCACCAAAGGGCCCCATGTACCCCAGGTAGCTCGATCCAATCTGCCCAACCTGATACCCGGGCAGGGAGAAGCCGGTTTCATTCCCCCGCACAGACCAGGTCAGGGGAACCTCGCTGGCCGGAGCGTCAAAATAATATTCAGCTGCCACCGACGTGTTCATCTCCCCAGGATAGAGGACCTCAGCGTTCTCCAGGGAGATCTCAAGATTAATTTCCGGCTTGCGGTACTCCGCCACCTGGAAGAGAACAAATCCATGCTCCGTTTTGATCCGGAAGTATCCGGGGTTAGCGGTCTCGGGGATCTGATAAGATCCATGGGCGGTCCCATACGCAGAGAGGGGGAGCCTCACGCTCTCCTCCTCGCCCTGGGAGGTGACCACGCTGACCTCAATCTCCCGCTCCTGCGGCAGCGCATACTGCCCGCGGTCAGGCAGCCGTTTGATAACCCGGTAGTTAACCTGCTGTCCCGGCCGGTAAATCGGCCGATCCGTGTAGAGGTGGACAGTCGGCTCCGGCAAGCGGTAGTTGGCTTGAATATTAAACCGGTAGGGACTGACCCCGGCTTGCCAATCTGTCATGCTTAATCCAAACTTCTCTCCCCCTGGGGACCCCGCGATGGCATACAGGGGATAGCTGTTTGGGGCTCTTGGGGATTCAAACTCCACCTGGAAGACTCCCTGCTGATCACAATTCCCGCTGTACCGCAGCTGTCCAGCCTTGTTGTAGATTTCAACGGGCACGCCTGCTGCCGGCTGGTTGGTCTCCAAATCAACCACCCAGACCAGAAGATTATAGGGACTGTACTTCATGGTCACATGAAGATTGCTCACGGTCAGCAGGTAGGGGGGGGGATTATAAGAAAGCTCCTGGGAACTGAGCTGGAAGCGGTAGAGACCATTGGCGAGCTTCCTTCCCTGAGGATCAAGCGGGAGGTCAACGAGATAGCTGTCATCTCCCGGGACATTGAGAGATTCCGTCCAGAATCGAGTGTCCGCGGGATAATACTCCTCCAGGCTGGAATAATTCTCAGGGTTGAGGACCTCGGCGTAATCATTGACTGGGATTGTTCCCAGGTTCAGGGAAGCTTGCGAGATGTTGGATGCGGCCGCAGGCAGGCTTTGCTCTCCAGTAGAAACAAAGATATCAAAGGTCCCCTCGCTGAGGGTGAGCCGGGGGCGGAGGGGGTCAGTGCTGAAATTGACCCGCAGGGGAGAGCGGAGGCTGCTGTTCCAGCGGTCGCTGAGGCTGCTGTCGATCGTCAGGATGTAGGACGTCATGGGAGTGAAATCGCCAGAGACCTGAAGGACCGTATCTGACAATCCCAGATAGAAATTCAGCCAGGAAACTTCCGGGGAGATCTTTACCTGTTCCTGGATATTTTCCATATTGATCGGGCTGTTGAAATACAGGGTGACCCCTTCATAAACCGAGGTGGTGTAATACTGCCCCCCGGGGGTGCCCAGAAATTGAAACTCACCCACGGTCTGGAACTGCCAGGTATACTCTTTCCCGAGCAGGGTTCCCCCAGCTGCCTTGATTTCCGAGGGAACCAGGACCGCGTAGGTCGTGTTTCGATCCAGCGGCTGATCAGGGGTGAAAGTCACTTCCCGGGAATCCTCTGCCCATCGAAACGCGCCCTCGACTTCAGCCCCGGAAAAACTCTCTACCCGGAGCAGGGTCTCCAGGCTGGTCTGATTGACCGCCTGGTTAAAGGTCAGGGAGATGGAGGCATCTAAAGGCACACTGCTCTCACCAGAAGCAGGAGCCCAGTCCAGGAGCGCGGGGGAGGGTGTGGTAAATGACCACTCCCTTATCGCCTCCTCATCCAGCGAAGTCCCCGCGGTGCTGGTGAGCGCAGGGTTCAGCGCTGCGCTGTACTGCCAGCCTCCCGCCAGGGCCTCTGTGGGGGTGAATAGATACGTGGAGGTATTGATCCACTCGCCCCTGCCAGGGACGGAGGGGGTCAGCGTGAAGGCAGGGGGAAGATCCTTTGGCTCCCCCCCCAGGGGAACGACTGGCTGGTTGAAAGTCACCACGACTGCGGAAGAGGGGTCGACTCCCTGGCTGCCCGGTGAAGGCAGAAACGTGGTCGGCTTGAGGGAATCCGGCGTGAAAAATTGTACCTCTTCCTGGGCCTGCAGGGCCAACCCATTGGCAGATTTTGCTCCTGTCCCGATAATAATTTCAAATTTGCTGTTCGGCTGCAGGGGCTGATCCGGGGTGTATACCAGGACTGCTGGAGAGGGCCATTCCAGGGTTCCTGACAGCTCCAGTTCTCCTTTTATGGCAGCTTCCACAGACGCAGGATCCATCTTCTGGTTGAAATAGATTCGGATCGGCTGCTGCAGCCCAATCGAGCTTCCCATCAGCGGATCCGTCTCCACCACCACCGGGGGCAGTGGGCGGGGTGTGGCAGTGGGCGGGGGCGTCGGGGTCAGGGTTTGTGGGGTTTGAAAAATGCGTTCGGCAAATTCAAACGGGAGATTGCATGCCAACCCAAGGATAAGGAGCAGGGAGCCAGCAATCAGGAGGGGAAGGACAGGAAGGCCTTTTTGGGATTTCATTTCAGCGGTTCCTTTCCCGGTAGGGAGGAGCAGGAGGGGTGATTGCCAGAGGACTATGGTGATTATATCAAGATCTTTGGGAAAAGATGGTTCAGAAAAACCCCCAGCGCCAGGGAAGGGCAGCAGCCCCAGGTTAAACAACAAACGCCTGAGTGAGGGGGGCACCCAGGCGTTCATTGCCCCTATGATAATCAAAAATCTCCAAAAAAAAACTACAACTTCATTGCAGTTTCAAAACGAGCTCAGGATCCCCGGTGGGGGGCCTTTGCGCGCGGGGCTGCTGAAGGGGAGGGGCAGGGCTGGCAGGGCCAAGTGATCCTGCTCGCCAGATTTCCTCTCCATACGATATAATGGGATGGGTTTGGAGAACAGCCTGCGGCAGAGAACCTATCCGCAGGCGCCCAGGAAGCGCTCCCCCGCCAGAAAGGAAACGAACCGGATCCATGTACATTGCAATTGAAGGTGCCATCGGAGTTGGAAAAACGACCCTGTCCCAATTGCTCGCTCCCCGTTTGGAGGCGAACTTGCTCTTGGAGGTTTTCGAAGAAAATCCCTTCCTGGCTGATTTTTACACCGATCGGGATGCCTATGCATTCCAAACCCAGATCTTCTTTCTGCTGAGCCGCTATCACCAGCAGCAGCAGGTCCCCGAGCTGCTCTCTTCGAGTAGGAACCTGCTTGCTGACTATACTTTCGAAAAGGATGCGCTGTTTGCCTGCCTGAACCTGACCGGGGATGAACTCGACACCTATTTCAGCGTCCATGAAGCGCTGGCTGAGAAGCTTCTCCTCCCGGACCTGGTGGTCTTTCTGCAAGCCCGGACAGAGGTGTTGATGGAGCGCATCGCCCTCCGGGATCGGCCCTATGAACGAAATATGGACCGGGAATATATCGATAATCTCAATCGAGCATACGAGGAGTTTTTCAGCCAGCAGCACAAAGGGGCGCCGGTGCTGCCGATCAACACCAACCCTCTCAACTACATCGCCCGTGAAGAAGATCTGGATTGGGTGGAAAACCGCATCCGCCAGGCGCTGAAACTGCCTCCTTACCAACAGGAGTTGTTTCTCGAGGAATAGTCCCAGGTGGGGTCTGTCACAGATGCATTTTTCTCCAGAAATTCTACGAAAACACACCCGGATCCAGGTGGAAAAATTGGTCAAACAGGACCGCAGCATCATCGCGGTCTACCTGCGCGGATCCCTGCTGTACGGGTCCCCTTTGCTGGGTGGGGCGGGGGATGTGGATCTGGTGCTGATCCATGACCTCCCCCCGGAAGAGGAGCGGGAAATCATTCCCTTAACCCCTGAGATCCATTTTGATATTCATCATCACGACCAGGAGCGCTACCAGCAAGCGCGGTCTCTGCGGGTGGACCCCTGGTTGGGTCCCAGTTTATTTGATGCGGAGCCGATCTACGATCCTCGGCACTTTTTAGACTATACGCAAGCCGGGGTGCGGAGCAATTTTTCCCTTCCCGAAACTACCCTGGCGCGCGCCCGGCCCTTGCTGGAGCAAGCCCGCTCCTTTTGGATGGAGCGCCAGGTCCATCCTGTCCAGGGGTCCATTCCTGAGATCAGCCTTTTTCTGAAAACCATTCACCGGGCGGTAAACGCCGTGGCTTTACTCTCCGGCCCTCCCCTCCCCACCCGGCGGCTGGGCATCCAGTTTCCAGACCGCGCCCGGGCGGCTGAGGCAGAAGATCTGATCGGATCGCTGAACACTCTCCTGGGGGGAACCAACCTCACCCGGTCAACCCTCGAAAGCTGGCTGGCACCCTGGTCGGAGACCCTGGATCGCTACTATCAAGCGGATTCCCTGGGGGAGAATTTTCATCACAAGAAGGTGTATTATCAACGGGCAGTGGTGGCACTGCTGGAGACCCAGCAGCCGACCGATGCGCTCTGGCCACTCATTTCGACCTGGACGGAAGCGGTTGATTTTCTGGCCGGGGAGATCCAGCTGCACCGGGATTGGAAGCAGGCCAGCACGGTGTTGGGGTTTGCCGGGAAGGATTATCTTGACCGGCTGTCGGTTTTCGACCGGTTTTTAGACCGAATTGACTCCGTGTTTGACAGCGCCAGTACAGGGACACAGCTGGCGTAGCCAGCTACTCCCCAACCCGCGGCAGCACAACCCGGAAGCTTGCCCCCCGGCCGAGCCCTTCGCTTTCCGCCCAGATCTGACCCCCGTGCAGCTGGACCAGCTCCCTGGCAATCGAGAGTCCCAACCCCAACCCCCCATATCTGCGGTTCATATGATCATCCTCCTGGTAGAAGACGTCAAAGATCTTCTCCAGCTTATCCGGGGAGATTCCCCTGCCCTGGTCAGCCACGGTGATTTCCACCTCGCTGTCCCGCGCTTCAACCGAGAGCTGAATTTCCTTTTCGATGGGGGTAAACCGAATCGCGTTGATAAGCAGGTTGACAAAGACGACGCACATTTTTGCCAGATCCACCCGCACCAGAATCGGCTCTTCAGGGAGCTGATAGACAACCGTGTGGTCCTCCTGATTGACGGTGTGGATGACCTCTTCTCGGGCGTACTCAATGATCTGCTGAATAGGAACATCCATCCGCTCAAGGTCAGCTTCCCCGGTATACAGCAGGTTCATGTTGGCAATATCATCCAGGACGGCTTTGAGCTTTGAGGAGGCCTTGAGGATCGACTCTGCCAGCGGCTTGTTTTTCTCAGCCGCATCCTCATGGAGCAGGGTGGCGTAGCCGAGAATATTTCCCAGCGGGGTCCGCAATTCGTGCGAGGCAACCGACATCAGGTCTCGTTTGAGTTTATCGGCCTGGCTGAGTTCAATATTCGCCTTCTTGAGGGCCTGGATGAGCTGGGCGTTGTGGATGGAAATCGCCGCCTGAGAAGCCACAACCAGGAGTAGGGAAACATCAAAATTGCTGAACTCTCCCTCGATTTTATTTAAAGCCTCGATCACCCCGGTGACCCGATCCTTGATCCTCATCGGCACACCGAGCAGGGAGTCTACCTGATAGTCGACCTCCTCGCTGACCTCATTATAGTGGCGGGGGTCCTCCCGGGTGTTATTGATGACCAGGTGCCGGTTTTCAGTGAAGATCGTCCCGGCCAGGCTGTTTTCGAGAGGGACAGGAATTTTTTCCAGCTGATCCTTGTGGATGGAGGTCGCCGCAGCGAAGCGGAGTTCTTTTTCACGCTCATTGTAGAGCAAAATCGAAACCTCCCGGCAATCCAGCAAATCAGCTGCGATATCCAGGATGGTCTCCAGGAGCAGGTCGGGCTTCAAGGTGGAATTCAAGATCCCGCTGATCTCCACCAGGCGGGAGATTTTTTCAATTTTCCGGCGGATATCGGGTTCAGGGATTGTGGAGGTGAGTTGATTGAACATAGCTTCCAGGCGGAGAGTCCAGTGAGGGACGGTGGGCAAAGCAGGGTTAATTATAGTCGATCGCGGATTTTTGTGGCTGCTTTTTTCCCGAACGGAAAAATTCCCGGGGGACGGCCGGGGCTCTCCAGTGAAGATGTTTCACATGAAACATTTTTCAGAAGGATTCTTCCGCACCGGCCCGGGAGGTTTCACGTGAAACCTTTTCCTCTGGAACCGGAAGCTGGCGGATGAGAAAGAGAATCCCTGTCAACAACGCCAGCACCAGCAGCCCCACCGCGCTGGGGAGGGTCCCTCCCCAGGTCAGCCGCACCCCGCTGAGGAACAGCAGGGGAAGCCCGGCCACTGCGTTGACCGTGCCGTGGGACAGCGCTGGTGCCCACGGGCTGCGGGTCTTAAAATACAACCAGCTAAAAAACGCCCCCAGGAGCACGCAAAATAGAACCATCAGCCCCAGCCCCACCACCGGGTGCTCGGGATAATTTAGCCCCTGCAGGATCACCGGGGCGTGCCAGATCCCCCAGATCACACCGGATAGGCCCACCGCGCGAAGCTGGCCTGCGGGAAGCAGCGCCGGGAGCAGATACCCTCTCCAACCCAGCTCCTCCCCCAGCGCCAGGGCGAGGTTGATCAGCGGGGCCACGGTCAGGGCAGCAGTGACCTGCCCCAGCACCAGCAGGGGAAGGGGAATCTCAGCCAGCTGCGGGCTCTGGGCCAGAGCCGCCTGGAGCATAGAAAAGGATGGATCCACTTTCCCCAGGCCGAACAGCCAGGTGAATCCCCCGGTTATCAGGGAAGCCAGGATCGGAATCAACCAGGCCCAAAGGTATATGCGGGCCGGGCCCAGTTTGCCCAGGTTCAAGGTTGTCAGCGGTTTTTTCTCTCCCCACCGGACTGCGGCCAGCGCCCCCAAACCGGGCATCCACATCGCCGCACCCCAGGACACGGAGATCAGCAATCCCTCCACCAACCCCTCCCGGGCTCCCCATAACTGCGGTGTGAGAAACAGGAACCAGGCAGGGATAAATGCAATCGCCAGGAAAATTCCCAGGGACCGCCAGTGAATCTGTGTGGGTTCAGGTTTAACCATTTCCACTTCTCCTTGCCTGAGATTTTACCACCAGGACAGGTTCATAACCCGGGGACACAACCTACCCGCCTGCTTTTTCGGCACGCGCTGCACGCTGTGTGGTCTCTTGACCCCCCTCCCGCTTTTCGGTATACTTATTTTCGCACGCCGAAGTGGCGGAACTGGCAGACGCGCGCGACTCAAACTCGCGTTCCCTCGAGGATTGTGGGTTCGACTCCCACCTTCGGCATTTCACCCCTCCACCTGGTCAGGACCTTCAAATATGGCAACCCCCACACCTGCTTTCCCTCCTCCCCCCGGGGGGTTTTTTGTTGCCCGGGAAAGCTGCTGCTGGAAGGAGTATTTCCATGCCGTCGACTCAAGACATCCTAGCCGTCATTATGGGAGGGGGGCAGGGGACCCGCCTCTTCCCTTTGACCAAAGTCCGCGCAAAACCCGCGGTTCCCATTGCGGGGAAATACCGGTTAATTGACATTCCGATCAGCAACTGCATAAATTCTGATTTCAACCGGATTGCTCTGCTGACCCAGTATAATTCGGTCTCCCTGCACCGCCATATCACCCGCACCTATAATTTTGATCCCTTCCATCGCGGCTGGGTGCAAATCTGGGCCGCGGAGCAAACCATCACAAACGACACCTGGTATCAGGGCACGGCGGACGCCGTCCGGCAGCAGCTGTTTGAAATCCACGCTACCGGGGCGGAATACACCCTGATCCTCGCCGGGGATCACCTCTACAGGATGGATTATCGGAAAATGGCTCAGCACCTTTGGGAGCTGGGGGGGGATATTTCGGTGGCGGTCCAGCCAGTTTCACCTGCGGAGGCGCCCCGCCTGGGGATCCTCAAACAGGCTGAGAGCGGTCATATCACTGATTTCGTGGAAAAACCAGAAGATCCGGAAATCTGGAACGCGTTTATCAGCCGGAAAGATTCCAGCCGTCCCTTGCTGGGATCGATGGGAATCTACCTTTTCAAAACTTCTGTGCTCAGCTCGCTGCTGGAGGAGCTGGATGTGGATGATTTTGGAAAGGAAGTGATTCTTCACGCCATTCACACCCACCAGGTGGTTGGCTTTGAATTTGAGGGGTACTGGGAGGATATCGGAACCATCCGCTCTTTCTATCAGGCAAATCTGGAATTAACCCAGCCTTCCCCTCCCTTCAATTTTTACGACCCCCACCAACCAATCTACACCCATGCCCGCTTTCTCCCCGGGTCCATTATCGCTGGAGGACAGCTGGAGGATGTTTCCCTTGCCGACGGCTGTTACATCGGCAGGGCGGAGATCACCCGCTCTGTAATCGGACTGCGCAGTCAGGTCCAGGACGGGGCCGTGATCAAGAACACCATCTTGATGGGCGCGGATTACTACGAGGAGAACGCCACCCGCAGCCATCCGATTCCAATCGGGGTGGGATCCAAGAGCACGATCTCCGGAGCAATTATTGATAAAAATGCTCGGATTGGAGAATCCGTCCTCATCCAACCCTTTCCCCAGGGGACCTATGAAGATCACGAGGACTGGTCTATTCGAGATGGGATTGTGGTGATCCCGAAAAGCACGATCATCCCTTCTGGGAAAATCATTTCTCCTTCCTAACCTGTACTGAGTCCGTTAAAAGTAGTCTTTTTTCTTGCTCTCCCCCATCCCCTTTCCGTCGAAAACAGGCTGCTGCCTGTGTATAACCTCCTCATATCTGTGGATAACTGCCCCCGTTTGGGGATAACTACCCCCTTTTTCCACGCCAGCGCGGGAGGAATCTGCTGGGTTTTGGGAAAAAAAGGCCGTTTCCGGGGAGGAATCCTTCCTACGGGCTTTCTTTCCCTCCACCGCTCTGCTTATCCCCTGGTTATTCCTTGGTTGTGGGGATAACTTTTTCTTGCCCTTCCTGCCGTACTCCCCCGTAGGCAGGATCACCCCCGGCAACATCCCTCTCCTTGGGGTCTGTTTTCTTACTCCGGAGTTTCTGAGAGAAAATGAACCCTTCTTTCCACATATCCCCACTCCCTACTACAACTACTATTAACCAATTAATCATAAATTTGTGGAGAACAGGTGGGGAATTATCCCAGTTATTTTCCCTTCCAATGGGGATCTCTTTTCTCTATGAATGCTCTCATGCCCTCTTCTTGATCTTCCGTGGCAAATAAGGCAAAAAATGACTCTCTTTCCTCAGTAATTCCTGATGAAAGATGAGATTCAAAAGCATGGTTGACCATCTTCTTTGCAGCCTGGATGGCCAGCGGAGCCCGGTTGGCCAGGGACTGCGCCAAACTGAGGCTTTCCTCCAGGTAGGTAGCTACCGGGTAGACATGGTTGATAATTCTCAAGGACAAAGCCTCTTGGGCAGTGAGTGTGCGGTTGTTCAGAATTATTTCCATGGCCAATGCTTTGCCAACGATCCGTGTCAAGCGCTGGGTACCCCCTGCTCCGGGAATGATGCCAAGGTTGATTTCTGGCTGACCAAATCGGGCCGATTCGGAAGCGATGATCAGATCACAGGAAAGCGCCAGCTCACACCCTCCGCCGAGACAGTGGCCAGAAACCGCTGCGATGATGGGCTTCTGGATGGAGAGGATTTCATCAAATGTGGGGATAAAGGAACTGGTTCTCATCTCGGCTGTACTGGCTGAAACCATCTCGGTGATGTCTGCTCCCGCGGCAAAGGCCTTTTCTCCGCCAGTGAGGACCATCGCCCCGATTGCTGGATCTTTATCGAGGGCTGAGAGGGATTGCATCACTTCAGCGAGCAGCTGGGAATTCAGGGCATTATAGCTTTTGGGTCTATTCATGGTGATCAGTCCAACCTTCCCACGGGTATCGGTTAGGATCATTTCCATTGGATGTACTCCTCCTTTTATGAATTGAAAGGACGCTGTTACAGGTGAGAACTGCTGACTGGATGGGGTTTATATCCTGATTATAAAACAGACTTGATTAAAGGGGATCAGGGGGAAGATCCCTGGCAGGAAGGTATGGCATTCCGGTTCTGGTTACTGTTGAGGTTTAGGTCAAAATAGGGAGAGGGATCCAGGGTGTTGTTGATCTCTAACTCATTGAGAAATTGTCCTTCTCCATCATCCTGGACAATCGAAAAATGAAGGTGAACACCGACAGGCTTTCCAGGAGTGCCGGAGAAATTTCCCTGGTATCCAAGCAGATCACCTTCTTCAACAAAGATCTCCTCACTGCCTGGAGGATATTCCGCGAAGATATAGGTAGATCCTTCTGGATCTGCAAGATGAGTATAGTACAGCCAGATTTGACGATCCGGATTGAGAGGATCTTGGGGAACCCGAAGGATCAAAGAGGATTTCCAGGAGGGAAGGCGGGTCAAGTACCCATCATAGGCTGCATAGACAGGGGTGAGTCCCGGTGCAGTCCCTGCAAAGATATCAATTCCCTGGTGACGATGGCCAAGGCGGAAGGAATCCCCCCATAAATAGCCAATATAACCGCTGGTTGGAAAAAGGAATGGGGTGCTTTCCAGGCAGCGGGTGCGGGACTGGTGAGCCCACTCTGGATTCCTCTCTGGCTTCCGGAGCCAGATGATCAGGCGCCTTGTTCGTGATTGAATTCCCTGTTGTCTGGCATAGAATAGATAAGCAGCCGAAGCGATGGTAATTATCAGCAGGGGAAGGAAAATCCATTTCAGCAAAAAAGAAGCAGGTTGACGCATGATGATCAGGATCTACTTGATCCCGTGATCGTCGTCCGGGGGGTGATTTCCCAGGGGAGGGGAGTCTGCAGGACTGAGGGACTCAACGCGTGTAAAGATGGTACGTGTTTCCTCCCTTTTCCTTGGCTTTATACATGGCGATGTCCGCAGCTTTAAGGAGCTGATCCACCTCTTCTCCATGATCCGGGTACAGGGAAATGCCGATGCTGGTGGTGATATTTACCTCAAACCCTTCCAGCTGGAAGGGTTTGCTGACCGCGGATAAGATCCTTTCTGCGGTTGGCACTGCATTCGCTGGGGTTTTCATGCCGGGGAGGATGATCAAAAACTCATCCCCCCCCATGCGAGCCACTGTGTCGCTCTTGCGGAGTAATCCAAGCAGCCGTTGGGAAACCGCCTGCAGTAAGAGATCTCCAACGTTATGTCCAAAGGAATCATTGACCTGTTTTAGTTGATCGAGATCAAACATCATCACAGCAATCTTTTCCTGGTCTCTCTCCGCATGGGAGATTTCCAGGAGAATGCGCTCATTAAAGAGACGTCGATTTGGCAGGCCGGTAAGGGCATCATGATTGGCAAGATGTTTAATTGCCTTTTCGGCTTTTTTCCTCTCCTCGATTTCCTGCTGGGCTTGCTGGTACAATTTGGCATTCTGAATGGCAATGGAGGCCTGGTCTCCCAACATCTCCAGGGCTCGAATTTCATTTTCAGTGAATTCATGAGGACGTGTTAAGGCAACATTCATTACCCCTAGAACCTCGGTGCCGATTTTCAATGGTAGGCTGATGATGGATCCCTCCCAGCGGCGGTCTTCAAAGAGGGGGTGGGTCATCACATCATTAACAACGATCTTTTCTCCTGTCTTGGCAACCTGGTAGGTAATCCCATGGGGACGGGGGTTCATATAAGGCGTTTGTTGCTGTCTGCCATCAAGGAGTGCAGCCGCAAAAGAAAGCAGGCCATGCTCATAAAGGAAAAAGTGTGTGTCATCGGCGTTGATCAGATCCAGGGCACTTCTCAAGATCGCATCCAGTACATCGTCCAGGGACAGATTCATCGTGAGATGTAAGCTGGCCCGCCGGATGGACTGCAGTTCGCTGAGCCGCGCATTCAGATTATCGCGAACACGGCGAAGAGTCTGGATGAGCTCCGCTTGCGAGATGGTGTTAACCAGCAGGGGAATAAACAGGGAGGAGTCAATCTCATCAGGGGACAAGATGAAAAAGGGAAACTCTGGGGAACTCTGGGGAGGATGTAATACTTCCTGCTCTGTGATGCAGAGGATAGGTTTGTCCGGATAGGTTTGCTGGAGGGAGGGGATGATTTCCTCGCAGGGAATCCTCAGGGAATCAAAATCAACCACAAGAGCGCCAACGGCTTGCGGATCTACTGTCCTTGCTGGTGGGCCAGGGGACCTGGTTTGCTGAATCTGAAAAGCGGGCACCTGCTGTTTGAGGCTTTGACCTGCTTGCAGTGTTTTTTCCAGGCGCTGACTGAACCTGGCGTTCCTGGTAATCGAAAGGATTAAAAGTGTATCCACACAACCTTCCCTGCGGAGTTTAGGACCGGGAATGGATTGAACTTGATGGACTTCTTGGAGTCATACAAACCTAGCCCATTTTAACACAAACAAGGTTTTCTCAGCAGAATTCACGGCTGCAATCCAACCTGAAAAAATTGTTAATTGAATAAGCACCAGGAGGGGGGATAATAAGAAACAGCAGGACAAGTTTTGATATAGCCAGCAGAGCTTTCAGGATGGCCAAGGGAAGATAATCTCCCGGAAGAAATCAGCCTACTTCTACTCACTCTGGCGGCTGAAAAAAACAGAGGTTTACCCAGCAAAAAATTATGGTATGATAGCCGTAATATTCACCCAGAGCGTGAGCTAAAAAATACTGTATGACCGAAAAAATTACCATCATTGAAGGGCCCACCCCCGAATTTCGTGAGGTTAACGGCTTGTGGATCCAGGGAGTCGTGGAAAGCCCCGGGCAGTTTGAAACCTTTTTTACTGAGCTGCGGGCGTTCGATGGGCTGTCTTTATTAGAGCGCTGTCAGAATGCCTGGAGAAATAACCAGCCGGTGGTTTTAGAGTACCGTTCGGAATCCGGGCTGAACGAGGAAATCACCATCATTGCAGCCCATTTTGAGGAAGCAGATGACGGAGATTTGCTCCAAATCTGGGTTCGCCATCCGCGGGAAGATGTTGAATTTGAAATCAAGTTTGATGACGGGGATGATGAAGAGGATTATTTTTAGCATCCTCTCAAACTCCATCAAAAATGACTCCCCGGTTTTGAATGGGGAGTTTCTCATTTAATCCTTGCTGGATTGCTCCTCTTCCCAGAACTCCCCTTCAATTACCTCCTCTTCTGTTGTCTTAAGGGAGTGGTGTTCTTCAAGCAAGTCGTTGGGGACCAGGGCTAAAAAGAACTGTAAAAAGAGGGCAATGACCACTGCGTCATCGAGGGGGCCAGGCACCAGGTCTGGAAAGACCAGGTACAGCAGGGACAGAAAAGGAAGCACTTTCAAGAGGGGATGCACCCGCCGGTCGCGGAGCAGGCGAATGATCAGCTGAAGTTGTTTTATCATAAGGATCAACTTGTATTACACTAGAGGGAGAGAACAAACTTAATTATACTCCATCGCGTCAAGAGCAAGGTGGGTGAGCCGAAAAACGGCGTTCCATGAAAATATTAACACCACTGCAAGGCTTACTGTTTGATTTTGATGGTTTAATTGTGGACACAGAAACAGCTATCTTCGCGGCCTGGCAGGAGATCTACCAGGAGCACGGCCTGGCTCTGGACCTCCAGACCTATGCAGAGTATGTCGGGAAATCTGGCCAGGAATGGGGTCCATTCGAAGAACTGGTCCGATTGCTGGGGGAGCAACACAGAGCAGCCATTCAGGAGAAGACCTCCAGCTGGGAAGCAGACCTTTTCAAGATCACCGAGGCAATGCCAGGGGTCAGGACGCTGGTAAATCAGGCCTGGAGGCGAGGGATCAGGTTGGGAATCGTCTCCAGTTCAGGGCAATCCTGGATAGAGCACCATCTGCAGCGATTGGGGCTGAGAACGTTCTTCTCCAGCATCACCAGTGCGGATGAAGTGGAACGTGCGAAACCCGATCCATACCTCTATCATCTCGGGCTCTCAAAACTGGACATCCCCAAAGAGCGAGTGATTGTCTTTGAGGATTCCCCCAACGGGGTGTTGGCGGCAAAAAGGGCCGGGCTTTACTGCATTGCAGTCCCCAACCAGCTGACCCGCCAGTTTGCATTTCATACCAACGGGGGCTGCCCGGACAAAATCATTAATTCCCTGCTGGACTTTAATTTGGTAGACTATTTGGGGAAGGGGATATGAAAGCAGTCATCAATGCAATCTTCAAGTTTTTCGCGTTTCTCCTGGCTGGAGCGCTGATTTTCGCCCTGCCAGTTTCCATGACTTTCTACAACCTGGGGCAGTATCTTTTCCAACCGGAGCGGGTGGAGCAGACTGCCCAGGCGATTTTTGTGGAATCTGAACTGGTCCCTGCTTCCCTGGAAGTCATCACCAACCTGAGGGCAGAAGAAATTTCCCAGACGATTGAGGAAGCAGAACAGGAAGAGGAAGGATGGAACCTGTTCAACCTGATCTACACCATGGAAGTGGAGAACTGGCGCCGGTTCCGGAAGGCCCTGCTGCCAGACGCCTATATTTCCAGCTGGATCAGCACCACCGTGGATGGGTTCTACAGCTGGCTGGACACTGACCAGCGGCTTCCGCAAATTCGATGGGATCTAGTACCGGTCATTGATTTGATGCGGGGTCCAAACGGCAAGGATGCAGTGGTTACATTTTATGAGTCCCTTCCCGATTGCTCGGACCTGCAGATGGACGAGATGAGAACCGCTCCCGGAGAACCCCTTCCCCGGGTGAAGATGGTTGAAGAGCTTTGCAAGCTGTCCACGTTCCCCCACCAGGAACAAATCGCCGTTTACATGGACGTGCTCCAGATGGTGATTGACCAAACGCCGCCAGAGTATAATCCCAGCAAAGTCGTCCATGAGTCTGAGGAGGGGCTGCGGGCCCCCTATACGCTGAAATGGCAGCTGCGCAGACTTCGTCTGCTGATGGGGCTATCCTTGCTCCTCCCTCTCGGGCTGTTGTTTCTGATCCTTGTTTTTGGGGTGAGGTCCCTGTCCGGACTGGGACAATGGTGGGGCATTCCTCTTGTGGGCGGCGGGCTGATTTCCCTGGTGACTGCCCTGCTTTTCCGACCGCTGTGGACAGGGATCCTTTCGGATCGGATGCCCGCGGTGATTCCCCAGACTTCTGTCCTTTACCACCAGGTGATCGAAAACAGTGCCCGGGTGGTAGGACAGGTATTCAATCCGCTGCGGTGGCAGTCATTTTTGATCCTGCTGATCGGCTTGGGATTGACCGTCATGGGATTTATGTTCCGGATGCGGGAGCAGGAGAAAAATCCGGACAGCTGAGAGGGGATCTCCCAGAAGACAAACTGCGCAAAAAGAACACCCGAAGGGCGGGCCCGCCCTTCGGGTGTTCTTTACTGCTCCATCCGGCTGTTCAGCCCTCCTGATTGTATTTCGCAATGGCTTTTTTGATGGCTGCGCGAATTTCTTCGTAGGGGATCTGGTCAATTGCCGTGTAGGTCTCCCCGCGGATGTGGAATTCAATGCCGCCGTCAGGGGCAGTGCCAAAATCAACATCATAAGGCCGGAGCGCCGGATCTGCCTGGAGCTGATTGCGAAGAATATCCTCAATCTGCTCTGCGAAGGGAGCGGCCAGATCCTCCCCGGGATCATGATCAAAAAGCGTGATTCCTTCCTGGTCTGCAAGGATTGCTTGTTTGGTCTCCTCCGGGATACTGGAGTGAATCCACTCCGGCGTCTCTCCCTCGGGAACCGAATCTAAATCGACCTTTTGGGAGCGGTTCATCAGGAAGGTGAAGATCAGGATCACCACCAGCAGGACAGCACCGCCAAGGAGTCCGATTACCAGCATATTTGACATACAAGGCTCCTCTACCAGGATTGATCAAATGGTCAGTGGGCGAAGGAGAAATCCCCGCTTTCCTCCGGAATTGATTGTATCAGACCCGGAACAAGGTGGGACATGTTATTTTTGTTAGCTTGTTGGCAGCAGCTGTTTTCCAGGGGGAGCAGGAGCGCTTTTAGGGAAAATGGCTGCTGCTTTTCTGACGCAGCGGAGGGGGTGGGATTCGAACCCACGGTAGCCCGAAAGCTACAACGGTTTTCGAGACCGCCCCAATCGTCCACTCTGGCACCCCTCCATGTCCGCTGAGCATTATACCAGCAGCCAGAAAAAGCCCAGAGTTAAAACCGACTTAACAATTTGTCCATCAGTTGTTAATCATCCTTCCGTATAATGAATGCTGATCCTGCAGTCAGCTTCAATCCTGCTCAATTAAAGGTGGTCCACTATGCAAGAAAAAAACGCTGTTTCTCAAAACCGCCGGTCCCGGTTGGTAGAATTGATGTCGTTGTTTGTCAGAATGGGATTTACCGCCTTTGGGGGCCCTGCAGCGCATATAGCAATGCTTCGACAGGAGGCTGTTGAAAAACGAAAATGGCTGGACGACGAGCATTTTTTGGATTTAATTGGGGGGACCCATTTGATCCCGGGCCCAAATTCAACCGAAATGGTTCTGCACCTCGGCTACCTGCGAGCAGGGATACCCGGACTGCTGGTCGCAGGGATCAGTTTTATTCTCCCTGCCATGACCCTGGTGGGAATCTTCGCCTGGGCATATAAGCAATTTGGTACCACCCCGCAAGCGGATTCCCTCCTGTATGGGATCAAACCCATTATTATTGCAGTGATTGCGATGGCCCTCTGGGGTTTGGGGAAAAAGGCCATCAAAGGCCCGCTCACAGCTGCGGCAGGCGTCGGGGTGGTGGTGGCATATTTTTTGGGCGTGAACGAACTGCTCCTGCTGGCTGCGGGGGGAGTGCTGGTGATGCTGATTAAAAATTATCGCCATCTCTCCGGGCAGGCTGGCGCTGCTGCTTTGATGCCCCTTTTGCCCCTCTTGCTCTCACCCCTGGCGGAGCAGCCGTTCAGCCTGCCGCTGCTGTTTCTCACCTTCCTGAAGATTGGATCTGTCCTTTACGGAAGCGGATATGTGCTCCTGGCCTTTCTAAAGGCTGATTTTGTAGACCGCTTAGGCTGGCTGACAAACCAGCAGTTGATCGACGCCATTGCCGTTGGGCAGCTGACGCCCGGACCGGTGTTCACAACCTCGACATTTGTGGGGTACGTGTTGGCGGATGTGCCCGGGGCGATCCTGGCCACCGTAGGGATTTTCCTGCCTTCCTTCATTCTGGTAGCAATCACCAACCCGCTGATCCCCAAGCTGCGCGATTCTGCCTGGACTGGCGCGCTGCTGGATGGGGTAAATGCTGCCGCGCTGGGATTGATGGCCACGGTCACCTGGCAGCTGGGGAGAGCAGCCCTGGTGGATCCGCTGACCATTGGGTTAGCGCTTCTCTCTGCTGTGCTGTTGTTTCGGTTTAAGGTTAATTCTGCCTGGCTGGTTCTTGGTGGAGCAGGCTTTGGCCTGCTGCGCACTCTCTGGTTGTAGCTGGTTATTTTTGGAAATTGCCGAGCATTGCATAGGGTTTCCCCTGGATACCTCCCTCTCCAGACTCAACCACCTCATCCTCCAGGGTTGGTTGCCCAGCGAACCTCTATTCGGCCCTGATCAGTATGAAAATCAGGGAATCAGAGGATGAATCTCATATGTGAAATTCGGCACGAAGTGTTCCCCCTTGTTGTATAATAACGATATACGGCAGTAAACTAATTTTGTACAAACAACAAGGAGGCAGCCATGAAACAAGTTGATGTGCTGGTGGTTGGAGGAAGCGCTGCGGGACTCGTGGCCGCCCTCACCGGGAAAAGCCATTACCCTGATAAGAAAATTATGCTGATTCGGAAAGAGGAAACCGTGGTGGTTCCTTGTGGGATTCCTTACATATTTGGTTCCCTGGAGACCAGTGAGGAAAATGTGATCCCGGATGGAAAACTGGATGCACTGGGTGTGGAGCTGAAAGTCGGAGAGGTCACAAAGATTGACCCGGAACAGAAACAATCCCTCCTTGAAGATGGGACGAAAATTACCTATGACAAACTGGTCCTGGCGATTGGATCCAACCCCGTTGTGCCATCTTGGCTGAAAGGGGCAGATCTGGAGAATGTTTACACAGTTCCTAAGAACAAGGTCTACCTGGATCGGATGCTGTATGAATTCCAGGATAAACAACGCATTGTGGTTGTCGGGGGCGGGTTTATTGGCGTGGAATTATCGGATGAGCTCAGAAAACGGGGCAAAGAGGTCACTGTCGTGGAACTGCTCCCCCATGTCTTGAATGCGGTCTTTGACGAGGAATTGGCCATCCAGGCTGAAAAAGTTCTGATGGACCGGGGGGTCCAGGTGGAAACTGGATCTGGGGTCCAGGAGCTGACCGGGAATGGCAAGGTGGAAGGTGTGGTTCTGCAGAACGGGGCTGCGCTACCTGCTGATGCGGTGATCCTCGCCATGGGATACCGCCCGAATACCACTCTGGCTGCAGAAGCAGGCATCCCCCTGAACAAACTGGGGTTCATCCGGGTGGACCAGTATATGAGAACAGAAACCCCGGATATTTTTGCGGTAGGCGATTGTGCAGAGAAACGGGATTTCATCACCAACAAAGTCATTGGGACGATGCTGGCTTCGACTGCCTGTGCGGAAGCCCGCATCACCGGGATGAATCTTTTTCACCTGGAAGCAGTCAGAACGTTCTCCGGGACGATCTCCAATTTTGCCACAGCGTTTGGGGAGCACGCCTTCGGCGTGGCAGGTGTGACTGAATCCACCGCCCGTGAGGAGGGCTTTGAGATTATCACCGCTTCCTTTGAAGGGGTCGATCACCACCCTGGAAAACTCCCCGGCACACACGCGCAGAAAGTTAAGCTGGTTGTTGCCAGGGACTCCGGTCTGATCCTTGGGGGCAGTGTATCCGGGGGAAGCACTGTGGGTGAGGTCGTAAATGTGATTGGTCTGGCCATCCAGAACCAGATGACCGTCAGCGGGATGCTTACTGCCCAGATCGGCACGCATCCGCTGCTGACCGCCCCGCCGACTGCATACCCGCTGATCAAGGCAGCCGAGGCTGCCATGCAACAAATCCGCCATCATTAATAGGGGGTCTCCTTTTCAGCGGGATGGGGCTGTTCCAGTGCGTTTCCGGAACAGCCCCAAACGCTTTAATCCCCTGGGGAAATGAATGATAATGGGAGAAATCCTCCTCCCTGAAAAACCAATCTCCTAAAACAGTTCTGCAAGAGCTGCCACTGGGGTGATCCCCGGGGTTTTTAAAAATCCCGTAAGAACCGGGAGAACTCGCTCTCATGGTGCCTTTCTTCCGATATGATAGAGATAATTAAGCGTTCAGAAAGGAAAAGGCCATGTCACCAGAAAAAAAACATCGGGATCATCAAGGGGCTGACCATCAGGGCTCTCATCACGACCACGGCGGCGACCATCGAGGCCACGAGCAGATCTTCCGCCGCCGCTTCTGGTGGAGCACCCTGCTGACCATTCCTGTGCTGGTTTACAGTCCTACCATTCAGGGGTGGTTGGGATTCAGCGCGCCCCAGTTCCCAGGCAGTCAGTGGATCGCTTTTGGGTTTTCCCTGATCATTTTCATTGTTGGCGGCCTGCCCTTTTTAAATATGGCCCGGCCGGAAATAAAAAAACGTCAGCCGGGGATGATGACTCTGATTTCCCTGGCCATTACCGTGGCCTTTACCTACAGCGTAGCCGCACAGCTTTTTGAGCTCGGCAGCGGTTTCTTCTGGGAGCTGGTCACCCTGATCGATGTCATGCTGCTGGGCCATTGGATGGAAATGCGCTCCATCCGCCAGGCCTCCGGGGCCCTGGATGAGCTGGCCCAGTTGATGCCCGATACCGCCAACCGGATCACCGAGCGGGGGGAAGTTGAGGAAATCCCTGTAACAGCACTCAATAGAGGGGACAGGCTGCTGGTGCGGCCGGGTGAAAGCGTCCCGGCTGATGGGGAAATCATAGAGGGGGAATCCAGTCTCAACCAGGCGATGATCACCGGGGAATCCCGGCCGGTATCCAAAAAACCGGGGGACGAAGTCATCGGGGGAACAATCAATGGTGAGGGAAGCCTGCGTGTCATAGTGACCGCGGTAGGGGAAGATACCGCCCTGGCAGGGATCATGCGCCTGGTGAAAGAAGCCCGGGAGAGCAAATCAGATACTCAAAAACTGGCTGACAAAGCTGCCGGGTGGTTGTTTTACATCGCTGTCAGCGCTGCGGCGGTCACTGCCCTGGCCTGGGTGCTGGCTGTTGGCCTCAATGTGCAGGTGGTCAAGCGTGTGGCCACCGTGCTGGTGATTGCCTGTCCTCACGCGCTTGGCCTGGCTGTTCCCCTGGTGGTGGCGATCACCACAGCCAAAGGGGCCGGGAACGGGATATTGATCCGGGACCGCCTGGCGCTGGAATCCGCCCGGGAAATTGATGTGGTGATGTTTGATAAGACCGGCACACTCACCACCGGTGAGTTCGGAGTGGTGGATCTGCTCACCAAGGAAGGGGTAAGTGAAGAGGAGCTGCTCCGCCTGGCAGCGGCCGTGGAGCGGGACTCCGAGCATCTGCTGGCCAGGGCAATCCGCAGAAAAGCCCGGGAGGAGGATCTCTCCCTGCCTGAGGTCAGCCGCTTCCAGGCAATCAAGGGCCGGGGGGTAAAGGGAACAGTTGCCGGGAAACAGGTCTATGTCGGCGGACCGCGGCTGCTGGAAATGCTCGACCTGCAGCTTCCTGAAGCAATCCAGCAGTTTACCACTCTCTCCGGAGAAAAGGCCAGAACGGTGATCTACCTGGTGCAGGAAAACAGGGTCCTGGGCGCTTTTGCCGTGGCTGATATGATCCGCCCGGAGAGCAGTCAGGTGCTGGACCAGCTGCATAAAATGGGTATTGAAGTAGCGATGATCACCGGGGACAGTCAGGAGGTGGCTGAAGCAGTCGCTGAAGAACTGACGATTGATACTCTCTTTGCTGAAGTGCTCCCCGAGGACAAAGACCAGAAGGTTGCTGAGCTGCAGGAAATGGGAAAATCAGTGGCGATGGTTGGCGATGGTGTGAATGATGCCCCAGCCCTGACCCGGGCGGATATTGGCATAGCCATTGGCGGGGGAACCGATGTTGCAATTGAGTCCGCCGGGTTGATCCTGGTCAGGTCCAACCCCCTGGATGTAATCAAAATCATCCGGCTCAGCAAAGCCAGCCACCGCAAGATGATCCAAAACCTTTGGTGGGCTGCCGGGTACAACATCATCGCCCTTCCCCTGGCCGCAGGGGTATTGGCCCCCTGGGGCATCCTGCTCTCCCCTGCTGTGGGCGCCCTGCTGATGTCCCTGAGTACTGTGATCGTGGCTGCGAATGCCCAGCTGCTGCGAGGGGTTGATCTGAATCCATCAGCAGCCTGAAAGACTACCAAAAACGGAAGATAACCATCACGTAGGCATTTTGGTGGGTGCTCGATCCACGGGGCAACAGGCGGAAATTCACCTGGAAATCTGCCAAGGGTTTAATTTCTGAAAGGGTAGATTCAGAAATTCTTTTCAGAATACTCTGGCAAGCCAGGTTGTCCTGGCAGCAGCGGGATTGCCCGGAGTTTGCTGCTTTTGGAATTACACCCGGTGGGGGGAGCATCCAGGAGGTGGGGGATCCTCCCCACTGGGTCCCCCCTAACCATCTCAACCGGGACAGTTTCTGGTAGAATCGTTCCTATCCGGAAAAAAGTCAGGACAGGACTCTTGGTATGCCTCTTTATGAATTTACCTGTCAGAAGTGCCAGCAGGATTTTGAAGTGCTGGGCTCCTATCGCGTGATTGAGGGAACGCCCCCACCCTGTGATTCTTGCGGCAGTCAGCAGACGGCCAGGAAAATATCCCGGGTGGCCGGGTTTCGCAGCGGGGGGAGCAATGACCAGGCTGCCTCCCGGACATCCACCTGTGGATCCTGCTCGGCGTCCCCTGCTGCTTGCAGAAGCTGCGGTGGTGGATAAGGGCAGTTTCGATTGGAAGTAGACCTTCATTCCCAGGCTGGGTATGGGAATTAAAAGAGGAAAAAATGAAAAAACAAGGGTTCATAGTACTGGTCCTGGCCCTGCTGCTGGCAGGGTGTGGTGGAGGGCAATCGGCGGCTTCCACGGCAACCGCTGAATTCTTCCTCACCGCGGAATCAGCCCTTACCGAGGTGGCCCAGGTCACCTCAACCCCTCAACCTACCTGGACTGCCTCAGCAACCGCGACTGATTTTCAGCTCACCAGCCCATCCCCGGCTGCGACCACCAGAGTGCCCTTCTTCGATCAGGCTACAGCTACTCCGAGGGTCGGGGGGATATCCTGCGATGATGCCAGCTTTATCAAGGATGTGACGATTCCTGACAACACGGTCTTCGGTCCTGGAGAGGCGTTTACCAAAACCTGGCGCCTGCGCAATGACGGCAGCTGTGCCTGGACCCAGGAATATGACGTAGCCTTTGTGAGCGGAAATCAACTGGAAGGGAAGACCACATCTGTCCCCCGGACCATTGGAATCAATGAAACCCTGGATATCTCTGTGGAGATGAAAGCGCCGCTGCTGGCGGGAAGCTACAGCTCCTACTGGACGATCCGCAATGAGGATGGGATCTCTTTTGGCGACCTGTTTTATGTCGAAATTGAGGTCAGCAAGAGCGCAACAGAGACCTATACGCCAACGGTGAAAGCAACTGGAAATACCCCGACAGTGGCCCCCACGGTTGCTCCTGCCACCACAACAGTCCCACCCAACACCGCCACCTCAACCTCTACCCCCACGCCGACAAACACTCCCACTCCCACGGCGACATTCACGACCGCACCCGAATAAAAGAGGGCAAAACAGGGAAGGAGAACCGGAAGATCGACAAGGGATCAACTTCTGCGCGCTCGTTACCACGGGCGCGTGGCTCCATCTTGAAAAAATTTCAGCACCATCAGGCAGCTGTGTTTTTCCATAAGATCCTGCCTACCGGGGAGTACTTTCCCTAATGAGACAACTATGAAACATCATTCAGCCATCATCACTGACAGCACCTGTGATCTCCCGGATCCGTACCTTCAGCAGTATGAGATTACGATGATCCCGCTGACCATCATCTGGGGGGAGGAGCAGTTCCGCGATAAAGTGGATCTGGAGCCAGAAGCGTTTTACCGGCGGCTGGCAGCTGATCCGATCCTTCCCTCCACTTCTCAGCCAACTCCTGAAGAGGTGCTCCAGGTCCTGGAGAGGGTCCATCAACAGGGCGCGGAAGAAATTTTGGTTATGACCCTCAGCAGCGCCATGAGCGGCACCTATCAATCTGCCTGCAGGGCCGCAGAAAACATGGAGATCCCGGTCCAGGTGTATGACTCCCGATCCAATTCGATGAGCCTGGGCTGGCAGGTCCTGGCTGCTGCCCGGACCCGGGAGGCTGGCGGGGATGTCCAGAGCATGATCGAGGCAGCAGACGAGGTCAGAAAACAATTGGTCTACCTTATCAGCTTAGATACTCTTACTTTTCTCCACAAAGGGGGGAGGATTGGGGGGGCCAGCAAATTTATTGGAACCCTGCTGCATCTTAAACCCCTGATTTCAGTGAATCATCAGAGCGGTCAGGTCGAAGCGGAGCGTCAATCCCGCACCCGGAAAAAAGCCCTTGAGGATCTTTACAGGGATTTTTTTGACCGCTTTCCTCATCCCCACGATCTGCGCATTGCCGTGCTGCACAACGCTGCCCTGGAAACTGCCGAGGCCCTGGTGGAGCGCATCCGGGAAGAGTATGCCCCAACGGAGCTGATCCTCAGTATAGTCTCTCCAATTCTGGGTGTTCACACCGGCCCGGGGGCGGTGGCCCTCTGCGGGTATGCGCCCTGAGATAGGCTCCAGTCCCTGCAGCGGCACCGGGCAGACAACCTGGCCTGCAATCGGTGATGGGGGATTCCTAAAAATCTATGGATTGGTGCTCCACTTGTGCTACAATCAAACATAGATTCGTTTGTTCCTTAATTTCGCTGATCTATTCCGCCCCTTTCGCGATTGGAGAACTGTCCTCCAAGCTGATTATTTTAATGGTGCTCCTGTAATTAGTGATCACTGAATCAACCTAACAAGCCTTCCCATTGCTCTGGAGGAGGAACCCCAGGGATCTTTCCCTCTCCTCTACCCAATAGGGATTTTTTCCCTGGTTGTAACCATTCAGACCTAAGGAGACCACCATGAATAGGGAAGCAGACCTGCGGCAGGTATTTCTCCTCCTGTTGGTTTTTCTTTTCGCACTCAGCAGCAGCGCCTGCGCTCAAACGGATGATCCCGCCCCCAAGATCTGGATCGATGCCCCCCGGGGAAACCAAACCACAGCGGTCGGCCTCCCGGTGGAGGTGATTTCTCATGCCTTTGCTGAACGCGGCGTTGCCGAGGTTGTGCTTTCGGTCAACGGAGAGGCATACCACCGTCAGACCCCTGAGGAGGCCGGGACGGCATTTGCAGAATTCAGGCAGGAATGGGTTCCTGAGCAGTCGGGAAAACACCTGCTTTCTCTGGTCGCCTATGATCAGGAAGGGGACTTTTCCGCCTCTGCCAATGTGTGGGTATCAGTAACCGGGGAACAGGCCTCGATCGATCCCACCCTTACTCCAACCCCCCTGCCAGATACCCAAGAGCCCCCTGATGAAATCACAGTTACTCCTGTAACAGAGGAGCCGGAACCAGAACCGGTTTGTCCACCGGTTGTCAAAGCGAATACAAACGCCAACTGCCGGGCAGGCCCGGGAACAGAGTATCAGCTGCTTTCCACTCTGGCTGAGGGGGCATCTGCCGCTGTTATTGGCAGAAGCCAGGACAGCAGCTATTGGGTTATTGAACGACCGGAGGCTGCCGGCAACTGCTGGATCTGGGACGAGCTGGTCTCCTTGAGCACAGATACCTGCAAGGTGTCGGTTCTCACCGCTCCGCCCCCCCCGGAACCGGAAGATACTACCCCGCCGCCTGTGCCCTCCCCGATGGTCCCGGCGAACGGATTGGAACTTGCCTGTGGGGCATCACAAAACCTGGTCTGGCTGCCGGTTGAGGATGAAAGTGGGATTGGAGGTTATTACCTGAAGTTGGAATGGGAGGTTTCTTCAGGGAACTGGCAGCAGGTGAACAGGTGGGGACCAATTACAGGGAAACAAAAGCAGGTCCCGATTGACTGCGGACTTCGGTACCGCTGGGCAGTCCAGGCGGAGGATAATGAAGGAAATCGCAGTTCCTGGTCCCCGTATTCAACCTTCACAGTAACCCTGGATTGACCCGCAGGAGGAGAACCATGAATTCACTCAACGCGCACGAAACTGCAAGCGGGGGTGTTTCTCAAGAACCCGGGCGAAAGCGCCGTGGACCGGTGCTGATCATGATTGGCAGCGGGCTGCTGCTGCTGATCACTCTCCTGATCCTGGTGGGATACTTCTTTTTGTTTTCAAAGGACGCTTCTTCCAGACCGCTGGTGCAGATCCATGATCCAGGGAATGGAGACCGGCTGGAGATTGGAGAGCGGGTGACCGTGCATGCCACCGCCCGTGATGAGAACAACATTACCCGCATGGAATTCTGGGTGGGTGACACCCTGCAGGAAGTGGAGACCAGCGGGGTATCGGAAGGAATTACCCCCTTCCCGATGCTGGTTTCCTGGACCCCGGATACCCCGGGAGAGCATACACTTACCTTTCGGGCATTCAACAGCCAGGGAGGCAGGGCCAGTGGATATATCCTGGTGAATGCTGTGGCGGGAGATGAACGAGTTCTGGATGGTGCGGGGGATGCGGATGGGGACGGGGTTGCTGATGGGGAAGATGCCTGCCCGGATCTACCCGGAGCTGCTGAGCTCGAGGGCTGTCCGGACCGTGATGGAGATGGGGTTCCAGACCATGAAGATTTAGCTCCGGATGAACCAGGAGATCCTGAAGCGGGAGGGGCGCCAGGCTCGGAAGCTGGTGATCGGGATGGGGATGGTGCGGCTGATGATCACGACCCCTGCCCGGATGAACCTGGTGAGCCAGAGGATGGCTTTTGCCCTCCCCCCGATCGGGATGAAGGGGAAGAGCCGATGTTTGGGTTCGACTTCCCGCTCTTTTTTGGGGTGTTTACGATTTTAGATCCGGTCAATATCGAGGTGGAGGGTCTCCAATTCCAGGTTGGACGGGAGTACGATCATGTCTGGTGCTATCTGCAGCTGGGAGATCAGCCGGTTGAACGCTACGAATTTGAACCCCAGGGAGAGCAAACATGGGATATGGCTCAAGCCTTGGGGGGAGAGAACAGCATCCGCATGATTGCCAACAGGAATTCACCCCTCTCGCTGATGCTTCAATGTCGGGCAGATGTGGAGTTCTTGGGGCCGGAAGGGGGATGGGGGACGGTGTATGATCTGGGGACCTACACATACAGCCATCAGTCTGCAGAGTGGGATGGACGTCAGCTGCTTGCGATTTCTGGTTCTCCAGAGGCAGACGGTTTCATGGCTTCCTATCGGATTTGTTCTCCCTCCTGTGATGAAACTGCGATTCAGCCGCCCATTTTGCACCCGGTGACGCTGGGTCCAACGGGGACAGGTCCCTACCGGATCGGCTGGCAGTGGGAGGGAGAGGAGGAGTGGCTGGAGAGATTTCTCCTGATTGTCAATGGAAACTATTATGACCCTGTTGCTTCGATCCCAGCGGATCGGCGGAGAATTGATATCGGGGATTTCCGTCCCACTTGCGGAAGTGAAACGACCTTCCAGCTGGTAGCTGTTGGCCGGAATCCGGGGGAGTCGCTGGATACGGGATCCGCCCCCAGCAATATCCAGGTCTGGGATCCAGGGGGCTGCCCCCGCACGCTGCTGGTTTCCTTCCTCTCCCTTGATGGTGCTGGGTTGGGCGGCCGGGTCGGCCCGCTCTCCGGGACGTTCATGGCGAATGACCAAACCCTGATTGCTGACTACCGGGATGGCCCACCAAGCTTTGATGCCACAGATGATACGAAACGCTACCTCGATGCCGGGACAGTCTACAATCTTGGGGATCTGTTTGAGGCGATCGAAACCGAGGCCTGGTCCTGCATCGGTGGCAACTGCACATCCAACTATGCCCCTTCGGTTATCTCTCTGGAAGTTGAGCTGAATGAAAGACAGTCGCTGACCTTTGGCGGCAGCATCTGGACTGAAAGGGATGGTCGAGCGTTTGAAGGGTTTGAGGTGCTGGAGCCGGGAGAGGTCACTCCCGGGGAGTACACGATCAGCCAGAACGGGATCACCCTCACCGTGGGGATCGATGTGCTTGTGGGACCGGAAGCAGGCGGGGCAGAAGCGCTGCCGGACCTGGTCATCACCGATGTGACCATGAATGAGGAAGGTCAGCTTGTCATCCACGTCTTCAATAACGCTGCTGACCTGGTTGAGGAACAGATCAATATTGCCGTGGTGAGGATGAGCACCAACGAGCAGATTGACTTTCTGACCTGGGAGGGTGTCACGATTCCTGCTGGAGGGCATAGATATCTGATTTCCCCCAGCGCTGCGACAGAACCCTACGACCTGCGCTTGCTGCTGGACCCCGTCGATGCTGCCGGGGGGGACGGGATCCGGGAAACTAATGAGCTGAATAATGTTTATGAAACCCCGGTGACCATGCGGGTGCAGATTCTGGAATACGCCCCCGGGGATCCCTGTGAAAGCTTTTTGAACACCGAATCCGAATTTGTGTTCCGGACCTTCGTGGGTCACCGCTCCCCGGACGGGGAGGTGACCTGGATCGCAGAGCTGTATAACCCCTGGAGCGGGGTCCTGGAGGTGGAGACGTATCCTGAATGGATCTATCACGGGACCTGGGATGTCCGGGAGGAGCCAGGGTTTAATGTCGAATTTCAGATGCCGGCCAGCCACAGCCTGGTCCTGTTTGCGGATGGGAATGAAATAGACAGCGGACTGGCATCCAATGATTATGCCGGAAGGGTCAATGCGGAATATTCAGTATCTGAGAACTATGGGGATCAAGCGGATAATTACCATTACAGCTCTGAAGGCTGGCATGACTGCCCTGATGGCACCCCCCTGGGATGGGACACGAACAACTTCCATATCTGGTGGAATATCACTCGGATTCATTAATAAAAAGAACTGCCCCCGTAACTTGCACAGCGGGGGCAGCACCATTTTCAACATGGAGGGTCGTGATCAGAGCTGGAAGGACTCACCCATCTCCGGGTAATAGACCGCTTTCACCCCGATCTCCATCAGCCTTTCCATGAGCGGTTCGGCACCCCGGGGTTCGCCGTGAACCAGGAAGACCTTCTGAAGCGAATTGATGGTGGACTGGGCATACTCCACCAAAAGCTGCTGCCCGGCATGGGCTGAAAAGCCGTTGATGGTCACCACGTCCGCTCTGCGGTGGTAGGTTTTCCCAAAGATCCTGATCTCCTTTTCCTGCTCCGCCAGCCGCCTCCCCAGGGTGTGGGGAGCCTGCCAGGAGACAATCAGGACCGTGTTGCGCTCATCCTCAATGTGGTTTTTAAGGTGATGGAGGATGCGTCCCGTTTCCGCCATCCCGGAGGCTGAAATGACCACAAAGGGGGGTTCTGTGAAGTTAATGGACTTGGACTCCTCCACAGATAAGGTGTAGTGAAGCCCCTTGAAATCCAGGGCAGCATGCTGCTGATCTGAGGCGATGAAGTCCTGGGTCTCCTTGTCAAAGCATTCCGGGTGTTCCCGGAAGATCTTGGAAGCCCGGATGGCCAGCGGACTGTCCACAAAAACCGGGATTTCCGGGATATCCCCCTCTTCGATCATCTGATGAAGGCTGAAGACCAGCTCCTGGGTGCGTCCGACTGCGAAAGCAGGCACGATCACCCGCCCTTTGCGGGCTACCGTTCGCCGGACCACCTCCCGGAGTTCATCGAAGGCGCTTTCTGGAGAGCGTTTTTTCTCGTCCCCGTAGGTAGATTCCATAATCAGGTAGTCCGCCCGCTCCGGCAGGACCGGATCTCTGAGCAAGAGCAGGCCAGGGCGTCCGATGTCGCCAGAGAACCACAAGCGGCTGGTTTTCCCATCTTCAGTGATATCCAGGATGACTGCAGCTGAGCCCAGGATATGCCCGGCATCCACCAGCTGGGCCTGGACGCCTGGCGCAGGCTCAAACTTTTCCTGATAATGAAGGGACTCGAAAAGAGGAGCAACCCGGGCTGCGTCCTCCTTGGTGTAGAGGGGCTCGATGGGTTTTTTGCCTTGTTTTTTCCTTTTTTTGTTCAAATACTCCGCGTCCTTTTCATGGATATACCCAGAATCCAGCAGCATGATGTTATCCAGGTGAGCGGTTGCATAGGTGGTGTAGATCGGACCTTCAAATCCCTGGTTGACAAGGTTTGGTAAATTCCCGCTGTGATCAATGTGGGCGTGGGAGAGGATCACCGCGTCCAGCTGGCCCGGGTCAAAGGGAAAATTACGGTTGCGCCGGTAGGTTTCTTTTCTTCTTCCCTGGAACAGCCCGCAGTCCAGCAGGACTCTGCTGCCATTCACCTCTAATAAATGCATGGAGCCGGTCACCGTTTGGGCGGCGCCGAGAAAGTGGATTTTCATGATTGGATTCCTTAATCAAGAAGCTGAGGAAAGCACAGTCAGGATTTCCTCCCCAAAATGGGACAGCCGCCAGGGCACATCCTCAAGCAGTTTGGCCAGTGTTTTCATCTCATGGGGGTTTTCTGCGGCAAGTTCGTTCAGCAAGGTCCGGGGCAGCACGACCGCGGAGTTGACCTGCATTTTTCGGGCGGTTTGCTTGCGCCAATTTTTGAGCGCTTTCTCCCTGAGGAGAAATCCATTATCTGGTTTTTGATTTCGAGGAGGGTGGATGGGGTCCGCTTCCAACCCCGCTTTGATGGCCGCCAGGATGCCATCCGCATATCGCTGGATATTGCGCTGTTTACCAACATTCAAGCGAGCCAATTCCCGTCTGTTCGTGGGACAATTCTCCGCCAGGGTCAGCAGGGTCTTTGAGCTGAATACCTTAAACAGCGGACGGTCCAGATGACGTGCCAGCTGATCGCGGTATTCGCTGAGGTGCTGCAGCACGGCTGCTTTTTGAGGGGTTAGATTTTTAGCCCCGTTCTGGCGCCAGCAGGGAGGAAGCTTGGGGGCTCGCTCTTTCCGGTGGGCCAGGCAGGCCCGTTGAAAATCTTCCCTGGCAAGCGGGGCAAGGTCAGATGTAAAAAGCTCCCTGGCAAGCACTTCCCGGATCCCGATTAAGAAATGTGTATCAATTTGGGCATACAGGAGCATCTCCTCAGTGAGAGGCCGCATGCCCCAATTGGCCCGCTGGTACTTTTTATCTACCTGGATGTCGTAGACCTCCTCCAGAAGCGAGTCATAGCCCAATTTTTTCCGTCCCAGAATTTGGGCTGCGATCATGGTGTCAAATATATTTTGAAATTCAAATCGAAAATCATCATAGAGGATCAGGACGTCGTATTCTGAAGCATGAAAGATCTTTTCGATGCCCGGATTATAAAATATCTCCCCCAGCGGTGTGATATCCGGGATGGATAATGGATCAAGGATGTAATCCTGTTTCTGTGTTGAAAGCTGGATCAGACAAACTTGTTCCTGGTAGGCATACAGGCTGTTGGCTTCTGTATCAACTGCCAGGATGTCCTGGCGGGCGAGGTCCTGGAGGAGGGAAACAAAAGCGGCTTGTTCCCTGACCAACAGCGGTGGAGGCATCTTGTTGGGTTTTCTGGCCATATCGAGGACTATTATAGCAGGGAGAATGGAAGCAGGGGTTTATTTCCTGAAGGGAGAGGGAATTTTTTCAAAGATCAGCGCGTCTTCATTTCCCTGGTAGTATTTGGGCCAGCAATTGATCTGCCGGTAGCCCTGTTTTTGGTAGAGTTGGATTGCGGGAGAGTTGGAGCGGCGGACGCTCAGACGGATGGTTGGGAGCTCTATCCGGGATTCACAGGCTTTCAATAATGCCGTGCCAATACCGGTGCGCCGAAATGCCGGCAGCACCGCGAAAGTGGCAATCCAGGCCGTTTGCTGATGCTGACGAAGGTCCGCTCCGATGAACCCGATCATGGACTCTTCCTGCACTGCTTTTAACCGGATGATCCCGGGAAAAGTGAGCACGCCGATCACATCAAGAAGGGGCCAGGCATCCTCTCCAAAACACGCTTTCTCCAGGCGGTGGAGCTCTCCAACATCACGCCAGGAAGCGGTGGTGATCTGCAGGCCGCTTCCTGGTGAGTGTTGCACGGCATCCATCGAGGATCAGGAGGACTTATTCTGTCTTAAAAAGGCATCCAGCAAGCTGGTGAACTCCATCGGGAAGATGAATTTTGTGGCTTCGCTCTGCCCCATTTTCTGCAGGGTTTCAAAATACTGCAAGGTGACGGTATTGGGGTCAAGGGTCTGGGCGACCTCGGTGATCTTCTTCAGTGCTTGCGCATAGCCTTCAGCGCGGAGGAGCTGGGCCTCCCGCTCCCCCTCGGCTTCCAGGATCGCGCGTTCTTTCTGTCCTTCCGCGCGGAGGATGGCTGCTTTTTTCTCTCCTTCTGCCACGTTGACGGCTGATTCTTTTTGCCCGGTGGATTCGGTCACCAGCGCCCGCCGGTCACGCTCCGCAGACATCTGGCGGTTCATTGCATCCTGAACTTCATCTGGGGGAATAATCTCCCGGATTTCCACATTGGTCACTTTTACTCCCCAACGCTCGGTGACTTCATCAAGCCGGTTGCGGAGCAGATTGTTGATGTGTTCGCGGTCTGTCAGCACCTGGTCCAGTTCAATACCGCCCACTACCGCCCGCAAGGTCGTGGTGGCAATCCCCTGGGCAGCACTTTCAAAGTTTCCTACCTGCAGGACGCTCTCTACAGGATCCAGCACTTTGTAGTACCAAATGAAGTCCAGCGAAATTCCGGCGTTGTCCGCAGTGATCACGGTCTGGTGTGGGATTTCCCGTACCTGCTCCCGCAAATCGACCTTGACCCCTTTGTCAATTACTGGAATCAGGAAAATAAATCCTGGACCCCGGGCACCAATGCAGCGCCCCAACCGAAAGACAACCAGCCGCTGATATTCAGGGATAATCTTGATGGCGGTGGCTAGCAGGAATAAGCCTCCGATAACCACTACTCCGATCAAGCAAAGTAAACTGCTGCCTCCTGCCAGTGTCTGTGCAAGTACAGAATACATCATAGATCACCTCCTGGCCTTCAAGTAGTAGAAATCCCTAATTAATTGGGTTATTATTCATCCAGGGGCTCAACGATCAGCATGAATCCCATCCGGTCAATAACCTGAACGCGCTGGCCTTCCTGGATCGGCTGATCACTGCGGGCGCTCCACAATTCCCCTTGCACATGCACCGATCCCTCAACCTCTCCATGAAAACTGGACCGGGCCTCTCCAACTGCTCCCAACAGCCGCTGCAGGTCATGAGTGGGCGGAGAAGCAATCGCTTCCAGGGTTCTCAACGAGATCACATAATACAGGCTTCCCGCCGTAACGGATCCTGTCAGGGCTAGAAAGGGATTGACCGCAGGACTCCACCAGGACTGGCCCTGAAAAAGAAAGACCGTCCCCACCACCAGGGCTCCAACTGAGATCCATAAAAAATATCTTTTTCCAGATACCCGGGCAGCAATCACCGCGGGAAAAACCCCCACCAGCAGCAGAATCAAAGCCCAGACATTGATGGGCAGATTGTAGATCGCCCACCCCGCAGCGATCAGGGTGAGCAGTGCGCCGACCTCAAGCAGCCCGGTGCCAGGGGAGAGGATGGCAATCCCGGCCAGAAAGAAAAACCCCACTAAAAACAGGTAAGCGATGTTTGGATCCAGTAAAAATTGTTCCATGGCGCATCCCGCAACCCATCAGTGACGGTTAGAGCGGTTTTTGATAAAAACGGTATGTTTTGTACACCTCGCCGCCCATGGCAATGATGGGTCTGTTCATCAGCTCATTATTGTCCAGGATCCAGCTCATCTCACCCATCTTAATCCCTTTCTGCAGGGCGGCAACGGCGGTTTTATAATAAAAGAGCGCATCAATTCCCAGGGTTCGGTACTCGGGAATCACACCAAGCGCAAAAACCCGGACCCAATCCACCTGGTTACGGACCTTCCAGTACCAGCCTAATTTTGCCATCACCCACCAATCCGGGGTTCCAGGTTTGGGATATGCCAGCCGAAGGGGTTGATTGAGATCCAGCAGGGAAAGGCTGAACCCAACTGTGCGGCCGTCTTTTTCAGCAATGAAGACCACATCCGGATCCAGGATCGGTTTGAGATCCCTGGCAAGCTTGTCGAACTCAGCGTCCGTCATGGGGACAAAACCCCAATTTTTCGACCAGGCATTGTTATAAAGCTCTTTTACTTTATTGACCTCATCATAAAAGATGCTCATATCCAGATTTCGGATTTTGATGTTTTTCCGCTCCAAAATCCGGGTGGTGAGCTTATCCAATCGCTCCCCCGTCTTTTCCATAAACTCCTTAACACTGAGCTGGTATGCCCATAAATCCCGGGCTTTTTGATAGCCAAGCTTTTCCAGGAATCCCGCATAATATCTGGGGTTGTAGGTGGTCAGGATCCTGGGGCGGTCATCAAATCCATCCACCAGCAGCCCACATTCATCATTTGTGGAAAACTGGGCCGGGCCGCGGAGGGCATCATATCCATGTTCCCTGGCCCAGGTTTCAGCGCGTTCAAATAAAAGCTGGGCGGCTTCAAAATCCTCAGATACTTCAAAGAAACCAAAGAAAGCCACATTTTCCCCTTGAAATTCATTATGGCGGTGATTGGCAAACACGGCGATCGTACCGACGATCTCTTCCCCCCGCACGGCACTGAAAAAGTCCACTTCCGCGTGGTCAAAAAACGGATTATGTTCCGGATCTGTGAACTCCATCCGCTCAGAAAATATCGGCGGCACCCAATAAGGATCATCTTGATACACCTTCCAGGGGAAGCTCAGAAAATCTCTGCGCTCCTCTTCAGTTTCTACTTTCTGAATGGTTAAGTCATTCATAATACTCATCCTTAATAGTTGGGTTTTCCAGTATTTCTTGTCAGGAAACTATTTCGTGGGCAATGACCAGGAACCGACTAGACCGGCATCCTGATTATACTAGAAAGGATTCCCTATGGTATGATTTTAGCGTGATGATCCAACCATTGCTCTTCGGCAAACTCTCCCTGTATTCCCTGCTGATGACCCTGGGAGCTGCGCTTGGATTGGCCATCTCCATTTGGCGGGTCAAGGATAATAAGTTTACCTACACCAAACTCGGAATGGCCCAGCTGCTGGGTGCCCTGGTCGGAGCCCGGATCAGCTATGGGGTGCAGAACTGGACATATTTCCGATCTCACCTGCTTGAGCTTCCCCAGGTCTGGTCCGGAGGGTTAACCTGGTCGGGTGCCTTGGTAGGGGCCCTGGCGGTGCTGGTTGGGATTCATTTATTTTGGAACCAACCCTTCATGCAAATGCTGGATCTCTATCTCCCGATGTGGGGGACTGCTGCAGCGGTGATGTGGCTGGCCGGATGGGAAGCGGGGGTTGGCTATGGTCCGCAAACGGATGCCTGGTTCGGGATTCCCGTGTGGGACCTTTATGGTCAGGTTTCCAACCGCTGGCCGCTGCCGATCCTTGGGGCGAGCTTGAGCGCTGCCTGGACGGCATGCTGCTGCGTGCATCCACTGCGCCGCTTCCCGTTCCTCCAATCTGGACAGCGAGGGTTAATCGGGCTGGATGGCCTGCTGCTTATAAATGGTGGGTTGTCTGTGATGAAAGTCGATCCTGCCCCCCGCTTTGGGGGAATACGGTGGGAAACCCTTCTCTCGGGGGGATTTTTCCTGATTGTGGCAAGCATGGTGTTTTGGATTCGGAAGGAAAACAAAATGAAAAAACTACTCCTGGATGCAGACCAGGCTATTGACACCCTGGTTGAATTTATTCGGAACACAGTCAAAGACGCTGGCTTTGAAAAAGTAGTCCTGGGAGTTTCCGGGGGAGTTGACAGTGCCCTGAGCGCATTCCTGTCCGTGAAAGCGTTGGGTCCGGAGAACGTGCTCCTGCTGCGGCTGCCTTATCAGACCTCTTCCCCGGATTCAATGGAGCATGCCCAGTTGGTGATTGATCAAACCCGGGCAAAATCTGCTACCTATCAGATCACCAATCCGGTCGATGCGGTCCTGAAGGACTTTCCTGAAGCAGACCGGGTCCGGAAAGGGAATGTCATGGCGCGGATGCGCATGATCTATCTTTATGATCAATCCGCTGCCTTCTCCGGCCTGGTGGTAGGAACCGGGAATAAGACAGAAATCCTCCTGGGGTACAGCACCCTGCATGGGGATGGCGCGGCAGATTTTAACCCGCTTGCAGACCTCTACAAAGCCCAGGTTAAACAGCTTGCAGCAGCGATCGGTGTCCCCCAGGACATCATCGAAAAATCTCCCTCGGCAGATTTATGGGTTGGGCAAACAGACGAAGAAGAGCTGGGATTTTCCTATGATGATGTAGACCGGCTGCTGTATGATCTTGTTGAGGAAGGCCGTTCTACTCAGAAATGCCTTGAAGCCGGGTTTGAGCAGGAGTTTGTCAATCGGGTCACCAGGCGGATAAAGACATATCGCTATAAAAGCACCCAACCTCTGTCCGGATCCGTTGGACAGTACCCTGTGGCTGAGTTGGAAGACCTGCCCGTGTTTTCCGAATAGCCATTGAGAGGTTATTACCCATGATCCCCCAGCAGAGAACGCGATGGATGGTCGTAGGGATTCTGTTTGTTTTTGTCCTGGGCGGCTGCAGCGGCATCTCCAGGAAGGGAGAAGACAGGTCCGGGTCCTCAGGAAATGCTGATGTAATTTTTGTCCGGGCAGTTAAGGAGTCAGATGCTGGAAGCTGGACATTTCATGTCACAGTGCAGCATCCCGATACTGGTTGGGAGGATTACGCGGATGGTTGGGATGTGGTGCTTTCCGATGGAACCGTCCTCAAACCGGATCCAGAATCCCCATTCACGCGCCTGCTGCTGCATCCCCATGTGGAAGAGCAGCCGTTCACCCGCAGTCAGCGGGGAATCGAGATTCCTCCCGGCATCACCAGCGTTCAAGTCCGGGCGCATGACCTGGTAGATGGATTTGGGGGAGAGGAAATCACTGTCGATCTTCAGGCGGAAGCCGGTTCAGGATTCGAGGTGGTGGATTAAGAAGCCCTTTCAGCTTTTTTTCGATCCAGCGCGAGGGTGACCCCCTCCAGAAATTTCTGATATGTGGTTGGCTGTTCAATGTGATGGATGGCAGGGGAATTTTTTTGGGTGACCTGGGCAGCGAGATCCCGGTAGGCCTCCGCGCTGCAAAAAAACACGATCGGGACATGTTGAGCTTGGGGATGATCCAGGAGAAGATTGGCGATTTCGGCCCCATTATGGGAGGCGTATTTTGCGGAGAGAATGATCAGGTCAGGCCGGGATTTTTCTGTCTGCAGCAATCCAAAATCGATCGTCGCTGCGGATAAAAACTCAAACCCCTGGCGTTCCAAGATAATCCGGGATAATTCCAGGCAGTTGGGATCGTTTTCGATGTGGAGAATTCTCGGCATATGCCCTCTGCTGCCAGCCTGCAAATTCGCATCTTAAAAAACGAAAGCAAACAATTTTATGCTATCAGCCTCTGTCCGGATCAATGGGGCAGTTTCATATCAATTCCCTCCCTGCTGATCGTGGGGAATCTCAGGCGCTTGGACGATGAGATCTCCCCGGGGAGGGCAGCTGGCATGCAAACGCACCGCTTTCCCGGTTGGAGAGCCCAGCGGTTTTCTTGTTGATTTTTGGGATGGCAACGGTTCTCTGTTCTGATGATCTTTGCAGCGGTGCTACAGTTGGACCCCGTGATCTTCCTGGAGGATCTTGGCTGCCCGGGCTGATTCTGCCTGGATTCTCCGGGTGTCCCAGCCCAATGTCTCCCCGATGACCTTTCCCAGCTCGTCAATCAATGCCAGGGTGATTTTGCCTGTCCAGGCTGTTAAGGAGCGCCGGAGTAAAAAATCATCCAGATGCGTGACCATTTCTTGTTCAACCAAAAAAGTGATCTCACTTCGCGTGAATTCCGGAAAATATCTCAGTGGGATATCCCCGCGGGATTTCACAAAATCGGAGATTGCCGCCGCGCGGGTACCGTAGCGCTCAAACAAGGTTTTTACCCTCTCGAAGGACAGGCCTGAGCGGGCAGCAACCTGGTCGATCCAGGTTTCCTGCCTGGTGGGATCCTGGGGGTAATTCTTCCCTCCACCGATCGCAAGCTGAGCGGTGCTCTGCTGGCGGGGAAGGGAGAGGATTTTCAGCACCCGGTCGGTCACCTGTTCTGAAAAAGCTCGGTAGCTGGTCCATTTACCGCCAACAAGGCTGAGAACAGGCCAGGGGGAGCGATCGTTGACTTCCTCAATTGAGTGGTCCCGGCTGACCTGCCCCGTGCTGCCTTCCTCCCGGGGAAGCGGCCTTACCCCGGTGAAATAAAAGATGATATCCTTACGGCTGATCCTTATCCCCGGGAACACATGGGAGACCATGCCCAGGATGTAATCCATTTCTGCATCTGTCACCTTTACGAGGTCAGGACTCTCCACCCGGATATCCGTGGTGCCGAGGAGCACTTTCCCCAGGTAGGGGTAAATCAGCACAATCCGCCCATCGAAGTATTCAAAAAAGAACTCATGCCCGCCAAGGGCGTTGAACAGCTCCGGGTGATCGATGATCAGGTGGGCGCCCTTTGTTCCGCCAATCAACCCGGTCTCACCGTTGATTTGCTGATTGACCAGGTCGATCCAGGGCCCCCCGGCGTTAATGACAATTTGAGGATGGACCGGGACAGTTACTCCAGATAATTCATCCCGCAGTATGATGCTGTCTTCGGAAGTGCCGACCGCGCTGAGATAATTCAAGGCTCTGGCGTGATCCCCCTCAGACTCCCCATCCAACAGGATTTCCATAGCCAAGCGCTCCGGGGAGTACATCCCGCCATCATAATAGGTAGCCGCAAACCGAACCTCCGGGTTCAGCATCGGCCAGGTGGAGCGAGCTTGCTGGCGTCCGACCACCTGGTGAGAGGGCATGGGGCTGTCGCCCCGTACATAGGCATCATACATCATCAAGCCCAGCTTGATGATCACTGCCCCCCGCTCCGCAGGCCGGTCAAGCAGCCCCAGAAATTTCATAGGGGCATTAAAAATGCCGGAAAACCACTTGAAGATCGGGATCGTTGTGGGCAGTGGGTGAGTGAGGTGGGGAGCATTGCGCAGGAGGTTATTTCGCTCATGGAGTGCTTCGCGGACCAGGCGAAACTCCCCATTTTCCAGGTAGCGTATCCCTCCATGGAGCATATGCGATGAAGCCATACTTGCTCCGGAGCAGAAGTCACCTTTGTCGACCAAAAGGCAATCCACTCCCTGCAGGGCGAGGTCCCGGAAGGTGCCAATCCCGTTGATCCCTGCCCCAATGATCAGCACAGTTGGGGTGGGATTATTTTTCACCTGGTTAAGGAGGGTCTCTCTGTTCATCATTGGATCCTCTTGTGGAAATTCTCCTGAACGGGTCACCTGTTTCAAATGGTTGATTTCTCTTGCTCTCGATGTATAATAACGCAGAGTAATATTAATAACCACCTCAGTTGCAGGGGTGGTGTGAGTAATCATCCAATGATCAAGGAATGGGAATGGAAACAATTACCCTGACAATCCAGGCTGCTGAGGGACTGCATGCCCGTCCTGCTGATTTATTTGTGCGCACAGCAGGGAAATTTGAATCTGACATCCAGGTCCGCAACCTGACCACCGCCAGTGCTTTTACCAATGCCAAGAGCATCCTCAGCGTCCTTACCCTGGGGGTAGTTCAAGGGCATGATATCGAGGTCACTGCTGAGGGAGTGGATGAAAAAAATGCACTAGATAAGATCCGCTGGATCGTTGAAAACGACTTTCCGGAAGAACGCTGAGGCACAATTTTTCCACAGGAAAAAGGCCTCACCAGACCTCTGACCTTCCTGCAGGTTACCCTCTTTTTGATTGATTTTTTACTTGATTATTGATGACAGTTATCAGGGTCCTGGCAGCCTCCTCAGGACCGCGGGTTTCCCATCCCGGTAGCCCCAGCCGCGTCCGCAGCTGGCCGACAAAAGTCCCTGCATCAAAAAAGTGTTGGAAATAGCGGGAAGCAAGCTCCTCGTGCAGCTCGCGGTACTGCGGGGGACCGAAAATGTTCGCAAAATAGCTGTATACTATTCCGCTGGAGGTTGTGGTGCCTTTGCTCATCACCTTCCCTTCCCGAAAAACCTCCAGGGCGGACTCGGCATCCGGGAAGCTGTCGATGATCGGGTGTTCCTGATCCACATCCTCAAAATTGTTTGCATAAAGCACCAAATCAATTGGGCAGCCACCCACAACATGGGCAAAGGTGGTCACAGGCAGCAGCAGTCGGGCATTGGTCTGACTGGGGCTCATGAATATCGCTCGACCCATTTGGCCGAACTCGTAGCCTGGCTGGAGGTCATCCAACCGGATGAACGCCCCAATCTCCGAGCCAAATCCTAATATTTTCCCATTGGAGATCTCCAGGGATCCCATATCATCCGCAATGATGATCATGTCCTGGAGTTCTTCCTCACTGAGCACCCGAAATGCCTCCAAGGTTTCTGATTTCCCGGCCCCGGTTTCCCCGATCAAGAGCACGCAAAAATCACGCTGCTTAAGGGTGATTTTTACCAAGGCGCCGTGAAACGGCAGGCGTCCTTGTTTCATGACGGTGATATTGTGAAGGGTGAGCATCATCTTTTTGAGGTAACCAAAATAGCCGAAGCGGTCCTGATTGGGCACGGCCGCGACCAGCAGTCCCTTGTCCTGATCATCATAAAAGACGGTGGGTAAATCTCCAAACCGTGCCAGGGTATCTCCCGGAACGCCGAAGAGGTAGATCGCATCAGGCGCCCGGTGCAAATCCTCGTCATCAGCAAGTTCAAAAAGGTTGCATAAGGAAAGGCCGAGCTCCAGGAACTCCTCGTGAATGTAGGTGTGGATCAGCAGTTCCCCGACTTTGGCCGGATAGGCAATCCACTCTCTGGAGTCCAAAGCAACCAGGTCAAGCGGGTTCTCCTCTACACGCTGAAATTGCCCGGAGCGTTTGTTCATCGGGGGGTTCAGCACCAGGGGTGGGTACAGCAGCACCTGGCGGATGATGGGGATATCCCGGAGACGTGTATAGGGCTCACCCAAGGAATCCGTCCATCCAACCACCGCGGGTTCACGCGAGACAATGGCTCCAATGTCCACCCCGGCCCGGGCCTGGCGGTAGATCCTGGGGTGAGCTCCGGAAATATTTTCCGCAATATCCCGGTATGTCGCAATGACCAGATGCATCAGCTTTTCCACCGTATCGTTGAATGTCCGGTAGGGACGGCCATCCAGCGGTTCGCCATCCATGCCCGAGACGATCACAAACCGGTCATAACTTCGCCAGGCGTTGTACAGATGCTCTACAAAATCCGCAATTTTGTCTGGATCCTGGAAAAAGATCTCGGATTCTGGAAGGATATTGGGAATCACCTTCCTTTCCAGAATGGTCAGATACTGGAAGGTCTGAATTAACAGCTCAATACTTCCGGCATTGATCTCCCGATCTCCAAAAATCCCCAGCATCCGGGAATTTCGACGGGCAAGGTCTTCCAGCACGAATTCCAAAAGAGTCCGGAATGGTTTACTGCGCAGCAGTTCGTCCGGAGTTTCACACAGCTTTCCCCGGGAATGGATAATGACTTTATTTTTAAGGAATTTGTACTGCTCTAGTTTTCTACCCACGTTCATGGTCCTTTGCTATTTTGGAATCGAAAATTGGTATCGAATAATCAGGTGATCTGGTTGATTAATGCCTCTGTAAACCCATTCGTGGAGGCACTGCCACCAATATCCGGGGTGAGGTGCTCTCTTGCTGCGTAAAGTGTCCGGATTCCTTCCTCCACTTTCCCGGCTGCTTTTTCCTCGCCGAGATGCCGCAGCAGCAGGGCTCCTGCCAGGATCAGGGCGGTTGGATTGGCGGTTCCCTGCCCAGCAAGGTCTGGAGCAGATCCATGCACAGCCTCAAACATCGCGCAATGCTCTCCGAGGTTCGCCCCCGGGATCACCCCTAAGCCACCCACCAGCCCGGCAGCGAGATCTGAGATAATATCCCCGTAGAGATTCGGGCAGAGCAGGGTGGAGTGAAGCCCTGGGTCGACGACCAAATCCAGACACAGTGCATCGACGATGCGGTCCTGGAAGGCGATTTCCGGATAATCCTTAGAGACCTGCTGTGCTTCCATTAAAAACAACCCGTCGCTTTCCTTCAGGATGTTGGCTTTGTGAACTGCCGTGACCGACTGCCGTCCTTGCGCCTGGGCGTACTCAAAGGCAAATCGGCTGATGCGATGGGAACCCGAACGGGTGATTCGCCTTGCTGCAATCACGGTGTTCTCATCCTCCCAGTGCTCCTCTCCGATGTATAACCCCTCCGTGTTTTCCCGGATGACCACCAGATCAACCTGATCATAGCGGCTGCCAACCAGGGGTAAAGACCGGATAGGGCGCAGGTTGGCATACATCTCCAAACTCCGCCGCAAGCGGACATTGACACTGGAAAATCCAGTTCCCACCGGGGTGGTCAGGGGGCCCTTGAGAATCACCCCAATGGCTCGAGCGGTCTCCACGAGTTCCTGGGGAAGGGACGCCTGGCCCGCTTCCTCCGCTTGCACCCCGGCCTGAAATACCTGCCAGTGAATGTCCACTCCTGCAGCCTCGATGACCCGACAGGCTGCTTCTGAGACTTCCGGGCCGATGCCGTCACCGGGGATCAGCACTGCCTGATACGAGCTCATCCCAGTCCCCCGTGTTCACTGACATATGATACCAGACCCCCGGCAGTTAGAATATCCCGCATGATTTTCGGCAGCGGCGCAAAATCCACCTGCAGGCCCCGGGTGATATTTTTCACCCATCCTTCTTGAAGATTAATTTCCAGGACATCGCCCGTCTGGAACCCAGAGGTATCACAGGTGATCGGGGCGACCCCGACATTAACCATATTCCGGAAAAAGATCCGCGCAAAGGATTTGGCCAGGACGGCGGGGATTCCGCGCTCTTTAAGGACAAGGGCGGCGTGCTCCCTGGAGGAACCCTGTCCAAAGTTTTTTCCTCCCACCACGATCTCGCCGGGCTGCGCTTCGGCTGCAAACTGCGGATCCGCATCTTCCAGTGTATGGGCTGCCAGGGCGGGGAGGTCCCCTCGAAGATGATAGTACCGCCCGGGTGTAATATGATCTGTGCTGATCCCATCCCCGAAGACCCAGCAGGTCCCTCGAAGATGGCCGGTCAGAGGATTCTTCATGCCGCTCATAAGGCCTCCCTGGGGTCAGATATCTTCCCCTTTATTGCCGTGGCAGCCGCCGTGGCAGGAGAGGCCAGATAGATTTCTGCTTGTGGGTTTCCCATCCGTCCCTTGAAATTCCGGTTCATTGTTGAAAGGCAGCGTTCCCCATCGGCCAGCACCCCTTGATGCACCCCGACGCAGGGTCCACAACCTGGGGGCAAAACCACCCCTCCAGCCTCCAGGAATATTTCTATCAACCCCTCTTTCAAGGCTGCCTGGTATACCGTCCGCGATGCCGGGCCCACCAGCAATCTCATCGCCGGGGCGATGGTCTTCCCTTTCAGAATCCGGGCTGCTGCCTGCAGGTCTGATAATCGCCCATTGGTGCAGGTCCCGATAAAAACCTGATCGATGGGCACCTCTCCAACTTCCTCGATAGGGTGGACATTGTCGACAAAGTGAGGGAGGGCTACCCGAGGACTGAGGGTCCCGGTATCAATCTCCAAAACCTGCAGGTAGCTGGCGTCTGGATCAGGGGCAAGCGGGATGAACGCGTCACCCCGGCCCTGGGTTTCCAGGTACTGGCGGGTGAGATGGTCAGCGGCGCACAATCCTGCTTTCGCCCCAGCCTCAACAGCCATGTTGGCCAGGGTTAATCGTCCCTCCAGATCCAGCTTTTCTACCACGGGCCCGCCAAATTCAAGCGCCTTGTAGATCGCTCCATCTGCGCCGAGCTGCCCGATGGTCTCCAGGATAAGATCTTTAGCAAATACACCCTTCGGCAGCGTTCCAGTGAACAGCACCCGGATGGTCTCGGGAACCCGCAGCCAGGTCTCTCCAAAGGCAAGGGCGACCCCAACATCGGTTGACCCCATCCCTGTGCCAAAGGCAGCCAGCGCTCCTGCGCTGCAGGTGTGGGAGTCAGCCCCGACAACGATCATTCCTGGAGCGGCCCACTCTTCTGCCACCAGCTGGTGGCAGATCCCGGTTCCGGGTCGGTGAAACTCCCCTCCGGCTGCGGCTGCAAACCCCTGCAGGCGACGCTGGACATCCGCCAGTTCCTTCCGGGGAGCGGGAGCGGCGTGGTCTGAAAAGAACAGTCCAGTGGTGGCAAGATCGGTTTTTCCCAATGTCTGAAACTGATCCACTGCCAGCGGTCCGGTTCCCTCGTGGGCAAGGACCACATCCACAGGCGTGATGGTAAAATCTCCCGCAGAAAGATCCTGGCCCGCTTTCTCTGAGAGAATTTTTTCTGCTAGTGTTTTTCCCATGATCACGCTCCTGCCCCAACTTTCGGCTGCTGCTGGTATTCCTCATAAAGCAGCATTAATTCCTTGGTAAACAAAGGACGTTTGAGTTCGATGGCAGCAGCCCGGACCTTGGCCAGTAAGGCTTGGGCGGTTTCCTCATCCAGATCGATTCCGAACTGACCGGAAAATTTGTGAATCAATGCTTTGGTGCCAGAATGTTTCCCGATCACGATCTGGCGTTCCAGCCCGACTTCTTCGGGGCTGAATGCCTCATAGCTGTCCGGGTTTTTGAGGATGCCGTCTGCATGGATCCCGCTTTCATGGGCAAAGACATTCGTCCCGATGATTGCTTTCCAGATCGGGATTGCCCGCTGGCTGGCCTGGGCGACATATTCAGCAATTTCCCGGAAACGGGCAGTGTCAATCCCCAGGTCCACGCCATAAAGATGTTTTAGGGCCATGACGACTTCTTCAATGGGTGAGTTGCCGGTCCGTTCGCCTAGGCCGCCGATGGAGCCGATCACCCCACCTGCCCCCGCCCGCACCCCTGCCAGGGCATTTGCAGTGGCCATCCCGAAATCGTTGTGCATATGCATCTCCACAGGCAGGGAGACCTCCTGCAGGATATATTTAATCCGCCGGTAGGTTGTATAGGGATCTTCCACCCCAAGAGAGTCGCAGTAGCGGACCCGTTCAGCCCCGGCTTCTTCTGCCACGCGGTAGAAGTCAATCAGGAAGGCTAATTTTGTCCGGGAGGCATCTTCTGCGCTGATGGTGAACCTCAAGCCATGCTGTTTGGCTTCTGCGGCAGCATCCTGGATCCGGTCCAGCACCCACTCTTTTTGTGCTCTAAATTTCCGTTCCACATGAGAATCCGAGGAGGAGATGGAGATGATCACAGCGTTAACCCCGCAGTCTGCAGCATCCTGGACATCCTCCGGGCGGGCCCGGCAGAAACCATACACATCCAGGGGGTTTCCCGCGGGGGTGGTTAGATTTGCATCAACCACAGCCATAATACAGGCTTTCTCTTCCGGACCCAGGGCGGGAAAGCCAGCCTCCACAGCGGGTATGCCAATGCCAGCCAGCAGGTTGGCAATCTGACGTTTTTCCCGGGGACTGAAGATGACCCCGACAGCCTGCTCTCCATCCCGAAGGGTGGTGTCCAGCAATCTTATTGAGGCAGCATTCATGAGTTGTTCCTTTCTTTTAGCATCTGGTAGGCTTCGATGACTTCGTTATCAAACAGGGACCGCTTCAGCGCAATAACCCGCGACCGCAGGATGGGGACCAGACACCGGATCTCTTCCTCACTGGCGTGGTAGCCCTGCTCGCGCAGCTTCCGGCGGACGACGGTCGGCCCCGAGTATTTACCGACACTGAACCGCCGCATCAGCCCTACTTCCCCGGGCAGAAACATTTCGTACGTGGCGGGATCCCGGACCACCCCGCTGGCTCGACCTTCGGATTCATAGACAAAAAGATTCCCCCCCACCACTGGTTTCCAGGTGGGAATGGAGCGCCCAGAAGCCAGGGCAACATATTCCGCCAGTTCCCGGAACAGTGCGGTCTGAATATCCAGCTCAACGCCCTGATTGTAGCGCAGGGCCATCACGAGCTCTTCCATGGAGGCGTTCCCGGCCCGCTCTCCCAGGCCGTTCACGGTTGTGTTCACATAGGTAGCTCCCGCTTCCAGCCCGGCGATAGCGTTCGCAGTGGCCATACCAAAATCATTGTGCGTGTGCATCTCGACGGTGATATCTACCGCCTCAATCAAGTCTTTCACCCGCTGGTAGGTCTCCAGGGGATCGAGGATGCCCACCGTGTCGCAGTACCGCAGCCGGTCCGCTCCGGCGTTTTTGGCATTCAAGGCAAATTCGATCAAAAAATCCGGGTCGGATCGTGAACTGTCCTCGGCATTCACCGAGACGTAGAGATCATGATCTTTCGCAAAGCTCACGGCGGTGGTGACTTTATCCAGCACCCACTGGCGGTCCTTCCCTAGTTTATGCTCGATATGGATATCGGAAGAGGAAATGGAAATCGCCACGGCGTCCACGCCGCAGTCCACAGAATGCTCCAGGTCACTGATCACAGGCCGGTTCCAGCCCAGAATGCTGGCCTTGAGTCCCAGACCGGCGATATCCTTGATCGCGTTCTTTTCATCACCGCCCATCGCTGGAACGCCAGCCTCTATTTGATGGACACCCATCCGATCCAGCAGCTTGGCGATCTGGATTTTTTCCTCATTGGCGAAGACCACCCCGGCGGTTTGCTCGCCGTCGCGTAAGGTGGTGTCGTCAATATAGACTGGCCCGGTGATTTTGGATGTCAGGACCTCCTCTGGGAAAGCTTCCATGACGGAGGGTTGTTTGTTTTCTGCCATATCTGCGGTCTGCTCCTTTTTCAGGGAAATCAAAAAACCAGCCTCCCGCTGGAGACTGGTTTGGGGTTTGCTCAGCAAGTACCCGGAAACGCATCTACCCAGGTGGGAGGTGGGAGATTATGGTCTCAGGCTGAGGATTATTCTGTTGCGTTGTACAGGTGCTGATCATTTCTTGATCCTTGGACAGGGTTCTCAACTACGCGATAGTTTAGCATGATGTCTGACAGCTGTCAATTAGTTTTTGGGAATGATTTCTGGACAGATTCTAAATGGTCAGAATCGTCGGATTAATCCCTTTAATCGGAAGGTTGAGCTGTCAGGGCATTTTCGGACGCTGTGTGAAGTTTTTTTTCTGAGGTCAGGGACTCCCCCCGCAGTTTGTTTGTCTTGGTGTTTTTAATTTTTGGTTTGAAGGTTGATTACTGTTGAGCGATCAGGTTCTTGTAACTGTTACCCTTCGAAAGGGAGAGAACCGCCCCCAGGAGGAGAGAAAATCCTCATCGGTCATCCAGTACAGGTGATCATGCCTGGCCCACGAGCTCAGGAAACCCCATGGGGCAGCCTGCCCTTCCTCATCCAGATGGAAAGGATCGCAGGCGCCCAGGACCATGATATGACCCCCAAAAAAGGCTGGCCCCCCCAGGGCATTACCAGCACTTGCCCCGTAGCTGACCCTGGGAAGGCTGCGTTTCAGATAGGTGATCGAGATCAGCTCAAGTTTGTTCCCGTCTTCTAAGGAAGCCATCAAATCCGCGGCTTTCCCCCGGCTGGTACGGATAGAGGGGGACAGCCCATACAGCCTGGCTGCATCGTGAACAATCGCGGCAGTTTGCACCATTAAGCTGCCGAAGGTCTCCCCAAAGAGAGTGTAGCGGGGCGTGCCGGCAAGGAATTTCTTCTCCAGCCAGGAGACCAACTCACCCCCGGTGATCTCCCTCCCATAGAGAAGGTTCAACGCCGCGGCTGCAGCATACTTTGCGCAGTGGTTGGTTTGTCCCTGATTCTGCTGGTAGCTGGCCAAAAGCTCTTCCGGCCATCCCCGCCAGTACCGCGGCCTTCCCGCAGCTCCTTGGCTGTTCATTCTGTTCTCTCGCATTCAAGGTCCGGGACGTTGAGGATTCGCTGCCAGCTGTAGATCACTGTCCCGATCATCAGCAAAGAGCCAACCACGCCGGGGGCAGCTGGGCTGATTTCAGCCAGGAGAAATGAACCGACCAGCGGTGAGACCACCCTGGTGAAGCTGTTCATCGATGAGGATAGTCCCAGGATTCCCCCCACTTCAGAGGGATAGACGCTTTTTGTCAGCGCGCTGTTCGTGGAAACCCGCAGCAGGCCTGAGGCCAGGGCAAGCGGCAGCAGCGCGGCCATCAGCAGCCAGATTGAGGGTGAAAAAGCCCAGCCAAAAAGACCCAAGGACAGCAGGATTGAGCCTCCGAAAATCAGCTGTTTATCTGAGAATTGCTTGCTGAGCGGTCGGATCCCTCCTCCTTGCACCAGCACAACCAGCACCCCCACATAGGTCAGGATGTAGCCGGTGGTTTGGGCAGTAAGACCGAGTTTTTTCTGCGTGAAAAGGGAAAATATGGTCTCGAACATGGTATTTGCCAATCCAAAAATGAGCACGACCGTGAGCAACGGGCCCACACAAGGCCTTTGCAGCGCTTTCAGCAGGGCCCGGATGGTAAATTCGGGTTTTGGATTAACCTGTTGTTTTTGGCGGTTTTCTTCGGAAAGTGACTCCGGCAGCCACAGCATGACCCCAACCAGGTTGAGTGCTGCCAGGCCGGCCGCGGCAAAAGCGGGTCGAGCGTAGTTTCCCCCTGCACTCAATACCCCCCCCAGGGCAGGCCCAATAATGAACCCCAGCCCGAATCCCGCTCCAATCAACCCCAGGCCCTTTGCCCGGTCCTTGGTCGTGGTGGAGTCCGTGATATACGCCTGGGCCAGGGAAACATTCCCGCCCAGAAATCCATCCAGAATCCGGCTGACAAACAACATTACCAGGGAGTTCGCCCAACCAAGGATTAAGAAGCTAAAAACGGTTCCAGCGATGCTGGTCATCAGCAGCGGCTTGCGCCCATGGCGGTCTGAGAGCCTTCCCAGGATGGGGGAGCCTATCATCTGTGTCAGCGCATTGGACGAGAGCAGTAAGCCCACAACCACAGAGCTGGCGTTAAAATCGGCTGCGTAATAAGGAAGCAAGGGCAGGATGAGGCTGAACCCCAGGACATCCACGAAAACAAAGGTCAAAATCAGCAGGAGAGGACGGCTCAATCGATCTTTCCTAGGTAGAGGATTGCCTGCCCCTGATTGTACTTCATTCTGGATCAGGAGCAGGGGCAAGGTTTTCCTATTGAGAGTCCCCGTCCATAGCGCTTGCCAGCCGTTCCCATTCCTCCAGCAGGTCTTCCAGCTCCTGTTCTACTGTGGCGTACTGCTTCCCCAGCTGGATCACTTCATTTGAGCTGTCCGGGGGAGCTGCCAGGGCAACTGCCAGGTCCTCGAGTAGGGCTTCTAATTCTGTGATCCGACCTTCCACCTCCTGCAGGCGAGCTGCTCGCTTTCGCGCTGCCGCCAGGGCTTGGTTTTTGGCCGCTTTCTGCGCCCGGTAGGATGATGCAGCCAGGGTTTCTTGTTTCGGATCCTGCTTTTCCTGGTCTTGCTGCTCTTGCGCCGCGAGATATTCCTGGAAGTTCCCCGTGAAAACCCCCAAACCCTTTTCATGGACATCGATTGCCCAGATCTGGCTGGCAAGGGAGTTGATCAAATAGCGGTCGTGGGAAACCAGCAGGATTGTCCCTGGATAGCTGGAGAGAACTGCTTGCAGCGCTTCCTGAGAGGGAATATCCAGGTGGTTGGTAGGTTCGTCCAGCAAGAGAAGATTGGCATCGGTCAGGGAAAGCTTGGCCAGGGCCAGGCGACCCCGCTCTCCACCGGAAAGCGTGCTGACTTGTTTGAAGACCTCCTCCCCGGTAAACAGGTAGGTGGCCAGGACCTTGCGAATCTCCTGCTCATTTTGGAACCTGCCGGCCTCCGCGATTTCCTCGATTACCCGATTGCCCCCATGTAGATCCTGATGGGCCTGGGCAAAATACCCGACATCCAGGTTTGCACCGATCTTCACCTCCCCGGACCAGGGAGGAAGCTGGCCGAGGATAGTTTTTAGAAAGGTGGTTTTCCCGGCGCCGTTTGGGCCAATCAATGCTGCGCACTCTCCTCTCTGAAGCGAAATGTCAGGAACGGAGAACAGCGGTTGATCCCCGTCTGGATAACCCACTTTGAGATTAGTGGTGCGGAGTACCAGATCGCCCCCACGCTGACGGGTCTCCAGGTGCAGGGTCAGCTGGTCCGGTTGCTTTACCGGATTTTGAAGTGCTTGAATGCGCTGCTGGGCTTCCTGCACGCTCATCGGGTTTGTTGATGTGCTGACCTCCCGGCTGATCTCCGACCAGGATTTTCCCTGGATGGCCTGCACCCCAACTTGTTCGATAGCCTGGACCCGGCGGCTCAGCCGACGCAGTTTTCCCTGGGCTTGGCGGGTGTTCTGCCCGGCAATGTTGCGCTTGATGTAATCCAGCTCATTTTCCAGGCGGATTTTTTCTGAGTCAAAGATCTCCTGCTGCCGCTGCCAGCGCTCCTGCCGCTGGTTAAGGTAAGCGGTGTAATTGCCCCGGTAGATTTCAAACCCTCCCCGGCTCATCTCCCAGATCCGGCTGCAGACTTGATCGATGAAAAAGCGATCATGGGAAACCAGCAGCACTGCCCCCGGGAAAGCTTTCAGGTAGCCCTCCAGCCACACAATCGCCTCGATATCCAAATGATTTGTGGGTTCGTCAAGGATCAGCAAATCTGGTGAGGAAAGCAGGAGTCGGCTGAGCAGGGCCCTTGTGCGCTGTCCCCCGGAGAGATAATCGCCAGGCATATGAAAATCTTTTTCTTCAAATCCCAGTCCTCCCAGCACTTGCTTGATTCGGTTTTCGTAAGAATATCCCCCCCGCCTTTCAAACTCTGCCTGAAGGTTGCCATACCGGGACAGGATATCCTCATCCACCGTGGCAGATGATTCCATGACTTGCTCCAGGTCTTTTAAGCCCCGCTCCTGTTTGCGGAGATCTGCGAGCGCTTCCATGGCCTGGTTCCATAGGGTACCTTGTGTGGAAACCTCTCCCCGCTGAGGAAGATATCCAATGGTGAGTCCGGATGCTTGTTGGATCCTTCCTTCAGAGGGAGATTCCAGGTTGGCCAAGATTTTCAGCAAGGTGGTTTTTCCGATTCCATTTTCACCCACCAGAGCGATTCTTGCATCTGGAGGAATCGTCAGTGATAACCCGGTAAATATATCCACAGGGCCGAAGGATTTTGAAAGGTTGGTGGTGGTAACTAGAGACATAGATAACTGGGTTCCCGGGGAGCGCTGAGCTCCCCCTGATTGTCTGGAATCATCATGATCTCACCAGGATGAGCGTGATATAATCTCGTCCAGAATACTGGCTTTCCTGCCAGGGGATATTATAGTTGGCCTGGGACGTATCTGGCAGGGTAGTTTTATTTTATAGTAGTTTGAGTCTTCTCGTATTTCTATGCAAGAACTCCCTTCCCAAGCGCGTCATTCACCTGATTGGATTAAGCGGCTTCTCTGGGCTGGTTTTCTCGTTTCTGCGGGGATCACGGTCATCCTTTCCTTTGGATCTTGCAGGAAGGATCCCTCCCCGGAGGAAAGAGTAACTGAATCTGGAGACCGGAGGGAGAGCAGCCCCGCTCCCACCGAGTATTTCCAGCTCGATGAGGACCGGCAGCTCCAACTGGGCGGAAATCGGCCGGGTTTTAAAAAGCTCAACCTGGAGGAACCGGTGTTCTTCCTGTTCACTGGGCTGGACCTCCGGGAGTGGGAAGGACAGACAGGCTCCAGCCTGACAGACACCATCATTGTTGCTGTGCTGGATAACGAATCTGGCCTGGCGAGCATGATATCCATTCCTCGAGATACCTGGGTGCAGCCGCCGGGATATGGGTTTTATAAAATCAACCAGGTATATGCGCTGGGGGAATCCACGGATTATCCTGGTGGAGGGCCGGCGCTGCTGATGGATACGGCTGGAAATCTGCTTGGAGTACCGATTGACTATTATGTTCAGGTCGATTTCCGGGCCTTTATCGCCCTGGTTGACTCTGTCAACGGGGTGCTGGTGGATGTTCCCCGAAAGATCCTGGTTGACCCGGATCCATCCGTGGAAGGCGATATGAAAAGGCTTGAGCCGGGCATTCAGGTCCTGCCCGGAGATCTCGCGTTGGGATACGTGCGAACCCGCAGTACGGAGGAAGGGGACTTTGGCCGCATGAAGCGAGCGCAGCAGGTCCTTGTCGGACTCCAAAAAAAAATTACCAGATATAATATTTTACAGGAGTTGATTCCAAAACTGCCCGGGCTGTACCGTGAGCTCTCCACCCACATTGAAACCAACCTGACCCTGCGGCAAATCATCCGCCTGGGCTGGATCGCAAAAGACCTTGATCCGAAGATGGTCCAGACTGAAGTGATTGATTCCCCCCTGGTGGAGCAGGGGATCAATGAGGCTGGACAGTACGTGCTCTTTCCAGATATTGAGGCAATTCGAAGGATCTGGCAGGATCTTCTGGTGATGACAGCAACCCCCACGCCAAAGCCGACAAAAACGACCACAATCGATGACTACATCGTTCAGGAAAACGCCCGGATCGCGGTTTTGAACGGAACCACATCGCCGGGGCTGGCAGATGCAACAGCCAATTATTTGGGGGAAAACGGAATCCAGGTAGCAGTCGTTGGGAATGCGCAAAGATTCTATGATCAGACCCAGATCTTTGATTATTCCGGGAAGTCAAAAACCGTGCAGGCGATTCTTGAGGCCATGGAGATCTCAAAAAGCAGGCTGTATTACCGTGCAGAAGAGGGTGCCGATGTGGACATCGAGGTCATCCTGGGATCCGATTGGGTGATGGAGAATCCGCTGCCTTGAGGGGATTTCTTTCTCACAAACCTAACCAATCAGCAGTTTTTTGGACAAAACATGTTTGACATGGGTGAAGAAACCCGATAGACTTTAATAATGGCAAGCTACCTGAAGCAGGAGGTTGGGAAATGGGGTATCATAACCATCGTTTGACAGTCATTAAGGGATTTAACAAAGGGGAAGTTTTTCCGCTCCAGGAGGATCGGATAGTCATTGGCCGCGGCGAAGACAATGAAATTGTCCTCAACATCGCGGAGATTTCCCGGGAACATGCTCTCCTCACCAAGCAGGAGGACAGCTATATTCTAAAGGACCTCAATTCCACCAACGGGACCTTTGTGGATAAGAAACGCATTGGGGGGAAGTATTTACTAAAACCCGGTGATACGGTTATGCTTGGAGACGCGGTGTACCTGACCTATGAGGCAGATGCTGATCCGGATGCCACCCTGGTTTCCCCAATGCCCGAGGCAGTTCAAGATCCGGCCTCAACCGCGGTAACGCCGAGACGGGAACCGGGAAGGTCACCCGCAGCGCCCCCTCCCCAACCTGCCGCTGTGGGTCGGCTCCAGGAAGAGCAGCTGACTGAGGAAGGGGGAAGGAAAACCTGGCTCTGGGCCGGGCTGGGCTGTCTGGTGGTGATTATCTTTTTAGCCGTGGTTGGTTTGATCGCTTTTGATTATCTAAACCTGTACTGCACCCCGCCTTTTGATACACTGCTGAATTTCCTCTACACCTGCCCCTCCTGATGGATCTTACAGCGGGAAAGCGGGTCAAAACCTTCCCTGTTTTCCCGTCTGATACGCATGTTGTGGATCGGCTGGTATGATTGAAAAGAACACATTTATCGTCCAACCCACCGCCTTTGTATATGGTGGAGAGACCATCGCCCGACTGCCTGACGGTCGGGCAGTTTTTATTCCCCACACGATCCCAGGCGAAAAAGTCCGCATCCAGGTGGTGGAAGATAAACCGCGCTATGCACGGGCAGAGCTGGTGGAGGTGATCAAACCCGCACCCAATCGAATCACGCCCCGCTGTGCTCATTTTGGAACATGCGGAGGCTGCCACTACCAGCATCTATCCTATCCAGATCAGCTGGCAGCCAAAGAAGCGGTTTTCGAGGATCAGCTGCAGCGGATTGGCAAGATTACCGATCCCCCGCTTGAGAAGATCATTCCCTCTCCCCAACCATGGAACTACCGCAACCAGATCCAGTTTCAGATCTCCCCGGAGGGCAGGCTGGGATTTCGCCAGCAGCACTCCCACCAGCTGGTGGATATTCAGGAGTGTCATCTTCCGGAACCATTGCTGAATATGATCTGGCCCGTGGTGGAAGCTGAACATATCCCCGGTCTGGATCGGGTCATTTTGCGGTCCGGGGAAGGGGAGCAGGATGCCCTGCTGATCCTGGAGAGCCAGGATCCTCACCCGCTTTCTTTCGAGCTGGATCTTCCATTGTCCGCCGTGTACCAGGGACCCGGGGGAGAGATAGTGCTGGCAGGGGATGATTTCACCATTCTGGAAGTCTTCGAGTTTCCCTTTGTGGTCTCAGCCGGATCTTTTTTCCAGGTCAACACGCTGGCAGCGGAGCTGATGGTTGGCCATCTGCTGGACATTCTCCAACCGCTTGACAATGCACTGGTGCTGGATGTGTACTGCGGCGTGGGGCTGTTCAGCCTGTTTTTAGCTGAGCGGGGTGGGAAAGTGATTGGCGTGGAGTCCAACCCCAGCGCTGTGGATGATTTCCTGTATAATCTCTCTGGGTATGACCAGGTCAAGATCTATGATGCAGCTGCAGAAGAGGTCCTTCCCCACTTGCAGCTGGCCCCGGAAGTGATTGTCCTGGATCCTCCCCGGGGAGGGATCTCCCCCACCGTACTTGATAGTATGGTCGAGCTGGCTCCTGAAAAAATGGTCTACATTTCCTGTGATCCCGCGACCCTGGGAAGGGATTTGCTGCGCTTTAGCAAACAGGGATACAGCCTCACCCAATCCACTCCCCTGGATATGTTTCCACAAACATATCATATTGAAAGCATCAATCTCTTGAAAAAAACTACCCCTTAAGGGTGATATTCAACACTTTGCCGTGATACCGCCCGATGCTAAAATTTCCGTAGTGGATTCGGTAATCAGCCTATCTTTACTGAGGCTGGGCAGCAAAGGGGATTGTTGAGGATGGGTAGCCTTCTCCTGAAAAACCAAAAGAAGGCCTTCCCCGGTAGTCATCCTTTGCGCTACCGGCGAGGAGATATTCTTCCCGGTGATCTTACCAGTATTTGGCTGTTGTTGCAGATCCTCGAAAAGATCTGACCGGGCCTGTTTCGCCAGGGATGTCGAAATGGGCTTTTTTTTTCGAAACTCAAGGATCAATAGTCTTCAACCAAGTTCAGCCTGTTTGACAGGAGAGAACCATGGAAATAAGTCATGACCTGAACCGTGAAATTCCTGTTCTGGATTGGGAGCCTCATCTGGCGGAACGAACGCAGCGCATGCAAAGCTCTGCTATCCGCGAGCTGCTGAAATTCACCCAGGATCCTGAGATCATTTCATTTGCTGGTGGTTTACCTGCGCCTGATTTATTTCCCCTGCGGGAAGTCGAAGAAGCCTGCCGTTATGTCCTGGAGGAACATGGAGCAGACGCGCTGCAGTACAGCGCCACGGAGGGATACCCACCGCTGAAGGAATATCTGGCCGATTCCATGCATAAGTACGGCATTCCCGCTCAACCGGAAAACGTGCTGCTCACCAATGGGTCCCAGCAGGCCCTGGATCTGCTGGGGAAGATTTTTATTGACCCCGGTCGATTTGTCCTGACCGGAAGACCGACGTACCTGGGAGCCATCCAGGCCTGGAATGCCTATCAGGGTCGATTTCACACCATGCAGCTGGATGAGGATGGTATGGTAGTCGGAGAAATTGAGCGCGCCTACGAAAAAGCCCGCGAGGAGGACGGAAGACCCCCGGCATTTATCTATGTCCTCCCCAACTTTCATAATCCTGCCGGGACGACGCTCCCGCTGGAACGCAGGATCGAGCTCGCGGAGATCGCCACAAAACTGGACCTTCCCGTGGTTGAAGATGATCCTTATGGTCAGCTTCGCTTTGAAGGCAAGGACATCACCCCGATCTGTAATCTGATTCCGGAGCGAACGATCTATCTGGGGACATTTTCAAAAATTCTCTCCCCGGGCTTACGGCTGGGCTGGATTGTTTGCCCTGAAGCGTTGATGAAACGGTTCATACAAGCCAAGCAAGGCTGCGATCTGCATACAGGAACTTTTGTTCAGTACATTGCCAATGATATTACCCAGCGGGGGCTCTTGAAGCCGCACATCAAAAATATCCGGAAAGTTTACCGGAAGCGCCGGAATGTGATGGTGGATGCCTTAGCTGAGTTTTGGCCGGACTGCTGTGAGTGGACCTTGCCCGAAGGAGGCCTGTTCTTGTGGGCCCGGGTGCCAACCTCCATCGAGACCGATCTTTTTTTGCGTGAGACGGCCCTGGAGGAGAAAGTAGCTTTTGTCCCCGGAGTTCATTTTTATCCCAACCAGGACGGTGGGTATCACGCGATGCGGTTAAATTTCTCCTACTCCACGGAGGATGTCATCGTCGAGGGAATCCGCCGTCTCGGGCTGGCGTTAAAACGAGAATTAGATTAAGGTTAGATAACATCCATTGCTCAAGGATCAAGCGGATTGCGAGTTCAGGGTGGGCGAACCGACTGCGGAAAGAAAGCTGTGTCTGCAAACCCAGGGTCCCAGGGCAGGGATGTTGTTGAACCAAAACCATCTTAGCTTTAGCTGACCATGATTATTATTTGTATCTGAAGGAGGTACAACGTGTCGCTTATTCAAGAAGTGATTGCAAAAGTGAAAGAGAAGGATCCGGCTCAGCCGGAGTTTCATCAGGCTGTAGAAGAGGTGATGTCTTCCCTGCAGCCTACTGTGGACAGGCATCCAGAATTTGTCCAGGCAAAAATATATCACCGGATTGTGGAACCAGACCGTGTGGTCATGTTCCGTGTTCCCTGGGTGGATGACCAAGGCGATGTTCATGTAAACCGGGGATTTCGGGTTCAGTTCAATAACGCAATTGGGCCGTATAAGGGCGGGCTGCGATTCCATCCCTCCGTGAATCTAGGGATAATCAAATTTCTTGGATTTGAACAGATCTTTAAAAATTCCCTGACCACACTTCCCATGGGAGGGGGGAAGGGGGGATCTGATTTTGATCCCAAAGGAAAAACTGACCAGGAAGTGATGAACTTCTGCTATGCCTTCATGCGGGAGCTCTTCCGACATATTGGCCCGGACACAGACGTTCCTGCGGGGGATATTGGTGTGGGGGGAAGAGAAATCGGGTATTTATATGGGTATTACAAGAAGCTGAAGAATGACCATACGGGAGTCCTGACTGGCAAGGGATTGGAGTATGGCGGGAGTCTGATCCGTCCGGAAGCAACCGGGTATGGAGCCGTGTATTTTGCGGGAGAGATGCTCTCTGCGAATGATCTGAGCATGGATGGCAAGACAGCTCTGGTCAGCGGTTCCGGCAACGTCGCCCAGTACACTGTGGAGAAACTGCTTGACCTGGGAGCGACGCCCATCACCCTTTCGGATTCCAGCGGGACCATTGTCGATGAATCTGGGATTGACCGAAAAAAGCTGCAGTATGTCCTCAATCTTAAGAATATTCGCCGGGGACGCATCCAGGAATATGCTGAGGAATACGATGTGCCATACTATCCGGATGCCAGTGTTTGGGATGTGGTCAGGGATCAAGGCCTGAATGCTGATCTTGCCTTCCCCTCCGCGACGGAAAATGAAATCTCAGGAGATCATGCTCAGGCGCTGGTAGAAAACGGCTGCCTGTGTGTCTCTGAGGGGGCAAATATGCCTTCCACCCAGGAAGCGATTGATATCTACCAGGAAAACAACCTGCTGTATGGACCGGGGAAAGCCGCCAATGCTGGAGGTGTGGCAACCTCTGGATTGGAGATGAGCCAAAACAGCGCCCGGCTCTCCTGGTCGAGGGAAGAGGTGGATCAGCGGCTGCATACAATCATGAAAAAAATCCATCAAACCGCGCTGGATGCGGCAGACGCCTATGGATCTCCTGCTAACTATGTTGTGGGTGCTAATATTGCCGGGTTTTTGAAAGTTGCCAAAGCCATGCTGGCTTACGGTGTCGTCTAACCAGATGGATCAGATCTTCCTCTTCAGCCAGCAGCACGCTGCCTGGGCGGTGGTTGAAGGGGAAGCGGGGGAAACCAACCAGGCCAATGGGGCAGCGCGGGAGGGTTAGCGGTCGAGGACTTCCTGGCGGGAAAACTGGACTTCTTCCTTGCCCATTAGTTTTTCTTCCACTTTTTCAATAATCAGTTCAAAATGTCCATTGTTGGACACAAAATCCAGGTCGTCTCCCGGGATGGTCAGGACCGGACAGAGTGAAAAATCCTCGATCCACTGCTCATAGAGGCCGTTCAACTGATCTAAATACTGGTAGGCAATCTGTTCTTCGTAGTCCCGTCCGCGAAGTTTGATCCGGTGTTGAAGCGTCGGTACGGAGGCGCGGATATACACAACCAGGTCGGGAGGAGGAAGAAATTCCACCAGCACTTTATAGAGCTCCTGGTAGGTTTGATAATCCCGATCACAAATCTGATTCTGCCTGTATAAATTGTGAGCGAAGATTTCTGCATCCTCGTAAACACTGCGATCTTGGATAACAGATCCGGGATGGGTGCAAAGGCTTTTATGCAGCCGCAGCCTCCTGGTCAGGAAAAAGACCTGGGAATGAAAAGCCCATGTTTTCATGTCATCGTAGAAATCAGCCAAATACGGGTTTTCACGTTCCGGTTCATAAAACGGAGTCCAACCCATCTTGCTGCAGAGCTTTTGGACCAGAGTGGTTTTTCCCACACCAATATTTCCAGCAACTGCGACAAACTTTTTCATACCGACTCCAGAACAGAATGACTGATTAGAAGCTCGCGTTTTCTGACACCAATCCAGCTCCCTGGCGCGGAGTGAGATCGGATGGATTGCTGCTTAAGTGGAGTGTAACAGTAAAATCAATTTCTTGCGGGGGATTTTTAGAGGATTTGGTGATTGGTTGGTCGCCTTCGCGTTTCCCGCAGGGGAGGAAGTTCTGCTCTGGTTGGGCTGCTGGGATTGCGAAGTTAAAATGGTGAGGTTGCTGCCAGCAAGCCTCAAAGATGATCTTGAGGTCCAACAGGGCAGCTGGCGGATTTGGAAACTAGAGCGAAGCGGCCTGGGCCATCAATTTCCCAGGTGCATCGGCATGATGACGTGCAAAAATTCCTCATCGCCAACGGGCCGGATCACGCCAGGACTGGTGGGTTTGGTGGTCTCCAGGGCGACATTGGGGGATTTGATAATTTCCAGGACTTCTCTCAGGTAGCGGACGTTGAAGGCAATGATTAAATCACCTCCTTCAACTGTAGCATCAAGGACTGTCTGGCTGGACCCGGTTTCCTCTGATTGACCGGAAATCTCCACTTCACCGGGGGTATTTTCCTCCGGCCCTGGGCTGATGTTCACCTGGGCGATCAAAGATCCCTCTCTGGCGAACACCTCCGCTTGCTTGCATGCTTTCAAGAAAGCTGGTGTGGTCAGGACAGTACGGGTTTGATAGCCCTTGGGAATGATTTGCTGGTAGTCTGGAAAAGTTCCTTCAATCAATTGAGAAACCAGCTCAACATTTTTTGTCTGGAAGATGGCCTGTCCGCGATCGGGTGGAATGGACATGGTGATCACTTCGTCACCGTCACTGCTGATCCGGGCGAGTTCACTCAGGGCCCGGCTGGGAATGACCGCTTTCACGGGTTGGGGGACCGCGGAGGATAGATTGGCATGCCGGACAGAAAGGCGGAATCCGTCGGCGGCAGCCAGCGTAATCGTGTTGTCCTCGACGGTGATCAGCACCCCGGTCAAAATCGGCCGGGCTTCATCGTGGGAGGCAGCAAATACGACCTGCTTGATCATCTCCTTAAAATCGGTCACATTGAGCTCAACCCCGCTATCCAAATTCGGTGTTGGCATGGGGGGGAATTCCTGGGCGTCGATACACTTGATATCTGTATTGAGGGTCCCGCTTTTGATATTCAGGGTCTGGGAGGATGCCTGGTAGGTCATATCCGTTGCCGCGGGGGGGATCGTGCCCACCAGATCTGTAAAGGTGCGGGCGGGGACTGTCGTTGATCCTTCCTCCTCGATTTTAGCCCCGATCCAGCAGGTGATCCCCAGTTCTAAATTGGTTGCTGATAGCCGGAGCCGACCGTTATCCGTGGCTACCAGGATGTTGGATAATACCGGAAGAGTGCTTCGAGGGGAAACAGCCCGCGAGACAATGCTCAATCCATGGGCGAGGTTTTCTTGCAGGACGGAGATTTTCATAGGGAGATTCCTCTTTTTCGCTGCTGGGCATTGTACGATCAATCGTAGTGTAAGTATACAATGAGAGCAGTAAAATTGCTAGGTTGGGGTGATCTTCATAAACTCCCTCACCTGGTCCGGGCCATTCGGACAGGTGAGATTTCCGGGCAAATTTCCCCTGAATCCGGGACACGGAAATTGACAGGGGACCCCAGTCATGTTATGATCCCTAGGACAAAATTAAAAGCCTCTGAAGGCACTCTTATCCAGAGAGGTGGAGGGACCGGCCCTGTGAAACCTCGGCAACCGGGCAGCAGTCAGTCTGCTGCTGCAGATGGTGCTAACTCCGACAGACGGGTTCTGGAAGATGAGAGGGCACAATACACTTGGGCCCTTTCTGGTATGTCAGAAGGGGTTTGTTCATTAAAGAACCAAGGTTATTGATGGAGGATTTATGCACAGCACATTCAGCGAACTCCCCAGCTTACTGTTTACATCAGAATCCGTCACCGAGGGTCATCCAGACAAGATGTGTGACCAGATCAGTGATGCTGTACTCGATGCTTGCCTTGCCCACGATCCCCGCTCGCGGGTAGCCTGCGAGACAGCCACGAAAACTGGCTATGTGATGCTGCTGGGAGAGATCACCACTGATGCGGATATTAATTATGACACGCTGGCGAGAAACGTGATCACTGGGATCGGGTATGACCGGGCTAAAAAAGGGTTTGACGGGCAAACCTGCGGGGTGTTGATCGCCATCTCCCAGCAATCCGGGGATATCGCCCGGGGTGTGGATCAAGCCCTGGAAGCGAAAACAGGTGAAATGACCGAAGCGGAAATTGAAGCGATTGGGGCTGGAGATCAGGGGATGATGTTTGGGTATGCCTGTGACGAAACGCCGATGCTGATGCCCATGCCGATCTACCTGGCACACAAGCTTTCTCGCCGGCTGTCCCGGGTGCGGAAAGATAAGATCCTGGACTGGGTTCGTCCCGATGGCAAAAGCCAGGTGACGATTGAATATCAATATGGGAAACCGATGCGAGTTGACACCGTGCTGGTCAGCACCCAGCATGCCCCGGAGATTGAGCAGGAGGAGATCAGGCAGGCGATAATTGAGCAGGTGATTCTCCCCACCCTTCCGGAGGAAATGGTGGATGATCAGCTCAAGGTTTATGTCAACCCCACAGGGCGATTTGTGGTTGGTGGACCGATGGGGGATGCTGGTTTGACGGGAAGGAAAATTATCGTGGATACCTACGGAGGAATGGGACGGCACGGGGGAGGGGCATTCTCTGGAAAAGATCCCACCAAAGTCGACCGGTCAGCCGCGTACGCAGCCAGGTGGGCTGCAAAAAATGTTGTGGCTGCAGGGTTGGCCTCACGATGTGAAATTCAGGTATCCTATGCGATTGGCGTGGCTCAACCCCTGAGCGTCAACGTGGAAACCTTTGGGACCGGGACTGTTGAAGATCAAAAAATCAGTCAGCTGATTCGGGAGTTTTTTGACCTTCGCCCCGGAGCCATAATCCAGGATCTTGATCTGCGCAGACCGATTTACCAGCAGCTGGCGGCCTACGGTCATTTTGGTCGGGATGACCTGGATCTTCCCTGGGAAAATACGGAACGCGCCTCGCAGCTGCGGGAAGCAGCTGGATTGTAAGGGGCGATTTTCCGTTCCTCCCGGCGATGATTGCCGAGCGCTGTTGAAAGCAAGGTCAGGCTGTAGAAGGCTAGATGTTAATTTCGGCCTGATCGTTATGGCTGCTCCAGGCCGTGTGCTGAAAGCAGTCGTGGATTGTTCAGGAGTTGTGCGGTCAGGCCGTCTGCGACAATTTTTCCCTGGTCCATAATGATAATCCGAGGGAATACTTCCTCCACCAGCCGCATATCGTGGGTGGAGACCAGCGTGGTCATTTCAAGCTCCGTTAGAAAATTGATCAAAGACCGGCGGGCTCGCGGATCAAGGCCGCTGGTAGGTTCATCGAAGACCAGGATGTCCGGCTTCATAGCCAGTACCGTAGCAATGGAAACTCGCTTTTTCTCCCCCAGACTGAGATGATAAGACTGCCGGTCACTGTAGGTCCTCATTCCGACTTCATCCAGGGCAGTTTTCACACGTTCTTTGACGATATCCCCTGGAAGCCCCATGTGTAAAGGCCCAAAGGCGACATCCTCAAACACGGTGGGGGAAAAGAGCTGATCATCCGGATTCTGAAAAACCAGACCAATCCGGGCCCGGATCAGGGGGAGGGTGTCCTTTCTGAGAGGGATACCCATAATATCGATCTTGCCTTCTCCATGATAAACCCCATTCAACTGCAGCAGCAGCGTACTCTTCCCCGCCCCGTTTGGACCCACCAGAGCTACCTTGTCACCCCGCGGGATCTCGAGGTTGATGGACGTGAGCGCCTGATGGCCGTCCGGATAGGAAAAACTGACTTCCTGCAAGGAAACCGCCCGGGCAGTGCAGTGCGGGGCGGGGGACAGAGGTCGGTCTTCTGGATGATGGATTGGCATGAGAACAAATTTCTTCTGCTAGTGATAGGAGATCAGGGACAGAACCAGCACTCCGAGCATGAAAATGCTGCTCCCAAGAAGGACTGCCCAATCGGAGGGTTTCATCTGGTGGGGATTGAGCGTTAATAAGTGTCCTTGGTATCCGCGCACCTGCATTGCCTGGTAGATTCGCTCGCTGCGCTCCATGCTGCGGAGGAATAATTGACCTACCATGTTCCCAGCTGATCGCACGTTCCAGTAAGCTTTCCCACCCGCTTTGTAAGCTGGGTCAGCGGCACTGCGAGACGCTCGGGCACGGAGCAGGCGGTGCGCTTCGTCGGTTAGTACGAATAAATACCGGTACATGAAGGAAATCATCGAAACCAGGACCGCGGGAATTTTTAGATGGCGCAAGGCATGGATCAAATCTGGAAAAGGGGTGGTTGCTGAGAGCAAAATGGCTGCCTGAATTGAAATCCAGCTGCGAAGCATGATGGTCCCAAAGCGAATTATCCCCTGGTCGGTAACGGTGAGTGCTGGCCAGGGGAGGCTCGCCAGTTCCTTTCCAGCGGTCGAGAACAGGGTTGTGCCTGCAGCCAATGCAAAGGGAAGAACGCTCACCGAGCGGGAAAACAAAAAACGGATTCCTATCCGGGAAAGCTGCGCCACGAACAGGAGAAATGTTCCTGACAGAGCCAAGCCCAACCAGGAACCTTCCGGCAGCAGCCCAATGGAAATAATTAGCAGGACAGAAAGAATCACCTTGACCCGGGGATCAAGGTGATGAATTGGGCTTTGTTGGGCTTGGTAGAGGCTTAATATACCCTGATTCATGTCCTTTCAGGGGTGATCTCGCTCTTTAATCCTCTGGCTATCGCAATTAACAGCACCCCAACCAGTAGGGTTCCGATAGCACCTGCCAGGATGGTCGAAGCGGCAGTTTCTCCAAGGAATGGGAGGGTATAGTCTGGAAGAATCTGATACGGCGCGTTCTGACCCTGATTGATGAATCCAAGATTGATAGCTACCCTCTCCAATCCGTCGGGTGAGGCAGAGGCCAGCGGCGAGATCAGGACCACGGCTAAAGAAATAAGCACACCAGCAAGGATCCAGCCGCGTCCTCCCTGCTGCGCAGCCGAGGTCATCAGATCTGGTCTGGCCTGGGTGATGAAGGCCACAGCACCAACGGTGATAAGGGCCTCCCCAAACCCGATCAGGACATGGACACCAAGCATAGCAGGGAGGACGATATCCAGAGCAGAAGTCCCGCTGATCCACAATTGCAGTGCGGTCACCAAAGCACCGGCTACAACTGACAGCCAGGCAGCTGCTCCCACTACCACCAATTTGATGGAGGTGGATTGATTTTTCACCGCGCGGTACAGGCCATACCCAATTAAAGTGGTGAGGATGCCCATATTAAATATGTTGGCGCCGAGCACCAACAATCCCCCATCCTGGAAAAACAGGGCTTGGACACCGACCACTGTGGTCATGACCAGGATACCCGCCCAGGGACCAAGGACAATCGCAGCCAATGCGCCGCCCAGCAGGTGGCCTGAGGTTCCTCCAGCGACGGGGAAGTTGATCATCTGGGCGGCGAAGATGAAGGCTGCAAGCACTCCCATCAACGGAATCTGGCCCTCACCAAGCTGCTTTTGTGAGCGTTGGAGAGCCCTACCGACGAACACAATGCTGATCACCCAAAAGACTAGGGAGACCGGTAAGCTGAGGAATCCGTCGGGGATGTGGAGCGGTTCGGGGATAAACAATATGTTTAAACTCATCGATCTTTTCTCCTTATTGGCATTGGGCACAAATCCCAAATAGCGTGAAATGGTTGAGGTCCAGCCTGAATCCATGCGACTTCTGGAGATTGGCGTCCAGAGAATCGGCAAAGCCTGCATCCGCTGCGGTCACCTCACCACACTGCCGGCAAACCAGGTGGATGTGCGGTCCGTGTTCATCTGTGGCATAAATTACCCGGTCCTGTCCAAAATCTGATCGGCTGATCAATCCTTCTTCAACCAACAAATCCAGCGTGCGGTAGACGGTTGCCAGGTTGATAGCCCTGGCTTGTTTGTGGACTGCATTGAAAACCATTTCTGCAGTGAAATGGGATGAAGTTGGGGAGATCGCGTTGATGATGAGCTCCCGCTGAGGAGTGATCCGGTAGCCTTTTTCCCGCAGGTTGTCAAACAGGGTTTCGATCTTTGTCTTCATCGTTACTTGTTCCCCTTTATTTATTGCAACTTATTGCAATAAATAATATTATAAATAATTATCTTGATTTGTCAACCAGGAGTGCTGGCCTCCTGGGGTCCTTTTCTGAATCATAAATTCCCCAAAAGGAAGCGTTTCAGAGAATGAATCCAGCTTACCTTTTGGGGAACGGGTCCCCTGTCTCCAGGTCCCTTCCACGCCTTTGACCGCTGGGCTTTGGCGCAGACCCTGGCCGATTGTTAAATATGGCTGTTGAAAGTTTTCAAAAGGTGCTTTTTCGGTCGGAATCCCGTGATGCGTTCGGCAATTTCCCCATCCTTAAAAAGGATCAACGTCGGGACGCCCATCACTCCGTATTTCATGGCAGTTGCCTGGCTGGAATCTACATCCAGTTTCAGGACCTTAACTTTTTCCTGCCATTCCTCTGCTAATTCTTCCACGACCGGCGAGAGCATTTTACAGGGCCCGCACCAGGCTGCCGTGAAATCAATCAAAACCGGGGTATCTGCCTTGAGCACATGCTCGTCAAATTCCTCATCAGTGACATATGTTATCTCTGCCATGAACTTTTCCTTTTGTTGGCCCCAATTGTGGGGTGCTAAGGATATTTCTCCACCTGCATGACGCCGGTAATCTCTTAAATCTTACCAAAGATAATCCGTCCTTTACAGGACAGTCACCTGAGATCCACGGGGCGTTTTTTCCACCAGGAATTGGGTGGAAAAGACTTCTTTGATTTCTTCGACATGCGTGATCACCAGGATTTTTTTGAAATCACCCCGGACCAGGTTGATGGCTTCAATTAACCGCTGACGGCCAATCAGGTCCTGACTGCCAAAGCCTTCATCGATCACCAGCGTTTGCAGCCTGGCTCCAGCCCGATGGGTGAGCAGATGGGAGATTGCCAGGCGAACTGCAAAGTTGATCCGGAAGGACTCCCCCCCGGAGTACAGTTCATACTCCCGGATTCCCGCTTGATCTTTTATTTGGATTTCAAGGGTCTCCTTTTTATCGCTCCGACCGGCATCCCGGTACGGGGTCTGGGTGAGAAAGTGAATGGACATGGTCCCGCCGCTGAGTTTGTTCAGGATTTGATTAGCCCGGGTTTCTATTTGCGGGAGTGCCTGCTCGATCAACAGCGCGGGCACGCCGTTCTTCCCAAAAGCATCCTCCAGCTGGCTGGTAAGCTTAATTTGCTCTGCGATCTGCCCCCGCTCTTGCTCCAGCTGGTCTCGTTTTTGCTTCTGAGTCTCCAAAACCGAAACTTTCTGTTGGGCGGCGCCCAGGTTTCGCTGGAGGATATTTTCTTTTTCTCTTAACTCCCGCAGAGCCTGTTCAGCTTGATCCAGCGAGGGCAGTTTCTCAGCTGAAGTCTCCAGTTTCTGCTGGCTTTCCTCCAGGGTTTGGATTTGTTTGGAGAGCTGATCGGTTTCTTCCTGGTGCTGCTTTTTAAGATCAGCTATCTCGCGATCCAGCGCTGTCAAAGCAGCCTGGGCTTGATCAAGGGCTCTGATCTGTTGTTGAATGGTGTCCCCTTCAGCCACGAGCTCTTTAACCTGGTCGTGTCGGGCAGCATCGTAGCCGATTTCCTTGAGGGTTTGATGGATGGCCTCCAGCTCTTTTCTGGCCTGGGGGGCAAAGGATTTTTCCTCGACCACGCGTTGGTGGTCTGCTAATTTCTTTCCGGGCCCGGATTCCCAGGCAGATTGTTTTGATTTAATTTCCGTGATCTGATTTTCCAGCTGGTCAGCTTTTTTATTGTGGGACCGGAGGTCTTTTTCTGCAGCACTCAGTTTGGTGATTTTGACCTGCCGCTCCCGGACGATTTGATCTGCTTCTTCGAGCAGCTTTTGATTGCTCCGGTAGCGATCCCCAAGATCTTTTCCTGTGCGTTTGAGCGACTCAACCAATTCAGCCCGCTCCTCCGGGGGGAGCTGCTGCCCGCAGAGGGGACAGGTTGCCCCCTCCGTGTCACTCAGCTCCTGGATGCGCCTTTCCAGCTCTTTCATTTCTTTCATCAGGCGGGGATTTTCCGCCCTGGCATCGGCCAGCTGCTGCCGCGCTTCTTCCAGGGATGATTTTGTTTGGTCCCGTTCTTTCAGCCGGGTCTCTGCTTCCTGGATGAATTCGGTTTCCCGGGCAACCTCTTCTTCCAGGGTGGGGAGCTTGGAAACCAACTGCTGCAGGGCCGCTTGCTGGGTCTCAAGGTCGGAGATTTCCTGGGTCAGCCTGGCTTCTTCAGCGGCCAGGGTGGTCAGGGGTCCCTGCCGTTTTTTTTCCTGCAGATGAAAGTTCTCAGCTGTCTTGTCCCACTCGCTCAGTTCATTTTGAGCTGCTTGCCATTCCTGGTATTTCCTCTCCACCTCATCTTTCTTCTCGATCAGTTTCTGATGTTTGTCCTGTTCGAGTTCCCGCTCCTGGATCCTGGCAGTGAGCTGAGAGAGCTTCTCCTGCGTGGTTGTAAGTTGGCCGCGGAGGGCTTCAACCAGCTTGCGCTGTTCCTCAAGCGCAGCCCGGCGGCCTCTCATCTCCTCCAGCACTTTTTCCTGCGCTTCACGCTCCTGGACTGCCTGATCAAGCTCTGCTTGCAGGGCTTCCAGGGTTGACCTTCTTTCTTCCTCCGAAGCGAGTTCATTCTGGATATTTGACATGCGGTCTTCCAGGGTCATCAGTTTGGAGGTGAGCCGGTTCCCATGCTGGCGAGCTCGCTGCTTGTAGGTCTCCCAGATATCCAGGTTCAATATTTTTGAGAGGATCTGCTTTCTTGCTGAGGGGGTTTGGATTGTGAATTGATCTGCTTCCCCCTGGAGAAAGAACACCGCATTGATGAAGGTCTCGTAATCCAGGCGCAGAACGTCGATGATTTTTTGATCTGTTTCCCGGATGGTCCGCTCGGTTAATGGAATCCAGGTGGGTGACTGGTCCGGGGATTCTTGGGGTCCCTGGATAAAAAATTCGACAGTTTTGGTTTTCCCCCGCGGGTTGATTCGGATCACCCGGTAGCGGCTGTCCTCATATGCAAACTCGAGGTTCACCTCCGCTGTCTCGGAGTTAAGATTGATGATGGATTCATCATGTTTCCTTGCTCGACCAAACAGCACCCAGGTGATGGCATCCAGGATTGTCGATTTACCGGCGCCATTGTCCCCGGTGATGCAGACGAGGTCGATCCCGGAGAAATCGATCTCGACCGGATCCTGGTAGGAAAGAAATCCAGCGATCGTCAGTGAGAGGGGAATCATCGCCCTAATGATAACAGATCGTGTGGGGAAAAGAGAGCGGCGCCGGGGTTCCCGCGCCATCCCAAACTTTACTGGTGAATTTCCCCTTTCACGGTTTGCAGCAGTTTTTCCGCGTGTAAATCTGCCAGGCTGTAATAGGAAGCTTTAAGGTGGTTAGCGATCTCTCTGGCCAACCCCTTATCAAATTCCTGGTGTTCCATATTGATCACGATGGCAGGGATCTCGGCTGCAGCGATCTGCTCGGCGATTTTCTGGGCTTCCTCCTGGGGGGGGAGGTGGGTCATGGAAACGTTCCCGACTCCATCCGTGAGCAAGATCATCAGAGGACGGATGTCAGGGCGGGAGATGCCTTCCCGGCGAATGACTTGATAGGCCAGGTGAAGTCCCGCTGACAGGGGGGTTTTCCCACCCACAGGGATGTCGGAGAGGGATTTTTGGGCCAGCAGAACAGAGTTAGTAGGGGGAAGCACCAGCACAGCCCGGTCTTTCTGAAAGACGACCAGCCCCACACGGTCCCTGCGCTGATAGGCATCGGTAAGCAGCGAGAGGATTGCGCCCTTGGTGGCGCTCATCCGCTCAGCGACCGCCATTGACCAGGAGGCATCCACGACGAAAAGAATCAGGTTCGATGTCCGCTTGATACGCACTTTCCGCTGCAGATCTTGTTTTTTTATGGAAAATGCCAGCTGCTGGGGATCGTCACGCCGCTGTTTTTGATAGGGCGCGGCAGCCCGAATGGTGGCATCGAGAGCGATGTCTGAGATTTCACCGTGAGCGGGTCGTGCCTGGATGTAGCGGCCGCGTTTTCTTTCCGTCTTGGTCTGAGATCGTCTTCCACTGGAACGGCGTTCCCGCCGGTCGAGGGGTGTATCCAGGAGGTCCGGGTTGAAGGTGTCCCCGATTTTGACCGGATCCCCCCCCTCCCACCAGTCGGCGGATCCTGAATCAAACACTTCTTGATGGCCAGCCTCCAGCGGTGGATCCTTTCCTTCAATTACCTCGGCTGCGCTGGCTGGCTTTTTTTTTTATCCCCTGTTTGACCCGCTTCTTGAGCGGATCCATCCCGGGATTCTTCTGCTGGAGCAGCCGGATCTGCTGACAGCGAACCCCCTTTCAGCTGCTCAATTTTCTCTGCCAGTTCTTCTGCTGTGATGTCGGACTCCTGGAATGGACCCCGCTTCAACCGATGTGGATAAGCCAATTCGGCAGCTAAGGCGATATCCCGGCCGGTAATGGTTGTTCTGCCTTCAAACGCAGCGTGGGCTCGGGCGGTCTTGAGGATGACCAGGTCGGACCTGTGCCCGTCGACATGGAGAGAGGTGCTCAAATTTGCGATTTCAACCAGATTTCTGGAGGAGTAATTTACCTCGGGAAGCAATTTTCGGGCCTGGGCGATTTGCTCGGAGAGCTCTTCCTCCTGGGGGAGCCACTGCTCACGAAAGTGCTGCGGATCCTCCTCGTAGGCCAGATGACGTTCCATGATCAGGACGCGCTCCCGGGTTTCCCGGATTCCCCGGATGTTGACTGCGAGGGCAAATCGATCCAGGAGCTGCGGCCGCAGATCTCCCTCCTCAGGATTCATCGTCCCCACCAGGATGAACCGGGCGGGATGATTAAAGGAAATTCCTTCCCTCTCAACGATGTTCATCCCCATCGCCGCTGAATCAAGCAGCAGATCGACAACATGATCGTCCAGCAGGTTTACTTCATCGATGTATAAAAGACCCCGGTTGGCATCCGCCAACACCCCTGGTTCAAAGTGACGCTCCCCTTTCTGAATGGCTTTTTCAAGGTCCAGGGTGCCAACCACCCGATCCTCTGTTGCAGATACCGGCAGGTTGACAAATGGCGTGGGGAGCATTTCCACCTGACGTTCGTCCCCGTTTTTGGCCCGCTCCCTGCATTCTGTGCACCAGGTTGCCGGCCGGTTTGGATCACATCCAAAGCGGCAGTCTGAAAAGGTTTTCACCCTGGGCAGGAGGGCGGCCAGAGCCCGGGCTGCGGTGGATTTTGCCGTCCCGCGCTCTCCCCTGATCAGCACACCGCCAATCCTTGTGTTGACTGCATTGAGGACCAGGGCCCGCTTCATCCGTTCCTGGCCGACAATGGCTGTAAAAGGGTAAATGGCTGTCATAGGCTGCCTTTTTTGGTGAGGACAGGCCTGTCCTCCCTACCAATCAAGCTGTTATTCGCCCTGATTTCGGGCAATTTTTCATCGGGACTATCATACCACAAAGGTTGCCAACTTGACTTTTGCACTGTATAATGATGACCATCTCATTTTTGGAGCGTGTAATTTTATGGATGAAAAGATGTCGCAAAACGGGGGAGGGCTCAGCAACGGACAGCCATCGGAAGCAGAATCCATGGACATGGAGACCCTGCTTGCCCAGGAAGGGCTGGGATTAGGGAACATCCCTGAAAAAGGTGATGTCCGCAAGGGAGTGATTACCTCGATCACATCTCACGGGATCCTGATTGATGTCCAGGCCAAGGCTGATGGGTTGATTGCCGGCCGGGAGTTAGAAAATGTCAATTCGGAAACGCTGGAAAGTTTTCAGATTGGAGATGAAATCCCGGTGTATGTCCTTGAGCCAGAGGATGTCAATGGGCATGTTCTGCTCTCCTACACCCGCGCCCAGGAAGAAAAGGATTGGGAGCGAGTGGAGGAATGTCTAGACTCTGGGGAAACAATTACCACCATTATTGAGGGATTCAATAAAGGCGGATTGCTGGTCCCGGTAGGTGAGCTGCGAGGGTTTGTTCCCGGCTCATTGGTAAGTGTGTTTCGAGAGGGAGAAGGAGCAACCCCGGACGATCGTTGGTCTGAGACCGTGGGAGAGGAGATTACCCTCAAGGTCATTGAGGTGGATCGCTCCCGCCAGCGGTTGATTCTTTCAGAGCGGGATGCAATCGGGGAGACGCGGGAAGCAATTAAAGACCAGCTGCTTGAGAATCTCTCGGTCGGCGATCAGGTGACCGGATACGTCAGCAGCCTGGCAGATTTTGGTGCCTTTGTGAACATTCAGGGTGTCGACGGCCTGGTTCACCTCTCCGAACTATCCTGGGACCATGTGGATCACCCCAGCGATCTGGTGAAAGTCGGCCAGGAAGTGGAGGTGGAAGTCATCAGTATCGATGAGGAAAAACGCCGCATCGGGCTCTCATTGAGAAGGCTGCAGAAGAACCCATGGCTGGAAAAAGCCAAGGAAATCCAGGAAGGGCAGCTGATTCAGGGCGTGATCACCAATCTGACTGATTTCGGGGCTTTTGCGAGAATTGAGGATACTGATTTAGAGGGTTTGATCCACATCTCCGAACTCAGCCCGGACCGGATTGGCCATCCCTCCGAGGTGGTCAGCGTCAATGAAACCCTGACGCTGCGGGTAATCAGCCTTGACATGGAGCGGCATCGAATTGGATTGAGCCTGGACAAAGTGGATTCGGATGAATATGCCTCGCTTGATTTTGAACTGCTCCAGGAGGAGCTGGATGACGAGTCCGGGCTGGATGCAGCGGTAGCTGAAGCAGTGGTAGAAGAGGAGGATGTCCAGCCTGCGGACCAATCTCCCCCGGAAAATGAGTAAAATAATCCTATCCAAGCGCATCAATAAGATGCGCTTTTTTTATTCCAGGCTTATTTGAGCTAACAGGAAGTTTATTATTATACTTTTATTAAAAGTGAGTATGGTATAAAAATTCAAATCTAAATTTGGTAGAATCTGTGTACCTGATTTGTGGAGGGGGCTATTCTTATTCTTGCTTTGTAGCAACGTCGATCCGGAAGGCAGAAATCCGGTTGGTTGCAGGAGGATTTTACTTTGGCTAGCATGGAAAGATTTACCCAACGTGCCCGAAGGGTGTTGAGCTTAGCCCATAAGGAAGCGGAACGTATGCACCATGCTCAGATCGGTACGGAGCATTTATTGTTGGGATTGCTGAGAGATCAAGGCGGCATCGCCGGACGCGTACTTCGCGACCTGGGCCTGGACATTGAAAGCGTACTGACGGTAACAGAAAGCATTACAGGATACGGGGATTTTCGCGGTGATGCCCTGGCGCTCTCCCCGGGGACACAGCGGGTCCTGGAGTTAGCTGTGGAAGAAGCCCGGAAGCTGGGTCATCATTATATCGGTGTGGAGCACATTCTCTTAGGATTGATTTCTCATGGAAAAGGGATTGCGATTGACGTTCTCAGCCAGCTCGGGTTGACCCCTGAGCAAATTCGCCGTCAGACCCTGCGCGTGATTGAGGAAAGCAGGGAGAAAAATAAACTTCAGCGGGAGCGCAGCCAGGGCCGGGGCCCAAAGCGGTCCAAGGGAAAAAGCGCCACCCCCATGGTTGATCAGCTCGCTGTGAACCTCACTGAACTCGCCGAAGAGAGCAAGCTGGACCCGGTGATTGGCCGGGAAAAGGAAATTGAGCGAGTAGTCCAAATTCTGGCCCGGAGAACCAAAAACAATCCGGCTTTAATTGGTGAACCCGGTGTCGGAAAAACGGCGATCGTCGAAGGACTCACGCAGCGCATCGCGGATGGCGAAGTTCCTGCACCGCTGCTCGGAAAACGGGTCCTGCAGCTTGACCTGGGTTCTGTGGTTGCCGGAACCATGTACCGGGGTCAATTTGAGGAACGGTTGAAACGGGTGATTTCCGAGCTAAAGCAATCCGACGCCATCCTGTTTATTGACGAGGTCCATATGTTGGTGGGAGCGGGATCGGCCGGGTCCGCGATGGATGCGGCCAATATCCTCAAACCTGCTTTGTCCCGGGGGGAGCTGCAGGTTGTAGGTGCAACCACACTGGATGAATACCGCAAGCATATTGAGAGCGATGCAGCGTTAGAACGGCGTTTTCAGCCCATCACAGTAGATGAGCCTTCTCAAGAGGAGACCATTGAAATCTTGAAAGGCATCCGCTCGGCTTATGAGGATCATCACCAGCTGAAAATCTCCAACAAAGCCCTCGAAGCCGCAACCGATCTTTCGGCGCGGTATGTATCAGACCGCTTCTTACCGGACAAGGCCATCGACCTGATTGATGAAGCATCCTCGCGGGTCCGAATGTATAAAAATCCCATTGGCGAGTCGGCCAAAGAGGTCGTTCGCAAGCTGCGGAATATTCGCAAGGAAATCAAACTCCTTGAAGATGAAGATCCCACTTCAACCCGCTTGCTGGAGGATGAAGAGGCCACCCTTGAAGATGAGCTGGACGAGCTGAAAGCTGCTTGGGACCGGGACAGCAGCCCCACGGTATCGGTGGAGGACATCGCTGAGATCGTTTCTATGTGGACTGGGATCCCGGTAACTGAATTGGCCGAAGAAGAGTCTGACCGCTTGCTGAATATGGAAGAAGAGCTGCACAAGCACATTGTGGGCCAGGAGGAAGCGATAGAAAAAATTTCCAAGGCAGTTCGACGGTCCAGGGCTGGTTTGAAAGATCCCAAACGCCCTGTAGGATCCTTTATCTTCTTAGGACCGACCGGGGTTGGAAAAACTGAGCTGACCAAAGCCTTGGCAAAATTTATCTTTGGAAGCGAGCAAGCGCTCATTCACCTGGATATGTCCGAGTTTATGGAGCGGCACAGCGTCAGTCGGCTGGTAGGCGCACCTCCAGGGTATGTGGGCTATGATGATGCAGGACAGCTAACTGAAGCCATCCGGAGAAGGCCTTACTCCATTGTGGTCTTTGATGAAATCGAAAAAGCCCACCATGAAGCTCACAACATGCTTCTCCAAATCATGGAGGAGGGACACATCACCGATGCCCGCGGCCGAACGGTAGACTTCCGGAATGCCATGGTGATCATGACTTCAAACATCGGCGCTGATCTGATTCAGAATAATGCGGCAATTGGATTTGAACTGACACGGGATGAAGAAGCCGCCCGACAGCGTGATTATGAGGAGATGCGCAGCAAATTAATGAAATCCCTCAAAAACACCTTCCGTCCCGAGTTTATCAACCGTGTGGACTCCGTGGTCGTTTTCCACTCGCTCAGTAAGGAAAATATCCGGGATATTGTCAGCCTGGAATTGGATAAGGTCCGCGACCGCCTGGTAGAAAAGAACCTGCGATTGGCGATTACGGAAGAAGGGGTCGATCTGCTGGCAGAGCTGGGATACAACCCTGAAATGGGAGCCAGACCGCTGAAGAGGGTCATCCAGGAGAAGATTGAAAATCAGCTATCGGATGCAGTTCTTGCTGGAAAATTCTCGGATGGTGATATAGTGCTGGTAGATGTGGAGGAATCTGAGGAGGAAGAGGAGAACAGAATCGTCCTCAAGAAAGGCAAACCCTCCCAGCTGGAAAATGATTTCGATCCAGAGGACCAGGAAGAACCGATCCCGGTGGGATAGAAAAATCTAAAACCTAAACGACCCTGTGTTTGATCAAAGGCACAGGGTCGTTTCGGTTAAGCCGATCTGTCACTGGCTCTGTTATGCTTGAACCAGGGAGAGTACTTCCTCGCTGTGTCCTTTTGGGTTCACCCGCTCAAAGACCTCCTGGATGATCCCTTCCGGATTGATCAGGAATGTTGTCCGGTATACACCCTCGTATTCCTTTCCAAAGATCTTTTTCACTCCCCATACTCCATACAGTGCTGCGACCTGGTGATCCGCATCTGCCAGCAGCGTGAAGGGAAGGTGATGTTTCTCTTTGAACTGTGTATGGGATGCCACCGAGTCAGGGCTCACGCCCAGGATGGTAACCCCGGCCTTTTTATAATCGCTGAAATCATCTCGAAAACTGCATGCCTCGGTGGTGCAGCCGGGCGTGTCATCTTTGGGATAAAAATACAGCAGGACAGTCTTTCCCAGGTAATCTGAGAGCTGGTGAGGCTCCCCATTTTCATCAGGGAGAGTAAAATCTGGCGCTTTCTGACCGGCTTCTAAAACCATGAATTCCTCCTTTGTGGTTTGCTTTTTTGGACTTGAAGTCAGGATTTAAAAAAAAAGGCCTGCTGGCTGGTGGGAAAAGCCGCTCAGGGAGCTGAATTCCCTGATCTTCTGGCCAGCTGGATGCGTTTGGATAAGGGAGGATGGGAGGAGAGGAGCAGTTCGACCCAGCGGGGGGGATCAATTTCCGCCAAATTCTGGTTTGCCAGCCGGGTTAATGCGGATGCGTAGGCTTCCCCTTTCCCGGTCATCTGCAGGGCATACCGGTCTGCAAGTCGTTCACGCCAGCGGCTGTAGGCATTGCTCACCGGCATGGTCAGCAGTCCATAAAAGCCCATCACCAGCCCAAACAGGGGCAGGGCAGCCAAATCCGCAGGGGATTGGAAGCCGAATACCTCCACTCCCCAGGATAATCCCAGGCTGGCTGCATACAGCCCACCCAGGGTAAGGATGGATTGCACTGCCATTCCGAGGGGGATGTCATGATGTGCGTGGTGCCCGAGTTCGTGAGCTAATACGGTTTCGATTTCATCGTCGGGAAATTCTTCGAGGAGAGTATCTCCGAGGATGATCCGTCGGGTATTCCCCAGGCCGGTTAACCCGGCGTTGGCGGATTTGGTGCGGCGGCTCATGTCAAACCTGAAGACCCCCTCCACCTCCGTTCCCGCCCTTTCCGCAAGTTTAACCAGGCGGTCTTTGAGCTCCTGATGCTCCTCATCAAGGGGATGGAACTCATAAAACAGGGGTAAGATGATTACCGGGGCAAGATTGGCCAGCAGGATATTAAAGATCAGCAGAATCCCTCCAACCCATATCCACCAGGTGTTTGGAGCTGTTCGCAAAAGCAGGTATATCACCTCGATCAACGCCCCACCAAGGATCAAGGCCAGAAGGGCGTTTTTTAGCTGGTCAGTGATCCAGCCCTTCCGGGTCTGGTTTGATTGCTGGTAGCGGTGCGGCAGAATATATCCGGTATAGTAGGATAAGGGGAGGTCAAGCAGATAAAATACCCCCCCAAAAATTCCGCCGAAGGCAGCGACTGCCAGCCATGGCGTCTCCGTCCAGGTATAAATCCAATCTCTGAGGGCAGATGACCATCCTGTGACAATCCAGAGCAGAAGCAGCAAGAATCCCAGCACCAGATCCAGCAGTAAAAACCGGCGGCGAATGCGAGCATACTCCCGAGCTTGTTCCTGCCGCTGAGGGTCAAGAGTTTGTTTGTCCATCCTTCGGGTCGGTTCCTCCTTTGTTTGACTGCATCCTTGTTGATCTTACCTCTCTTGGAACACGAACACAAGGGGAACTTGTCCTCTGAGGCCCAGGTCAGGGAATCCCCCGATTTTTGTTCAGGATAACATAATTCTTGGATATAATTTAGAATAGGTGAGATCAGATGCCCTCCGGGATCTGACAGGTAGAATTTTTTAATGATAGGGTCTATGGATCAAAACAGCACGACCACTCTTTATGCACTGGACTGTGGGGCCGTAAACTGGCGGCTCTACAGGTTGGAATATCATTTTGGCGAGGAAGGGGCCAAGCATGTCACCAGCCCGCTCTCCTCGCCTCTGTCCAATTTCATCGACCAGCGGTTACCAGCTGTGCTGACCCTGACTGAAGATGGGTCGGATGTCGTGGCCGTGGGAGAAGCCTCCCTGGGGCATGTTGAAGACGAAACCATCCGAAACCGGGTGCGGGAGTTTTTTAAACCTTCCATTGGGACCCACCTTTTGAAAGAACCCCTGCCGCATCAAAAGCGCTACAGTCATTTTCAGGCACTGCTTTACACACGGTTGCTGTTGAAAACTGTCATTCAGCAAATCCAGGAAGAAAAACATCAGACTCCCTTTGATGAACAGGTTCACTTCACATTTTCTTTTCCTGATCACTGGCAGAAAGAGCATCACGGAACGCTATTTGATGATTTTTCCCATATTGTGCTGGACTCCTTTCCCCCGGAACTTTACGAACAGGTTCATTTTGTCCCTGAATCGGAGGGGGTGCTGCTGGGCCTCCAGCACCAGGGATTGCTGCAGAAACTGCACACCAGGGAGTTCAACCTGATCATTGATGTTGGCGGGAGCAAAACGACAATATATGCCAGGAAATTTGATCCGGAAACCGGGAATTTGCTGAATGTCGATATTTATCAAGAGCCCTTTGGGGGGGGGTTGTACGATGCGGTGATTGCCAAGCACCTCCGGGATACCCTGGAAATCACCCCGAAAGCACTGGAAGCTGATCCTGCTGCCTTTGTCACCTTGCGTTTGCTGGGCCAGGAGCTGAAAGAATCGATCAGTCAGCAGATCCGGGATCAGGGCACTCATGGGGATGTGATTGTAGAACGCATGTTCACCCTGGTTACCCAGGATGAACAGGTTTTTCGGAATCACATCAAGATAGGCCGGCAGCATTTTGAAAACATCTGCCGCAACCTGGATCAAAAATTTCAGCAGCTGATCTCCCGGGCTTTAGCGGCGATGAACCTGTCAGAGACGGATGTGGGCAGAGTGATCCTGATCGGCGGGGGATTCCACCTGTCAAGTTTGGTTCAGGATCTTCAGGCCCGGTTTGGATCAGAAAAAATATTCCTCCCCAATCATCCTGAAGAAATCATTGTTCGGGGAATTGGACTGGCATTTACGGGAGAGCTTGAGGAGTGGTCTGAAGTGGATCGGATCCCCCGACTCAGTCTGAATACCACCTGGACGTTGGTTGATGAGGAGGGGCGGGAGATTCCTTTAAAGAAGGAGATAATCATCATTGGTCGAAGTAAAGAGGCAGACCTCCAGCTGCGCAGCACCAAGGTATCCCGGAGTCACGCGCTTTTCAAGCTGGAAAAAGGAGAGCTGCTTCTGACTGATTTGGGCAGTAAGAATGGAACGCTGGTGAATGATTACCCCCTGGAGATCAATCACGCCCACCTGCTCCAGGATGGAGATCAACTGAGATTTGCTGATCAATCATTCACACTACATGCGGACCTGAACAGAGCCCAACCGAACGAATAAATTGCTCTCTCAGGGGGGATATGGTTCGAGGATGAGGGTCGGATCAATTGTTTCTTCATATCTTGATAATTAAGATCCCTTTGGTCTATTTTTTGGACCAATTGCTCTATTAGAAACAATCAATTTTCCTAATCCATTGACCGGAAGCAGCCATCAGGGATGATGGTTTGTCTTGCTGGATCAATCAGCACATCCCGGTTTTCTCCTCCTCCCAGCCCCTCACCAGGCCTCGCTGACGCATTTTCTGGTTTCAGAATTGATAGGTAGTCAGGGATGCACTATCAGAAGCCTTTCAATCAAGAAAGGAGGAATCGTTTTTTATCTTATCTAAAATATAATGGGACAAACCAAACACGATCAGCCTTAAAGAATTGGATCTCAAGAATACCCTGGTCAGCTCCAGTTTTTTCCGGCATAACCTAAAAATATTAGCAGCAGTTCAACACTTTGGGCTCAGAAGGAATCGAAGGATGAAGAACCATGAAACCTTGGAATACTATTAGGCAGGAATCCGGACAGGGTCTGGTTGAATATATAGTTTTGGTGTTCTTTCTCACCGCTGCGATTGTGAGTACACTGCTCCTTTTGGGGGGTGGAGCCGGCGATTTATACCGGGAAAGTGTCTCAGCATTTCAACGAAATACACCCACTCCGGATATGCTTGGCACCCCCGTTTATTCTGATCTCAGCGTCCAGGTGGTTGATTTGAATGATGAGGGGATCGCTCAAGTCCCTGTTTCCATTTTTGATCAAAGTGGACAGTATTTAGAGGAACAAATTCAAACAGATGATCAGGGGTGGGCCCAGTTTTTGGAATTAGAACCAGGGGAATATTCCTTCCGGGCTGATTATCAACAAAAAGAGTTCTGGTCAGAGGTGGCTTATGTGCCGGGAATGACCTCCACACAAATCCAAACCGGACAAGGCCCCCTGCTGGTGGAGGTTGTCAATCCCAATGGGGAAGGAATTCCAGGGGTGGGGGTGTCTGCATATAAACCCTCTGGAGCTTACGTAGGGGTGACTGGGACAACGAGCACAGGAACTACCACACTGGATCTTGTGGAAGGCAGCTACATCATTCGCGCAAATTACCAGGGTCAAGACTATGCATCCGATGTCGTCATGTTCCCTGAACAATCATCGGTGAGGATAGAAATTGATTTGGTTTCCTTCAGGGTGAATGTTGTCAATCGCCAGGGAGAACCTGCTGTGGGTGTTGCTGTTCATGCTTTTAATGCCGATGGTCAGTTCTTGGGTAAAAGCGCGCAAACAAATGAGAGAGGATCTGTAGAAATTGATCTAAACCAGGGACGGTATCAATTCAGAGCCGATTCACACGGCAGATCCTACTGGTCTTCCACGGTCAGCATCCCCCCCAGCAGTTCAACAAGAATTGAGGTGGGACCGTACCGGGTGGCGGTTAAGGTGGAGGATTATACTGGGGGTGGCATATCCGGAATCCCGGTGCATCTTTTTAACTCCGAAAGAGGGTATTTAGGAAAGTCTTTGCAAACCGATTCTGCAGGGATTGCTACCTTCTCTTTGTTGGATGGAGACTACCAATTCCGTGCTGACTATGCGGGAAGAAGCTACTGGTCAGGATATTTATCTGTTCCCCAGACACAATCCCTGATCATAAGTGTTGGTCCCAGGCAGGTCACCGTCCAGGTTACTGATAACCGAAACGACCCCGTGCCCGATTGTTATCTTCTTGTATATTCACTCGATGGACCGTACTATCGCTTTCTGCAGTGGAAGAGGTCATCTAGTGATGGTCTGGCAGCTTTTCAGCTCTCCCCAGGAAGGTACCGCATCCTGGCTTATCCCAGCTATGGTTATCAGTACAAATGGTCTTCGGTATTCAATCCCCAGAATACAGAGCAAATATCAATTAAGCTGAGTCGACGGTAGAGGCATCTATGACAAATCAAAACTTCAATCCGGAACAATCACCAGAAGCTGAGGATCCCTTAGCATTTCTACGCGAAAAAGCCGAACAGGAGGATAGTTCTGCCCCGCAGATCTCCCAATCAGGCTGGTCACCGAAGGTCATTGGGGGCCACCGGAAAGCCTGGCTGATCCGCGGGTTAATTGTGTTGTTGGGGATCATCACAGCGGTGGACTTCTGGTTTATTCAAAAGGAAGCCGCTGCTCCTGAAGTCCGTGTTTTTGCAGGAGGCCCCCCAACCCAGGTCCTATCAGTGCCAGCAAATCAGTCCCTCCTGCCAACGCCAACCATCCAGGCTGTTTCCGGGGGAGATGAAATTCCTCCAGATCCGGATCAGGTGGAGACCTTTCCCGCACCCCCCACCCCGACTGAACCTCCCCTGCCTGAAGAGCTTCAAGGAGTGGAGATCCCCTCCCCACCTGATTAAGGGGAGCAGGTAGGATGTTTTGGCTGATCAGGAGCTAAATGAGGAAATGATGGATACAGTTGATCTTAAAGCAGGGTTCCGCTCCAGATACTTTCACTACGGTTGGATGTTTGGCGTATTCTTTCCAGTTTTCAGCATTCTGCTGGATGTATTATGGATCCACCAGGTTCCCTTTACTTTGCGCACAGTGGTGGAATTGATAGTCTCCCAACCTCTACATTGGGTGATTGGGAGCGCGCCAGTATTTTTAGGGGGAGCAGGCGTGATCATCGGAGCTCAATATGAGCACTTGGAAGAAATCAATCAGGAATTGGAATCCCGGGTGGAGGACCGTGTCAAAGAAATCAATCAGACCCGTCATGAGCTTGAGCTTGAAAAGCTGTATTTTGAGTCGCTATTTGATCACAGTCCTGCAGCAATTGTAGTCCTTGATCCATCTTATAGAGTTCAATCTGTGAATCCTGCCTTTGAAGAGCTGTTCCTCTACCAGGAGGATGAACTGATTGGGAAGAAACTGGACAATTTGATCACATTTGATGATTCAAGTGCTCAAGCGGAAGAATACACCGCCAGGGTATCTGCTGGGGAGATGATTGAAGGGATTGACAGACGAAAACGAAAAGATGGACAGGGCATCGATGTCAAAATATTGGGTGTTCCTATTGCGATTGCTGGAGAACAGAAGGGTTTGTTGGGGATTTACCATGATGTGACCGACCTGCTGAAGGCCAAAAAAGATGCCGAAGAGGCCGATGAAGCAAAAAGTGAGTTCCTGGCGAATATGAGCCATGAAATTCGAACTCCGATGAACGGCATCATGGGAATGATTGAACTCACCCTGGACACGGATTTGACAGCGGAGCAGCGTGAATTCTTGACCACCGCCCAATCCAGCGCAGAAGCCTTGCTGGGAATTATCAATGATATTCTGGACTACTCAAAAATTGAAGCCGGCCATCTGGGTCTGGAGGAGATAGAGTTCGACCTCTTCCAAACTGTAGAAAGCGTTGCCCATACGCTTGCCCTGCGGGCGGAAGAAAAGGGATTGGAGATGACCAGCTATCTCAATCCAGATCTCCCCTCCCGGCTGGTCGGAGATCCCGGTCGATTGAGACAAATTTTGGTAAACCTGACCGGCAACGCCGTGAAATTTACGGATCAGGGAGAGATCTGCATCCGGGTTGAGCCAATCGAAGAAACTGACCTAGCTATTAAACTAAAGTTCATCGTCAACGATACAGGAATCGGAGTGCCTGCAGACCGCCAAGAAGCCATATTTAACCGGTTTCAGCAGGCGGATGGATCGACAACCAGGCAGTTTGGGGGAACAGGGTTGGGATTAGCAATCTCTTCCCAGTTATCCGCCATGATGGGTGGGGAGATTGGCCTGGAAAGTGAGTTTGGCAAAGGCAGCACATTCTGGTTTACTGCTGTTTTTGAAAAACTTACCCGGGGAAGCTACCGGTCAATGCCAATTCCCCTTCGGGGGGTCAGAATTCTGGGCATCGATGATAATCCGACAAACCGTCTGCTGCTGGAAAAAACCCTGACAAAACATTATGCCCGGATTGATGTCATCGATTGCTGTAAACAAACAGTTTCCATCCTCCAGGAAGCTGAACAGTCAGGAGATCCTTACCGGATCGTTCTGCTGGATATGCAGATGCCGGGGATGGATGGTGTGGAGTGCCTAAAGCGGGTTAAGTCCGATCCGGTTGGCAGGGATCTCAAGGTGATCATCCTCACCTCCATGGGAAGGCGGATGGATGCTGCCCAGCTTCAAGACATGGGGGCAGCAGGCTACCTCACCAAACCGGTAAAGCAGCGAAAACTGGTGGACATGATTGGGGCGGTTCTCAGTCAAGAGAGCGGAGCAGAAGATCCGGGTGAGGTCCGGTTTTTTACTGAATACACTCCATTCTCCAACCGTCCTGAAACAAGCCGGATCCTCCTGGCGGAGGACAATCTGGTGAATCGCAAGGTTGCCCTGGCCATGCTCAGTAAATTTGACCTCACTGTCCACCCTGTTGAAAATGGCCTCGAGGTCTTAGAAGCGCTGGGAGGATCCCATTTTGATTTGGTCTTGATGGATGTGCAAATGCCGGAGATGGATGGTTTGAAAGCCACCGAGGAAATCCGGAAATTTGATCAGAAAGCGATCAACCACGGGATTCCAGTTGTCGCCTTGACTGCTCATGCCATGGAGGGAGATCGAGAACGGTGTTTGGAAGCAGGCATGAATGACTACATATCAAAACCAATCCAACCGAAAGAATTAGCAAAGGTGCTTGAAAAATGGATCCCCAAACAAACCTGACTAAAGACGAATCCGCAGTATTTGATGAAGCTGATTTATATCACCGCCTTGGGAATGACCAGGAGCTGATTGCAGCTGTTGTGGACATATTCATCGATGATACACCAAACCTGATTGAAGAGCTGAGCAAAGCAGTTGAAAGCCGGAATCCCGAGTCTGCGACGCGGATCTCCCACAGCATCAAAGGAGCTGCCGCAAATGTTGGGGGAACGAAACTCAGCGCTCACGCTTATGAGTTGGAGAAACTGGGCAGGGATGGGTTGTTAGAGCAAATCGCGCAAAGGATTCCTGAAATTAAAACTGAGTATCTGAAGCTGGAAGAAAAATTAAAACAAGTTCTTCAATAAATCAGCAAGATTACCGGCTTGGGAGAGGTATGAATAAAGGGAAGAAAATCAGCATCTATCCATCAGGACAGAGTCTCCTGGAATATGGGTTGATACTTCTTCTTGCGAGTGTTTTTCTGGTGGGGGCACTCTCTGCTGCCGGCGTTGACCTGAGAGGGGTTTACTGCCAGATCATGTCAGAAATCGGAGTAGACGCCTGTGATCAGGATCTGCTGGATTGGGAAGTTTATAAAGGCAATTGCACGGAGGAGGGAGGGAGAGTTTGCTGTCAAAACTGGGGTTATTTCTTTGCCAATGATTTTTTTGGGGAAGACTACACAGTCCAGGTCAGCCAGGCTCATCTCACGCAGGGTATGGGGTATGGGTTGTTTTTTAGGACACAAAGAGACAAGAGCGGGTTTGACGGGTACAATTTTCAATATGATCCGGGGTACGGATCAGGAGCTTTCTTGTTCAGAAAATGGGTCAATGGTTATGAGCTCCCTCCGATTGCCCGGGAGTACGCTCCCCATGATTATGATTGGTACAGCAGCCCAAGAGCTGTCAAAATCCATATTTCGGGGGATACATTCACCGCCTTTATCGATGGAGAGGAAGTTCTTTCTGTGACCGACGATTCTTATCAATCCGGTGGGGTTGGGGTTCGTGTATGGGGTAATTCACATCTTTGTATTGAGAGGATTTCTGTCTCTAGGCATTAGGAGCGAGGATGAGCTTACAGGATTCACCGTCCTTAGAGGACTTTCAAGCTGGACTTCAAGCAGGTAGCCAAAGACAACATAACCCCTCTGGAGCAAGAATTGCCATTTATCTTTTACTTGCGGCTATTACAGGTTTGTTCCTGGTCACATTTGTGACCAGCAGGAATCAATCCCCCCGGAGGGGAACGGCGTCAATAACTGGAAAAGTGGTTGACGAGTTTCAACAACCGGTCCCAGCTGAAGTGATGGTATTGGGAACAGAGCTCAGAACAAACGCGAACGCTGCTGGTGAATTTACCCTGACTGGACTGCCGCCAGGGAATGTAATGCTGTTGGTTGGCTATGGGGAAATGGCTTTTCAATTTCCATATCAGCTGCAAGCGGGGGAAACTTTCGATGTGGGGATCATTCAGTACACTACCACCCAGATACCTTTAGATTGAAACTGATCCGGAAAATTTTATTTTTTCCTGTTCTTGTACCTGTTAAAAATCCGCATATATGCTTCTGTTGGTTGATCAGGTTTTTTCTGACGGTGTTCCTTTTTACTGAAATAAAAGGCTAAATCCTCAAACAGTGAACCGATGGTTTCATCGGGTTTTTCCAGAACCGGAGGACGGCCCAAATTAATCGCGGTCACAAGTTCTTGGCCCAGATATGGAAGCACCAAATCTACTTTTTGCCCCAGTGCTTTCTCGATGTCCTCTTTTGCTAAGCCGCGGCGTTCAAAAACCCAATTCAGCAGCAGGAACACTTTGCTGGCTGGATACTCCAGGTCTGAAAAAACATTGAGAGCGATAGAGGTGGACCGGATGGCAGCCAGTTCAGGGGCCAGGACATAGATGATTTGATCTGCAAAATCCAGTCCGCCCAGGGTGAAGCTGTTGAAATTATGGGGGAGATCAAAGACCAGGTAATGATATTGTTTATCGAGAAGATTGAGAACCCGGGTAACTAGATCTGGAGAGATCCTTTCAGCGTCCTGGGGATCTTTTGGGGCGGCAAGAATCCGGACCCCGCTTGGGTGGGTAAGCATGACCTGATTTAGAACATCCAAGGTGACATCTTCAAGGGGAAAGCCGGCGAGATCTGTCCAGGAATGGACAATCGGGGTGTTCATTAACAGGGCGCTGTGTCCAGAAACCATCGAGAGATCGATTAATGCAGTGGGAAGGTTCCAGATTTCTGCTAATCCTGCGGAGAGATTGGCGGCAATTGAGGAGACACCAATGCCTCCCCGCAGGGAATAGATAGCCAGGGATTTGCTTTCCAGGAGTTCGTCACTGACCGTGGCAGCCATGGCTCTCCGCAGCCAGACTTCAACCCGGGCTTGCAATTCTTTGACCTCAAATGGCTTGGTAAGGTAATCGTCCGCCCCTGCTTCAAACCCTTTCATCTTGCTTTCTAAGGATTCCATGGCTGTGACGATAATCACCGGGGTGTGTTTGGTGCTTTCCCTTTCCCTTAAAAGCTTGCAGACCTGGTAACCATTCAGGTCAGGCATCATCACATCCAAGATAATCAGACCAGGATCATATTGGTCAATTTCATCCAGGAGGCTCTTGCCGGACTCAAAAACGATGGATTCATACCCCTTGGTTTTCAGAGAATTGGAGATGAGCTCACGAGAGCTTCGTTCGTCATCCGCAATAAGAATTTGAGCTGTCATTTGCGCTGCTCCGCCAGGAGATGATAACTCGTGATTTGAGAGGGAGAATGTTGTTCAGGCATTTTTTATCGATCCAAACAGAGAATGTGATAATTTTCTGAGTTGAGGGTTCACTACCCACATTGTATCAATCAATCCTATCTCCAAACAGGATCAGCCAAAGAAGTACGGCGATCGTTTGGAAGCGGGTGGTTTTCAAATTCCCCCGGAAAGCTGTAGAAAACTGTAAGCTCACAAACCTCGTGATCCGGGACCGCTAACATATCTGAGAGTATATCTGATTAAGGCTGCCATATAATGGTAACAGAAGTTTTGTTTTCCTGGAAATAAAGGCCGATCAAATGTCAAATCAGCGCAGGGGAAAATAATGGTTTTTGAAAGAATTATAGAAATAATTGATCAATGGACGGTAAGTGCAAAAAATAAATTTGCCGACCTGTCATCCCGGAATAAAAAATTGACAGTCAACCCAAGAGGAACGAGAGCAATGGTCACAGGAAGACAAAAATCTGTACAAAACAACAAGGGAAAGAAGGAAAGAGCAGTTGTTGGTAAACTGATTGTGATCCACAGCGAGTTTGCAAGCCAGCTGGGGAAGGAATTTCCGGTGTTCAGCCTCCCGACGTATCTTGGGAGAGCCGGAGACAATGATGTCCTTCTTAAGGAAGCCTCAGTCTCCCGCTCCCATGCCAAAATTACCCAATTGAATAATCAAAGCCTTCTTCATGATCTTGGCTCACGCTTTGGCACGTATCTGAATGGGGAAAAGCTCAAATCAACCCCTGGGCCGCTGGTTTATGGAGACAAGGTTCAATTGGGCGATACTGCAACCTTAATATATACTCCGGTCAGACAGAAAAAAGCGACAATAGACTCAACGGGTGAGGTTTCCAACACAGCCGGATTTGAGGACGATGTCACCATGGTGAAGGAAAGAACATCTGGTTGAAAGCTTCCTGAGCCAGCGCTGAATTGGGGACCCGAATTTCCTTAGTTAGCAGGTCGCGTATCCTGGAACCAAACAACCCTTCTCAACGAGAGAAGGGTTGTTTTATGGTTGATAAAGAGATGATCTTAGGAGATCCAGCCCTGGTCTTTGCAGAACTCGGTCAGCCAGGGGATTTCTAACCATTCTCCCTGGTACGCCTTGATGGCTGGATAAATTGTAATCAGGTACAGGAAGGGGGCGATGCAGGCCAGGATGACGGTAAAGCCCAGCACGATGCTGATGACCCCTAAAATCACGCTGGCGCCGAGCGCTTGCACAGCGTGGAAACGAACAAAGGCCCGGTTTTTCTGGGGCTCAACGAGCAGGGCGATGATGGCCAGAATCCATCCTACATAAGGGATCCAGCTGAGGGCAGCCCACAACTTATCATCACTGGTAATTTCTTCTCCGGTTGGAGAGGTGTTGACAATTTCTTCTGACATGTATCCACTCCTTTGGTGATTTTTTCTTTTTAGGTTTAGCTCACATCCCCTAGTATATCAGATGCTGCTGATGGTCCCTTGATATACTGACTATTCAGGTTCCGTGAGGATAAAGCTGACCACAGCGTCAATTTCTTCCGCGGTCAATCGGTCGCTGAAGGCGGGCATCCCCCCACGGCCGTTGGTGATGATCTCGACATGCACCGCGGCATCCGGGGAAAGGCGATCTGGCAGCAGGGCAGGACCGTTATTACCGGACCGATCCGCTCCATGGCAGCCCGCACAGTTGCTGGCATAAATAGCGGCCCCGTCGATCGCTGCCACAGGTTCCGACTCTTCTTCCGGCTCGGCATCCTGCTCTTCCTCTGTTTCAGCCTCTTCCACAGGCTCAACCTCAACCTCTGTTTCTTCCTCTACTGCCGGTTCTGTTTCTGCTGTTGGTTCAGCAGGCTCTGGTTCAGTGGGGGCGCCACAGGCAGCGAGGGACAGGGAGATCAAGAGGATCGCAATCAAGAAAACCATTTTGTTTTTCATACTCAACTCCCTTAATAAATACCAATTACACAATACTATATCGTATTCCTTGTTGTTTTGTAAAGGAGGAATACGACGGGAGCGTGCTGCGCTCACGACAGATCAACCGGTTTGGAGGGGATGTATCTGGGGACGGAAAAGGTTTTGTGTATTTATTTTTGCAAATTCAAGTAAGGAGGCTTTTCATAATTCTCATCGTCGTTGAAGTTGATGTCGATCGTTGCACCACCACTGACTTCGACATTATTGCCAATCAGCTGGGTGTTAAAAGTGGGACTGGTTCCACTTGATCCTGAGGCGAATATTTCTCCATCGGGTGCATAGATTGCGCCCAGATAAAATGATGTGCTGTTTCCTGTCAGACTGATCGTATCCGTGTTGCCCTGGGCCATATAGACGAGGATTCCCGGGACAGCTGGAGCGGGATCGGGGGATTCCTCCGGAGCTCTCAAATCAACAGGGGACACATTCCCATTGATGGTCATACCTCCGCCAATCAGGTATATCGTCACCCCGTCCCCGTACAGCTCACCGCCGTTAGCCGAGAAGCCTTTCTTACCGGTGATACAGTATAAACCCGGCTGCAGGGTGAGATCCCCATTGGTCCATTTGATGTGGTCATAGACCCCCGGAGCAATCGTTGCCGACCCGGCATTGGGAGCGCTCTCAGCAGGGAGTCCGGAGCAATCAGGAGGGGGGACCTCAGAGGAGTGGGATGGGAGAGGAAAGGGGATATAGTTTGGGGCGGGATTGATGTTGGAAAGCGTCCCGGTTGAGGAACCAGCGAAGCCAACACCGCCATCATTAACGGTGACATTAAAACTGGTCCCATTTCCCGTTAAGCAGCCGTTTGACCAGACACCCCCCCCTGTGACCGTGGTTGTGCTGCTTCCAGAAAAGATCACACCATTCTGGTTCCCAGAGCAAGCATCTGTGTTAAGGGCCACGATGGCATGACCATAGGCAAGCGGCATCGGGGGATACACCCTGGCCACGGCTTCTACTTCACTGACCAGGGGGCCATCATATACCAGGTGGGCAAAATTAGTTTTCGTTTCCCGGGTAATATCAGTCACCACATCAATATATTTTTCCAAATAACTTCCATGATCATTAATGCCGCATTCGGCGGTCACACCGTGATGGTCGCTGGTGTCACTGTCAAGAATATAATCATTGCTTTGCGCACGGTCAATGCCAGCATTAATCGCCGCCTGTCCAGTATGATAAGTACCGCTGGTTCCACAGACAAAAGCATTGTAATTTACCGCGTAGTTGGTCATGAAGATGGCCGCAGCGTTAGCGCCCGCTAATGAGGAGGAGTCAGCAGCGTTCTGGGCGTGACGTCGATCCGAATACAGCATCCCTCCATCGATGGCTAACGCAGCAAAACCGAGCAGCACCACCAGGACCAAAGCAAGGAAAACAAGGACCTGGCCTCGTTCTGATTGATTATATTGATTCATATCTTTTGGTTCCTACTGAAGACCTGGTTATTTTCTAGGGACATATTGGATAAAGGGTTGTGTCTTCAATGCTTGTGCTCATGAGGATTTCTTGGGTTCCCAGCACCGTCCCCAGAAATGGGGTGGCAATAGGAACAGAATAATCAACCGTGACCCGGACGCTGTTTCCAACGCCGGCACAGGGACTGCCAATGATATCTGTGGTTACAGAAAGGACATCAACATCAATTGGGATTTTATCCGGATCCGCTGGATCGATGAACGCTGTTCTGACCCGCTGCTCAACCCGATTTTTGAAATCAGAAATATTGCTCTTCTCTGTAATTGCCCCATAAACTGCGCCTTCTTGGGCTGCATCCCGGATGATGATATAAGAAAAGTATGCCCGGCCGAAATCAGCCACACCCGCGAGCAAGACCAACAGGAAGACCAGGCACATCGAAAATTCTGTTAGACTCTGTCCCCTCTCGTCATTGCGCGTTTTTTGATGCATGCTTCAAGGTCCTTAGTGCTTATTGTAGGTTTTGGTCAGGGAGCAGCTATCGCCGGATTGAGCATTCTGGAAGGTTGCCACCAGGGTGTGCTGGCCCACTCCCATCGCTTCTGAAAACACAAGCCCCAAATTAGCGTCTGATTCTGATGGGAATACCTCACTTGCGGCGTAGCTCACGCTGGTGGGTTTATCGTTTCCACTGTACACTTCTGCGCCAGAAAAATAGATATTGGCCAGGCGGGGCTTGCCATTTGTGGCTTCAGGCCAGGTGACACTGCCGCCTGTAAAGGTGACCTCCTGCCCGGCGTTACGGATCGTCCAGGTGATGGAAGAGGTTCCCACAGTGAGTAAGGAATCTTTGACATCGCAGGGGGGCAGTTCATCGTCGTTGATCTTAATGGTGTGTTCAGATACTTCCCCGAGAATTGCATTGGTTGGTAAGCCAATGCTGATCAGGACGGTCTCGTCAGGATCATAGAGCGCGTCATCCAATATATCCACAGTCAGGACATCGCTGGTGACTCCCGGGGCAAGACTCAGTTCAGTGGTAGCTGGACTGTAATCATAGCCTGCGCTTGCAGATCCGGCGAATGAAAAGGGGACCGCGATTGTTTTTGAGGAAGGGGCAGACAGATTGACATGGATATTGACGGTTGTATTTCCTTCGGTGACGGACTGCTGCGGTGTACTAAAGGAGACTTCCGGAATCGGGTCGTTATCTCCAATCGTCATGGTGTGGTTGAGTGCCTCACCCAAATTCCCGTTTTCAACTGAGTTAATCGTGATTGTGATCGTTTCATCATCCTCAGAGATAATGTCATCCACCAGATCAAGCGTGATTTCTCCCCGGAGAAAACCCGAAGGGATTACCAGCGGGCTGGCGGCGATGAAATAATCTCCCCCGACCCCCTCACTCGCTGTGCCCGCGAGGGAGTAATGAGCTGTGATGTCATCAAACCACCCGTTGCTCAAACTCACTCCGATCGTTTGCCTGCCGCCATCCTCCAGCACACTGGAATAGGACTGTTCAAAGGACACATCTGGGATCAGTGTATCCTCGGTAATGGTCACCGTTTGGGTCCCCGGGACACCTTTCGTGGCGTTCACCGGGGTGTCAAGATCAATGATCAGGGTTTCATCTACTTCCCATCCATCTCCTTCCAGAATGTCAAAGCTGAGATCGACTGTCTGATTTCCAGGTGGGATTGTCAGCGGCGAGGGTTGGTGAACGTTATAATCTTCCTCGGTCGTGGTCCCCGAGAGGATATAGGGAAGCTGGATTTCTTTCGCTGAAATGCTGCTGAGCTTGAGGGTTGTTGTGAAAACACCCACCTCTTCTGAAATGGTCAGGGCGGGTAAGTAAAACATCACTTCTGGCGGCGCATCATCATCCAGAATGGTCAGGCTGTGGGTTGTCTGCCCACCCAGCAGAGCGTTGGTTGGGGTTTCCAGCTGAAGAGTAGCCACTTCATCATATTCATCGATGAGGTCATCATGGATGGTGACATTAATCATCTGGGTGAGGGAGCCAGCGGGGATGACAATCGGGTTTGGACCGGTTATATAATCCGCTGTGGCGCCCCAGAAAGCACTGCCGCTGAAGCTGTAGGGGACGGTGATATCCTGAGACGAGGCTTTGGAAAGTTCCAGCATCACCCCTGTACTTCCTGAGTTCTCGTTTTTTGTGCAGGAGATCTCAGAAAAGTTCACCTTGGGGGGATCCTGGATTGTGATCGTGTGAATGTTCTGGGGACCTTTGGTGGCATTGGTTGGATTTCCAATCCCGATGACCAGGGATTCTGCCCCTTCATCGATGCCATCATGGATGAGGCTGATATAAACTTTTGTGCTTTGCGAGCCTGCTGGAATGACCACGGGACTGCTGGTGATGTTGTAGTCCGTGCCATCCACCGCGGTTCCCGTGACTGAAAAGGGGACGGTGACATCGTCGGCGATCACCTGGTTGAGAACCAGGTCCACGGAGAGCGTCCCTTTGGTTTCCTCGGCAGTTTGCGCAGTGGTCTTAAAATTTACATCGGTGATGGACCCGGCGATGGCGCCCGCCCCGGTTCCGCTCCTGCCCAGGGCAATCTCTTTCAGGATGGTCCGGTTGCTGGCCATTTCCACAGGGATCGGGGGGATATCCACGATGGGAACCAGGGGACTGACGACCGTAGAAATGGAAACGATAATCCGGTCCTCCTGGCGGACTTCCTGGGAAGGAGGACAGGAAGTTGAGTATATTCCCGTTGAATCAGCATATTTGATCTCAACGTCATTTTCTGAGATCCCTGCAACTCCTCCAACCCGGACAGCTGCGTCCCGGATTCCCTGGCAGTCTTCATATTGGGCAATCCCACCGCCGACATCCTGGATCGCTGCTCCATACCGGGCGGCTTCCCTTGTTGCAGATACCACAGAGGAATAGACAAAGAAAAAACGCCCGAATTCAATGATCCCTAAAAGCACCATCAGGAGAAGGGGAAAAACCATGGCAAATTCCACCATGCTCTGTCCTTTCCTTGACTTTTTGGAGAACCTCATTTTTGTGGCCACGTGAGCACCTTTCTTTCATAAAAACTGACTGAATGATGACTTGGTTAATAATCGCTGCCTTCTTTCGCCCTTTAAGACGCACATTATTAGGTTGGGTAACGATTGCTAACAGGGATGCAATTAAATCCTGGTATTTGGTGGGTTGCGGGCTCAATCCTATCAATTTTGATAGTATCCCAGGCATCCCCTGGATGGCGGGGATCTTTTTTGTCGGATAGAATTAACGGGCAGCAACTGTTGATGGAAAGCATTTAAAACAGCTGGACATGGATCACTATCCACCAATAAACGATATGTTGGATCCAAATAATGTAGGTGCTGTCCCATGAAAAAGCGTTTTATTTTTTGAGGCTGATCAGGATCAATCCTGAACGATGATTGCAAATCATGTCCTGATTGAGAGAATATTTTCAGAGGCCAGTTTTCCAGCTAATATTTTTGTAAAAAGGTTCCCCGTAACCATCCGGAATAATTTGCGTCGTAGTAGGCGAAGCACATGTCTTTAATCGAAAAACAGCTCCTCCAGAAAGCTCAAAAGTATGACCAACAGGCTTTGGAGGAAATTTATGATCGGTACAGTGACCAGCTGTATGCCTATGCAGATCGAAGATTGGGGAATCCCCAAAAAGCAGAGGATCTTGTCTCGGAAACATTCAGCAGATTCTTACACGCGATAAAAAATGGAGGAGGGCCGGAGGACCACCTGAAGGCATATCTTTATCGAATGATCCATAATTTGATCACGGATGTGTACCGACGGGAACCACCTCCTCCGCTGGAGTTGAATGAGGATTGTTACAGTGAAAGCAGCAGCCCGTCCGCTTTAATGGATCTAAAGGTAAAGGGTTTAGCACTTCGGAGCGTGCTCAGAAGACTCACCCCGGATCAGCAGCAGGTCATTCTTCTTCGGTATGTTGAAGAGTTGAGCAACGCTGAAATCGCTCAGGTGATGGAAAAAACAGAAGGCGCCGTGAAATCTCTCCACCATCGAGCCATCGCTTCTCTCAAAAGGCTGTTAGATAAACAGAAGATTAGAAAAGATGAAGTATATGAGACAAACCATGTCTGATTTTTTGTTGGGATATATTTCTGCCTATAAAAACCTGTCCTGTCCCAGAGATCCCCAGCAGGCAGCACGGGGGAGAAGGATTTTCCTTTCTGAAGCAAAGTCCCTTCTTAAGGACCTGGAAATTGATCCCAGGCAGAAAAAAAGGAGGCGCTTGGTCCGGACCCCTGCCATGGGGAAGCGAAGTCTGTCTCCTGTCTTGTTGAGTTTGATGATTGCTGCTGGACTCATGCTTGGAACACTGACCGGTACGGTCTATGCCTCCCAGGACAGCCTTCCAAATGATCAGCTTTATACGCTAAAAATCTTCAGTGAAGAAGTGAGACTGCGATTTGCTTTCCAGGAAGAAAAGAAAATTGCTCTTCACACCAAGTTTTTTACTCGCCGTGTTGATGAAATCTTCACCCTGACCCGTCAGGGTCAACCAATACCCGGGCAGGTACTTTCAAATCTTGAGATCCATCAAGAGAATTTACTAACTCCAAAAACTTTTCCTGGCAGGGACCCGATTTCTGTGAGGGATGCAAGGCCGCCAGATCGACATCAAGTACCTGAGATTGATAAGTTCGATCAGGGGAGGGGGAAAGAACAGAATAAGGGTGTCCCGGAGCATATCAGGGAGAAGCTGGAGAAAAGTAAAGCACCGGACTCCCAGGGTCCGTCATCGGAGCAGGACGAGCATGAGCCACCGGGGAAAGCAAAAGGCACTAATAAGCAGGACAAAGAAAACAACGGAAAGGGCAATCAAGACAAGGGCAGCAAAGACAAGGGTAATCAAGACAAGGGCGATAAAGACAAGGGCAATCAAGATAAGGGCAGCAAAGACAAGGGCAATAAAAACAAGTAGTTTTATCTGTAGAACTTACCGCTGTCTAAAAAATTTTCTAATGAACTTGCCCCTGGTGCCCAGCCTGGTTTAGAAACCTTCTCCATCACAGGGCGGAACTCAAGACAGGAGATTATAACCCAGTGATGGCCAGCAAGAGCATCGACCCCATCATATAAAATGAGGCATATTTAAATAATCTCCAGGTAGATCGCTCTGAAGGTCGGGTGAGGCTGCGGATGGCCAAAAAAAGAAGTCCTGCTGAGAGCCCTCCCAGGATGTGCAGGGACCCCCAGGTCATCCCCACGCCGGACCCGCTCACTACCATCGCGACCGCAGCCAGGATGCTGGAGACAGCAATGATCATCCGGGTCGCACGAATACCATAGGTTGCAGGAAAGGTCGGGATCCCAGCGGCCTGGTACTCCTGGTCGTAGCGGAGGCTGAAGGTGAGGATATGGGTTGGGATCCAGAAGAGAATTGCCAGGGCCAGGGTAACACCGATCCAATCAATCTTTCCAAGACCCAGGGTGCGCCCGGCCAGCACCGGCATGCCCCCCGAGATCCCTCCCCAGAGGATCGACCAGGGGCTGCGGCGTTTCAACCAGATTGTGTAGATGACCACATCAAAAAAGAACCCCAAAAAAACAATTCCTCCAAACAGCGGATCCAGCGCCAGCGCCCAGCTGATCCCCAGGGTGGAGACCACAGTCCCGACGTGAAACCCCTCCCGGGGCAGGAGTCGACTGGCCGCCAGGGGGCGGTCACAGGTCCGGGGCATTTGGGCATCAAGATCCCGGTCGTACCACATATTCAGGATGGTGCTCCCGCTGATTGACAAGAAAAGACTGCCTGCGGCAGCCAGCAGGGTGGGTATGCTCAATAGGGGACAGCGGGCAGTCATATACCCGGCCATACCGGTGAGAAGCAGCAGCAGGGTTTGCGGGGTTTTAATTAACGGCAGGTAATTTTCTTGAAATTTCTGGAGCATGAATTTGTCTTCCTGATCAGGGATATTAATTGTAACGCATTCATGCTCATTTTTCGCAGCGAGGAAAAAATCCCTTTCCCCCGCTTCTCCTGGTTTCTGCCCGGGAATTCACTAACTCAGAGAGGGGAGCGCTTCCTGGTTCCAGCACAGGGATGGAGTCTGAAATGCCCCCTGGGGGATTTTTCGATTCGAGAAATCACGGCGGAAAGGGGTCGGAAAGAGGCGGCTGGAGCTTGAAAACCACGCCACCGGTGAGGGCTATTCCGAGCGTTTCCCGGGGGTGATGGTGCGGATTTTCCGGAAAGGCTTGACCTGCTCGCTCACCTGATTTTTCAAAATCTGACCGGAGGCATGCATCAAGGTATCCTGGTTGAAATCAGCCAGTTTCTGCATGCTCGCCAGGCAGGGATAATGATGGTGCAGCAGCCCGGTTTTTTCCTCTGCTTCGTCCACGGAAACGCCAACCAAACCAGCTGCGACATGCTGGGCGCAGCCGCAAACGGCATCCCGAGAGACGGTTGCTTTACAGATGGTCCGGGAGTCTTCATCAATCGTCAGCTCCAGCGTTGGCTGGCCAAATTCGGCGGCAAACTCCGCGATCCGCTCTTGCTGATAGGGTTGGCGCTGGTGGCGGGTGAGCCCAAAATCTTTTTTGGTCAGGGAGCACAGCGGACGGGGAGTGACACAAACCACCTCGATCTCTGATAACCATTGGTGAAGCTGGTTTTCTAACCCTCGCGGAAGCCAGGAATCATCGTCCACTGCTGCGATCACCGCTTCGGCGCCGGTCTGACGGGCGATCTCCGGAAGCAGTTCTGCGACCCCCCGGTGTTCTGCAACCGAGAGAATTAAATCCACTTCGGGTAGTTTCTCAGGAAGGAAATCTTTGGGATCATCGATGACAGGTGGAAAAATCCGGGGGGCCTGCCAGGAATGCAGGGTCCAGGTAGGCGGACCATGGGCGGCAATGTTCTCAAAATGCCGTTTCCCGTACTCCCCGTTGAAAATCACCAGAATCTGCATGGCAGGTCTCCTTCTCGCGGATCTGGCCGATTATGTTCCCAGCAGGTATAGGAGCATCTCCACCCTGGTTTCAGCAGCGATGCTGTGGGGCATTTTTGCCGGCAGGTAAATCCAGGTCCCGGGTTGGGCTGTGTGCTGATCCTCGCCCAGGGTGAGCCGGGCTTTCCCTTTTTGAAAATGGATCACCGCCGGCACAGAGGCGGTGTGTTGGGAGAGCTCCTGCCCTTCTGCAAAGCTGAACAGAATGGTTTTTATCCCTGGTTTTTCAAGCAGGGTGCGGCTGAGGATGCTGTCTTCAGGGAGGGGATCACTCCCCTGGGGAAGCTGGGCAAAAAAATGATAGTCCTCGGGCATGGATTCCTCCTTGGTCCGGGGTGGGGGCCATCAGTACGATCTCCACCGCGGCTTATAGACCCATTATACTGTATTTGTAATCACATAAAGAGCGTCAGGTTACATAAAGAGATCTTGTCTAGACAAGATATTGATTTTATGCTGGGCATTTTGTACAATGAATAGCACCAAATGAATAGATCCATCATTCGATGACTGGATTGCGTCTTGCCCAGGGAGCTTGTCATGGACACCCACAATGTGGAAATCATCAAGGTTTCAGCGACATCCCGAACCTCAGCTGTAGCGGGGGCAATAGCAGGTATCTTTCGCGAGCAGAAATTTGCCAATGTGCAGGCAATTGGTGCCAGTGCGGTCAATCAGGCTGTGAAAGCGCTGGCCCTTGCGCGGGATTACCTGGCTGAGGATGGATATGATGTAGTCAGCATCCCGGAATTTGTCGATGTGGAAATCGACGGGAACATCCGTACAGCCATCCGGCTTAACGTGGTCTCCCGCTAGATTTCCCGCAGGCTGCTGAACGGGTCAATGATTGAAGATCCTTTCTGTTCCAGATCCCAGAAGGGCCCTCTCATTCTGTGAGCTGAACAGGCGCGGCTTATCTAATAAAGCTCTAACAGGGATAATTTGATTTGAATATGGCTGCGTGGTAGAATCAGCCTGCAGCTGGTTGTTCTCTGCCGCATATCAAAAACCTCCGCTTGCTTTGGAAATCGAAGGGTTTTATCACTCACCTTTGCCCCCTCAGCAAGTCATCATCCAAGCAAGTTGGTGGGACAGGAGTAAGAAACCGATGAACTCAAAAGTTAGCACGTTTACCACGAAAAAAGGGCTGGCACAAATGCTCAAGGGTGGGGTGATCATGGATGTGGTCACTGCGGATCAGGCGAAAATCGCTGAGGACGCAGGCGCAGTCGCGGTCATGGCATTAGAGCGGGTTCCCGCAGACATCCGCGCCGATGGGGGGGTAGCCCGGATGAGCGATCCAGAATTGATCATCCAAATTATGGAAAGTGTCTCTATCCCTGTGATGGCCAAGGTTCGTATTGGGCATTTTGTTGAAGCCCAGATCCTGGAAGCGCTTGAGGTGGATTATATCGATGAATCGGAAGTGCTCACCCCGGCAGATGAAGCACACCATATCAACAAACATGACTTTAAAACACCTTTTGTATGTGGCTGTCGGAATCTCGGTGAAGCCCTGCGCCGCATAGGCGAGGGGGCAGCGATGATCCGCACCAAAGGCGAAGCGGGAACAGGAGATGTGGTTGAAGCCGTCCGACATGCCCGCGCTGTCCTGGGAGATATTCGAAAACTGACCATGATCCCGGATGAGGAGCTGATGAGCTTTGCCAAGAGGATAGGCGCACCCTATCAGCTGGTCAAGGAAACCAAGGATCTGGGAAGGCTCCCCGTGGTTAATTTTGCTGCCGGTGGGGTGGCCACTCCCGCGGATGCAGCCCTGATGATGCAGCTGGGTGTGGATGGGGTCTTTGTTGGCTCGGGTATATTTAAATCCGGGGATCCGGCAAAAAGAGGCGAAGCAATCGTCAAAGCTGTCACGCATTTCAACAACCCGGAGATTTTGGCCGAGGTAAGCCGAAATCTTGGGGAAGCAATGGTAGGCCGCAGCGTTTCAGGTTTATTGGAAGGGGAACGACTGGCAGAACGTGGTTGGTAGTAACGATTTGCGGTATTAGTAATACAATGGTTTCAGGAAATAAACATCAGGCTTCTCAAGTTCCAGAACGCAGGATTGGGGTTTTGGCGCTGCAGGGTTCATTTGAGGAACATCTTCGGGTCCTCAACAACATTGGAGCAGCAGGGGTTGAGGTTCGGCTTCCAGATCAGCTGGAAGATCTGGACGGATTGATCATCCCCGGGGGGGAGTCGACCACCATTGGGAAACTGGCAGAGGATTTTCACCTGCTGGAACCAATCCGGGAATTTGGAAAGCAGAAAGCCATCTGGGGCACCTGTGCTGGAGCGATCCTGCTCTCCAAAGATGCCCACCGGAGCCAGCCGATTCTGGGTCTCATGGACATCACAGTCGAACGGAATGCCTATGGGAGACAAATCAACAGCTTTGAGACAGACCTGGAATTTCCTGCTTTAGAATCCGTTTCCCAAAACGGCACCCTCTTCCATGGTGTTTTTATTCGGGCCCCGTTAATTGATTCCGTGTCCGGGGATGCTGTTGTCCTTGCCCAGCTCCCGGATCACCGCATCGTTGCCGCTCAGCAGGGTCATTTGTTAGCCACTGCGTTTCATCCTGAATTGACCGAGGATGACCGTGTGCACCGCTATTTTCTGACCCTGACACAGTCAGCGCAAACACGCTGAATGCGGGTAGGTATGGCTCAAGGTTTTGCGTGGAAGGATTTCCTCTCCTTACCTCGCTATCGTGATCAACAGCAGTATCTGGATAATGAGCTCAGGCTGTTGTATACGCCGGGGTTATTTTCAAGTATTCTCCTTTCTGTGGTCGCTCCCGCCAGCGGTTATTTCACCACCGTGCAGCATTTGGAGGATTCTTCAACCCTCAACCTGATGGGCCAGCTCTATCACCCGGCGAATCAGATCTCAGCCAGGCTGGCCTTTTTAGCCCCAAAAATGGAGATTGCCCATCCTGGATTCACCCGCCTGCTCGCCTATCTCAGCAAGCAAGCCGGGGAACGGGGAGCATATCAGATTCTCGCCGAGGTACCCCAGGGAGAGGTCATCGAAGAGACCCTCTACCAGGGTGGTTTTCGTCCCTACGCAGAGCAGACCATCTGGATGATTTTTGCCGATGAGTCTCCACAGTCCGGGACAGAAAGATGGTGTCCGATCACCGGGCAGCATCAAGAAAGCGTGATCTCCCTTTATAATCGCGTGACCCCCCACCAGGTGCAGCGAGTAGAACCCCCTCCGCGTTTCCCGGATTTACCGGGCCTGGTCACCATGCAGGGAGATGAGGTAGTGGGATGTGCCCGGCCTACTTTTGGCCCTCAAGCTATTTTAGTGGATATCGTGCTTGCGCCAGATTTACCGGAGCTGGACAGACATCTCACGGAGATTATTCACCGCCTGCCCAGGGGATACTCGAAAGTGATTTACTTCCGAGTCAGGGCGTATCAGCCGCAGCTGGAGACTGCCTTGGAATCCCTTGGAGCGCGGTCAAGCATCCGTCAAACGGCTGTCGTAAAAAAACTGGTCTTGCATGCTAATGCCAAGCAAGCTTATCCTTATCAAGCATTTGAAAAACAACCTGATATTACAACACCAATCTCGAACACAACCCTGAAAGAAACCTAACCTTATGGCCAATCAACGAATAACTGATAACTTAGAAACCCTTTTTGAAGTCCTTCCACCCGGCATCAGCGAATCGATCAATGGGGAAGAAAGAAACGATGATCTGATTGAGGTGATTCTGGATTTAGGCCGGGTCCCGACTGCCCGTTTTGCAGGGGAAGAGCGGGTCCTCCGTCGGGAGGAAGTGACCCGGGCTGACATCAATTACGTGGTTGAACGAATTGGGGCATTTGATGGGGATAACCGGGCTGGGCTGGAACGCACCCTTCACCGCATCGCGGCGATTCGAAACCGCACCGGGGATATTGTTGGCCTGACCTGTCGGGTTGGTAGGGCCGTCTATGGAACCACAGAGATTATCAATGATTTAATAAAAAGCGGGAAAAGCCTGCTGATCTTAGGGCGGCCTGGTGTGGGAAAAACCACGATGCTTCGAGAAGCTGCCCGGATCCTGGCAGAGTCAAAAAGGGTGGTGATTGTCGACACCTCAAATGAAATCGCCGGGGATGGCGATGTGCCCCACCCAGCCATCGGGAAAGCCAGAAGAATGCAGGTCGCCTTGCCAACCCTGCAGCATGAGGTCATGATTGAGGCGGTTGAAAATCATAATCCAGAGGTGATCGTGATTGATGAGATCGGCCGGGAGCTGGAAGCCCTGGCTGCCCGGACCATTGCAGAAAGGGGGGTGCAGTTGATCGGCACCGCCCACGGCAATACGCTGCAGAATCTGCTGATCAACCCAACCCTGGCTGATTTGGTCGGCGGGATTGAATCGGTGACGCTCTCTGATGAGGAAGCTCGCCGGCGCGGTACACAGAAAACAGTGCTGGAGCGGCGGTCGAATCCAACCTTTCATGTCCTGATAGAAATTCAAACCCGCGACACCCTGGCGATCCATCAGGATGTTGCCACGGCGGTTGACTCCCTGCTGCGAGGAGAACCGCTGGTCCCGGAAATTCGCTCCCGGCAGAAAGATGGTGAAATCCGGATTAAAAAGTCCCCCCAGCCAGGACGTGTGACAGTTGATGGAGGCGGGCTGACCTTCAACCAGCAGCCTCCCAGCCTTGAGGATCAGATTTACCCGGACCGAAATAACCTGGAGACCGTCCCAATTTTTACCTATGGGGTGGCGCGCAACCGGATGCTGAAAGCGGCCAAGACCCTTGACGTCCCCATTGAAATCCAGAAGAACGTCCGGGATGCTCAGCTGGCGGTGACTTTAAAGCACCACTACCGCAACCGGCCCAAACCGATCCTGGACGCAGAGGAACTTGGCCTCCCAATCTATGTGCTGCGGTCCAATACGGGCAAACGGATGGAGCATTTCTTAAAAGACATTTTTAATCTCAAAAACGGGTCTCTGAGCTCCGGTGAAGAAGAAGCCCTGCGGCAGACCCAGGGTGCGATTCAGGCTGTGCTGAACGGCGAACGGTGGGTAGAGCTGCCGCCTGCATCCTCCTATATCCGACGGCTGCAGCACCAGATGGTCCAGCAGGCCAATTTAGCCTCCCATTCTTATGGCAAGGATCCGAACCGGCGGGTCCGGGTCTTCCGGGAAGAAGAGTAGGTCCGGTCGAGGTGATCATGCGCAGATCCGGATTGTTTATTACCTTCGAAGGACCGGACGGCAGCGGAAAAACTGCCCAGCTTAAACCCCTGATCCGGGAATTAAAAGCAGTGAATTTGCCGATCATCTCAACCCGTGAGCCTGGAGGAACATCGATTGGCAACCAGATTCGAGCAACTTTATTGGATCTTGAAAATACAGCTATGATTGACCGTACAGAGGCGCTGCTTTACCAGGCAGCCAGGGCCCAATTGGTTGAGGAGGTGATCAAACCCCACCTGGAGCAAGGCGGCATTGTCCTGTCTGACCGGTATGCTGATTCCACCCTGGCCTACCAGGGGTTTGGCCATCAAAACCCTCTGGACTCCCTTGAAAAAATCATCGCGTATGCAACGGGCGGATTAATACCGGATTGCACAGTCTTACTTGATATTGACCCCGCGGTGGGGCTGCAGCGCAGGGTAGAGGGGGGAGATTTCAACCGCCTCGATGCGTATGACCTCGCATTTCACCAACGGGTCCGGGAAGGGTATCTGACCCTCGCTGAACGAGATCCGAACCGCTGGGTGGTTGTGGATGCCGGCCAGACTTTTGACGAGGTCCAACAAGAACTGCGCGCTTTTCTTTTCCCCCGTCTCCAGCAAGCGGGATTCCCCATCGGGGATGGGACAACTAAACGCTAATCCAGGCCCAGATCCGGGAGCTCTTTTTCAATGTCTTCGGGGGATTGTCCTTTTTCCAATCGATCAACGACTTCGTCAAATTCCGGTCCCAGGTCTTCCCCTAACTCTGAACTCATCCTGCGCATCATACTGCCGAGTGCTTTTGGATCATCCTCTAAGCCGGCCAGGGCAGCGGGGTCCGCCAGCGATTCCAGGCGGGACTCGTCAGAGCGGGCCACCCGGATCGGCTTGATCACCCTGCGGATGTCCTCACTGCTGCACTCAGGACAGGTAATCGCTGCGTTGTCATATTCCTGATAACTCATGAATACAGTAAAATGATGCTGACATTCCTTACATTTGAAATCATAATGGGGCATAACCATCTCTCCAGAACAGATCCTTCTCTTCTGATCCATATTATAATCCGATGAGGTTTTTTTTCCATGAGCACACACACGAATGACCCCATGAGGCCCAGAAAACCAAACCCGCTGTTGATTGTCATCTCCGGACCTTCTGGGGTGGGGAAGGATTCCGTGCTGGAAGAGATGAAGGTCCGGGATCTACCCTTTCATTTTGTGATCACGGCCACAACACGCGAACCCCGGCCCGGGGAGAAAGATGGCGTGGATTACTTTTTCCTTTCGGAGGATGAGTTTGCCCGCATGATTGATGAGGGTGAACTGCTTGAATATGCCGTGGTGTATCAGGATTATAAAGGCATCCCCAAGGCCCAGGTCCGGGAAGCGCTGCAGAGCGGAAAGCATGTCGTGATGCGGATTGATGTCCAGGGGGCAGCAACGGTGCGGAAGCTGGCCGAAGAGGCCCTGTTGATCTTCCTCGGTCCGGAAACAGAAGAAGTGCTGATCGACCGCCTCAAGAAAAGGAAGACGGAAACCAAAGAAAGCATCAACTTGCGCATTGCCACCGCGCGGCAGGAAATGAAAAAAATTGATATCTTTGATTATCTGGTCGTGAACAGGGAGGATCAGCTGGGGAGAACGGTGGATGTCATTGAAGCCATCATCAGCGCAGAGCAGCATCGGGTTCATCAGAGGTCAGTGACGTTATGAGCCGGGAGCCTTCTTCTATCCCCGCCGGGACACAGGCAGAAATCATCCAGATTATCAGGGCGAAGATTTTCAATAAGCTCGGGGTTGATCCCTGGAGCCTTCCAGCTGCCAGAGATCGTCTGGAACAGGCGGCCGCCCAGGCCTGGAGGGACCTGCAGGAGGCCAATACTGCCTTGATCGATATTTCCGAGATCCCCGGGCTTGCCCCCGACCCTTCCTCCCTGGAAATCTCCATCACCCGGGAGGAGATCGTCCATGGTTTACCCCGGGAGCCGCAAGCGGGCCCTGCCGTGCAAATTCAGCTGCCGGATCGAACTCCGTACCTGACTTACCTGATCATGGGGCTGAGCATCTTTGTGTATCTTCTTCAAATCGGCACGCAGGCTGTCTTCAACTACGATGTCCCGGCTCTTTACGGCATGAAGATCAATTCCCGAATCTTGGCGGGGGAATACTGGCGCCTGCTGACCCCGATGCTGCTCCACGGATCCCTGGTGCATATCGGTTTCAACATGTATGCTCTTTATCTGATGGGCAGAAATATTGAACGTCTTTTTGGACCGGTGCGCTTCCTTCTGCTCTATGGCATTGCTGGATTGGCTGGAAATATCGGCTCATTTTTGTTTACCCAGGGGGCTTCCCTGGGCTCATCAACAGCGATTTTTGGTTTGCTGGGAGCTGAAGGGGTGTTCATTTACCAGCATCGCCAGCTGTTTGGATCCCGTTTTCAGCAGCAGCTCTGGCAAATCATCCGACTGGCTGGAATCAATTTAATCATTGGTCTTTCTCCCGGGATTGATAACTGGGGTCATATCGGCGGGTTGGTGGGTGGGAGTCTGTTTGCGTTTACTGCTGGCCCGCTTTACCTGCTGGAAGGATCGCCCCCTGATCTGGAGATCCGGGACAAACGATCTCAGCTGAGAGTTTTTATCTCAGCAGCCCTTCTGATCCTTTTCCTCGGGTTCCTGGTGGCAGTGATCATCGCTCAGCGAAGTCAGGGGGTGTTCTGATGGCAGAACTTCTCGGCCCGTTTTTTTTATCCCGGGGATGAAATCAGGTCCGCGACCAGCTGATACTGTTGAAAGGGGGGCATCAGGCAGACACCCTGAAACAGACCCCGGCTGATTTGGATGATTGACCGGGCATTTTCTATCCCCACATTTGCCGGCTGATTGGATTGGTTGATTGCTTCAAGGACTGCTGTCGGGATGTGAATCCCTGCCACATGCTGGTCCATGAACAGCGCATGTTTTTTGGAGAGTAAAGGGAGGATGCCCACCAGGATCGGGATCCCAACCTTCTTGAGCTTGCTGGACCAAAAACGGGCGGTCTCCTCCTGGTAAGCGGGTTGGGTGATCGCGAAGCCAGCGCCCGCGGCCTTTTTCTCTGCCAAGCGCTCAACTGCCTTGGAGAGCTGCTTTATTGCCCGGGGAGGATCGAAAGCAACCCCCACCTGAAGGCCTGCCTCGTTTGAGAGGTGGATCAATTCAAACACGGTGAGATCCCCAACAAACGACGTGTCCGCGTTCGGTCCTGTCGCCGGTCGGTCCCCGCTGGTGACAAGGACGGTATCAATCCCCAGTGCCTTCGCACCCCAAATCTGACTCTGCAGGGCCAGGCGGTTATGGTCCCGCGGTGTGAGATGCAGCACCGCAGGTTTTCCCGTTTGTTCTTGGATTAATGCCGCCATCGCAAGAGCGCTGAGTCGGGGTTTGGCAACAGGATTGGTGGCAATGTTGAACCCAGTCAGGGGCAGCCGGGCGATTTCTTTCAGATCTGAAAGCACTGGCTCAGGATTGCTGTGGGCTGGAGGGACAACCTCAACGAGGATCGAAAAATTATTCCAATCCACCAGAGTCTTGGACCGCATCAGAATCTCCTCATCCTAACGTCAGCTGAATTATATCCACAAATCACAGTCCGGGAACTCCTGACCGCGCTTCATTGACTCAGTATTCCCCTTCTGGTAAAATTTCCCGGGTCTGATGCGTTGTACCCTTCGCGTTAGAATCCGACCTATTCACTATACACAAAGGGCTAGAAATATGAAAATTTTATTACTGGAAGATGTCTACAAACTGGGCCGCGCTGGGGATGTGAAAAAAGTTGCCCCTGGATATGCCAGGAATTATCTCATGCCTCAGGGCCTGGCGATTCTGGCAACAGACGGGGCCATCAAACAGGCTGACCGCATCCGCAAACAAGGGGAGATCAAGCGGGCCCAAATGAATGAGGAGATGGGTGGAGTTGCAGAGCAATTGGAAGGAAAATTGTTCACATTCGCGGCAAAGGCGAGTGAAACCGGACGGTTGTATGGCTCTGTGAACACCCAGATGCTAGCGGATGCAGTGAGCGAGGAAATCGGCGTAGAAGTGGAAGCCAAGCAGATTGAATCCCAGCCACTGCGAACCATCGGAAAACATGAGGTCGCTGTTCGATTGACAGTTGACCTGATTCCGGTAGTTGAAGTAATCGTTCACCGCGAGGGAGAGACTCCCGAGTCCGCGCTGGAGGAGGAAGAGCAGATGGCAATGCAAGCGCAGCAGGCGTTGGACGAGATCATTGAGGAGGAAGCTGATGAGCTGATCGATGAGGTTCCTGAAACCGGTCAGGCTGAATCCTCGGGGACAGAGGAACCCAGCGAAGTTACGGAAGCAGACGACGCTGGGGAAGCAGAACCTGAATAGTCCTTCGAAACGGGAAAAGAAAAGGAATAACCGGTCTGGAACCAGCCGAGCTGCTGGCCAGACCGGTATTTGTATTAGATGATGAGTGACCAATCTCCCACTGTCGGAAAGCAGCTTCAGCAGGCCCGCCTGGAGCAGGGCCTCACGCTGAACGAGCTGTCGGTATCCACGCGGATTAAGGAAAGATACCTGGCCGCGATCGAGGCAGACCGCTTTCAGATTTTGCCGTCCCCCATCCAGCAAAAAGGATTCGTGCGGGCCTATGCCCAGGCGCTTGGATTGGATCCGGATGCCGTGGTTGCCCAACTACCGATCATTCAAAAAGCCCGGCAGGAATCAGCAGCTGAAAGCAAAGATCCCACAGCTGAAAAAGATCCGATAGGTGATACCGATCAGGGCATCAATTCAATGGGGCAGACCATCCGAAATCAACGAGAACGGCTTGGATATGTTCTCCGCAATGTGGAAGATCAGATTTACATCCCGGAGCGGTATCTGGAAGCGATTGAGCAGGGGGAACTGGACCGCTTGCCTTCCCCTGTGCAGGGGAGGGGGATGGTTAAGAATTATGCGGAATTTTTAGGATTGGATCCGGATCCCTTGCTGCTTCAATATGCAGAGACACTCCAGGAGCGCTATCGTGCGAAAAACCCCCCGGCTGAGAAGAGCAGCTCAGGGATCACCCTCCCGATTTGGTTGCGCCGGTTGGTTTCAGGTCCCCTGCTCACGGGTTTGAGTATTATCCTCCTGGTGGTTGGCGCCCTGGTTGGGTCCAGTTTTTTCGTATTTGGTCGGCAAGAAGCGGAGCTGCCGGCCACGGCGACGATACCAGGGGTTGCGGAGATCTTGCTGCCATCAGACACCCCCCTTCCGTCGCTTTCCCCAAGTCCGGAAAGCCCAGGGGAGATCGATGTCCAGGTGACACTCACCCTGGCCGAGGAAGCAGCAGAGCTTGAAGAAATCCCGGCAACAGCGACAATTAATGCCCTCACGACGAAAAATGTCCAGGTGCAGTTGATCATTCTTCAGCGCACCTGGGTCAGGATCGTTGTGGATAATGATCAGGTCGTTTTTGAGGGGCGACTGCTTCCTGGCACTGTTGAAACCTTCGAGGCAGAAAACAGGCTTGAACTTCTCACCGGCAATGCCGGGGGAGTGGAGGTGATCTTCAACCAGCAGGACCTCGGTGTACTGGGCCTCTACGGCGAGGTGGTCAGCCGTGTTTATACAGCTGACGGGATTGCCACGCCCACCCCAACCGTCACCCTGACTCCGACCATCACGGCGACATCCCCGCCCACCATCACCCCAACACCTTCTCCAGCCGCACCGGAGTAACAGGATGATTGAAAATAGTTTTCACCTGGTCTCCCTGGGTTGTGCAAAAAACACCGTGGATTCCAGCAGCATGGCGCAGATGCTGAACATTGAAGGATTTACCTCCGTGGATGATCCCAGACAAGCTGAGGTAATCATTGTCAACACCTGCGGCTTTATTGAGCCCGCTCGGAAGGAGTCCTATCAGGTCCTGCGCGAGCTGGCCGCTGTCAAGCACACCGGACAGCGGCTGATTGCAGCTGGTTGTTTAACAGAGCGCTATGGAGCGGAAGTGCAGAAGCAGGTTCCTGAGATTGACGGGATTCTGGGCACGCGAAGGTGGATGGATATCCTGCGGGTGATCAGCCGATTGCGGGATTCCGCTGGGCCGGCTCTGCCTCTGGGTCTTCCGGGAAAGCGAAAGATGGGGAGGAATCCGGATGGGATCTTCAGTGTGCACCTGCAGGGAGCCTCTGCGTACCTGAAAATTGCCGACGGATGTCGGCGTCCCTGTGCGTTTTGCGCGATCCCGATTATTAAGGGGACTGCGGTCAGCCGTCCCCTGGATCAGGTCCTCCAGGATGCCCGGATTCTGCAAGATCAGGGAGTCCGGGAGATCAACCTGATTGCGCAGGATACAACCGATTACGGCAGTGATCTGGGATTGCAGGATGGACTTTCCCTTCTGCTGGAAGCCCTCCTGGAGGAAGTCCCTGAGGTGGATTGGCTGCGGGTGTTGTATGCTTATCCCGGGTATGTCAGCGATCGATTCATCGAGCTGATGGCTCGTGAAGAACGGATCCTGCCCTATCTGGATATGCCCTTGCAGCATGGCCACCCGGCGGTGCTGAAGCGGATGAAACGCCCCGCCAACCTGGAGTGGATATACCGGACTGTGGAGAAGATGCGTGACAAGGTGCCGGACCTGGCGCTTCGCTCCACTTTTCTGGTCGGTTTTCCAGGGGAGAGCGAAGAGGAATTTGAGGCGCTGCTTTCCTTTATTGAAGAGTTGAAATTTGATCGCCTGGGCACTTTTACCTATTCCCCGGAGGAGGGTACCGAGGCTGCCCGTTTCGGGGATCCAATTCCACAGGAAACAAAGATTGCCAGGCAGGAAACCCTGATGGTCAAGCAGCAGCAGATCTCGCTGGAGAAGAACCAGGCCTGGATCGGCCGAACGCTGGATGTGCTCATTGAGGGTCAGGGGGAGATCGAAGATACAGAAGAGATGATTTCCCTGGGCCGCTCCTTCCGGGATGCCCCGGAGATAGATGGGATGGTGATTGTCGAAGGAAAACTTCCTGTCGGGGAGATCACCCCGGTGCGGATTACCGGGGCAATGGTCTATGATTTAACAGGGGTTCCAGCTCGCCAGGTGGATACATTAGCAGATAAATGACTTGAGGGAATGATGATTCAATTAACTGACTTAAAAATTTCTTTTGCACTCACCGCGGTTCAGCAAGCGGCCCGTTTAGCAGCGGAAATCCAACGGGAAATGGTTACCCCGGCGCTGACCAAGCAGGATCGGTCGCCGGTGACCGTGGCGGATTTTGCTGCCCAGGCTGTGGTGGGATATTATCTCAACAAGCGCTTTCCTGAGGCGCGGTTGGTGGGCGAGGAGAACGCTGCAGTCCTGCGTGAACCATCCGGGCTGGAGACATTGGAGACGGTCACCACCTATCTCAGCAGGGTGGTGCCGGGGATCTCGGCTGAAGAGACCTGTGATTTGATTGACCGGGGGTCCGGTGCTTCCGGAGATGCATACTGGACACTTGATCCCATCGATGGAACGAAGGGATTTTTACGGGAGGCACAATATGCGACTGCGCTGGCGTACGTTGAAGGGAAGGAGGTTCAGATTGGTGTTCTTGGCTGTCCCAACTTCTCCCCATCCTGGACCGGGTCATCTCCAAAGGGAGGCGTGATCCTGGCTGCAAAAAAAGGGCAGGGAAGCTGGATTGCCAGACTGGGGGACGCCCTTCCCGAGCTGGATTTTCAAAAACTGCGGGTATCCTCGAGTGCGGATCCGACCCAGGCCCGGCTGCTGCGGTCCTTTGAATCAGGGCATACCAACCCCGGACAGTTGGATGCCTTTCAGGCAGCCCTGGCAAGCACTGCGCAGCCGGTCCGGTTGGACAGTCAGGTGAAGTATGCCCTGCTGGCAGGGGGAGGAGGGGAGATCTACCTCCGGCTGCTCTCGCCTGAAAAACCACAGTACAGGGAGAAAATTTGGGATCAGGCCGCAGGGGCATTGATCGTCGAGGAAGCGGGGGGAAAGGTCACCGATCTGGAGGGAAAGCCCCTGGACTTTTCCCAGGGCAGGACGCTGGCAGTCAACCGGGGCCTGTGTGCGACCAATGGTATTCTGCACGAAGCTGCTCTGGATGCCCTGCGAAAGATTCAGGTTTGAACGATGACAGCGACCGATCGCATCGCCCTGCTGATCGCTCTTCTGGCAGTTCTGGGGGGCGGCCTGGTTGCCCGCCAGGTGTATGAAAACATGGCTCACCTGGAGGATGAGTTTGCCTACCGCTGGCAAGCCCAGGTAATGGCCCGGGGCGAGCTCGCCCTGCCCAGCCCGGAATTTCCAGACAGCTTTCTGGTCCCTTTTGTGGTTGATTATCAGGGATTGCGATTTGGCAAATATCCCCTGGGCTGGCCGGTGGTCCTGTCCCTGGGCATTCGCCTGGGTATTGAAAACTGGATCAACCCACTCCTGGGCGGCCTTGCTGTATGGCTCACGTATCGCGTGGCCAAACGGATGTTTGGAGAGATTGTCGGATTGCTAGCCAGCTTGCTGATGGGTCTGTCTCCCTTTTTCCTGATTCAGGTGGGTTCCCAGCTTTCTCATGGATGGAGTCTGCTACTCAGCATGATCTTTATCAGCAGTTGGTGGGACAGTATTTCCCCTTCCCGGGAAGAGATCGGAAAGATCCGCTGGCTGCCGACCGTGATTGCGGGACTTTCCCTGGGACTCCTGGGACTCACCCGCCCGCTGACCATGATCGCCCTGGCTGTTGTTGCCGGTGTGTATGGCGCAGGGATATTTTTGGCGGGAAAACCGGGGCAGAAGCAGCGTATCCTGGTAATTGGGGGACTGGCTCTGCTCCTGGCGAGCCTACACTTTGTCTGGCAGTGGGCGGTTACCGGCGATCCTTTCCTGAATCCGTATACTTTATGGTGGCCTTATGATAAGCTGGGATTTGGGGAGGGTGTTGGCGTTCTGGAGCAAGGTCATAGCTTTCGTCAGGCCTGGTGGAACACAAAGCACAGTCTACGGGTCGGGGTGAGTGATCTTTTTGGCTGGGGCACCCTCTCCTTTGTCATTTTGCCATTTGGGTTGTGGGCTGCCAGAAAACGAGCAGAGACCTATTTTTTGCTGGGCTTTTTTCTCTCTTTGGTTGGGGTCTACTTGATGTATTGGATCGGATCCTGGCTGCTGGGTCCGCGATATTATTTCGAATCCCTGCCGGGATTGGCAATTCTGACAGCAGTTGGATTTGCCTGGTTGGCTGGTTGGCCTATTCAACCTGATCAGAGCCCCCGGGAACGCCAGGGGTGGGAGCGGGTCCGGCCGTTGGCCGTCTTCAGCTTAATGAATCTTTTGTTGTTTACCAATCTCTGGTTTTATCTGCCCGCCCGTTTGGAAAGCCTGCGGGGTCTGTATTCGATTGAGCAGGCAGACATCCTTCCCTTCACGAATCCGCAGGCCGAATCGCTGACCCCCGCGCTGGTGCTGGTGCACAGCGATCGCTGGATGTCATATGGAAGTGTGTTGCAGCTCTCCTCCCCCTTCCAGGATTCGCCGTTCCTTTTTGCCTGGAGCATCGGTCCCGGCACGGATCGAGCGATCACCTCAGCGTACCAGGAAGCCCGCAGGATCTATCATTATTACCCTGATCACGCACCCGGAAAGCTGTACGGGTCCCCCGTCAGGGATTGGGAAGAATCCTTCCCGTAATACGCATTTCCTAAAAGGAGACTGACATGTCCCATATTCAATATCCCCGGCGGTTGTGGATCCGATCCATGATCAAAACTGCGCTGGCAGCTGCCTTTCAGGTCTTTACTGATTTTGAGCTGAGAGGAGAAGAAAATTTCCCGCCGGAAGGTCCAATGATCATTACCGGGAATCACTTCAGCTTTGCGGATTCTGTGGCGATGCTGCATATCGCCCCGCCCTCAATTGAGCTGTTTTCCGGGGCCAACCCGGCTTTTACACCGCTGTGGGCAAAAATGCTGCCTCGCCTTTGGGGTACGCTCACTGTCTACCGGGGGACCGGGTCCAGGCAGGCGATCCGGGATGCCGAGTATGTCCTCAGCCAGAGGGGATATTTTGGAATTTTTCCAGAAGGAGGTGCTTGGGCTGAAATGCTGCGGCCCGCCCGGCCTGGAGCGGCCTACCTTGCTGCCCGCACCCAGGCCCGTATCCTCCCGGTGGCTTTCACGGGATTTCGGGATATTTTCCCGCTGCGGTTTCGAAACCAGCCAAAGGTCACCATTCGAATTGGGGAGCCCTACGGTCCGGTGGAGGTCACCGGCCGGGGGCGGCAGCGGCGGGAGCAGCTGGACCGCCTGGGTGAGCGCATAATGCGTGAAATTGCTTCCTTGCTGCCTGATCATTATCGCGGGGCCTACTCCAGGGATCAGGCTGTCAGGGCCCAGGCCCGCGAGGTGGCGGACTATCCCTGGGAAAAAGCTTCCTGGGATGAGGTGTGATCCTGGGGATGGGGGAGATCCACCCTAATGCAAAAGTTGGGAGAGATAGTAAATCCCTGTGAGGCTCAGAAAACTGAAGATTGAGGTCAGGCTGACCATGCCAGCGGTTTCTGCGATTTTGTAATGGTACCGCTCGGCGAAAACAACCAGCGCAATTGCCGCTGGCATGCCGTTTTCAAGCAGAAGGAACTGAGCCAGATCCCCTGCGTCGGGAAGTAAAAACCTCACAACCCCCAGGGCGGCCACTGGCAGGGCAACCATCCGGAAAATTGAAAACCCAAGAGCTTTTTTGATCGTTTCCATCGAAAACCGATCGTAGATAAACAACCCCAGTACAAATATCGCTGTACCGCTGGCAGTTTGGGCGATTAAGGTGAGGGCCTGCTCAAGAAAGGGAAGCCTGAATCGAAAAATTGAGGAGATCACGCCCAACATGATGGAGAGGATTAAGGGATTGGTGAGAATTTTCATCAGAAAACCAAGGCCTTGCTGCTGCCTGGTGGCAAATTCAAACAGCACAATGGTGATCAGTATCCCCACAATTCCCAGTAAAGAGGCTGCGATGATGGCATGGTCAAACCAGATGCCCTCCTGGAAAGTTTCAAAGAAAGCAAGTCCGAAAAATGCATAACTACCGAAGCTGATCGACAAACCAAGCAGGATGAAGGTGTCCTTGGGGATCACTTGAAGCAGCTTGAGCCCCAGCAGGGCAGCCAGGATGAGAACTGTTGGCAGCAAGGTGCCGATGACCAGGGAGGGATCCAGCTGAACAAGATCGAGCGAGGAGATTTTGCCGTAGAATAAGGTCGGCAGCCCAAAGTAATATACAAAGGAGGAGAGGGTTTTTGCATGTTCCTTCTGAAAAATCCCTGCTTTTCTGCTGATCATCCCTGCCAGCACGATGATGAGGATTGTAAACAGGCTGCTGAAAACTTCCATAATCACCCCGCAGAGTTCGACCTTCCTAGGATCCTGATCGCTGCCAGGCAGCTAATTAATTATAGCCGGTCTCCAACCGGTGTGGAACGACGGGGCCTGATTGTATTTCCCGGGAATACTTTTCTTGTATAATGCAAACATGGCCAAATTTTATTTTTATCATCCTGTGTTTGTTCGGTATGGCGACCTGGATCCCCAGGGGCATGTCAATAATGCCCGCTATCTGACGTATCTGGAGAATGCCCGCGTGGCATACCTCAAACACCTTGATCTTTGGGATGGGAAATCCTTTCTTGAGGTGGGGATCATATTAGCCAGTATCAACCTGGATTTTAAGGCCCCGATCATCATGGCACATGATATCCGGGTGGGTGTGCGCGTGTCCAGATTGGGCAGAAAGAGTCTGGACATGGACTATCTGATTGAGGAAAAAAACACCCGCCAATGCTTTGCTGCCGGCAGCACAGTACTGGTGGCATATGACTATCAGGAGCATAAGACCATCCCGATCCCTGGAGCCTGGCGGGAGACCATCTCAACATTTGAACAGATTGATCCGGGGACCCCGCACCCAGGAGAGGAAGATTAGGTTGAAGGGAGCAGGAAGAACTTTTGGATCAAGATACCCGTTTTCGCACTCGCAAAGGGATCTTGAGTTGGTGGAGTTGAACGCTATCTAACGGGGAGGCAAGCTGTGGGTTCACCCAATTACCGGAAAGCGCGGGAGCGAATGGTCAAGCGTCAAATTGCACGACGGGGAATCCAATCCCCCCGGGTGCTGGAGGCTTTTATGACGGTTCCCCGGCACCTTTTTGTGCCGGACGGGCAGCGCCAATTTGCTTACTCCGATGGGCCGCTGCCCATCGGGGAGAATCAAACGATATCGCAGCCGTATATTGTGGCATATATGACGGATGCGCTGAAGATCCTCCCGGAAGATATTGTGCTGGAGGTGGGGACAGGATCTGGATATCAAGCGGCGATTTTAGGACAGCTGGCCGATCAGGTCTATTCAATTGAAAGGCACCCCGCACTGGCAGAGAAAGCAGCCGAGCTGTTGATGGATCTGGGCTATGATAACATTCATGTCCATCAGGGTGATGGAACTCAGGGACTGCCGGAGCACGCCCCCTACCAGGCAGTGATGGTGACTGCTGCGGCACCGG